>NZ_CP010803.1:2290833-2921250 GCF_000960975.1 Martelella endophytica | reverse complement strand
TTTCAAGGGACTGGTGCAGACGCTTGATCTCGACGCGCAGCTCCGAACGGAGCTTGGCATCAAGGTTCGAGAGCGGCTCGTCGAATAGGAAGACATCGACATCGCGCACCAGAGCGCGGCCGATGGCCACACGTTGACGCTGGCCGCCCGAAAGCTCGGCCGGCTTGCGCTTCAGGAGCGGCTCGATCTGCAGGATCTCCGACGCCCGCTTCACGCGCTTCTCGATCTCCGCCTTCGGCACTTTTGCCACCTGCAGGCCGAAGGAAAGGTTCTTCTCGACCGTCATCTGCGGATAGAGCGCATAGGACTGGAACACCATGCCGATGCCGCGATCCTTGGGCTCGAGCCAGGTGACGTTCTTGTCCTTGATAAAGATCTGCCCGCCGGTGACATCGAGCAGGCCGGCAATGCAGTTGAGCAATGTCGACTTGCCGCAGCCGGACGAGCCAAGCAACACGAGAAACTCGCCGTCCTGAATGTCGAGGTCGAGATTTTTCAGGACGTCGACGGCGCCGAAGGACAGCGACAGATCCTTGATGGAGACACTTGTGTTCATCATTCACCCTTTCACCGCGCCGGCGGCAATGCCGCGCACGAACAGCGGTCCGGAGACGAAATAGACAATCAGCGGCACAAGGCCGGTCAGAAGGGTTGCCGCCATGTTGACGTTATATTCCTTCACACCCTGCACCGCGTTGACGATGTTGTTGAGCTGGACGGTCATCGGATAGTTCTGCTGGCCGGCGAAGATCACGCCGAACAGGAAGTCGTTCCAGATGCCGGTCGTCTGGATGATCATGCCGACAACGAAGATCGGCAGCGACATCGGCAGCATGATCCGGAAGAAGATCTGCCAGAAGCCTGCCCCATCCACACGCGCCGCCTTGAACAGCTCCTCGGGCAACGAGGCGAAATAGTTGCGGAACAAGAGCGTCAGGATCGGCATGCCGAAGATGGTGTGCACCAGCACGATGCCGGGCAGCGTGGAGAACATGTGCAGTTCGCGCAGGATGATCACCAGCGGATAGAGCATGACCTGATAGGGAATGAACGCCCCGAACAGGAGCACGGTGAAGAAGAATTCCGAGCCCTTGAACCGCCAGTTGGCAAGCGCATAGCCATTCACCGAAGCGACCGCGATCGAGACGATGATGCCCGGTATGGTGATCTTCACGGAATTCCAGAAGCCGACGCGAATGCCTTCGCAGTAAAGCCCGGTACAGGCCTGGCTCCAGGCTTTCACCCAGGGTTCGAAGGTGATCTCGACCGGCGGGGCGAAGATGTTGCCCATGCGGATTTCCGGCATGCCTTTCAACGAGGTCACGACCATCACGTAGAGCGGGATCAGGTAATAGACCGCGGCAACGAAGAGGATGGAATAGAGAATGATCCGGGATGGCGCGAAGCGGCGCTGCGGGCGCGGTCCGGATGGTTCGATCGTGGTTGTGTTAGCCATCACGCCCTCCTCACTTTCTTTTCTGCCTGAATTCCATCAGCGCCCAAGGCACGATGATGATGAAGACGGTGACGAGCATGACAGTCGAGGCCGCAAGCCCCTGGGCGATATTGCCGCGCTGGAACATCAGGTCGTAGACGTATTTCGCAGGGACTTCCGAGGCAAAGCCCGGTCCGCCCTGCGTCATCGCGACGACGAGGTCGTAGACGCGGACAATGCCGGAAGCGACGATCACCAGCGTGGTGACGAAAACGCCGCGCATCATCGGAATGACGATGAAGATGTAGGTGCGCCAGGCCGGTATGCCGTCGACCTTGGCCGCCTTCCAGATTTCGCTGTCGATCCCGCGCAGACCGGCAAGCATCAGCACCATGACGAGCCCCGTGCCCTGCCAGAGACCGGCAAGCACCAGCGCGTAGATGACGGTGTGCTTGTTGCCGAGCAACGCGAAATCACCGCCCGGCAGCCCGAGCTCGCCGAGGAATTTCGGCAGGCCGAGACCCGGATCGAGAATCCACTGCCAGACGAGGCCAGTGACGATGAAGGACAGCGCGAAGGGATAGAGAAAGATCGTGCGAAAGGTGTTCTCGAAGCGGATCTTCTGGTCGAGCAGTGTCGCCAGCAGGAAGCCGATCACGAACGAGAAGATAAGACTGAGGCTGCCATAGATCAGCAGGTTGATGATCGCGACATTCCAGCGCGTCGTGCCGAACAGGCGATCATACTGGGCGAGGCCGACGAAATTCTCGCTCGGCAACAGGCGCGAGTCGGTGAAGGAGTATATGACCGTCCAGGCGGTGCAGCCGATGAAGATGACCACTGCGGTGAGCATCATCGGTATGGCCGCGATCTTCGCGTTCAAATTCTTGAACAGGGCGAATGGACGGCGAGCGACAGTAGCCATTGCAGCTCCCCAAACAGTTTCTGGTTTTCAGGCGGAACAGAGAAGGCGGGCCACGCGACACGGACGTCGCGGCCCGCCTCCTCCCCGTTTCAGGTCCGCTGTTACATGGCCTGTTCGATGATTTCCTTCTGGCGCTCCATCGCTTCATCAACCGACATGTCAGAGGAGAAGAACTCAAGCGCGAGATCGGTAATCTGGCCCTGCGTGTCGGAGTCGAGCAACTGCTCGGTGGACGGCAGGACGTTGTCGGGGTTCTCGAGGATGTCGAGACCCTTCTTCATGCAGGCATTGGCCGCCTCGAGATCGACATCACCGCGCACCGGCAGCGAGCCCTTGACGAGGTTGAACTCGACCTGCGTCTCCGGCGAGATCAGCATCGAGGCAAGCTGCAGCTGCGCCTCCGTGATCGCCGGATCATCCGTCTTCGGGAAATAGAAGGCATCACCACCGGTATCGAGAACCGGGTTCATGCCGAGACCGGGAAGGCAATCATAATCGACACCGGCCTCCTGGCCTGCCATGGCGAATTCGCCCTGGGCCCAGTCGCCCATGATCTGGGCAGCGGCGTCGCCCTGGATCACCATGTTGGTGGCCACATTCCAGTCACGGCCGGAATAGGCATCGTCCACCATCTCGCGAGCCTCGGCAAAGGCTTCCCAGATGGCCCGGTTCTCGTCGCTCATGACGGCTTCGGGGTCCTTGTCGCCATTGACGGCGAGATAGTTGTCGATGCCACCAATGGCGCTCTGCATGACGTTGCGGATACCGTCGACCTGCCACGGCTGGCCGGTGGCGAGCGGCACGACGCCGGCCTCACGAAGCTTCGGCGCGTCGGCGACCAGTTCGTCCCAATTGGCGGGAACCTCCATGCCGTTGTCTTCGAACACCTTGCGGTTCAGCCACATCCACTGCCAGGAGTGAATGTTGATCGGCACGCAGTAGATATGCCCCTCGTATTCGCAGGCTTCGAGAAGCTTCGCCGGACGAATGACATCGCGCCAGCCCTCTTCCTCGGCAAGATCGGTCAGGTCCAGCATAAGGCCCGCCTTGATGAGCTCCTCGGCATCGCGGCCGGTGTTCATCTGGGTGGCGCCCATCGGATTGCCGCCGAGAATGCGGCTGATGATGATCGGATTTGCGGTCGAGCCGGAACCGGCAATGGCGCTGTCGACCCAGTGGTTATCGCCGAGCGCATCATAGTTGTCGGCCAGAACCTTGACCGCCGCCGCCTCGCCGCCCGAGGTCCACCAGTGGGTGACTTCGAGATCGGTTGCGTTGGCGACGGTGAAAGGCATGGCAACACCGGCCGCAAGAGCAGCCGAGAGTAAAACGCGTTTCATGCTATCCTCCCAATAAACTGAAACGTTACCGGAAAACGGTATGCGAAAGCTAAAATACACGCAACCTTTTTATCGACATTTTTCCGCGTTTTATACTTTCGAACTAGACGGCAATCGATGAACAACGCGAAATGCTGCGTCGCAAAAACACGAAATGAAAAAGTTATTACTATTATATCTAGCTGATTTTGCGCTACATCCAGAGACTATTCGCAAGCGCAGCAGAAGCGCGTGGAGCATTTTCCGCCCGGCGCAACGCTTCAGCGGAAACGACCGTCAGCAAGCATCTGAATTTTTCTGTATCGTTTCAGCCCGTCTGCCTATAGACTGCAAAGGCCGGTTCGACCGTGGAGGCCTCGCGTCGCCGGCGCGCGCCACAGAGTGAACCCTTTTGCGTTCCGTGGCAACGGGAGGAGCCTGCCTGCAGGCACAATGGAGGAGACGGGCCCGCGCCCGGGTCGCCGCACGCAGCAATGGGCGCGGCGTGGGAGATGATTGCAGCCAATGAAGACGACGACGGGCAGAAAACGCGAAACCGCCAGCGAGCGGCCGACCCTGAAGACGATTGCCTACATGACCGGCCTCGGCGTGACCACCGTGTCGCGGGCGCTCAAGGATGCGCCGGACATTGCCGAACATACCAAGGAGCGCGTGCGCCTCGTTGCCAAGCAGCTCGGCTACATGCCGAACCGCGCCGGCGTCAGGCTGCGGACCGGCAAGACCAACGTGATCGCGCTCGTGCTTAATCTCGAGGAAGAGATCATGGGCATGTCGGGGCAGATGATCTTCGGCATTTCCGACGTGCTCGCCGACACGCCGTACCACCTCGTGCTGATGCCGCAGCCGATCCATCACGACCAGATGGCCCCGATCCGCTACATTCTCGACACGGGCTCGGCCGATGGCGTCATCATCTCACGCATCGCGCCGGATGATGCCCGCATCGCGCTGATGCTCGACCGCAATCTTCCCTTCGCCGCCCACGGCCGCACGGAAGATTGCAGCAACTACCCGTTCCATGACTTTGACAACGACGCCTATGCCTTTGATGCGGTGGAGAAACTCGCTGCTCGCGGGCGCAAGCGCGTGGTGGCGCTGCAGCCGCCCGGTCACCTTACCTACTATCGCCACTTCCGCACCGGCTTCGAGCGCGGTCTTGCCCGTTTCGGCCTGCAGGAAACGCCGCTGACGTCGATATCGACGGATTCGCCGCTTGCGGATATCCGCAACGGCTTCGTTGCCGCCCTCACCTCGGCCGCGCCTCCGGACGGCATCATTGCCTGCTCCGGCAGCAGCGCGATCCCGATCATGGCGGCGCTCAAATCCTGCGGCTTGCGGCTCGGCAAGGATATCGACCTCGTCGCCAAGCAGCCCGCCGACTTCCTGAATTGGGTGAGCCCGGAGATCATTGCCATGAGCGAGGATTTCAGCCAGGCAGGACGCGAGCTTGCCCGCGCCGTGCTGGCGCGGATCGAGGACCCGACTTCGCGACCCCTTCATAGCATCAGCAAGCCCGACTGGTCGAAGGTGCCGAAGCTGACGCCGACCGACTGACGGCCGGCTGCGATGCCTCAGGCGTTCTCGCGCACCAGCGCCGGCTGGGGACGGGTGATGACGAAGATGGCAGAGGCAAGAAGCACCATGCCGATCGTCGCCTGCAGCCAGAGATAGGCCGCGCCGAAGATCATGACGGAGGTGAAGCTGATCGCCATGGCCGTGACGGCGAGCACCTTGGCGGGCAGCGCGATCGCACCCTCATGCCGCCATTGCCTGAGATGAACACCGAAGCGCGGATGGCTCATCAGCTTCGCCTCAAGTTCCGGCGAGGAACGGGCAAATGCCGCGGCGGCAACGAGAAGAAAGGGCACGGTCGGCATGATCGGCAGCACAGCGCCGACAACACCAAGCCCGACCATCAGCCAGCCGATTGCCAGATAGATCATGCGCCGCAATTCACTGCCTCCATCTCAAGTTCCATCGCGCGATTCGGGTCGGAATGCCCAGCCTATCGCGCCGTTTTCCGGGTGCATATTGCCGGAAAAACGGGCATTTATGGGGCGGGAGGGGCACTGGGATTGCCGTCCTTGAATTCCTGCGCGCCCTTCAGGATGGAATCGAGCAGCGTGTCGCGGTCGGCCTGTTCGGCGGCTTCTTCCGCGGCCCGGCGCGCCTCTTCCTCCTGCCGCAGCCTTTCCTCCTCCGCCGCCTTGCGCTCGGCCTCGATGCGGCGCTGCTCCTCGCGATAGCGATAAAGGGAGGCTTCCCGGCGCAGACGCTGCTTTTCAAGAATATCGGCCTGCAGCCGTTCGACCCGGGCGCGTTCCCTTTCGACGGCCCTCAGCGCCAGGTAATTGTTCACTTCGGTCAGGTCGAAGCTGCGGAGCGGCGAGCCGAGCGGCCCGTTGAAACCCAGCACGAAGCCGGCACTCGCCCCTTCCTCCGCTTCGTCGCCAAGCTTCAGCGTCGCCTCCAGCGTGGCGTCGATGTCCCTCTGGGCAAGGTCGCTTCGCAAGGCGCCATAAAGCTGGGCCTCAGGCAGGTCGACGAAGACGTTGCGGGCCGACAGCACGCCATCGGTCATCGAGAAGGGAACAGCCACGGAGGCGATATCGAAGGCGCTGCCATCGAAGACCAGCGAGCGCATCTGGGCTTCGATCGCCTCATTATCGATCTCGGTGCCCTGCTTGTCGGCCCATTCCAGCAACGGCTCGACCACGGCGAAATCGAGGCCCGTCACCGTCGCATCCTTCAGCGTCAGCATGCCGGAGCCGCTGACCTTGTCGAGAAGACCTGCTGCCGATTTCGCCGTCGATTCGGCAACGAGGCCGAGATCGAAGCGGCCTTTCACCACCGGCGTGCCGTTGATCTTCCAGACCGCGTCCGGCAGCGCCGCATCGGCGATGTTGAGCTGGGCTTGGAAATAGCCATCGCCATTGGTGTTGCCGAGCCGCATGTCACCCGCGAGCGTTCCGCCGAGATAGCCGCCGGCGAGGTTATCGAGCGAAAGGCCGCCGCCGCGGAAATCAACGGTTCCGCTCATGCCGGTGATCGGTCCGAACAGGCCGGGATCGAAAGAGCCTGCCTGAACGTCGATGCGCGCCTCGGCCGTACCGAAATAGGCATCGCCAAATGGTTCGCCGGAAAGCCCGTCCGCATCCGTGGTGAAGTTCGGACCGTAGATCGCTTCCATCAGCCAGGCGAGATCCAGGCTGTCGAGCGAAAGCTGGCCGTCGATGCGCGTGACGGGGGTGCCCCGGGCAAGCGCCAGCTGGCCGGCAACGCCGTTGCTGTCGACAGTTCCGGTCAGGCCGGTCAGGCGATAGTCATCAGCAGTGATATCGAGCGCCGATTTCAGCGAGACCGGCACGCCGAAAGCCGTGCCGGGCACCGCCAGCGCATTCATCGCCAGATAGGGCTCGAGGTCCGGGCTCGAAACCGAAACATCGTAATGGCCGCTCAGGAAATCCGCCGCCGCGAGGCTGCCCTCCCCCGAAGCCGTCAGGCGGGTATCGCCGCTGCTGGCACGCAGGGTGAGCGTCGCCGGCGCACCGCCGGCCGGCCGTTCCACCGTCAGCGAGAACTGCCCCCCTGCCGGGCCGGGGATCGGCAGGGGCGAAAGCCCCGCCTGGCCGAAGATGACGGCAGCATCGGTGTTCGACACCTGGATCTGTCCGCTCATCGCCGCATCGGCGGCAAGCCCGTCGAGCCGCCATGACCCGGCAATCTTGCTGCCGTTCGATGTACCACGGAAGACGACCGACCCACTCTTCCCGTCATCGCCGAAGGTAAGGTCGGCGGAAAGGTCGGTGTTCTGATACCAGAGCGAACTGTCCTTCAGCATGGTCAGGGCGGGATAGTCGCCGAACCGGTCTTCGATCGTCTCGACAAAGGCGGAAATATCGGCAGCCGCCAGCGAGACCCGCGCCGAGCCGGACTGGCTGTCACCGGTCTGCGCCTGCCCCGTGACCATGAGCTTCGCGCCGGCGAGGTCGCCGATCGAGATATTGTCGATGGCAACGGAGCCTGCCTGATAGGTGAAGGCGGCATCGACGGCTTTGGCGGTCAAGTCGAACGCATTCAGCGTATCGGCCTTGATCGAAGCCGTGATCTTGTGCTGGTTGAGGCCGGCATCGACATCGCCGCCGATCATCAGGCCCGCCAGCGCCCTCAGCGCCGCAAGATCGATGACATTACCGGAAAGGTCGACATCGAGCTCCGGCGTAGCCGAGCCATCGTCACGCCGGGCGAGCGAACCGTTCAGCACCGCATCCCCGGCGACGACCTGCAGATTGTCGAACACCTGCGATTCACGGGTGAGTGACACATCGGCGGAAAAGCCGGCGCGGCTCAGCGCCCGGATTTCCGGGCCCACCATGCCGGTCAGCCATTGCGACAACCCGGTCGGTTGCCGCGAGGCGACAAGCAGCGCGCCATCGAAGGCCGTGGCGTCACCCTCGCCGAGCGCGAGCCTGCCGGAGGCCTCGACCTGCGTGCGCCCAGGAAGCTCGGCCGAGGCGTTTTCGATCTGCCAGCCATCCCCGTCCGGCCGTGCATCGAGCACCACGGAGCGGATGGTGGTATCGCCGGCGACCAGTGCCGGCAGCCGGAAGGTGACCTTTCCGGGCAGTTGCGGGATCGGCACCTGCCGCAGGAAGCCGATCAGCGCATCGAGGCGCTGGCGGGCATTGGAAGACGAGACGCGCCCCTTCTTCTCGTTGGCGCCGTAGTCGGAAAGCCGCTCGATGTCGAACTGCTGGCCGTTCGCCGTCAGCAGGAACGAGCCGCCGGGGCGCGTGTCGAAATCGCCCTCTCCGGAAATCACGTAAGGGTCGACGCGGCTGCCGATCTCCAGCCGGTACTCGGAGACCTTGAAGGAATCATTGGTGAGCTCGAACGTGCCACTCGCGCGCGGCGGCGGCGGAGCCTGCTCGGCATCACCGTCTGCGTCATTGGCCGCATTCGCGGTCTCGCTTTCATCCGCCTGCAGCCGGAACGTGCCTGCATAGACCGGCCGGCCATCTTTCAGCGAGACATCGCCCTCGAATGTCGACGCGACCGGCCACTCCTCCGGCGTCACCGAAAGCCTGAGCCGCATGGCGCCAGTTTCGGGATCAGGCCTGCCGGTCAGAACCCCGAAATTCGCCGCATGGTCGTCAAGCGCGGCGCTTCCCTCCATCCGCCACGGACCCGCGAGCGCATTCGACGACAGCGAGGCATCGATATCGGAAAGCGTGCGCACCCTGCCGGTGAGCACGTCGTTGAGGTGTAATTCGCCATCGCGCACCGTGACGTCCTCGAAGACGACGCGGCGGGAGGCGAGGCCCGCGGCTCCGGTATTGGTCCAGGACAGGACGCCGTCCTCATCTATGGTGAGATTGAGCACCGGCTTGTCGAGCGCCATCTTGAACACCCGCACCTCGCCGCTGAGGAAGGGCGCGAGCTCGGCATCCATCGAGAAGGCATCGGCCGTCGCGAGCGGCTTGCCGTCGGCATCGCGGCCGACGCGGACATCATGCAGGGTGATCGACGGAAAGGGCAGGATGCGCACATCGACGTCACCGGTGACCTCGACCTTCTTGCCGAGCGCGCGGCTCGCCTGCGCTTCGAATTCGCGGCTGAAATTGCTCCAGTCAATGAAATAGGGAACGATGAGAGCCGCGAACAGGACGAGCACCAGCAACCCACCGATGAAAACAAGTATCCGTCCCAGCAATCTCGCGGTTCCCTCAATTCATTCGCATCAGGGCGCGACAGCGTCAGCCGGCCCGCCCGAACCTAGCACGGCCCCCAAGGCGAGGCCAGTTCGCCGCCAGCATGCCACTCCCACCGGTTTCGCCCAATGCGCAAAATCAGAAAATCTTGCCGGGATTGAAGATACCATCGGGATCGAGCGCCTTCTTGACCGCCCGCATCACGCCGATGGCGCCGCCCATTTCCTCGGCGACCAGCCTTTTCTTGCCCTGCCCGACGCCGTGCTCGCCGGTGCAGGTGCCGCCCATGGCAAGCGCCCGCCGGGCAAGCCGCGCCGTGAAATCTTCGACGCGCGCGATTTCGCCGGGATCCTTGTCGTTGAAGATCAGCAGCAGATGGAAATTGCCGTCGCCCGCATGGCCGACGATCGGCGCCAGGAAGCCCTCGCGCTCGACATCCTTCTGCGTCTCGGCAACGCACTCGGCAAGCCGCGATATCGGAACGCAGACATCGGTGGAAAGCCCCGACAGCTCGGGCGCCAACGCCCGGCCGGCCCAGTAGGCGCTGTGGCGGGCCTTCCAGAGTTTCGCGCGTTCTTCCGCATTGGCGGTCCAGACGAACTCCGAACCACCGCAATCCGCCGCGATCTCGGCAAACTGCTCCGACTGCATGGCAACCGACTGTTCGCTGCCGTGAAATTCCAGCAATAGAAGCGGCATTTCGGGGAAGGAGAGCCCCGAATAGGCGTTGCAGGCCTTCACCTGTACGGCATCGAGAAGCTCGATACGAGCAACGGGTATGCCCATCTGGATGGTCATGATCACCGCATTGCAGGCATCCTCGAGCGTCTGGAAAGACGAAACGCCGCCGGCGATTTTCTCCGGAATACCGGCAAGCTTCAGCGTGATCGAGGTGATGACGCCAAGCGTCCCTTCGGCACCGACAAAGAGCCGGGTCAGGTCGTAGCCGGCCGACGACTTGCGGGCCCGCTGGGCGGTGGTGATTTCCTCACCATCGGCAGTAACCGCCGTCACGGCCAGCACCACGTCCTTCATCGTGCCGTAACGCACCGCATTGGTGCCGGATGCCCGCGTCGAGGCCATGCCGCCAAGCGAGGCATTGGCACCCGGGTCGATCGGAAAGAACAGGCCGGTGTCGCGCAGATATTCGTTCAGCGCCTCGCGGGTTACGCCCGGCTCGACCCGACAATCGAGATCCTCGGCGTTGACCTCCAGCACCTTGTCCATGCGCGACAGGTCAAGCGAAATGCCGCCCTCCGGCGCGTTGATCTGGCCCTCGAGCGAAGAGCCCGTTCCGAAGGGAATGATCGGCACCTTGTGCGCAGCGCAGAGCTTGACCACCGCTTTCACATCCTCGACGCTCTCGGCAAAGAAAACGGCGTCCGGAAGCTGCGGCGGCAGGTAGGTGGTGGTGTGGGCGTGCTGGGCGCGAAAGGCCTCGCCGGTCTGGACCCTGTCGGAAAACCGCTCCTTCAGAAGGTCGATGACCTTCGCCGTCGCTTCGCTGTCACGCGGGCGGCTCTTCACATCCTCGATCGCCAAAACTTGCACTCCCTTGCCGTCTTGCCCTAGCCTTGAATGGCCGGGCGCAAGCGGCGTTTTATGCGACGACAGGGGCCGGCGTAAAGTGTTCACGCATCAGCAAGAACGAGCATGACCGATATTTCCGTCACCATCGCCGACCTGCTCGGCGTCGAAACCGTCCGCCTCTCCCATTTCGCCAGCGGCGACCTCTCCTCGCTCATGCGCGTCGAGACGCCGGACGGACGGCATTTCATCGCCAAGGGCGGCCCCGCACCGGATGTCGAGGGCGAGATGCTGCGACGGATCGCGGCGACAGGAGCGCCCGCTCCCGCCGTCATCGCGACCAGTTCCGAAATTCTCGTCATCGAGAAGGTTCCGGGCGGAAGCGGGATCGGCCGAGCGGGCGGCGACCTCGGACAAGTTCTCGGCAAGCTTCACGGTGCGACGGGCTCCACCTATGGCTTCGACGCCGACTACGCCTTCGGCAAGGTTGCCATCCGCAACGCTCCCTCGCCTTCATGGGTCGGCTTCTGGCGCGACAACCGCCTTCTCAACAATGTCCCGCATGTCGCTTCGCCAGTGGCAAGACGGCTCGAAGCGCTTGCCGGGCGGCTTGGCGATCTCATCCCCGACACCCCACCGGCGGCGCTTCTGCATGGCGACCTCTGGTCCGGCAATGTCATGCATGACGGGCGACGGGTCACGGCGCTCATCGATCCTGCCTGCTACCACGGCCATGGCGAGGTGGACCTCGCCATGCTGCACCTCTTCGGCAATCCGGGCCCGGACTTCTACGCGACCTACCCGCCGCTCGATCCGGGTGCGCAGGAGCGGCGCGCGGTCTACAGCCTGTGGCCGGCGCTCGTGCATCTGCGGCTTTTCGGCGAGGGCTATCGCGGCATGGTCGACGGGTTTCTCAGACAATGCGGCGTTTGACGTCCAGGCGCATCTCACACGCGGCATGTGAAAATTGGTTCCGCTTTCCAGGACGATGCGCTAGGTTCACGCGAAAATAGGTCTGTGGTCACACGCCGGTTTTTATTGGTTCGGTTTTGCGATACGTATTTGACAAGCCTCACAGCGTCCGTGCCGGATGCGCGCCATACTCCTTAAAGGCCACCAGCCACAGTGGCGCTGATCCGTCATCGTTTCGATGGACACACTGAAATTGCAGGATTTGTGAATGACAAGAAAATTGAAAGTCGCGGTCGTCGGCCTCGGGGTCGGCCGCAGCCACATTCTTGACGGTTACCTGCCCAACAAGGACCGTTTTGAAGTTGCGGTCCTCTGCGACCGTGACGAAGCCAGGCTGAAGGCCTGCGGCGAAGAATTCGCGATCGGCAACCTTGTCACCGAATATGATGCCCTGCTGGGCATGGAAGACATCGACATCATCGATGTCTGCACCCCGCCCGGCACGCACAAAGACCTGATTCTCGCCGCCCTGAAGGCCGGCAAGCACGTGATCTGCGAAAAGCCGCTGGTCGGCTCGCTTGCCGACATCGACGACATGCTCGATGCCGAATCGCGCTCCACCGGCCGGGTAATGCCGATCATGCAGTATCGCTACAAGGAGGGCGTCCAGAAAGCGCGCCGGCTGATCGAACTCGGCATCGCCGGCAAGCCCTATCTCGCCACCTGCGAGACCCACTGGCACCGCACCTCGGAATATTACGAAAAGCCGTGGCGCGGCAATTGGGAGGATGCGCTGGGCGGCACGCTGATGAACCACGCCATCCATACCAATGACCTGCTGTTCTATCTGCTCGGCCCCGTCCGCTCGCTGTTTGCGCGCATCGCGACACGGGTGAACCGCATCGAGGTGGAGGATTGCGCGAGCGTCAGCGTCGAACTCACCTGCGGCGCGATTGCCGCCGTCACGGCGACGACCGGTTCGATCGACGAGGTGAGCCGCATTCGTCTCTGCTTCGAGAACGTCACCATCGAAAGCGATAGCCGCCCTTATTGCAGGCCGGGTGCTGCCGACTGGCGGTTCACGCCGGCCAATGATGCGGTGGCTGAGGAGATCGAAAAGGCCCTGGCCGACTTCACCCCGCCGCCGCTCGGCTTTGCCGGACAGATGCAGGACTTTCACCGGGCGATCTGCAACAAGACGCCGCTGCCGGTGACCCTTGCCGATGCCCGCCAGAGCCTTGATTTCGCCACCGCCTGCTACTGGTCTGCCAAGACCTACAGCGCCGTGGCGCTGCCGATCATGGCCGATCACCCCTTCTACAACGGCTGGCAGAAAGCCTTCTGAAAACAGCAAAACGCCCGGGCGGGGCCCGGGCGCTTTTCTGCCGAAGCGGATTGTCTGAAATCAGTAGCTGGCGGCGTTGTCGACGCTGCGACCGGCATCCTGTGTCGCATCAATGGCGTTTGCCGTATCCTGCCCCATGCCCTCGATCGTGTTGCCGCACGAGGTGAGGAAGGTGCCAAGCGCGATGATGGCAGCGGCGGCGGCGAAAATTTTTCCCTTAAACATCGAAAGACTCCTGAACATTCGGTTGGGTTGCAGGAGAAACGCGCGGCCTGCCTTCAGAGTTCCACGCGTAAACGTAAGCCGGTTGTTTTTGGAGCTTATCAGCCTCAGAAGAAGACCACGTAGACCGCGTAGATGACGTTGCAGCAGATCAGGCAGAAGGTGGCGAAGGAGCCGAGATCCTTGGCATGCTTTCCTTCCACCGAGCGCTCCGGCGAAACGCGGTCGATGATTTCCTCGACCGCGGTGTTGAGCGATTCGGCGGCAAACAGGGCGAACATAAGGATCACGAAGATCATGAACTGGACCCCGGTCGCGCTGGCAAACCAGAACACGAGAAGGCCGACGACGAAGCCGATCAACTCGTGACGGAACGCCTCCTCCTGCAACAGGCGCACGAAACCCTGCAGCGAATAGCGGCCGGCCGCCAGGAGATGGCGTAAGCCCTTTTCCTTTTCGATGGGGGCGTCAGCCATATGTCTCCCCGATGACACGATGCGGCGCAATCTGCCATCGGTGTGTTACAGAAAAGCGACAAGGCAAACCCTTGAAGCAATTTCCGAATTGCCTCAGCTGTCGCGACCGGAGACGCCAGCCTCCGCAAATGTCGCCATGCCCGTGTGACAGGCGGCCGCCGATTTGACCAGGCTTGCGGCAAGTGCCGCGCCCGTTCCCTCGCCAAGCCGCATGCCGAGCGCCAGAAGCGGCGTCTTGCCGAGCTTCTGGATGAGCTTCAAATGCCCGGGCTCGGCCGAGACATGGGCAATCATGCAATGATCAAGCGCCGACGGATTGGCGGCTTTCAGCACAGCGGCCGCCGCCGTGACGACATAGCCGTCGAGCAGCACCGGCACCTTCTGCATGCGCGCGGCGATGATCGCGCCGGCAATGGCGGCGAGCTCGCGCCCGCCAAGGCGGCGCAGCAGCTCCAGCGGATCGGAAAGGTGATCGCGATGAAAGGCGACGGCATCGGCAACGGCGGCAATCTTGCGCTCCAGCATATCGCCCTCAGAACCGGTGCCCGGCCCGACCCAATCGGCGGCTTCACCGCCATAGAGGCCATGGCAGATGGCGGCAGCTATGGTGGTGTTGCCGATGCCCATCTCGCCAAGGCAGAGCAGGTCGACGCCGCCGGCCACGGCTTCCATTCCATAGGCCATCGTCGCAGCGCAATCGCGCTCCGACAGTGCCGGTTCGACGGTGATGTCGCCCGTCGGATAGTCGAGGGCGAGATCGAAGATCTTCAGGCTGAGGTCGACCGTCGCGCAGATCTGGTTGATGGCGGCGCCACCCTTGGCGAAGTTGTCGACCATCTGCTTCGTCACTGTTGCCGGATAGGGCGAGACGCCCTTCGCCGCGATACCGTGATTGCCGGCGAAGACGGCGACCATCGGGCGGTGAACGGCGGGCGTGCGCCCGCTCCATGCCGCAAGCCACATCGCAATTTCCTCAAGCCTGCCAAGTGCGCCTTCCGGCTTGGTGAGCTGGCTGTTGCGCTTGCGGGCGGCGGCGAGCGCCGGCGTATCGGCGCCGGGCAGGCCTTCCAGCAAGGCACGGAAATCGTCAAAGGGATTCGCGGTCATCGTCATTCCTTCCTCGCGCAGGGAGCGCGGCGAACATGTTTGCCCCGCTTCTTAAAGTGCAATAAGCCTCTCAACAACTGCCGCCTTCGACAACGGGACCGAAGCCGATGAAAATTCCGCCGCCGATCGGCCAGTTTGCCGAGGCGCTCGCCTTTCTGACACGCTATCCCCTGCCCGGCTTGCTGTTCAGCGCTGAGCCCGCAGGCGCCCGGGCGGCCTGGGCCTTTCCGCTGGCCGGCGGAATTGCGGCCGCCGTACCGGCGCTGATTCTGGCAGGGCTGATGATGGCAGGTGCGACGCCCCTGCTCGCCGTCCCGGTCGCACTCGCGGTCTATGTGCTCATCACCGGCGGTCTGCATCAGGACGGGCTCGCCGACGCCGCCGACGGCCTCTTCGGCGCGCGTACGAAGGAGCGTGCGCTGGAGATCATGAAAGACAGCCGGATCGGCAGTCACGGGGCGCTGGCGCTGATCTTCGTGACCGCCATCAAGGCCGTGAGCCTTGCCGATATCGCGGCCACGGGCGGAGCGCCGCTGATGTTCGTGGCCGCCGCCGCCGCTGGCCGCGCCGTCATGGTAGCCCACTGGCACCTGCTGCCACCCGCCCGTCCTGACGGTGCGGCGGCAAGCCTCGGCCGGCCGGGCATCCGCCCCATGGCCGTTGCCATCCTCACCGCGCTCGTGATTGTCGCCGGCCTTGCTGGCGCTGCAGGCCTCATCGGGCCGGCCCTTGGCGCCAGCCTCTGCGCTGCCGCCATCGCCGCCGCATTCACCTGGTTTGCCCGCCGCAAGATCGAGGGCCACACTGGAGATACGCTGGGCGCAACGGCGGAGCTTGGCGAGACGGCATTTCTCGCGGCCCTTGCGATTTTGATCTGAGGCCCGATATTGCGTTGATATCGCGAACGAAAGGGAGTGTCGGCTTGCGTCTGTTCTGGATACTGATCGCCATCGTCTCCGTCGGCATGATCCTGCTGATGGTGACAGGCGGAAGCGGGCGCACGCTCGGCGTCGACAGCGATGATTTCGCAAGCGCCGTCTGGCTGGTGCCTCTCCTGCTCCTTTTCTCCGCAGGTTTCCTGCACAGCCGCCGCAACCTCGGCTTCGTCTTCCAGACATTGCTGATCTGGGCGGCGATCCTGCTTGTGGTCTCGGCCGTCTATATCTTCCGCTACGATTTCCAGGCGATCGGCAGCCGGCTGTTTGGCGGGCTCATACCCGGCATGGCGATGACCACAACCACGGCAGACGGTCAAAGCCAGGTGATCCTGCATAAACGACGCGACGGCCACTTCGCCGCGGACGCGCGGATCGACGGCGATACGGTTCACATGCTGGTCGATACCGGCGCAAGCCGCGTGACGCTGACGGAGCGGGATGCGAAGCGGGCCGGTGTCGCCACCAATGCGCTCAGCTACACGATCATGGTGCAGACGGCGAACGGCACAGCGATGGCCGCACCGGTGACCCTCGACGAGGTCTCCGTCGGCGGCATAAGTCGGCGAAACGTTCCTGCCATGGTCGTTTCGCAAGGACGTCTGGACGAAAGCCTGCTCGGCATGAGCTTTCTTTCGACCCTCACATCGGTCGACATGCGCGCCGACGAATTGCGGCTGACGGACTAGAAGAACGAGTAGAAGAACCGGGCCGAGATGATCAGCAGGAAGATGCCGAAGCCGAAGCTCAACTGACGCTTGGTCAACGCATGCGCCGCCCTGACGCCAAGCGGGGCGATGGCAAAGGTGATCGGGATGATCAGCGCCACGGCCACCCAGTTGACATAGCCCGTCGAAAGCGCCGGAAGCCCCGGCTTTGCCCAGCCACCGACAATATTGCCGATGAAGCTCGGCAGCGAGATCAGCACGCCGACCCCGGCAGACGTCGCCACCGCCTGGTGGATCGGCCGATTGAACAGCGTCATGAAGGTGTTGTTGAGCGTCCCGCCGCCAATGCCGATGAGTCCCGACAGCAGGCCGATGAACCAGCCGTAACCGAAGAGAGCCGGGTTCTCCGGCAGATCGTCACCGAGGCGCCATTCGGCCGATTTCGGGTAGAGCATCTTCAGCCCGATCAGCAGCGTCAGCACCGCAAAGACGCCGCGCAGCAAGGCGCCCGGCGCATAGGCGATCACGAGGGTCGAGGCGACCGCGCCGAAGGGCACGGCGATGATCCACTTCCTGAGCAGCGTCATGTCCACGGCACCACGCTTGTAGTGCGACTGGAAGGAGCGCAGCGAAGTCGGAATGATGATGGCAAGCGAGGTCCCGACACAGAGCTTCATGCGGATGTCGTCGGCAACGCCGGCCATGGCGAAGGCCTGGTAGAACACCGGAACCAGCACGGCACCGCCCCCGATGCCGAACAGGCCGGCAAGAAAGCCGGCGATCGCACCGGCAATGGCAAGCAGCGCGACGAGTTCGACGATCTCATGGATTGGCGGCATCTTTTCCTCGCAAATGGAGCCGGCGCGCATATCAGGAAAAACTGAAATGGCACGACATCGACCTTCGAAATGTCATCAAAGCGTGATGTTCTTACACTATTCGAAAGCGCGGGCAAATGGCGGTGGAGACCCTGTGCTTGACCGCCGGACAGCATGATTTCCGATCGTATTTCGTATTGCGCCCGCACTTTTCAGGAAACGTATTTTCGCTCTGATTTTTATGACCTGTATCTGTTTCGCCTAGCTCGACCGACCCCTCGCGGGTCGGTTTTTTTATCGCCCAACGAAAAAACCGGCCGCGAAATGCGACCGGTTCTTCGTATTCGGCAGATGTACGCCTCATCAGGCGTCGAGATCGACGTCGAGGATCGCCATCGAGAAGTTGAACGAACGATCGCCGTCCTCGTCGTCGAGATAGACGACGCCGACGAACTCGTCATTGCGATAGACTTCGCAGGAATCGTCCTTGCGCGGACGGGCGCGGACGGCGAAGGACGGGCCGAACATGCGCTTGAAATAGGCGTCGAGTTTCTTGATTTCTTCTGGCTTCAAGGGATGAACTCCGTCTTGTCTTCTTGGGGTCGGGCGCTTGTGACACGCGCATTGCGAGAATGCAAATGCGTCAGTCGTCCGAAATGATGAGTTGGTCCATCGCGCGCGCCGGATCGGAACAACCGGCCGTGCCGATGACTTTGGCCGGCACGCCGGCGACGGTGGAATTGGCGGGCACCGGCTTCAGCACCACCGAACCGGCCGCGACACGCGAGCAATTGCCGACGCGGATATTGCCGAGCACCTTGGCGCCCGCGCCGATGAGCACGCTGTCGCCGATCTTCGGATGCCGGTCGCCGGTCTCCTTGCCCGTGCCGCCAAGGGTCACGCCCTGGAGGATCGAAACGTCGTCGCCGATGGTCGCGGTCATGCCGACAACCACGCCCGTGGCATGGTCGAGGAAAATGCCCTTGCCCATCTTGGCCGCCGGGTTGATGTCGGTCTGGAACACGCTGGAAGACCGGCTCTGCAGATAGAGCGCGAAATCGCGGCGGCCCTTGTTCCACAGCCAGTGTGCCAGCCGGTGGGTCTGGATCGCGTGGAAGCCCTTGAAATAGAGCACCGGCTCCATGAACCGGCTGCAGGCCGGGTCGCGGTCGTAGACCGCCTGGATGTCGACCCGCAGGATATCGCCCCATTCCGGCCAGTCGCGACGCATCTCGTCGAAGGTCTGGCGCAACAGGATCGCCTGCACGTCGGCATGGTCGAGCCGCTCGCAGATGCGATAGACGACGCAATCCTCCAGCGAGGCATGATTGAGAATGGTGGAATAGAGGAAGGCGGCGAGGATCGGATCCTTCGCCAGCGCTTCCTCGGCTTCGGCCCTGAGGCTCGCCCAGATCGGGTCGACCGATTTCAGACCGGCGTCATGACTGCTCTTGTCGGGATGTGCGGCCATTGCGGCCTCCTGTCTTCAAAGCGCCTGTTCGGGCGAATATAGAACAGCGCGGCGCGAATACAAATGCGGCAGGCTTCAGTTTTTCGTGTCAGTCATCATCGTGGCGGGCGAAAAACTCCAGCACCGCCGACTTGAACACCTTGTCGCCGACGGCCAGCATATGATCCCGGTTCGGAATATCGAGCGCGATGGCGTTCTGCATCTGGGCGGCGAGCGTCTGCGGCGAGCCGGCGAGATCATCCTTGGTGCCGACAGCAATCAGCGTCGGTGCGGCGATACGGCCGATCTCGGCGCGCGGAATGTTCTGTCGCGATGTCTCGATGCAGGCGGCAAGCGCGATGCGGTCGCTCTTCGTCTGTTCGGCAAAGGCGCGGAACATCCGCCCCTTCTCGTCGGTCACGTCGTCGAGCGAGGGCGCACGCAGCGCTTCCGCGATCGGATCCCAGTCGCCGACACCATCGCAGATACCGATACCAAGCCCGCCGAAGACCAGCGTGCGCACCTTCTCCGGATGGGCAAGCGCCAGATTGGCGGACACCCGCGCACCCATCGAATAGCCCATCACATGGGCACGCTCGATGCCGAGATGATCAAGCAGGGCGGCGGCATCGCCCGCCATGAGTTCCGGATAATAGTATTCGCCGTCATGCGGCTTGTCGCTCTGGCCGTGGCCGCGATTGTCGAGCGCGATCACCCGGTAGCCCGCCTCCCCAAGCGTCTTCAGCCAGCCCGGATGCACCCAGTTGACGCTCGCCGTCGACGCGAAGCCGTGAATCAGCAGCACGGGCGTGCCCTCGCCCTCGTCGAAATAGGCGAGGTCGAGCCCGTCATGGGTGAAGCTTGAGAAAGACGGAAGGTTCAGGTTCATCGGCTGTTCCTTGCCGGAGCGTTTCGGTTACCAAAACCGCCTCCGGATGGCATCGGGGTACTACACATTTGCGCCGAACAGTTATAGTGTCCGGCCGAAAAGGACAAGGAACCGGAGACAAATATGGCTGGCCACGGCATCCCCCACTTCAAGAACGACGAAGGCCACCCGGCCATCGAGGTCGGCGTGAAGGAATTCATGTGCGTAGGCGCCTCCGCGCCCTTCGACCATCCGCATATCTTCATCGACATGGGCGACGACAACGAGGCCGTCTGCTCCTACTGTTCGACGCTTTATCGCTATTCGCCCACGCTCAGCGGCGACGACACCAACCCGCCCGGATGTGCCTATCACATCGCGGCGGCCTGACATGTCGGAACCCGGCGCCTGAGGGGTTCAGCGTCGGCGGTTCCGGGAGGACGAGATGACGATTGCCCACGCAGCCATTGTCGGCGCCGGCATTGCAGGCCTGACGGCTGCATTGGCTCTGGCCCGGCACGGCATTTCCAGCGACATTTTCGAGCAGGCCGACGACCTTGTCGAGGTCGGCGCCGGATTGCAGGTTTCGCCGAACGCCTCGCGTTGCCTGAACCGCGTCGGCGTTCTTGCCCGCATCGAGAACCAGTGGCGCGAGCCCGCCCGTGTCGCGCTCGCCTCCGGCAGCACGCTGCGGCAGGTCGCCTATGTCCCGGTCGGCGAAGCCCGCCAGCGCTGGAAGGCACCCTATGGCACGCTGCACCGCGCGACGCTGCAGGCGGCGCTCAAAAAGGCTGTTGAAGAGGAGCCGCTGGCGACCCTCCACCTCGATTGCCGCATCGACAAGGCGACGCTTCAGGCATTGCAGCCGCGCATGACCCGGACCGCCGAGATCCTCATCTGCGCCGACGGGGTCTGGTCGCATTCCCGGCGGCAGATACCGGGTGCGGGCGAAGCGCGGTTTTCCGGCAATATCGCCTGGCGCTTCGTGATCTCGTCCGAGGATGCCCCGAGCGTACTCGACCGGCAATCGGTCACCGCCTTCATGGGGCCAAGCGCCCATCTCGTCGCCTATCCCCTGCGTGATGTCGGCGGCTTCAACCTGGTCGCCATCGCCGCGGGCGCCAGCGCCGGCGAGGCCTGGCACACCGAGGTCGACAACAGCTGGAAATCGGCGCTCGACCGCCATTTCCGGGGCTGGGACCCGTCGCTCAAGCGCCTCTTTTCGATGGATCGCCCCACCTTCTGGCCGCTTTACGAGGTCGGCCAGGGACGCTGGCATAACGGCACCGATACAATCGCCATCGGCGATGCCGTTCATGCCATGATGCCGTTTTCCGCGCAGGGCGCCTCCATGGCGATCGAGGACGCCTTCGAGCTTGCCGCCTTCCTCTCGGAGAAGCCGGTGGACGAGGCTTTCGATGCGTTCGTCGCGCATCGCCTGCCGCGACTGGAGCGGTTGCAGAAGCGCACCGCGCTCAATCGCTTCGCCTATCATGCCAGCGGCCCGTTCAGGCTCGGCCGCGACTTCCTTCTCGGCATCAAGTCGCCGGCAAGCCTCGCCCGCGATCTCGACTGGCTCTACGGTTACGAAGCCTACGGGCTCGATCGGCTCTGACCAGTCCTGCACGCTAGCTGCGCCGCCAAAATAAAACCTTGGGGCACAGCATTGGGCGGATGGCCGCTACTTCTTTCTGCCACGATTCTTTGCGTTAGTTCGGAGCATCCTATTACGGACCATTGAACGGAAAGTCATGCGACTGAGCGGAGTCTTGAAATCAACGGGCATAGCGATTGCAGCCATGCTCTTCGCCTTTCAGGCCGAGGCGGCCCCCGTTGCTGCCTATGCCACCACCAATGTCAATCTGAGAGCCGGCCCCTCGACATCCTATCCGGCAATCACGGTGGTGCCCGCAGGCGCCGGCATCACCAACAACGGCTGTCTGGCCGACTACAGCTGGTGCGATGTTTCCTTTGCGAACTATCGCGGCTGGCTCGCCGCCCGTTACATGCAGGTCGCCTACCAGGGCAGCCGGCAGGTGCTGACGCCAGGCATCGCCTTCGCGACGGGTATCGCGGTCACGGCCTTCTCGGAGGCCTACTGGAACAACTATTACCGCGGCTATCCCTGGTACAATCAGTGGCGCCGCTATCCGCCGCCGCCGCCGCCGCGCCCCTATGCGCCGCCACCCGGCTGGCATCCGCCCGGTTCCTGGGGCGGCCCTCCGCCCGGCTGGCGCCCCCCGCCCGGTTATCGCCCATCATGGGGTCCGCCGCCGCCTTACCATGGCGGCCCACCGCCCGGCCCACCTCCAGGACACGGTGGTCCCCCACCCGGTCACGGTGGCCCGCCTCCAGGGCATGGTGGCCCTCCGCCTGGCGGTCCGCCTCCGGGTCACGGCGGTCCTCCGCCAGGGCATGGCGGCCCGCCTCCTGCCCAGATGCACGGCAGGGCCGATTGCATGCCGGGCCGTCCTGGCTGCGGCCCCTTCGAGGGACGGCCAGGCCCCGACCGTCGCCCGCCCATGGGCGAGCGTCACTACGAACGCCGCTAACGGCGCACGACAAAAGACAACCGGCGGCCCAAAGGCCGCCGGTTTTCGTTTCAGCGATCAGTTTCAGACCTTCATGCAGCCCTTGCGGCGGCAAGCCCCTTTTCCAGGTCCGCAATCAGGTCCTCGACGTCTTCAAGTCCGATCTGCAGGCGGATCACCGGACCATCTTCCGGCGCCTTGGCGACCGTACGGCTTGCAAGGTTCGAGGGCACCGCAAGCGATTCGTAGCCGCCCCAGGAATAGCCGATCCCGAAGATTTCCAGCGCGTTGAGGAAGGCGTGCTGCTTTGCCTTGAAGGCGCCCTCGTCAGCGGCAAGCACGATCGAAAACAGGCCGCTTGCGCCCTTGAAGTCCCGCTTCCAGATCGCATGCCCCGGAAAGCTCGGCAGCGCCGGATGCAGCACACGCGAGACTTCGGGGCACTCCTCCAGCCATTCGGCAATCTGCAGCGCCGCCTTGCCCTGATGGGCAAGCCTGACGCCCATCGTGCGCAGGCCGCGCAGGATCTGATAGCTGTCGTCGGGCGCCGCGCAGACGCCCATATAGGTGTAGTTCTGCTCGAGCTGCTTGAAACATTTCTCGTTCGCAGACGCCGTCCCCATGAGTACGTCCGAGTGTCCGGAGGGATATTTGGTGGCGGCATTCAGCGACAGGTCGACGCCGAAGTCGAGCGGCTTGAAATAGAGCGGCGTTGCCCAGGTATTGTCCATCGAGACGATGGCATCGTGGGCATGCGCGATATCCGACATCAGCCGGATATCCTGCATTTCGAACGTATGCGATCCCGGCGCCTCGGTGTGCAGAAGCCGGGTGTTGGGCTTGAACATGCCTTCGATGTCGGCGCCGATCTCGGGGTGATAGTAATCGACCTCGATCCCCATGCGCGACAGGAAGTTGTCGGCAAAGCGCCTGGCCGGATCATAGACCGAATCAACGATGAGCGCATGATCGCCGGGCGACAGGAAAGCGAGCCACGGAAGGGTGATGGAGGCGAGCCCGGAGGGATAGAGCAGCGTGCCGGCGGCATTCTCGATGACGTTCATGGCCTCGCACAGCGCATCCGTTGTCGGCGTTCCGTGGGTGCCATAGGTGTATTTCTGCGTGCCGGAAACCGCCGTCTCCACATCCGGAAACAGGACCGTGGACGCATGCACGACCGGCGGATTGACGAAGCCGTGAAACCCGGCCGGCGCGAAGCCGCTATGGGCGAGCGTGGTGTTGTCCCCGAGACCGGAGGATGCATCTATCTTCTTTGCCATTGGTTCCATTCGCGCGTTGGTGGGAGGAAGCTCAGAGTCAGCGTTTTCGACCCTCGGCGGGCATCGGTCAAGTCGTTGGCGGCGGGCCGATCAGCCTTCTGAAAAGACTGAACTATTAGCAAGGAAAGCTGCCGTCTTTTCCAGCATCAATATGCTTAGTTTTTAAAATCATGCTCAAATTTTGACCTAAAATGGACGTTTTTTCACAATTCATACCATTTTTCCGCACCGAGTATTGACCATCTGGAAAATTACGACTGTGATAACCGCGCTCGCACCGAGGGGTTTGCGGGCAGTGGCCGCTGGCGCCTGATTTCTGATCGTGGGGATGGCGGTTTGATTTTCAATGATAAACAAAGGTTGGGAAAATGAAAAAGACGCTTCTGTCGGCCGCGATCGGCGGCGCAGTAGTCTTCGGCCTCGGCGCTCACGCCGCATCGGCCACGACACTTGAGGACGTCAAGTCAAAGGGATCTCTGACCTGCGGCGTCAGCACTGGCCTGCAGGGTTTTTCCGCG
This sequence comes from Martelella endophytica, assembly GCF_000960975.1. NCBI lineage: Bacteria > Pseudomonadati > Pseudomonadota > Alphaproteobacteria > Hyphomicrobiales > Aurantimonadaceae > Martelella > Martelella endophytica. Next base: position 2,897,182 of record NZ_CP010803.1, on the reverse strand, counting down.
CCTGACAATGAGGGGAACTGGTCCGGTCTGGACGTCGATTATTGCCGCGCGGTCGCCGCAGCGATCTTCGGCGATCCCGACAAGGTGAATTTCGTCGCTCTGACGGCAACCGACCGTTTCCCGGCGCTGCAGTCCGGCGAAGTCGACATGCTGAGCCGCAACACCACCTGGACGCTGTCGCGCGACACCTCGCTGGGTCTCGATTTCCGCACCGTCAACTACTATGACGGCCAGGGCTTCATGGTACCGAAGGATCTCGGCGTATCGTCGGCCAAGGAACTCTCCGGTGCAGCCGTTTGCGTTCAGTCCGGCACCACCACCGAGCTGAACCTCGCTGACTACTTCAGCGCCAACGGCATGGACTACAACCCGGTCGTCTTCGAAGCGCTTGAAGACGTCAACAACGCCTTCAACCAGGGCCGTTGCGACGTCTACACGACCGACCAGTCGGGCCTTTATGCCATCCGTCTGACGCTGACGGACCCGGACAACTACGTCATCCTTCCGGAAATCATTTCCAAGGAGCCGCTTGGCCCGGCATGGCGCCAGGGCGACGACCAGTGGGGCGACATCATTTCCTGGGTCCACTACGCGATGCTCAATGCTGAAGAATTCGGCATCACCTCGGAAAACATCGACGAATTCGTTGAAACCTCCGACAACCCGGGCATCAAGCGTCTGATCGGCACGGAAACCGACAGCAAGCTCGGCGCTGACCTTGGTCTTGACGAAAAGTGGGCCTACAATGTCATCAAGCTCGTCGGCAACTACGGCGAAATCTTCGACAAGGACGTTGGTGCCGGCAGCCCGCTCAAGATCGAGCGCGGCCTGAACGCTCTGTGGACCAATGGCGGCCTGCAGTACGGCCCGCCGATCCGCTAAGGCGATCGACGACGGAATATCTCCGAAATGCCCGAGGCGCGCCGAGCGCGCCTCGGGTCACAATAAAAAGCCTGTACGGCAACCGGGGAAAACATGGCTGAATCCACTAGCTCTGCTCCTTTTGAGGAGTCGCGTTTCGCTGCGCTTATCTACAATCCTGCCGTCAGAGGCTTTTTCTACCAGCTGTTGACGGTGATCTTGGTCGTCGGCTTTGTCTGGTGGGTCGCGGATAATACGATCCGGAACCTCAATGCTGCCGGCATCGCCTCGGGCTTCGGCTTTCTGGACAATCGCGCCGGCTTTGACATTGCCCAGACCCCGATCGACTACAACAACGACATGACCTATGGCCGCGCGCTCATCGTCGGCATCATCAACACGATCATCGTTTCCATTGCCGGTATCATCACCGCAACGATCATCGGCTTTATCGTCGGCGTCGGTCGTCTCTCCTCGAACTGGCTGGTCGCCAAGCTGAGCCAGGTCTATGTCGAGGTGTTCCGCAACATTCCGCCGCTGCTGGTCATCTTCTTCTTCTACACCGGCGTGCTCTCGCTGCTGCCGGCCGCGCGCGATTCGATTTCGCTGCCGCTCGACTTCTATCTCAACAATCGCGGGCTTGCCTTTCCGAGCCCGGTCTTCGAGGCAGGCTCGTGGCTGATCGGCGTTGCCCTCCTCGTCGCCATCGCTGCCGTGGTCGCGCTGTCGATCTGGGCGCACAGGCGCCAGATGGCAACCGGTCAGCAGTTTCCGGTTTTCACCACCAGCGTCGCCATCATCATCCTCCTGCCCGTCATTGCCTATTTCATTGCCGGCATGCCGGTGAGCTTCGACATTCCGGAAAAGGGTCGGTTCAACTTGACCGGCGGCGCCGTTCTCGGCCCGGAATTCATGTCGCTCTATCTCGCCCTGTCGCTCTATACGGCCGCCTTCATGGCTGAAATCATCCGTGGCGGCATTCTCGGCGTGCCGAAGGGCCAGACCGAAGCTGCAAATGCACTCGGCCTTCATCCGCGCAAGGTCACCCGGCTCGTCGTCGTGCCGCAGGCCATGCGCATCATCATTCCGCCGATGACCAGTGAATATCTAAGCCTGACAAAGAACTCCTCGCTCGCCGTCGCCATCGGCTATGCCGATATCGTCGCCGTCGGCAAGACCGTGCTCAACCAGACCGGACAGGCCGTCGAGGTCGTCATCATCTGGATGATCATCTACCTGACGCTCAGCATCCTGACGTCGATCTTCATGAACTGGTTCAACGCCAAGATGGCACTGGTGGAGCGCTGATATGGCCCATGACATCGCCTATGTGCGCAAGGAAATGCAGGCGCAGCAGCCTGCTCCGGAAAAAGAAGGCAACTTCGTCCACTGGCTGAGGGGAAATCTTTTCGCAACGCCGAAGGATGCCTTCCTCACCATCCTCGCCATCATCTTCCTGATCTGGGCCGTACCGCCGATGGTGAATTGGCTGTTCCTCGACGCGGCATGGACGGGCACGGACCGTACCGCCTGCGCTACCCTTGCCCAGGGCGGCATCCGGCCGGATGGCTGGAGTGGTGCCTGCTGGGCTTTCATCGGCGCAAAGTTCGACCAGATCCTCTTCGGCCGCTATCCGGATTCCGAACTCTGGCGGCCGATTCTCGTCGCCATCGTCTTCACGCTGCTGCTGATCCCGATGCTGATGCCAAAGGCGCCGCACAAGGGCTGGAACGCATTTGCGCTGTTCATCGCCCTGCCGATCGTCTCCTTCTTCCTGCTTTACGGCGGTTTCGGCCTTCGGATCGTGGATACCTCGGACTGGGGCGGGCTGATGGTCACCCTCATCCTCTCCTATTTCGCAATCGCCGTATCGCTGCCGCTCGGCATCATCCTGGCGCTTGGGCGACGCTCGAAAATGCCGGTGATCCGGACGCTTTCGATCATGTTCATCGAGGTGGTCCGCGGCGTGCCGCTGATCACCATCCTGTTCATGGCAAGCGTTATGCTGCCGCTGTTCCTGCCGGAAGGCATGACGATCAACAAGTTCCTGCGTGCCATCGTCGGCGTGTCGCTGTTCATCTCCGCCTATATGGCGGAAACGATCCGCGGCGGCCTGCAGGCGATGCCGAAGGGACAGTTCGAGGGCGCAGCTTCGCTCGGTCTCGGCTACTGGCAGACCATGCGGCTCATCATCCTGCCGCAGGCGATCAAGCTGGTCATCCCGGCGATCGTCAACCAGTTCATCTCGATCTTCAAGGACACCTCGCTGGTCTCGATCATCGGCATGTTCGACCTGCTGGGCATCATCAAGTTCAACTTCACCGATTCGAGCTGGGCTTCTCCGGTCACGCCGATCACCGGCCTTATCTTCGCCGGTTTCGTCTTCTTCATTTTCTGCTTCGGTATGTCACGTTATTCCAGCTTCATGGAACGCCATCTCGACACCGGACACAGACACTAGAACAGGGGTTCCAACCATGGTCGACACGGCACACACCGTTGACACTTCCCATATGACCGTCTCGGACACCGAGGTCGCTGTCGAGCTTGTCCACGTCAACAAGTGGTATGGTGATTTCCACGTCCTGCGCGACATCAACCTGAAAGTGATGAAGGGCGAACGCATCGTCATCGCCGGGCCTTCCGGCTCCGGCAAGTCGACGATGATCCGCTGCATCAACCGGCTGGAGGAACACCAGAAGGGCAACATCGTCGTCGACAATATCGAGCTGACCGACGATCTGAAGAAGATCGACGAGATCCGCCGCGAGGTGGGCATGGTGTTCCAGCACTTCAACCTGTTCCCGCATCTGACGATCCTGGAAAACTGCACGCTCGCCCCGATCTGGGTGCGCAAGATGCCGAAGAAGCAGGCAGAGGAAATCGCGATGCACTACCTGACGCGGGTGAAGATCCCCGAGCAGGCGGACAAGTATCCCGGCCAGCTGTCCGGCGGCCAGCAGCAGCGCGTGGCGATCGCCCGCTCGCTGTGCATGAACCCGAAGATCATGTTGTTCGACGAGCCGACCTCGGCTCTCGACCCGGAAATGATCAAGGAAGTGCTCGACACCATGGTGGGGCTCGCCGAGGAAGGCATGACCATGCTGTGCGTGACCCACGAAATGGGCTTCGCCCGCCAGGTCGCCAACCGCGTGATCTTCATGGACCAGGGCCAGATCGTCGAACAGAATTCGCCGGCCGAGTTCTTCGACAACCCGCAGCATGAGCGCACCAAGCTGTTCCTCAGCCAGATCCTGCACTGACCGCTCGAGCATCGCCCGCACCGTTCAAGGCCAAAACCACAAAGGCGACGTCCCGTGACGTCGCCTTTCGTTTTGGTAGACCGGCCGTTACCGGCTCACCCTCTTACGGGCGCCATCCTCGGGCTTGACCCGAGGAACCAGGCGCCGGGGGTAAAACCCGTCAGGACAATTCACTATCCGCCGGCACGATCACATTGATGGCGCGCGGATGCTGCTCGAGGCTGACGGAGCGGACTTCGTCCAGCGGATCGCCGTCGATCGACTGGTCGATGGTGCCCTCGAGAAATTCGATGTCGATGCGGTCTGTCTCGAACATGATGACGTTCTCATTGTTCTCGAGGTGGCCCGCGAAAAAGTCCATCACCAGACCAGCCACCGTATCGAGCTCAACCGCCTTCACCAGGTAGACCGCAAGCACGCCGCCCTGCGGCCGGTCGGTGAACGGAAGGGCATTGCTGTGAATGCGGTTGTTGGAAACGCCGACAAGGGAAAATACGCCCTCCCCGCTCCTCTCCGGACTTTCGTACCGGACATGCATTTCCGGCACCGACATCAGAGAATCAATCCAGGCGCGCGTGCTCGCCGAAATCTTGCCGAACCGCGAGGAATATTCGATGCCTTCGCGGTTCCTGATCATGGTCGCATGCAGGCCGGCGGAGAACTGGTGAATGAACGTCCGGCCGTTCATCGTGGCAACATCGACCTTGGCGGGCTTGCCATTGGCAAGAACGGAAAGCGCATCCTCGATATCGAGCGGCAGGCCAATGCTGCGGGCAAAGAGGTTCATCGTTCCGGCCGGCACGACGCCCAGAAGCTTGTCATGGCCGTAGAGCACGCCGGTTGCCAGCGAGACCGTGCCATCGCCGCCGCCGACGATCATGCCGTCGAAGCTGCGGGCATCGGCCGTCGAGCGAATGGCATCCTCGACTTCGTTGCCGGAGACGATATCGCAGTCGAAATGATGGCCGGCATCGGTGAATATCCTAGTGGCCATTTCATGAAAGGCATCCATATCGGTGGTCTTGAACGTCCCGCCGTCGCGATTGAAAATGCCCTTGAGATGCATGTCTGGCCCTCTGCCGCTGCGCCCGGCGATGCGGGCGCGATTTCAAAATAACGGGTATCGTCATGATACCCGTTCGATAACGCGCAGAGGCGGCGGTGCGTTCCCGCGCCACCGGCACCGAGCTGCGATCACATGTTCGGATAGACCGGACCTTCGCCGCCTTGCGGCGGCACCCAGTTGATGTTCTGGTTCGGATCCTTGATGTCGCAGGTCTTGCAGTGCACGCAGTTCTGGGCGTTGATGACGTACTTCCTCTCGCCATCCTCCTCGACCCATTCATAGACGCCGGCGGGACAGTAGCGTGCCGAGGGGCCGGCATAGACGCCGAGTTCGGACGTCTTCTGCAGCGCCATGTCCTTCACCTTGAGGTGCACCGGCTGGTCTTCCTCGTGATTGGTGTTGGACAGGAACACCGAGGAGAGCCGGTCGAAGGTGAGCACACCGTCTGGCTTCGGATATTCGATCGGCTTGTGCTTGGCCGCAGGCTCAAGTGCCTCCGCATCGGTCTTGCCGTGGCCAAGCGTGCCGAACACCGAGAAGCCGAACAGCGTGTTCGTCCACATATCGAGGCCGCCAAGGGCGATGCCGGCATAGGTGCCGAGCTTCGACCAGAGCGGCTTGACGTTGCGGACCTTCCTCAGGTCCTGACCAATGGCGCTGTCGCGCCAGTCGGTCTCGATTTCGGCAATCTCGTCATTGGCCCGGCCGGCGGCGATGGCCTCGGCGACGCGTTCGGCCGCCAGCATGCCGGAGAGCACGGCATTGTGCGAACCCTTGATGCGCGGCACGTTGACGAAGCCGGCCGAACATCCGATCAGTGCGCCGCCCGGAAAGGCGAGCTTCGGCACGGACTGGTAGCCGCCTTCGGAAATGGCGCGGGCACCGTAGGAAAGCCGCTTGGCACCCTCGAACACTGGCGCAATCGCGGGGTGCGTCTTGAACCGCTGGAATTCCTCGAAGGGAAACAGATAGGGGTTCTTGTAGTTCAGGTGGACGACGAAACCGACCGCCACCTGATTGTCCTCGAGGTGATAGAGGAACGAACCGCCACCGGTCTTGCTGTCGAGCGGCCAACCGAAGGAATGCTGGACGAGACCGGGCTTGTGATGCTCCGGCTTCACCTGCCACAGCTCCTTGAGGCCGATGCCGTATTTCTGCGGCTCGCGCCCTTCGTCGAGGGAGAACTTCGCGATCAGTTGCTTGGCCAGCGATCCGCGGACGCCCTCGCCGATCAGCACATACTTGCCGAGAAGCGCCATGCCGGGCGTATAGTTCGGACCATGGGTGCCATCGCGCTCGACCCCCATGTCGCCGGTCGCGACGCCGATGACGGCGCCAGCATCGTCATAGAGCACCTCGGCTGCGGCAAAACCCGGATAGATCTCGACACCGAGCTCTTCGGCCTTGCCGGCGAGCCAGCGACAGACATTGCCAAGCGAGACGATATAGGCGCCGTGATTGTTCATCAGCGGCGGCATGAAGACATTGGGCAGCGGAAGCGAACCGGCCGGCCCGAGCAGCAGGAAGCGGTCCTTTGTCACCGGCGTCTTGAACGGATGGCTGTCATCGGCCTGCCAGTCCGGCAAGAGCCTGTCGATGCCGACGGGATCGACAACCGCGCCGGAGAGGATGTGAGCCCCCACTTCGGCGCCCTTCTCGAGCACCACGACCGAAAGCTCCGGATTGAGCTGCTTGAGGCGGATGGCGGCAGAGAGCCCCGCAGGGCCGGCCCCGACAATCACCACATCGAATTCCATGCTTTCGCGTTCCGGCTCGGCCATGACGTCCCTTTCCTGATGACCGGGGAAGCCCCCCGATTTGGTTGACCTTTCTAGCGTCTTTCGCAGCAAGTTTCCACAAGGCGAACTGACGCGCCTCCGCTCAGGCGTCCGATAATGATTGAATAACGACACCGCGGGCGTCTATGTTCAGCGGGAACAACCGCCCCTCTCCTTCCCCGGCGGTGCGAATTGCGAAAACAGGAGTGAACCCATGGATTTCGGTATTTCCGGAAAGAAGGCCGTCGTGCTGGCCTCCTCGCGCGGGCTTGGCGCCGGTATCGCCGAGGCGCTGGCCAAGGAAGGCGCACATGTTCTGCTTTGCGGGCGCACGCCCGACCGGCTGCAGGCCAATTGCAAGGCGATCAACGAGACCACGCCAGGCAAGGCCGATTTCGTGGTCGCCGACCTTTCCGACGGCAATTTCGTCGAAACGCTTCTGGCCGCGGCCGAGGAAAAGCTCGGCGGCATCGACATCCTGGTCAACAATTGCGGCGGCCCGACGCCGGGCGGCGTCGCCGAAATGTCGCCGGAAAAACTCACCGCCTTCTTCAATTCCATGGTGCTGCCGGTGATCACGCTGACCAACAGGGTCGTGCCGAAGATGAAGGAGAAGGGCTGGGGCCGCATCCTCACCGTCGCCTCCGGCGGCGTCGTTGAGCCGATCCCCAACCTCGCGCTCTCCAACACGTTGCGCTCGGCCCTCGTCGGCTGGAACAAGACGCTTTCGACCGAGGTGGCCGCCTCCGGCATCACCGCCAACATGCTGCTGCCCGGACGCATCCACACCGACCGCATCGATGAACTCGACGACGCCAATGCGACGCGTTCCGGCAAGAGCCTGGAGGAGGTCCGCAAGGCTTCGCTCGCCTCGATCCCGGCAGGTCGCCTTGGCCGCGTCGAGGAATTTGCAAGCGTCGCAGCCTTCCTGTGCTCGAAGCAGGCAAGCTATGTCACCGGCGGCATGATCCGTTGCGACGGCGGAGCGACGCGCACGGTGTGAGGCCGGGCTTTCGCCCGGCGGCTCCGGCATGGTAGAACAGCACATGATGAGCGCAGACCATCTGACAGCAAGGGAAGCAGCAGCCCTCCTCGCCTTCTTCGCCGATGCCGGCGTGGAATGCCTGATGGAGGACGAGGCGGCAAACCTGATGGCCGCCGCAGAGATGGCCGATGCAGCACCGCCGCGCCAGGAACGCGCCGCACCCAGCCGTCAGGCGCCGCCGCGTGAGAGGCCGCAACCGGCTGCCTCCATCGTCACTGCGCCGGGCGCGCAGACAACGGTTCCCGACGACAAGGCGGTCTCGGATGCCCGCTTTGCAGCGGAGAGCGCCCGTTCGCTCCCGGAACTCAGGACCGTGCTCGAAGGCTTCGGCGGCTGCAATCTCCGACACAACGCCCGTTCCACCATCGCGCTCGAGGGCCTGCCCGAGACCGGGATCATGGCTGTCTGCGGTTTTCCGACCGGCGATGACGACCGTGCCGGCGAAGCAATGTCCGGCAAGGCGGGCCGGCTCTTCGAACTGATGCTCTCTGCCATCGATCTCTCCCGCGATGCGGTCGGCGTGACCACGGCCATTCCCTGGCGCACGCCCGGCGACCGCGCCCCGACGCCATCCGAAACCGATATCTGCCTGCCGTTCCTGGAGCGGCAGATCGCGCTTGCCGAACCCAAGCTGTTGCTGGTGCTCGGCAATTTCGCCAGCCGCATGCTGATCGACCGTCAGAAGACGGTGTTCGATCTCAGGGGCCAGTGGCAGACGCTGCAGATCGGCGGCAGCGAGGTCACGGCGCTCGTCTCCTTCGCGCCATCGGAGTTGCTCGCCGCTCCCGCAAACAAGAAGCTGGCCTGGCAGGACCTTCTCGCCTTTCGCAAGGCGCTCGGCTGACTGCCAAATATTTACGCATCGTTAACGCCTGCGCCTTTGGCATGCACACCGCGCATAGCTGTGTTTCGTCAAACCGCATTGCCCGCGACCGCCCAATCAGGGATAACGGTACATGTCTTGGGAGGATACGGATAACGGAACCAAGGCAAATGAAACCTTACGAAGACATGGACGCTTCACTGATGCAGAACGCACGCCTTTCTCTGGAACTCGGACGCTCGACCAACGGCTATCATGGCCAGCGCGGCATCGACCGGGCAATGGCCAAGGGCTTCTGCCGCTCCGGTCGCCACCACGATGCGAGCGCGCTTCGCCCCGCACTGCGTGCGATGGGCGTCTGATACGCCTGCAGGCTCGCTTGAAGAGCGCGCCGCAAGATCAGCGACCCTTCCTGCAAGGGCCGAATGAGTGAAGCTGGAATGCCCCGCGTCTTCGCGGGGCTTTTTGATTCTGAAAACACCCCCGCCGGAGCGCCTGATGGCCTCCGTGGAAATGCCTCAAGAAAACAGCTGAAACGGCCTCTAAGGGGTCGGAAGGCGGAGCGGTCCTATCGCTCGTAGCGCAGGACGACCGCAGTGCCACCTTCGATGGCGGTTTCCACATCAAAGCCGAGGCCGAGCCTGCCAGCGGCCGTGCGCGCCTCGACGAGCCCGGTATGCGAAATGCCCAGCGCCAGATCGGGCTGGCGGAAGAGCTTGTCGAGTTCCTGCTCCGAAAGCCCGCGCCCAATATCGCTGAAGCGCGCGACGAAGCCGCTGCCCGCCGGTTCGAGCCTGATCCCGGCATCGCAATAAAGCGGCGTCACCACGATCTGCCGTTCGACCAGCGTGCGGAAGAGCGTCATCAGCGCTTCCTCATCGAGCGGCACGCGGACACCACCATCATCGACCGCCGCGCTCAAGGTGACACTTTCAGAATCCGCCAGCGGGCGGTTCTGGCGCAGGGCCTCCTGCAGGCACTTCGCCGGCGAGATCTCGGGGATTTCATGCTCGCGCTCGCGGCGATCGCGGACCGATTCAAATTCTGCATAGATATCGCGTCGACCGGGAGCGACCGGCGGCGTGAACGGTGCGGCGGCCGGGCCCTCAGGGCGCGAAACAGGCACGGCGTCAAAATGGCGCTGCGCGTGATGGGCTGGATCGGCTTCGGGCGCCGCCTCAGCGCGGGGCGTAGCAGCAGGCTTCATCGTTTCGGCTGGCTTCGGCTCATGCGCAAAAATCGTCGACTGCGGAGCAAGTTGCGGCTTCGTCGCGGCCGCCATGGGCGGTTCAGGTTCAAAGTTCGGTTCTGCCACACGCGGCATCTTCGCACGCACCGGCGCCGCGCCTGCGACGCGGTTGAGAACGACGCAGAGGCCGTTGCGGTGGCGCATCCGCGCGATCGAGAGACGGACGCGGCGATACGGCGCTCCAGCCATGTCGGCTGTCACCTCTTCGAGGCGACTGCCGGGATCGTCCGCAACCACCCTGGCAACGGCCTCAGTGACATGCGCAGCATCTTCCCCGGCGAACCACGAATTCAGCGCATAGCCGGAAAGCTCGCTACCTTCGGTGTCGAAAAGCGTTTCGGCCGCCGCATTGGCAACCTCGATCACGCCGTCAAGATCGACCAGCAGCACCGCCTCGGGTGCCTGATTGATGGTCTGAACGACGGGTTGTCGATCAGCGTTTTGCGGCGCTTCAGAATTCATCATGCTCATCCGTGTGTTCAGTCGATGGCTTCGCAAGACAGAAGGCCCCCAACGCCGCATCGTCGAGCTGCCATCCTAGCCCTGCAAGGTAAACTGCATCTTAAGCGACAGGAATACAAATCTACGCGCGAAACCAGTTGTTTTTTGTCACGTCCTTTTCCCGGCCCAGAAGATCGGCAATAGCGGTGGCTCAATTATGGACGCGTCGCCCACTCGAAGGCTTCATCGATATAGTGCGACTTGACGGCCTGCCAGCCACAATATTCATCGATGAAAGCGCTATCGACCCACATGTCACTGTCGAATGCTCGACCAGTCCAGCCGAGACCACCCGCGCTGATGACCTTGCGCAGGACACGTTGCAGATGGGTTCGCGAAATCAGGATGCGGCCGGCCATTTCGCGGGCATCGATCGCCGGAATGATAAAGCGCTCCGTGCCGCGCGGCTGATCACCGACATCGATGATGATCGTGTCCATCACCAGGCCGCCGGAAATCGAGCGCTGCAACAGGCCGATCCGTGCCGGTGGCTCCCGCCAACGCGGGTCGCGGAGCGAATTCCAGGCAAAACGCGGCTGCAAGCGCGTCACGATGCCAGGATCTTCAGCAAACCGCAGCCTGCGGTCACCGCCATCGAGGGCGTCGAGCATGGCGAGATTGGCATAGAGCCACTGCGCCACCGTCTCCACGACGGGGCCGGTCGGCCGCCAGTAGCGCGGACGGATGGAGGCGCGCGCGGGGTCGGGCTCGATGAAGCCATACTTCACAGATTCGTCGACGAAATCGCGAATGGTGTTGGGGCTCGCCACCTTGAAGGGAACGAGCGCCTCAACAAGGTTCGAGACCGTGAGCCGGTTCTCCCCGTCCCAGGCGAGTGCAAGGGCCGCCTGGCTCATCAACCACCGCCGCTGGAAGCCGAGATTGGCGCCGAGACGCTGATTTTCGTCGTAAAGCGCGGCAAGTTTCTTGCCGTACTCGGATAATAGCAACAGATAATGGGGATGCGAGGCGATGGCTTCGATCGGAATAGGCATGTCAGAAATGGTCGGCGAAGCTCGGTTTGCGCACTGGGGAGTCCCTTTATCGCTGTCATTTGCCTGGCTGACAATGCACATTTATCCTGCCGTGACAAATCCGTGCTTGAAGGGCATCAACGAAGTCTTTATACGGCCGTGCAAATTCGGGCGCCCGAGCGCCGCGCCACCGCGCACAGTCCCGGCCACACAGAATGAGTCGCGCCGATGCTAGTCAGCCTTGTTTCCATTGCCAGCCTGATGCTTTCCACCCTTCTGATGATGGTCGGCTACGGGTTGATGAACTACCTCGTACCGGTGCGCTCGGTGGCCGAAGGTTGGACGCCGTTCCTGATCTCGATGACGGCGACAGGCTATACGGTGGGCTTCACGCTTTCCTGCCTGCTGACCCCGAAGCTGGTGCTCCGCGTCGGCCATATTCGCGTGTTCGGCGCGCTGCTGACGCTGTTGACCGTCTCCATCCTTGCGAGCTCGCTGATCGTCGAATGGCAGGCCTGGATCGCCTTTCGCGCGGTTGCAGGCTTTGCCGTCGCCGGCTGTTACCTCGTCATCGAGAGCTGGCTGAACGAGCGGGTGACCAACGACACGCGCGGCTCGGTGTTCTCGATCTACATGATCGTCACGCTCGCCGGTGCCATTGGCGGCCAGTATCTCGTGCCGCTGGGTGACCCCAACACGACGACGCTTTTCATCATCTGCGGCATGGTGTTCGCAATCTCCATCCTGCCGACAGCCTTGTCGACGGCGCAGTCGCCGGCACCGATCGCGCAGGTCCAGCTCGGCCTCGGGCGGCTCTATAGCCGCTCGCCGGTGGCCTTCGTCGGCGCCATCCTGGCGGGCATTCTCTCCGGAACCTGGGCGAGCCTCGGCGGCGTCTACACCACCGGGAGCGGCTTCTCGACCGCCGAGGGTGCCACCCTGCTTGCCGCTGTGCTTGCCGGTGGCGCGCTGGGCCAGATCCCGATCGGCCGGATATCGGACAGGACCGACCGCCGCTATGTCATGGTCGCCTGCGGCGCCATCGGCGTCGTCGCGGCCCTTGCCATGTCGCTGATGAGTGCCGCGACGCCCTACCTGCTCTATGGCACGGCATTCATCGTCGGCTCGATGCTCTACCCGATCTATGCCCTCAATGTCGCCCATGCCAACGACCGCGCCGATCCGAGCGAATATGTGATGATTTCGAGCTCGCTGATGGTGCTTTACGGCCTCGGGACCGTCGCGGGGCCGCTCATCGGCGGCGGCGCCATGGAGGTTTTCGGACCAAGGGGCCTCACCCTTTATCTCGCTGCCGGCTTCCTGATCTATGCCGGCTACGCGGCATGGCGCATCAAGCGCGGCAATCCGACCGTATCGCCGGAAGAACGTGCAGACTTCCATGCGATCGCCCTGCCGATGCGCGGCACCGATCCCGCCGGCAGCATCGCCGTCGACTACGAGGAAGACGCCGCGGCAAGCCTCGATCCGCCGAGCGAGCACCGCCCCGCTGCGGAATAGGATCAGTTTCCTGAAGAATTCGAGACGCGACGCAGCCGGCGTCGCTCCAGCCCGAGCCTGTGTTCGCGGAAGATGATGAAGATCCCGGCCCCCACCACGAAGACGGAGCCGAAGAGCGTGCTTCCGGTCGGTATTTCGGCAAAGACGAAATAGGAGATGATGATGCCGAAGATGATCGAGGTGTAGTCAAAGGGCGCGATCGTCGAGGCATCGGCAAAGCGATAGGACTCGGTCATCATGATCTGGCCCGCGCCACCGAACAGCCCGGAACCGATCAGCATCAAGATGGCCGTCCAGGACATGCTGCCCCAGCCGAACGGGATGGTTAGTAGCGAAAGAAGCGCCGCATAGACCGAAAAATACAAAACGATGGTCGGCCCTCTCTCGGTCACCAGCAGGCGACGCACCTGGATCATCGCCAATGCGCCGATTATGGCGCCGACCAGCACAAGCGCCACGGCAAGCGCCTCCTCCGATCCGAGCCCACCCTGGCGGAACAGCGTCAGTTTCGGCCAGGAAATGATCATCACCCCGAACAGGCCGACGCCGACGGCCGTCCAGCGATAGGCACGCACGACCTCGCCAAGCAGAAGGGCCGCGAAGGCGACCGACAGCAGCGGCGTTGCGTAGCCAAGCGCGATGACCTCCGGCAGCGGCAGATGCATCACCCCGTAAAACCCCATGCCCATGGAGGTGATGCCGATAATGCTTCGCAGGAAATGGCCGAACGGCCTTTCGGTGCGATAGGCCCCCGCCAGTTCGTGGCGCCAGGCGAGATAGGCGAGAATCGGTATCACGGCAAAGAGCGAGCGGAAGAACGTGACTTGTCCCGGTGCCAGCCCGTCGCCGGCAAGCTTTATGCAGGTCTGCATGCCCAGAAACGCGATGATGGACAGGAGCTTCAGAACGATACCGCGGACGGGATCGGCGTTCGGATCGAAGGGCATCAGAAACGTGCTTCTCGGGGTTCGCCGTGCCTCGGCCCGGCATTGTTTTGCCTCATCCTTACGCCAGTTTTGACAAAGATGGCAAAGACAACCGGATATTGGCGACAACAATTTGCAATCGCACGCATTCGGCGCTTTGTTATGCGCGGCCGGACGCCCCGATGCGGGCCGGAACACACAAGAGGAATACCATGAGTGCCGACAAGACCGTCTACCTGAAGGATTACCGCCCGACCGACTTCATCATCGAGACGGTCGACCTGATTTTCGAACTGGGCGCCGAGATGACGACGGTCGGCAGCGAAATCCGCCTTTCCCGCCGCCCCGGCAGCCCAGCCGACGCCCCGCTCACGCTTGATGGCGACAGCCTGGAACTTGCGGGACTTGCGCTCGACGGCAAGCCGCTGGCACCGGAGCGCTATGAAGCTGCCGCGGACGGGCTCACTGTCCACGGTCTGCCGGAAAGCGGAAGTTTCACGCTTACGGTGAAAACCCGCATCAATCCCTCCGCCAATACCCAGCTTCTCGGTCTCTATCGGACCTCCGGCCTGTTCTCGACTCAGTGCGAGGCCGAGGGCTTTCGCCGGATCACCTATTTCTACGACCGGCCGGATGTTCTCGCCGTCTACACCGTGACGATCATCGCCGACAAGGAAAGCTGCCCGCTGCTGCTCTCGAATGGCAACCTGATCGAGGAACGCAACCTCGAGGATGGCCGCCACATGGCGAAGTGGCACGACCCCTTCCCCAAGCCCTCCTATCTCTTCGCCCTTGTCGCGGGCGACCTTGCAATGATCGAGGACCAGTTCACCACCATGTCGGGCCGCGCGGTGACGCTGCGGATCTATGTCGAGCACGGCAAGGCCGACCGCGCCGACTATGCGATGGATTCGCTGAAGCGCGCCATGCGCTGGGACGAGGAACGCTTCGGCCGAGAGTACGACCTCGACATCTTCATGATCGTCGCGGTGTCGGACTTCAACATGGGGGCGATGGAGAACAAGGGTCTCAACATCTTCAACGACCGCCTGATCCTGGCCGATCCCGAGACCGCGACCGACGACGACTATCTGCGGATCGAGGCCGTTGTCGCGCACGAATACTTCCACAACTGGACCGGCAACCGCATCACCTGCCGGGACTGGTTCCAGCTCAGCCTTAAGGAAGGGCTGACCGTCTATCGCGAACACGAGTTCACCGCCGACCAGCGCACGCGGCCCGTTGTGCGCGTCGACGAGGTGAAGTTCCTGCGCGCCAACCAGTTTCCGGAAGACGGCGGCCCGCTCGCCCACCCCGTCAGGCCGACCCAGTATCTGGAGATCGACAATTTCTACACCACGACGGTCTACGAGAAGGGCTCGGAAGTCTCGCGGATGATCGCGACGCTGCTCGGCACTGACAATTTCCGCAGGGGCCTCGACCTGTTCTTCGAGCGCCACGACGGCGGCGCGGTGACCATCGAGGACTATCTGAAGTGCTTCGAGGATGCGACCGGCCGCGATCTCAGCCATTTCGCGCTCTGGTACCATCAGGCCGGAACGCCGGTAATCTCCGTCCAAAGCGCCTATGACGAGGCGGCGTCGACGCTGTCGCTGACGCTGCAGCAGAAGACCCCGCCGACACCGGGCCAGAAGGAGAAGAAGCCGCTCCACATTCCGCTGCGCGTCGGCCTCATCGGCCCGAATGGCGACGGCATGGAGCCGAGTGCGGTTTCGGGCGGCGAGCGTACCGAGGACGTGCTTCATCTGACCGAAGCGGAACAGACCTTCGTCTTCAAGGGCATTGGCGCCAGGCCGGCAATCTCCGTCAACCGCGATTTCTCCGCGCCGGTGAAGGTCAACTTCGAGCAGAGCCGCGACGACCGGATGGCGATCGCACGTTTCGAAACCGATCTCGTCGCCCGCTGGGACGCGATCAACGGGCTGGCGCTGCAGGCGCTGGTGGAGGCGACGGCCGCCGTCAGGGCGGGCACTCCGATCTCCGTCGATCCCGCGCTGGCCGAGGCGCTGATCGAGACCGCCGGAGACGAGACGCTGGAGCCCGCTTTCCGGGCACTTGCCCTGACGCTGCCGAGCGAGCTCGATATCGGCCGGGAGCTTGGTCGCGACATCGACCCCGATGCGATCCACGCGGCGCGGCGGACGGTGTTCGGTTCACTGGCCCGCGAAGGCGCCGAGCGGTTCCGGCAACTGGTGGACGCACTTTCCGGCGATACGGAATTCAGCCCAAATGCTGACAGTGCGGGACGGCGGGCGCTGCGCAACACCGCCCTCGCCTATCTCGCCAGCGCCACCGACGAGCCGGGTGCCGCCCGCGCCGCCTATGATGCCGCCACCAACATGACGGACATGATCGCAGCGCTCCGGATTCTCGCCCATCAGTTCCCGGATGCGGAGGAAACCGCGGCGGTGCTCGACGATTTCCGCCACCGCTTCGCCGGCGAACCGCTGGTGCTCGACAAGTGGTTCGGCGCCCAGGCGACCATCCCGGGCGAAGAGGCGCTCGAACGGGTCAAGCGCCTGATGCAGGACGAAGCCTTCGATGCCCTAAATCCGAACCGTGTGCGCGCCCTGGTCGGCGCCTTCGCCTCGTCCAATCCGACAGGCTTCAACCGCCCGGATGGCGCCGGCTATCGCTTCTTCGCCGATTTCATCCTCGACGCCGACAAGCGCAACCCGACCCTGACCGCGCGGCTGATGACGGTGATGCGCTCGTTTGAGGCGCTTGAGGTCGGGCGGCAGGCGAAAGCACGTACCGAGCTCGAACGCATAGCGGGTCACGAGACGCTTTCCCGCAACCTGCGCGACATTATTGACCGGATGTTGAAAAGCTGAATTCCGGCTTGCCAAAATAGCGGTTTCGAGTCCTCGCAACACAACCGAAGCCGAACGAAAGGCGCGCCGCCGCGCGCCTTTCGCCACACGCGCGACACAAAAAATCCTTTTTTGATATATGGTTAACAAAAGGTTCCCGGTGGGTGCTGGACAAGCCGAATCACGAATGATTCATTAGGGCAGATTCGCAGTGGCGATTTGGCGAATCACCATGAGGGAACAAGCAGATGAAACAGTCGGACATGTGGGGAAAGCCCGCAGTCAACGGGAAGTTGCGCTCTGGATCCGGAGTATCGCAGGTGGCCGAGCGGGAGCAGGACACTGCCTTTCCGGGCCTTTATGACCTGGCGGGCATCGACCGTCCGGTTGTCGAGCGGGTCCTCAAGAAGTCCATTCCCATCCTGATCATCGCCTTCCTCATCTCCGTGGCGCTGGCCCGCGGCTTCTCGCTGATTTCCTCCCACGCCCGCATGGAAGATGCCGTGCACCAGGCCACAGCGCTTTCAGCCGCCATGGCGCTGAAGGCGCTGGAAGACGAGTCGTCCCTGTTTGCGCCCACCGCCGCACCGGCGGCGAAGGCGGCACTGAAGGACCTGCTGACGCTCACGTTTGCCGACCCTGATACCGATCTGATGATCATCGATACCGATGGGCAGGTTCTTGCTGCCACTGGCGCCAGCGACAGCCTTGCCGGCAGAACGCTCGCCTCCGTGTTTCCCGGCCTCATCTCCGCCCACCGGACAGCATCCGGCGCCGTCAGCGAAACGCGCATCGACGGGGCTCCTTATCTGGTGTCCATGCATCTCGCCGGCGACGAGGGCGGCATGGTCGTGGCGCTTCACGCGATGAACCGGATGAACGCGCTATGGCGCGCGGAGGTGAACCTCAACGTCACGCTGTTTGCGGCGATGGCGCTGCTGCTTCTTGTCGTCACCTACGCCTATTACGGCCAGCTCAACCGGGCTGACGGCGTGACCGGGCGGATGGGTGAGGAACGCCGCCTGCGCGATGCCATGCTTGCCAATGGCGATGCCGGTCTCTGGTCCTTCGACGCGCGGACAAAATCGGTCGCTCTGGATGGTTCGGCGAGCGCCGTTCTCGGCTTCGGTTCGGCAGGCCGCGCCCTCTCCTATCGTGCTCTGCTGGGCCTGGTCCATCCGGCCGACCGCGCCGGCCTCGGCCGCAGCCTTCGCCCCAGCGATGACGGTGTGATCGAAACGAGCCTGCGCCTGAAGGCGGCGGACGGCCGCCACACGCTGGTCCATGTCCGTGCCCATGCCGCATTCCGGGGCGGCAAGCTGTTCATCTCTGGCGCCGCCATCCGCGCTGCAGGCCGTCACGCCCATGCGCTTGACGCGGCGACGAAGCGCGCCGGCCGGCTGCAGGCGGCGATCGATGCGCTGCCGCAGGCGCTGGCGCTCTGGCACAGGGATGGCCGGCTTGATGCCGCCAACCGCGCCTTCCGGCAGGCCTATGCGCTCGACGGCGGTGTCAGCAACATCCGCCGCGAGGATATCGAAGGCGAGCGGGAGGCCGCATCGGTGGTTGTGCGCCGCACGCAGGCCGGGGCCGACCAGTTGAGCGAAGTGCTGAGCCCGAACGGCGCCTGGCTGCAGCTCTGCGAAAGCGAGACCGATGGCGGCGAACGCATTACCGTCGGTACCGACATCACCCGCTTCAAGGACGAGCAGAACCGCCTGCAGGCCGAACAGGAGCGGCTGCGCCAAAAGATCAACGAACTCGCAGCTTCCCGGCGCAGGCTCGAACAGAAATGCGCATCGCTCTCCCTTCGACTGGAGCAGTCAGCACCCGCCCATAGCACTATCGACGCCCCCAATACTTCCGCCGAAATCCGTACCTCGCTGACAACCGTGCTCGGCTATTCCGAACTGCTGCTGGCCGAGTCGAGCGCGAACCCGGCATGCAGCCAGA
Organism: Martelella endophytica; assembly: GCF_000960975.1. Classification (NCBI taxonomy): domain Bacteria; kingdom Pseudomonadati; phylum Pseudomonadota; class Alphaproteobacteria; order Hyphomicrobiales; family Aurantimonadaceae; genus Martelella; species Martelella endophytica. Next base: position 2,878,391 of record NZ_CP010803.1, on the reverse strand, counting down.
AGCTCTGCGACTACGCCCGCTCGGTCCACGAGGGTGGCATGGCGCTTAACCTGCTGGTCGAGAGAATGGAAAACGGCCCGGTGCGGATGTCGAACGTCGAGCCCGGCAGCATCATCCGCCGCACCGTGGCCTGAACACCGACTAGCTTCGCGGCCTCGCCAGTCCAACGAGCCCGGTATAACGAAAAAATGCGGTTGCCGCTCATCATGCGGCAGCCGCATTTTTATTGACGCATTGGCTAGTCGTATTTCTCCTCGGCGGGAGTAGCTTGGGGAAGTTGGCGCGAATGTAGTCCTGGATCTTCGCGACCATGGCCTCACAGACCTTCGGCTTCTCCATGCTCCTCGCCCCTCCGCCTGCCACACGCTTTAGCTTGAGCCGAGCGCCCACCTGAGCATTGGTCAGGAAGCCCCTTCAGCACGCGCACGGCTTGGGTCTCAAGGTCATGCTCGAGGATGACGAGGCAAGGTATAGGGCTGACTTCGACAACAAAAAACCGCCGGTCGAGACCGGCGGTTCCTTTTGTTCTCAGTTTGGCTGCGGCTTGAACCCGTCGCCCTTGCCTTCGCCGGAAGGATCGGCGGGCTTGGCGCCGCCGGGCTCCTTCTTGGCGCCCATGGAAGGGACCGCCGAGCCGCGCGAGGGCGGCGTGTCGTCGCCGAGGTCGCGCGAAGGCTTCTCGCCCTGCAGGATCGACTTGATCTCGTCGCCCGACAGCGTCTCGTATTCGAGAAGGCCTTCCGCCAGCGCGACGAAGCCGTCGTGGTTTTCCTTCAGGATGCGGGTAGCCTCGGTGTAGGCCTCGTCGATCAGGCGGCGGATTTCGCTGTCGATCTTCTGCGCCGTCGTTTCCGAGACGTTCTTCGACTGCGAGACCGAATGGCCCAGGAACACCTCCTGCTGGTTCTCACCATAGGAGACATGGCCGAGCTCGTCGGAGAAGCCCCACTGCGTCACCATTGCGCGGGCAAGCTTGGTCGCCTGCTCGATATCGGAGGACGCACCGGAGGTGATGTTGTCCTTGCCGAAGGTCAGCTCCTCGGCGACGCGGCCGCCCATCATGATCGCCAGACGCGAGATCATCCACTTGTAGCTCATCGAGTAGCGATCGCCCTCGGGAAGCTGCATGACCATGCCGAGTGCACGGCCACGCGGAATGATGGTCGCCTTGTGGACGGGGTCCGCCACCGGCACCTTCAGCGCCACGATGGCGTGGCCCGCCTCGTGATAGGCCGTCAGCTTCTTCTCGGCCTCGGTCATCGCGGTGGAACGCCGCTCGGCGCCCATCATGATCTTGTCCTTGGCGTCCTCGAATTCGGCCATGGTAACCAGACGCTTGTTGCGCCGGGCCGCCATCAGGGCGGCCTCGTTGACAAGGTTCATCAGGTCAGCACCGGAGAAGCCGGGCGTACCGCGGGCGACGACCTTGAGGTCGACATTCGGCGCCAGCGGCGTGTTGCGGGCATGCACCTTCAGGATGCGCTCGCGGCCGACGATGTCCGGGTTCGGCACCACGACCTGACGGTCGAAACGGCCGGGACGCAGCAGTGCCGGGTCGAGAACGTCGGGACGGTTGGTCGCGGCAATCAGGATCACGCCCTCATTGGCCTCGAAGCCGTCCATCTCGACCAGCAACTGGTTCAGCGTCTGCTCGCGTTCGTCATTGCCGCCGCCGAGACCGGCGCCGCGGTGACGACCGACCGCATCGATTTCGTCGATGAAGATGATGCAGGGTGCGTTCTTCTTCGCCTGCTCGAACATGTCGCGCACACGTGATGCACCGACACCGACGAACATTTCAACGAAGTCGGAACCCGAGATGGTGAAGAACGGCACATTCGCCTCACCGGCAACGGAGCGCGCCAGAAGCGTCTTACCGGTACCGGGCGGGCCGACCAGCAGCACGCCACGCGGAATGCGACCGCCGAGGCGCTGGAACTTCTGCGGGTCGCGCAGGAATTCGACGATCTCCTCAAGGTCCTGCTTGGCTTCGTCGACACCGGCAACGTCATCGAAGGTGACGCGACCATGCGCTTCCGTCAGAAGCTTGGCCTTCGACTTGCCGAAGCCCATCGCACCGCGAGAGCCACCCTGCATCTGGCGCATGAAGAACAGCCAGACACCAAGGATCAGCAGCATGGGCAACAGCGTGCCGACATAGCTCAGAATGCCGCCGGAACCATCGCTCACCGGCTTGGCCGTGACGCGGACGTTATTGCTTTCCAGCTTGGTCAGCAGCGTATCGTCGATGACGGGGGCATAGGTATGGAAAGTCGAGCCACTGCCGCCGCCATAGGTGCCGGTGATGTTGTTGCCGGTAATCGTCACGTCGCGGACCTTGCCGGAATCAACGTCACTGACGAATTGCGAATAGGCCACCGATGTCGCAGCATTGTGCGACGGCGTCGACTGGAACATGCTGAACAGCGCGACCAGCAGAAGCGCGATTATGGCCCACAGCGCAATATTGCGTAGGTTTGGGTTCATTAAACTCCCCGAAATCATATGTTCGACGGAAACACCGTCGCAGAATTACGCCTAACATAGGGTTCGTCCCATGTCTTGCCAAGACGAGCGGCCGTCAAGTTTCGTTTTCTCAACGCAAATAGACCCTGAGCGGAAGGGCATAGCCGGGATGGCCGAAGCGACTGGCAATGCCATTGGCAAGCCTGACGTCGACACCCGGCAGAAACCGGTCGAACGGCGCGAAGGCGGGACTGAGGCCAACCGCCGAAAGCGCCCCCTGCCCGCTTGCCGAGGGCTGCACGGCGGCGGCAAGGTTGCCGATCCGGGCGGGAAGTCCGGCAAAGACATGCGGAACGTCACCAGGCCCGTTCACAGACGCCGGCCGCACCACGACAGGCTCAAGCGACCGGTTATCGACCTGCCAACGTCCGTCCCAGAGCTCCACAGCGCCCGCGGGCACGAAAAGGTCCGGAAGGTCGCGCTTCTCGCGCAGAATAAAGAGGCTGTTGCCGCGCTTCTCGAACAGGCAGCGCCCCGCGGTCATCCTCTCCCCGGAGGGCCCCGCGGCAAGCGCCAAGGCATCCTCAAGCACCTCGGTGCCCGGCCCGTGCGGGCGGCCGCCAAAAACGCGGATGATGACGTTGGCGAGATAACGCGCGGCGTCGCGGCTGGCCATCATCGCGCCGACATCCAGCTCGGCGACCGTGCGGCCATAAATGCGGCAGGAGCCCTCAAACAGGTCCAGTGCTTTGCAGGCAAGGCGGGTGCGCTCTTCGAGCTGAGCGCCGACGCGGGCCGATAGCGCCTCGACAGCGGCCTCATCCGCAAGTGCCTTGCGCACCCTCACGCGCTCATAGCGCATGTCGTCATTGGATGGGTCGTTGCTCCAGGCAATGCCGCGCTCTTCCAGGAGCGCCCGGATCGCATCGCGCCGGACGTCGAGAAAGGGTCTGGCCAGCCAGTTTTGCCCCATCAGCAGCGTATGATCGGCCATGACGGCTGTCACCGCCTCGCTGCTCCGGTGCATGCGCATGACAAAGGTCTCGACCTGATCGTTTAGGGTATGACCGACCGCGATCACGTCGGCGCCGATCTGCGAGGCATGGGCGGCAAGCAGCGCGTAGCGCGCGCGCCGAGCGGCATCCATCATGCCGGCTTCCGGCTTTTCGCCGCTCCATACGAGGGTTTGGTGATCGAGGCCGCGGCTATGGCAGAAATGACCGACGACCGCGGCCTCCTGGGCCGAGCCGCGCCGCAGACGATGGTCGACGGTCGCAGCGGAAATGCGGATATCAGGCCTTCCCGCCTGCTGGCGGGCAAGACCGAGGGCAACAAGCAGGCCAAGCGAATCGGAACCGCCGGAAACGGCAACCAGAACGTGACAATCGGTCTTCAGGCTTACGACAAAACGGCGCGCGGCCTCCAGCGCGGCGGCGCTGCCTTCCGATCCGGTACGGCTGGTGTCTTCAGCCATCAGCATCCCAGTTTCGTCATCTCCGAGCTTGCCTTCGACAGGACAGCCTGGGCTGCATCCGGATAGCGGGTGGGCACCTCGGAGAAGGTGGCGCAGGCGGCATCCTTGTTGTCCATGCCGGCGAGCGACTGGCCGAGCTTCAGCAGCATTTCCGGTGCCTTGTCGGAATTCCCGTAGGCCTTGTAGGCGTTCAGAAACGTCTTGGCGGCATCGCTGTACTTCTGCTGGGCCAGCATCGATTCGCCGAGCCAGAAGCTGGCATCGGGCATCAGCGGGCTATCGGGATAGCTCAGCACGAATTCCCCGAAGGCCTGTTCGGCCTGCGGATAATCGCCGGAGAGCACGAGGTCATAGGCAGTCTGATAGAAGGTGGCGTCATCGCCACCGCTTTCGGCGGCTTCGGGCAAGTCCGGGGCGATGTCGACGCTGGGAGACGTGCTGGAGGATGCGGCTGGCGGCGGAGTGGTGATATTGGCGGCGCTGTCACTGCTGCCGCTGGTGCCACCATCAGCCGCGCCGGTATCGCGCGAGCCACCGCCGGCGCCACCGCTCTCCAGATCCTGCAGGCGGAACTCCATATCCTCCTGCATCTTGCGAATTTTCTCTTCCATCTGCAGCATCTGGAAGGAGAGGTCTTCCACCTGCCCCGTCAGATTCCGCACCTGTTCCTCAAGCTGCATGATCCGCCCGGAATCGGTTGCCTGGATCTGAACCACCTGGCTTTGGCCACTGGCCTTCTGCGATCCGGGAAACAACGAAAATCCTTGGGCATGCGCGACCGTCTGCACGCCGAAAAAGGCGGAGCCGGCCAGAAGACATAAAACAGTTCTTCTCATATCGAATATCCCAAAAAGTCAGTTCCTGCGCGACGAAGCGTCCGCTCCCACCGTCCGACACACTCTTTCTGGCCATATTTAGGTCAAGATGCAAATTCTTGTTGGGGCTGTCTAAAAAAACCATCGGATCGGCAGGCCCAAGACAGTCGCGCGGCGCGTCGATCATCTCGAAAACAGCAAAGCCGGTTGGTTTCCCTGGCAAGAAATTACGCAGGCGTAACAAAACTCTTGCAATTATGTCATAGTCAGTAGGATTAACACCGACCTTCTATTCCATGAAACTGAGCGGAGTGGCTCCATGAAAATTGCGGTTATGGGCGGAGACGGATTCATCGGGTGGCCGACGTCGCTGCATCTGTCGGACGCGGGACACGAAATCCATATCATCGACAATCTGTCACGGCGCTGGATCGATACCGAGCTCGGCGTGCAGTCGCTGACACCGATGGATTCGATCCAGGAACGCACCCGCATCTGGCATGCCGAGACCGGCCGCCGTATTCATTTCCACCTCATCGACCTCGCCAAGGATTATGAAATCCTCAAGCAGTGGCTGGCCGAAGAGCGCCCGGACGCGATCATCCATTTCGCCGAACAGCGCGCCGCCCCCTATTCGATGAAGTCGGACCGTCACAAGAACTACACGGTCGACAACAACGTGAACGCGACTCATAACCTGCTGAACGCGCTGGTCGAGATCGATCTCGACGCCCATGTCGTCCATCTCGGCACGATGGGCGTCTACGGCTATTCGACCGTCGGCGCCGCCATTCCGGAAGGCTACCTGCCGGTCGATATCACCGCCAATTCCGGCGAGAAGGTTTCGCAGGAAATCCTCTACCCGTCGAACCCCGGTTCGATCTACCACATGACGAAGTGCCTCGATCAACTGCTCTTCGCCTTCTACGCCAAGAATGACGGCCTTCGCATCACCGACCTGCACCAGGGCATCGTCTGGGGCACCCATACCGAACAGACCCGTCGCCATGCGCAGCTCATCAACCGCTTCGACTATGACGGCGACTACGGCACGGTGCTGAACCGCTTCCTGATCCAGGCGGCGATCGGCTATCCGCTGACTGTCCATGGCGTCGGCGGCCAGACGCGCGCCTTCATCCACATCCAGGATTCGGTCCGCTGCATCGAGCTCGCGCTTAACAATCCACCGGCGCGCAACTCCCGCGTCGAGATCTTCAACCAGATGACCGAGACCCACCGGGTCCGCGATCTGGCGAAGATGATTTCGGAAATGGCCGGCGTCGAGATCGCCTGGTTGCCCAACCCGCGCAAGGAAGCGGCCGAGAACGACCTGATCGTGAAGAACGACAAGTTCCTGGCTCTCGGCCTGAACCCGATCACGCTGAAGGAAGGCCTGCTCGAGGAGATCGTCGAGATCGGCAAAAAATATGCCTATCGCGTCGACCGCAAGCGTGTGCCGGCCGTCTCGGCCTGGACCAAGGACATTGCCAAGACGATCAACCGCGATCCCGAGGGCAAATCGCTGAAGTCGGTTTCGTGATCTCATGGTTGATGGCCTGAACGAGGGCGTCCGTCGACAGACGGACGCCAAATCCCCCTTCGCCTTCGTGACGCTCGTCACCAACAACGACTACGCCATGGGCGCCCTGGCGCTGGCGCGGTCGATCTTCCTGACCGGAACGCCGGCCGATGTCGTGGTGCTCCACACCGGCGGCACGCCTGAGGCGGCGCTGGAGCCGCTTGCCGAGCTTGGCTGCCGGCTGATCGGCGTCGACCATCTGCCGCTGTCGGATGCCTTCAACGCCCGCCATGCGCGCCGCGAGGTTCACGGCAATGCGCCCTTCACCAAGGGCCGCAAGCCGGACTTCCACACGCCGCTCGACAACTTCTGCAAGCTCAGGCTCTGGCAGCTTACCGAGTACCATGCCGCGGTGTTCATCGATGCCGATGCCATCGTGCTGAAGAACATCGACAAGCTGTTCTTCTATCCGGAATTCTCCGCAGCGCCGAACGTCTACGAAAGCATCGCCGATTTCCATCGGCTGAACTCCGGCGTCTTCGTTGCGCGGCCCGACATCGAGACCTACGAGACCATGCTTGCGGCGCTCGATGCGCCGGATGCCTTCTGGCGGCGTACCGACCAGACCTTCCTGCAGACGTTCTTTCCCGACTGGCACGGCCTGCCGGTGTTCATGAACATGCTGCAATATGTCTGGTTCAACATGCCGGAGCTCTGGAACTGGACCGATATCGGCGTGCTGCACTACCAGTATGAGAAGCCGTGGGAAGAGGATCATCCCCGCGCCGAACAGCTCAAGCCGCTGATCGACCTGTGGTGGGCCTATTTCGACGGCGACAACATTCCGGAAATAGCGACGCTGAAGAACCCGGCCGAGACCGCATGAAGCATGTGCTCGTCAGCGGCGGGACCGGGTTTGCCGGCCGCTACATCGTCGAGGCATGCCTGGCCGAGGGCGCGCGGGTGACGGTCGCCGGCCGCACCCCACCGGCTGACGGGCTGTTTCCGGCGCCAGTCGGTTTTCGTCCGCTGACGCTCGAGCCCGAGGCGGCAACGCCCGAACTCTTCGCCGACATCGATACCTTCGTCCACGCCGCCTTCGATCACCTGCCGGGCCTTTACCGCGGTGGCGAGGGCGATGATCCCTCCGGCTTCGTGCGTCGCAACGTCGATGGCAGCATTGCGCTCTTCGAGGCGGCGGCTCGTGCCGGCGTCCACCACGCCGTGTTTCTGTCGAGCCGCGCGGTGTTTGACGGCTACCCTGCCGGAACGGAACTGGAAGAGAGCCTGCCGCCGAAGCCGCAGAGCCTTTACGGCCGGGTCAAATGGCAAGCCGAGCAGGCGCTTTCGGCGCTCTCCGCCCCCGGTTTCGTTCCCGTGTCGCTGCGCGCGACCGGCATCTATGGCGATCTCACGCCAAACAAGTGGGACGCGCTTTTCGAGCGCTATGCCGCCGGCGAGACCATTGCGCCACGGGCGGGCAGCGAGGTGCATGGCCGCGATCTTGCCGCCGCCGTCCTCGCCGTCATCCGCGCGCCGGTCGCTCGCGTCACGGGCAAGGCCTTCCACGTCTCCGATATCGTCACCGACAACCACACCATCCTCGCCGCGCTGAAGGCCGCCCTTGCCTCGGCCCATCCCCTGCCCGCACGCGCCGACCTCGGAACCGTGAGCGCGATGACGACGGCGCGGCTGAACGCCCTCGGCTGGCGCACGGGTGGTATGCCGCTTTTCGACGCGACGCTCCGGCAACTTGTCGATACCTTTGTCGCGAAACAGCCGCGCGGGATTTGAACTCGCCGCGATTTGCCACTAATAGCGGGGCGACAGACCCAAAGGATTTTACCCATGAGCCGTTTTGACCTCATCATTTTCGACTGTGACGGTGTTCTGGTCGATTCGGAAATTCTCGCAGCCCAGGTGGAGGCCAAGCTCCTGAGCGATGCCGGCTATCCGATCACCGCCGGCGAAATCGGCGAACGGTTCGCCGGCATGACCTGGCGCGACATCCTGCTGGCCGTTGAAAAGGAAGCCGCCATCCCGCTGCAGGCCGCCCTCTTCGACCAGGCTTACCAGGCGCTCGGCGAACGGCTGAAGCGCGAACTGCAGCCGATCGAAGGCGTGCGCGCTGCCGTCTCCCAGCTCTCCGAACCGCGCTGCGTCTGCTCGAATTCCACCGAGGAGCGCATCGACATGATGCTGACCAAGGTCGGTCTCATCGATCTCTTCCGCCCGAATATCTTCTCCGCCGAAAGCCTCGGCCCCGACCGCGTGAAGCCGAAGCCGGACGTCTTTCTCCACGGTGCGGAAAAGATGGGGGCCGCCCCGAAGAAGACGCTCGTCATCGAGGATTCGGTCCATGGCATTACCGGCGCCAAGGCCGCCGGCATGCGCGTTATCGGCTTCACCGGCGGTGCCCACACCTACCCGTCCCACGCCGACCGGCTGACCGACGCCGGCGCCGAGACCGTCATTCACCGCATGGAGGACCTGCCCGCCGTCGCAACCGCGCTTCTGGAATGGTCCGACCTCGACTGACGCGCTGGGCCCGAAATTCCCAAACAAAAAGCCGCGCCGGATAACCCGCGCGGCTTTTTAGTTTCAGCGAAAGCCGCTCAGGAGAGCTGCGTCAGTCGATATCCTCGACCGCGGCACCCGCGCCGCCTTCGATGCGGTGGGCAAGGGCTGCTTCCATGAAGCGGCTGACATCGCCGTCGAGGACGTCGGAGGGCGAAGTGCTCTCGACACCGGTCCTGAGGTCCTTGACGAGCTGATAGGGCTGCAGGACGTAGGAGCGGATCTGGTGGCCCCAGCCGATATCGGTCTTCGATGCCGCCTCCTGGTTGGCGGCCTCCTCGCGCTTCTGCAGCTCGGCCTCGTAGAGGCGTGCGCGCAGCATGTCCCACGCCTTGGCGCGGTTCTTGTGCTGGGAGCGCTCCTGCTGGCACTGCACGACGATGCCGGTCGGAATATGGGTGATGCGGACAGCGGAGTCGGTGGTGTTGACGTGCTGTCCGCCGGCACCGGACGACCGATAGGTATCGATGCGGCAGTCGCTCTCGTTGATGTCGATCTCGATCGAATCGTCGACCACGGGATAGACCCAGATCGATGAGAACGAGGTATGGCGGCGCGCATTGCTGTCATAGGGCGAAATCCGCACAAGGCGATGAACGCCCGATTCGGTCTTCAGCCAGCCATAGGCATTGTGTCCCTTGACGAGAATGGTTGCCGACTTGATGCCGGCCTCTTCGCCGTCATGGACTTCCATGACCTCGACCTTGTAGCCCTGACGCTCGGCCCAGCGGGTGTACATGCGCAGCAGCATGTTGGCCCAGTCCTGGCTTTCCGTACCGCCGGCGCCGGAATGGACTTCGAGATAGCTATCGTTCGAATCCGCTTCGCCCGACAGCATCGCCTCGACCTGCTGGCGTTCGGCATCGGCCAGAAGCTTCTTCAGATTGGCTTCGGCCTCGGCAACGATCTCGTCGTCACCTTCCTCTTCGCCGAGCTCGATCATCTCGACATTGTCTTCGAGTTCCTTCTCGATGCGGCGCACGGAGGAAATGCCCTCCTCGAGAAGCTGGCGCTCGCGCATCAGCTTCTGTGCTTCCATCGCATCGTTCCAGATCGCCGGATCTTCAGCCTTGTTGTTCAGCCAGTCCAGCCGTTTGATTGCCTGATCCCAGTCAAAGATGCCTCCTCAGCAGGGTGATAGCCTGCTTGGTTTCATCGACAATCCCTTCGATTTCCGCTCGCATTGCACTCTCTCGGGTTAAGCGGTGGCCGCATCAGGGCGGGAGTGCTTCCCGGCCATAACGATGCGCAAATTCAATTTTTAGAACAGGCCGCTCAATAAGCGGCGAAGGGCGGGATGTAAACCCCGCCCTGCCTTTTCGGTCCCTGTCGTCGCGGCTCAGTAGAGCCCGCTCGAACCTGTGGAGATCGCCTTGTTGGCCTGCGAGGAATCCCTCAGGATCTGCTCCGGAGGCACATAACCGCTCATGTCGATGATATCGAGCGCCTCGGCGGGACCGGTGCCCGGTTTGAAGGCTTCCATGATCACGCCGGAACCGGAGCCCGAGGCGCGCATGCCCGTCGAGCGGTTGACAGCCACATTGGTCATGCCTTCCGGTTCGATGAAGTTTTCGACCGGCAGCTCCTTGAGCGCAGACTGCATGAACTCGTTGAAGATCGGTGCGGCTAGCCCACCGCCGGTTCCGTGGCGGCCGAGCGGCGTCGGCTGGTCGTAGCCGATGTAGAGGCCAGCCACCAGATTGGGCGTGAAGCCGACGAACCAGGCATCCTTCTCGTCATTGGTGGTGCCGGTCTTGCCGGCGACTGGGCGGTCGAGCTTGACGGCATGCGAAGCCGTGCCGCGCTGGACCACGCCTTCCATCATAGAGGTAATCTGGTAGGAGGTCATCGGATCGAGAACCTGCTCGCGGGTGTCGACGAGGATCGGCTCGGCCTGACCATCCCACTCCGGCGCGTCGCAATTCTCGCAGACGCGATCCTCGTGCTGGAAGATGGTCTTGCCGTAGCGGTCCTGAATGCGGTCGACCAGCGTCGGGTTCACCTGCTTGCCGCCATTGGCGATGACGGCATAGGCAGAGACGAGCCGCATCACGGTCGTCTCGCCCGAGCCGAGCGACATGGCCAGAACCGGGTCCATGTGGTCGTAAATGCCGAAGCGCTCGGCATAGTCGGCGACCACGTCCATGCCGAGGTCGTTGGCAAGCCGAACGGTCATCAGGTTCTTGGACTTCTCGATGCCGGTGCGCAGGGTCTGCGGGCCGGAGAAGTCGCCGCCGTAATTCTGCGGCTTCCACAGCTCGCCGCCCGATTCGATCTCGATCGGCGCGTCCATGATCACCGAAGCCGGCGTATAGCCATTGTCGAGCGCGGCCGCATAGACGAAGGGTTTGAACGAGGAGCCGGGCTGACGATAGGCCTGGGTGGCACGGTTGAACTGGCTCTCTGAGAAGGCGAAGCCGCCAACCATGGCCAGCACGCGGCCGGTCTGCGGGTCCATGGCGACGAGACCGCCCTGGACCTTCGGCACCTGCCGCAGGCGATAGTTGTCGCCCGTCTTTTCGACATAGACGACGTCGCCGGGGTTCAGCACGCCTTCCGGGCTCGTCGCATTCTTCTTGCCCTTCTCGGCGAAGCGATAGGCCCACTTCATCTGCTCGGCCGGGATGAATCCTTTCACACGCGCATCGTCGACACGCCCGGCAGCATCAAGCGGCGGGCGGATGCCGATTTCGGCGCCATCGCCGGAGACGCTCAGCACCACGGCGAGTTTCCAGTCACGGACATCCCAGAGCGGCGGCAGCTTCGACAGAGGCACGCCCCAGTCGCCCGAGATATCGATCGTGTCGACGGGGCCGCGGTAGCCGACAGCTTCATCGTAGTTGACGAGACCGTGGCGCAGCGCCGTCTGCGCATCGAGCTGCATCTGCGGATCGAGCGAGGTGCGAACCGAAAGCCCGCCTTCGTAGAGCATTTCCTCGCCGTACTTGTCCTTCAGTTCGCGGCGGACGGCCTCGGCAAAATATTCGTCACCTTCCACCGGCTGGTTCTGGTGGGTCGAAACGACGCCGAGCGGCTCGGCCTTGGCGACCTCGGCCTCCTCGGGCGTGATGTAGCCATTCTCGGCCATGCGGTCGATCACCCAGTTGCGGCGTTCGATCGCGGCATCGGCGTGACGATAGGGATCGTAGTTTGCAGGGCCCTTCAGCACGGCGGCGAGATAGGCGCTTTCGGCGATCGTCAGGTCGGAGACCGGCTTGTCGAAATAGGTCAGCGCGGCGTCGGCGATGCCATAGGCATTCATGCCGTAATAGACTTCGTTCAGATAGAGCTCGAGGATCTTGTCCTTCGAATAGGCGCGTTCGATCCTGAACGACAGGATTGCTTCCTTGACCTTGCGCTCAATGGTCTGGTCGGAACTCAGCAGGAAGTTCTTCGCCACCTGCTGGGTGATCGTCGAGGCGCCGACCGGGCGGCGGCCGGTGCCCATGTTCTTGACGTTGGTGATGATCGCACGGGTCAGGCCCATCACGTCGATACCGGGATGGGTGTAGAAATTCTTGTCTTCGGCTGAGAGGAACGCACCGCGCACCCGCATCGGGATGGCATCGATGGGCAGAAACAGGCGGCGCTCATGCGCATATTCGGCCATCAGTTCGCCGTCGCCAGCATAGACGCGCGTGGTAACCGGCGGATCGTACTGCGCCAGCACCTCGTAGTCGGGCAGGTCCTTCGCGACATTGTTCAGATAGACACCAACGCCGATCGCCACGACGACGAAAAGCGCGCAGGCGAGACCGAACAGATATCCGATGAGCTTAATCACATTCACGTTTATTGAACCCTGTATCTCGCGCGAGGAACGTCTTGCATCAATTGTTGTCGGGTAATGCTGTCCTGCCGACCGCCGGGACGGAAATAGCGCCGGACCGCGGCAATGGAAACACCCCGTGCACCTTTTTACAATGAATGTGCGCATTTTGCGACGCGAACGTCAGTTTGGGTGCCGGCGTCGCTATTTCATCTCACCCGCCGCTCGCCACCAGCGGATCATGATATTGCTTCACCGCCTCGACAAGGCGGGCGATCAGCCTGTCGCGCCAATCCGGGTCGAGCATGCGCCTTTCGTCTTCCGGACTCGACAGGAAGCCGATCTCGAGCAGGATCGAGGGGATATCCGGCGCCATCAGCACCATGAAGCCCGCCGAGCGGTGCGGATTGTTGATCAGCCCGATGCGGCCCTTGAACGCGGCGACGACCCGGTCGGCAAGGCTGGTCGAGAAGCTCTGGGTCTCGCGCCGGGTCAGATCGAGGAGAATGTCGGTCACTTCCTCCGGCTCGTCCGTCGTATCGATGCCGGCAATCTCGTTCGAAAGATTCTCGCGCCTGGCAAGCGCTGCCGAAACCCGGTCCGACGCCCGGTCGGAGAGCGTGTAGACCGTGGCGCCGGAGATATCCGTCTGCGGCAGCGAATCCGCGTGCAACGAAATGAACAGGTCGGCGCCATGCTGGCGGGCAAGCTCCACCCGCTTCGAAAGCGAAAGGTAGACATCGGAATCGCGCGTCAGATAGCTTTCGAAGCCCGGTTCGGCCTGCAGCCGCGCAGCAAAGGTGCGGGCAAAATCGAGCGTGATGTCCTTTTCCAGCGTCTTCGTATCCTCGCCGACCGCGCCGGTGTCGACGCCGCCATGGCCGGCATCGATGGCGACCACGAAGCTCTCGGCATCGCCGTCGATGGCACCGGTCGCCGTGTCGCCGGCGGCCTCCGGCAGGGCGCCCTCGGCCTCGCCGGCCAGCTTGGCGCGCTGGGTGGCGACGAGCGTGTCGAATTTCGCCGCATCGGTCATGGCAAGATCGATGACCAGGCGGGCGGCGGAACCATCTTCGTCGCGCACTTCCGCAAGCGTCAGCGCGATCGACTCGGTCGCCGTCAGCACGATGCGCGACTGGCCGGGCCCCGTCGCGCCGTAGCGGATATCGCTGATGATGCCGCGCGCCTCCAGCGTATCGTCCGGAAAGCCGAAGGCCGTTGCCGGCAGCGTTATCACCAGACGCGCCGGGTGGGTGAGGTAATGATAGGTGAACGTGGGCGTGCGGTCGAAATCGATCACCAAGCGCGCCCTTGCGTCATCGCCGACGAGCAGCGCATTGTAGGCGACAAGCGGCGCCGCCTCTTCTTCGGCATGGGCTGAACTCAGGCACAGCAGCGGAAGAAAGACGAGCGCAAGGAGGGCAACAGGCCGGAATGACAGCAATCGGAACACCATGCCTGTAGCTTCTGCCATATCGTCTATTTGCCTTCCAGCCGAAAATCGCAACCTAAAGATGCTTTCCCCGACTCTCAGAAAAGCGGCAGGCGGTGGCAAAAGCATGGCAGCGATGCGTCAGCCCTGTGAAATGCCTGCGTTGCAGCCATTTGGCAAGGTCGCGACCTCCACAGTCGATCTGATTCGGCGCGTCTCACGAATATGACAGATGATTGGTTTTTTCTTGCTATTGTAGCGGGGAATACATAGTAATGTGAGATAGGTGGAGATTGCGACCGGTAAGACGCGCGCCCACGGCAGCCGTAATACCGCGGCGCCAGATGCAGCGAACCGCCGTCGATCCACCCAAAGGACAGTATATCTTGGCCGATTTGTGCCCATGAAAACGGCGCGGCGGCAGAAGGGTCAAACGCTTGCGGGACGACCCGAAGAGCGTATTCATCGCCCCCTTTCAACGGGGCAAGTCAAACTTGGTTCCGACTGGTCTAACATGAGAACGAAGCGACATTTTCTTCCGACAGCCGGCCGCCCCGAGATGGGCACCCGGCTGATTCGCGAAGGCTTCGCTTTCGTGTCGCTGCGCCCGTCGGACAGTCATTCATCCGGCGCGTGCGCAGATGACCGTTTCCATAGCAGAACTTTTGTCAGCCTGGGAAGCGGCGTGCGACAGCGCCGAGGAGCACTTCTTTCATGGCAGACAAAATGCTTATCGACGCCTCTCACGAAGAGGAGACGCGCGTCGTCGTCGTACGCGGAAATCGTATAGAGGAGTTCGATTTCGAATCGCAGCATAAGAAACAGCTGCGCGGCAATATCTATCTGGCGAAGGTGACCCGGGTCGAGCCCTCCCTGCAGGCGGCCTTCGTCGATTATGGCGGCAATCGCCACGGCTTCCTCGCCTTCTCCGAAATCCATCCGGATTACTACCAGATCCCGCTCGCCGATCGCGAGGCGTTGCTGCGTGAAGCGGCTGCCGACGCCGATGATGGCGACGACGAACCAACGACGAGCGAGCCGGCCGAAGCCGCGGCCGAGGCCGCCAATCAGCCGAAGCCACGCACCCGTCGCGGCAAGGCACGCTCGCGCGGCAAGACGGCCGACGCGGACAAGAGCGAAACCGCCGGCGAAGAGAACACCGCCGAGGCTGCCGAAGCCCCCGCTGAGGCCACTGCCGAAGCGACCGAGGCCGAAAAGCCGAAGCCGCGCCGTCGCCGCCGGACCACCAAGGCCAAGGCTGCCGAGGGCGAGGCCGAGAATGCCGAGACCGCGAGCGACGCATCCGACGACGATGACGACAGCTCGCCGACCAGCATGGCCGCGAAAGTCGATTCCGACACGATCTCCGAAGACATCGACGATGACGACACGGTTGAATCCGTCGGCGCCGAAGATGCGATGGAAGAAGTTCCGGAGCACGAGCACCGCCGCGTGCGCAAGCAGTACCGCATCCAGGAAGTCATCAAGCGCCGGCAGATCCTGCTGGTGCAGGTGGCCAAGGAAGAACGCGGCAACAAGGGCGCGGCCCTGACGACCTATCTCTCGCTTGCCGGCCGCTATTCGGTGCTGATGCCGAACACGGCGCGTGGCGGCGGCATTTCGCGCAAGATCACCAATCCGGCTGACCGCAAGCGGCTGAAGGAAGTGGCCAAGGGCCTTGAAGTGCCGCAGGGCATGGGCGTGATCCTGCGTACAGCCGGCGCCAACCGCACCAAGGCCGAGGTCAAGCGCGACTTCGAATATCTGATGCGCCTTTGGGAAAACGTCCGCACCAAGACGCTGACGTCGACAGCGCCCTGTCTGGTCTACGAGGAAGGCAGCCTGATCAAGCGCTCCATCCGCGACCTCTATAACAAGGATATCAATGAAGTCATCGTTTCCGGCGACGAGGGTTACCGCGAGGCGAAGGACTTCATGAAGATGCTGATGCCGAGCCACGCCAAGGTGGTTCAGCGCTATCGCGACGTCCACCCGATCTACTCGCGCTCCGGCATCGAAGCCCAGCTCGATCGCATGCTGCAGCCGCAGGTGACGCTGAAATCTGGCGGCTATCTGATCATCAACCAGACCGAAGCACTGGTGGCGATCGACGTGAACTCCGGGCGTTCGACCCGTGAACACTCGATCGAGGACACCGCGCTGCAGACAAACCTGGAGGCGGCCGAGGAAGTCGCGCGCCAGCTTCGCCTGCGCGACCTTGCCGGCCTCGTCGTCATCGACTTCATCGACATGGAAGAAAAGCGCAACAACCGCGCCGTCGAGAAGAAGCTGAAGGATTGCCTGAAGAACGACCGCGCCCGCATCCAGGTCGGCCGCATCTCGCATTTCGGCCTGCTGGAAATGTCGCGCCAGCGCATCCGCGCCTCGGTTCTGGAATCGACCACGCAGGTCTGCAGCCATTGCGGCGGCACCGGCCACGTCCTGTCGCAGTCTTCGGTTGCCCTGCACGTCCTGCGTGGCGTCGAGGAATACCTGCTGAAGAACACCACGCACAACATCACCGTGCGCACGACGCCCGACATTGCGCTCTACCTGCTGAACCAGAAGCGCAACACGATCGTCGACTATGAAAACCGCTTCGGCCTCGAAATCATCATTTCGTCGGATGCCGATTTGGAGAACACCCATTTCGAGATCGACCGTGGCGAGCCCGTCGCCGAGCCGGTGAAGATCGAAACGCTGTTCAACTTCGCCGAAGAACCGGAAGACGATGTCGCTGACATCATCGAGGAAACGCCGGACGAGGATGAAGCCGAGGAAGCGACGTCGAACAACGATAATGGCAACAATGGTGGCGAAGAGCAGAGCCGCTCGCGCCGCAAGCGCCGCCGCCGTCGTGGCGGACGGAGCGGCAACGGCCAGCAGTCTGCCGACGCCGAAAACGGTTCGCAGGCCGATGCATCCGATGATGATGACGGCGATGACGATGCCCAGCAGAACGCCATTGCGGATGCTGCCACCGACGACGAGCGCCCGTCCAAGCGCAAGCGTCGCCGTGGCAAGCGTGGCGGCCGCCGCAATCGCAGCGAAGGCGACGACGAGCAGACGAACGGCTCGGAGGCCAGCAATGACGAAGCCGGCGAGACCGACAATGCTGAAGACACGGTAGCAGCGAACGAAGCCGAGGCTCCCGCGCAGGAGCCGGCAGAAGCTGCTCCCGCCGTGGCAGGCACGACTGAGGCCGTTTCCGAGGAAGCCAAGCCGGCTGCCGAAGAAGAGCCCAAGGCCGAAGTGGTCGTTGGCGAAGATGAGGCCATGGCTGAAATCGAAGGCCGCAAGCCGCGCCGCCGTCGCCGCAAGCCCAAGGAAGAGGCAGAAGCCCCCGAGGAAGCACCTGTCGAAAGCCCCGAGGAGCCGGTGACAGCGGAGACCGCCGCGGAAACAGAGGCCGTCGAAACCGCAGCCACGGAACTCGATGACGCCGCAGCCGTTGCCGAAGAGCCGGCCGTTGAGGCAGCCCCTGCCGAGCAGACCGATACGCCGAAGCGCGCCAACCGCGCCTCGAACGTTTCGCACTCCGAGCCGGTCGTGACCTCGAATGGCGCGCAGGAAACCGATGAAGAGCCCTCCAAGCCGAAGCGCGGCTGGTGGAACCGTCGCGGCTTCTTCTGAGCCTCAAGCATCTGACTGATTTCAGACGCCGCCGTTTTCGAACGGCGGCGTTTTCGTTTCCGTTCGGGTCTGATGCCTCACCGGTTCAGCGGCGGCCCTTCGAAGACATGGCCGGCATATTGCGGCAGGTCGTCGGAAATCTGGTGCCACGGCGCCTTGGAGGTGACGAAGATGTGCTCACTCGGCGTGATAGACGGTGGTTCGTCCAGCGTGCCCATGGTGACATGGATATAGGCGCCTTCGCGCACCCGCGAGTAAAGCAGCGACCCGCAACGGGAACAATGGGCGTCGTGCGTGGTCGCATCGCCGTAGAAGAACAGCGGCGCGTCGGCCTCGATCGCGAACTTCTCGGATTCGATGCCGGCGAAGGGCTTGAAGGCGGAGCCCGTGGCGCGCTGGCAGTTGCGGCAGTGACAATTGGCGGCATAGGCGAAGGCATCTTCAACGCGGTAGCGCGCCTCCCCGCAAAGGCATCGACCCGTCAGCATCTTCACCGTCATCGCCCTCCCCCCTGCAATCCGAACTACGGCAGCCAGTTGCCGATCCGCTCCACCGCTTCCCTGATCTCGGCCTCCGTGCCGGCATAGGAAAGCCGCAGGTAGCGCCCGCCGGTCAGCGGATCGAAATCCTTGCCGGGCGTTGCCGCGATATCTATTTCGCTCAGCATCTTTTTCGAAAATGCCACGCTGTCGTTGGAATGGGAACTGACATCCACATAGGCGTAAAAGGCGCCGTCCATGGGCGAAACCACCGGCAGGCCGATCTTCGGCAGGGCGTCGTTCAGATAATCGCGGTTGGCGCGGTAGATATCGCGGTAACCGTCGAGCTGCGTGCGAGCGCCAAGGGCCGCTTCCGCTGCGATCTGCGACAGTTCGGGTGCGCAGATATAGATGTTCTGCGCCAGCTGCTCGAAGACCCGCACAAGCTTCTCCGGCAGCACTATCCACCCGATGCGCCAGCCGGTCATGCAGTAGTATTTGGAGAACGAATTGATCACCACCGCCTCGTCGGTAAAGGAGAGCGCGGTCGCTTCCTCGCCGGAAAAGACAAGCCCGTGATAGATCTCGTCGGAGATGAATTCGGTGTCGCGCGCAGCACACCAGTCCGCAAGACGTTTCAGCGCTGCGCGTCCCGTTACGGTGCCTGTGGGATTGGCAGGGCTTGCAAGCAGCACGCCCTTCAGCCGCACCCCATGCACCCGCTCGGCCTCCTCGAGCGCTTCCGGCGTCAGGGTGAATTCGTGGGCGGCATTGGCCTCGACCTCGATGACCTTGAGGTCGAGCGCCCGCAGTATATTGCGATAGGCCGGGTAGCCGGGCCTTGCGATCGCCACCACGTCGCCGGCATCGAAGAGCGCCAGAAAGGCAAGATTGAAGCCAGCCGACGACCCCGTGGTAACCGCAATGCGCGCGGGGTCGATGACAACGCCCATGCGGGCGCGATAGTCCTCGGCGATTGCCTCGCGCAGGCTCTGCAGGCCGAAGGCATCCGTATAGCCGAGGTGGCCGTGTTCAAGTGCCTTTCGCGCGGCGACCAGTGCGGCATCCGGTGCGGGATGCGAGGGCTGGCCGACGGCGAGCGAAATCACCGGGCGACCGGCCTTCTTGCGACGGTTGGCCTCGGCCAGGACATCCATGGCGATGAAGGAATCAATCGCACTGCGGTTCGATGAAAGCGGCATGCTGGTCTCTTTTCGGGCAAATCTCAGCCTTTGGGATGAACCATCCGGGACCCGGCCGCAATCCCGGGCGGCAAAAAAACGGATTTTTGATTGGCAAGCGGCGGGAATTGCCGCCAGCCTATGGACAATGCCGCCATTTGCGCACAATTGGTGCCTAGACGACCGGACGATCGATGATGGAAGGGGATGACATGTCTTCGAAGGGACTGACGCTTGCAATCTGCGCCGTTTTCGCGACGGCCATCGCGACCGCAGCTGCAACGACCGCGGCGATCTATCACTTCGCCCCGCCGGCCTCGAGCCAGGCTCAGGTTGAGACCGACGCGGCCGTCGAGACGGCAAGCGACGACACGTTCGGCACGCGCGTCCACGACTATCTGGTGGCAAACCCGGAAACCCTGCTCGACGTCCAGACGGCCCTGCAGCAGAAACAGGCCGAGCGCCAGCAGCAGGCCGCCTCAGCCGCGCTTGCCGAGAACCAGGACAAGCTCTACCAGCCCGCCTTTGATGCCGAATTCGGCAACCCCGAAGGCGCCATCACCGTCGTCGAGTTCTTCGACTACAATTGCGGCTACTGCCGCCGCGCGCTCTCCGACATGGACGACATCATCGCCGCCAATGAGGATGTCCGCTTCGTGCTGAAGGAAATTCCGGTCCTCGGCCCCGATTCCGAAGCCGCCGAAAAGGTATCCTACGCGTTCCTGAAGATCGCGCCGGAGAAATATGAAGACTTCCACCGGGCGCTGATGGGGTCGGGCACGCGCGCAAACGACGCCTCCGCCCGCGCTGTCGCCAATGCGCTGGGCGTCGACGACGCGGCGATCGATGCGGCGATGGAGCAGTTCCCGGCCGAAGAGGCGCTGAGCGCGCATTTCGCGCTCGCCAGCGCCATCGGCGTCAACGGCACGCCGGCCTATATCATCGGCGATCGGCTGATTTCCGGCGCTGTCGGCGCCGATGTGCTGCAAGAGACCATCGACAATGTCCGCGACTGCGGCAAGAGCGTTTGCTCGTAACCCTTAACCACAGTGTTTCAAGGCCTTGGACCGGCTTGTCGTAGGGGCTTTTCCTCCACGACATGAGCGTCTATAGGTGTATGCGAAACTGGAATTGACGTATGGCACGCGGAATTTTTGTCCTCAACGGTCCCAATATCAACCTGCTCGGGCAGCGCGAACCTGGCATTTACGGCGCCATGACGCTGGCCTCCATCGAGGCGGAGTGCCACTCGCTCGGTGAGGAACTGGGCTTTGCGCTGGACTTCCGCCAGACCAACCACGAAGGCGTCCTTGTCGATTGGCTGCATGAAGCCAATGAGAAGGCCGCCGGCGTCGCGCTCAATCCCGGTGCCTACGGCCATACCTCGATTGCGCTTCACGATGCGATCCGCGCCATCGAGGTTCCGGTCGTCGAGCTTCACATCTCCAACATTCATGCCCGTGAGGCCTTCCGGCACAAAAGCATGATTGCGCCGGTCGCAAAGGGGGTTATCTGTGGTTTCGGACTGGACAGCTACCTTCTCGCGCTTCGTGCGCTCAAGACCCTCACGGAATAACAAGAACAAAGGAACACCACCCATGGCAGAACAAAAGAAGGCAATCGACGCGAAGCTGGTGCGCGAGCTTGCCGTGATCCTGAACGATACCGAGCTGACGGAAATCGAGGTGGAGCAGGACGGCCTGCGCATCCGCGTTGCCCGTGAGCTGATGGCTGCACCGCAGACCGTTGCTTACGCTCCGGCACCCGCAGCAGCAGCAGCGCCTGCCCCGGCGGCAGCCGCCGCGCCCGCGCCGGCCGCAGCACCGGCCCGCAACTTCGACAATGCGATCAAGGCCCCTATGGTCGGCACCGTCTACCTGGCGCCCGCTCCCGGCGCCCGTCCGTTCATTGAAGTCGGCGCCAACGTCAAGGAAGGCCAGACGCTTCTGATTATCGAGGCGATGAAGACGATGAACCAGATCCCTGCCCCGAAGAGCGGCAAGATCGTGGAAATCCTTGTCGATGATGCCCAGCCGGTCGAGTTTGATGAACCGCTCGTCGTTATCGAATAACGGGTGACAGAGCTGATGTTTTCGAAAATCCTGATTGCCAACCGCGGCGAAATCGCCCTTCGGGTGCAGCGCGCCTGCAAGGAGCTCGGCATCGCCACCGTCGCCGTCCATTCGACGGCTGACGCCAATGCGATGCATGTGCGGCTCGCCGACGAAAGCGTGTGTATCGGCCCGCCGTCTTCGCGCGAGAGCTATCTCAACATTCACCAGATCGTCGCGGCCTGCGAGATCACCGGCGCGGATGCGGTGCATCCCGGCTACGGCTTTCTGTCGGAAAATGCCAAGTTCGCCGAAATCCTCGAGGCCCACGGCATCACCTTCATCGGCCCGACCAGCGAACACATTCGCATGATGGGCGACAAGATCACCGCCAAGACGACGGCCGAATCGCTCGGCATTCCAGTCGTGCCCGGTTCGGGCGGCGCGGTCGACACCGAGGAAGACGCCGTGCGCACGGCCGAGGAGATCGGATATCCGGTGCTGATCAAGGCCACCGCCGGCGGTGGCGGACGCGGCATGAAGCTTGCCCGCACCCGGGACGACCTGATCGAGGCCTGGAGCACCGCGCGCGGCGAAGCCGCCGCAGCCTTCGGCAATGATTCCGTCTACATGGAAAAGTATCTCGACAAGCCCCGCCATATCGAGGTGCAGGTGTTCGGTGACGGCGAAGGCGCTGCCATTCACCTCGGCGAACGCGACTGCTCGCTGCAGCGCCGCCACCAGAAGGTCTGGGAAGAGGCTAATTCGCCGGCGCTCAATGTCGAGCAGCGCCTCGAGATCGGCGAGATCTGCGCCGAGGCCATGCGCAAGATGAAATATCGCGGCGCCGGCACCATCGAGTTCCTCTATGAAAACGGCGAGTTCTACTTCATCGAGATGAACACCCGCCTGCAGGTGGAGCACCCGATCACCGAAGCGATTACCGGCATCGACCTCGTCCACGAGCAGATCCGCGTCGCATCCGGCGCCGGGCTTTCCGTGTCGCAGAAGGATATCTCCTTCTCCGGTCACGCCATCGAATGCCGGATCAACGCCGAAAACGCCGCGACCTTCCGGCCTTCCCCGGGCACGATCACGCATTTCCATGCACCGGGCGGCCTTGGCGTTCGCATCGATTCGGGTGTCTATCAGGGCTACAAGATCCCGCCCTATTACGACAGCCTGATCGGCAAGCTCATCGTTCACGGGCGCACCCGCGTCGAATGCATGATGCGGCTGAAGCGGGCGCTTGACGAGTTCGTCGTCGACGGGATTGACACGACGCTGCCGCTTTTTCAGGATCTGATTGCCAACCAGGATATCGCCAATGGCGACTATGATATCCACTGGCTGGAACACTATCTGGAAAACAAGGCAAACAGCTGAGGACCCCATGGGGAAAGGTGCCGCGAAAGGCAGCAGTGGCGTGACGCCGGAACTGCTTCTCAATGCCTACAGCATCGGCCTTTTCCCCATGTCCGAATCCGCCGAGGATACGGAGCTGTTCTGGGTGGAGCCCGAAATCCGCGGCATCATACCGCTGGACGGGCTGCACATCTCCCACAGCCTGCGCAAGTTCATGCGCAGGCATCCCTATGATATCCGCTTCAACCACGATTTCGACGGCACCATTGCCGCCTGTGCGGCCCCTGCCCCCGATCGCCCGCAGACATGGATCAACAGCGAGATCCGCGACCTCTACAAGGCGCTCAACGCGATGGGCCACGCCCACAGTGTCGAGGCCTACGAGGATGGCGAACTTGTCGGCGGGCTTTATGGCGTCTCCCTGAAAGCGGCCTTCTTCGGCGAGAGCATGTTCTCCCGCCGCCCCAACGCCTCGAAAATCTGCCTCGTTCACCTGGTGGAGCGGTTGAGGGCCAACCGCTTCGTGCTGCTCGACACGCAGTTCACCACCGAACACCTGAAGACGATGGGCGCGATCGACATCCCCAAGGAGGAATACATGACCCTCCTCAACGCCGCCCTCGTCTGGCCCGATCAGCCCTTCCCGTGAGTATCGGCCAATCTACCCCTTGAGTGAAGCGCTATCGCATATGGCGTTACCGCACAGCCCCCAAACCTTCTCGCCCCGGCGGGGAGAGATGTCGCGACAGCGACAGTGAGGGGCGAGCTTATCTACACGGGCGCCCTCACAAACAGAAATGCTGCTTCACCCTCACTGCCCCTTTCTGGGCATCTCTCCCGCAAGCGGGAGAGAGTAAGTGGAGCGAAATTCAAGCTATCTGCAATTGCCCTGCCTTCAAGCAGGGGATGAAGGAGGTCGACATGGCATGCCTGTGCCGCCGGTGATCCCCTACTTCGCGATCCCGACCCGCACGCGGGTGTTCTCGCCGGCGGTCACCGGGACCGGGATATTCGAGGCCTCGAACAGGAACTGGGTGGAAAGGCCATCGGCAGGAAGGGTCACTTCCTTGGTGATGACCTGATCGTAGAGCGCCGTGGAGCCACTGACCACCTCGACGCGGACCGGAACCTTGTAGACGCCGGGACGGGCCTTCGGCCCGCCGACGAGCCGGCCGGCGACGGAGAGCTGCACCAGCAGGCCATCCTGGGTCGGCGCCACGGTGCAGGCGCGGCTGAAATCGGTGAGCGAGGTCTGATAGACGAGGTTTTCCGGCTTTTCGGCACCGGCCGGCGAATAGACGCGGTTGAAGGTGTCGTCATCGTCCAGCATTGCCTGCGGGCACAGCCGCATCATCGCCGTGAGGTTCATGCCGGGCGTGACCGGAAGCGCAGGTGCGGGCTCTGGTTCCGGCTTGCTGGTCGAGCAGGCTGAAAGCACGGCGATGAGCGCTATCGCGGATAGGCTTGTGAGGCGGCTTGTCTGACGGAATGACACGGCTGGATTTCCTTTCCTCTCTCAGGGTCTCTTCCCGGGCGCTTTCCCGACCCTTCGGTTTCTGCAGGGCTTTTCAATCCCTCTGGCTTTAGTCTATACCAGCGCCAACGCAAAAATCGATTGTCTTGCGACGCTTCCCTGAGCGAACGTCATAACCGGTCGCGTTGGCTGGCGCCAGACAATTTCCGGAAGCTGGCAAGCACGAAAGGGAGCTTGGCGTGGACTACATCTCAACGCGGGGCGATGCGCCGACCCTTGGTTTCTCCGATGCGCTGCTCGCAGGCCTTGCGGAGGACGGTGGCCTCTATCTTCCGCGCGAATGGCCGAAGATGTCTGCGGACGACATCAGGGCATTGCGCGGCAAGAGCTATCAGGAGATCGCCCTCGCTATCCTCACGCCATTCGTCGGCGGAGAAATCGCTGAAGACCGGCTGAAGGCGATGATTGACGGGGCCTATGCCACGTTCCGCCATTCCGCCGTGACTCCGATCGTCCAGAGCGGCCCGAACCGGTTCACGCTCGAGCTCTTCCATGGTTCGACGCTCGCGTTCAAGGACGTGGCGATGCAGCTTCTGGCGCGGCTGATGGACCATGTTCTTGCCGAACGCGGCGAACATGCCACCATCGTCGGCGCCACGTCGGGCGACACCGGCGGAGCGGCAATCGACGCCTTTTCGGCGAGCAGCCGCACCGACATCTTCATCCTGTTCCCGCACGGCAAGGTTTCGCCGGTCCAGCAGCGCCAGATGACCACGATCGGCGCGAAGAACGTCCACGCGATTGCCGTCGAGGGCCATTTCGACGACTGCCAGAACCTGGTGAAGGCGATGTTCGGCGATGCCGGCTTCCGCAGGGAGGTGAAGCTTTCCGGCGTGAATTCGATCAACTGGGCGCGCATCATGGCGCAGGTGGTCTATTATTTCACTGCCGGCCTGTCGCTCGGCGCGCCGGACCGCGAGATCGATTTCACCGTGCCGACTGGCAATTTCGGCGATATCTTCGCCGGCTATGTGGCCAAGCAGATCGGGCTTCCGATCGGCCGGCTGGTGATCGCCACCAACGAAAACGACATTCTCGCCCGCACGCTCGAGACCGGCCGTTACGAGATGCGCGGCGTCAAGGCGACGACCTCGCCATCAATGGATATCCAGATTTCCTCGAACTTCGAACGGCTTCTGTTCGAGGCGAGTGGCCGCGACGCCGCCTATATCCGCCGTGCCATGGCGGGGCTGAAGCAGTCTGGCGCCTTCGATATTGAGGGCAAAACGCTCGGAAATATCCGCGAGACTTTCTCGGCCGGTCGTACCGATGAGACGGCAGTTGCCGCCGAAATCGGCCGGACGCTTGAGGAAACCGGTGTCCTCATCGACCCGCATACCGCGGTCGCCGTGTCGGTGGCGCGCGAGCATCAGGACGATCAAAACCCGATGGTCGTGCTTTCGACCGCGCACCCGGCAAAGTTCCCCGCCGCGGTAAAATCGGCAAGTGGTATTGACCCGACGCTTCCATCATGGCTTGCTCATTTGATGGACAAGGAGGAGCATTTCAGTGTCCTGTCCCCCGATCTGGATGAACTACAGGCTTTCATCCGCGCGCGGTTGACCACTGAAAGCTGATCAAAAGGACGAAAGCAGGTTCGCATGACCGTAGAGTACACCCGGCTTCCTTCCGGGCTGACAGTCGTTACCCAGAACATGCCGCATATCGAAAGCGTGGCCATTGGCACGTGGATCAAGTCCGGTTCGCGCAACGAACTCAGGAATGAACACGGTATTGCCCATCTTCTGGAGCACATGGCGTTCAAGGGTACCGGCCGCCGCACGGCGCGCCAGATCGCGGAGGAGATCGAGAACGTCGGCGGCGAGGTCAATGCCGCGACGTCCACCGAGACGACGTCCTATTATGCCCGCGTGCTGAAGGACCATCTGCCGCTTGCCGTCGACATTCTCGCCGACATCCTCACAAATTCGAGTTTCGACGAGGAGGAACTGGCCCGCGAGAAGAACGTCATCATGCAGGAGATCGGCGCGGCGAATGACATTCCCGACGATGTCGTGTTCGACAATTTCGCCGGCGCCGCCTATCGCGACCAGATGATCGGCCGCCCCATCCTCGGCACGCCCGATACGGTGATGGCCTTCACGCCCGATGACATCCGCCGCTATCTCGCCCGCAACTACACGACAGACCGCATCTTCATCGTCGCCACCGGTGCGGTGCGCCACGACGAGTTCGTGCGCATGGTCGAGGACCGGTTTGCCGCCCTGCCCCTGAAACCGGAAACACCGCCGATGATGGAGGCCGCCGCTTATACCGGCGGTGAGGTGCGCGAGACCCGGCAGCTTTCGGACGCGCAGGTCATCCTCGGCTTCGAGGGCCCGGCCTATCACGCGCAGGATTTCTACTGCTCGCAGATTCTCGCCAATGTACTCGGCGGCGGCATGTCGTCACGCCTGTTCCAGGAGGTCCGCGAAGTGCGCGGCCTCTGCTACTCGGTCTATTCCTTCCATTGGGGCTTTTCCGACTCCGGCGTCTTCGCAGTGCACGCGGCAACTGGCGGCGAGCAGCTTCCCGAACTCATTCCCGTCATCATCGACGAGCTGCACCGCGCTGCCGACACCGTCGACGTGACCGAGATCGATCGCGCCCGCGCGCAGATCCGCGCCCAGCTTCTGATGGGGCAAGAAAGCGCTGCGGCGAGAGCCGGCCAGATCGCCCGGCAGGTGATGCTCTGGGGCCGGCCGATCCCGAACGAGGAAATGATGATGCGCATCGAGAACATCACGCCCAAGCGGCTCACCGATCTTGCCGGGCGCACTTTCTTCGATGCCATGCCGACCCTTTCGGCGATCGGTCCGCTCGAGCAGCTTTCGCCGCTTGACGCCATTATCGAAGAGCTTTCGCTCAATGTCCACAAAGCCGTGAAAGCGGGCTCCTGAGCACCATGCCGGGTTTTGCGCACGCTTTCGGTGAGGCGGCCCCTTCCAGGGCCGCCCCCAGGCCGGATTGAGTGGAGGCGGGACATTGATAGCCAACCTCGTCTCTCCCAAGGCGTTGAAGCGAAGCCGCTTTTCCCTTCAGTCCGAAGAGCATGTGCTGCGCCTGCCGCGCAATTCGGACTTCAAGGCCTGGAAGATGCTGCGAATCAGGAGCCGCGCCTTCCTGCAGCCGTGGGAGCCGCTCTGGAGCGTCGATGACATGACGGAGCGCGCCTTCCGCCGCAGGGTCCGGCGCGTCAATCTGGACTACGATGCTGGCACGAGCATCCAGCTTTTCATCTTCTTGAGGCAGAGCGACACGCTGGTCGGCGGCATCACCATCGGTCTCATCCGCCGCGGTGTCGCCCAGATGTGCATGCTCGGTTACTGGATGGGCGAGGAATATGCCGGCAAGGGCCATATGTTTGCCGCACTTCAACTGGTTATTCCGTTTATCTTCGATGAACTGAGGTTGCACCGCATTGAGGCGGCCTGTATCCCAACCAACGAACGCAGCGCTTCGCTGTTGCAAAAGGCCGGGTTCAGCAGGGAGGGGCTGTTGCGCCGGTACCTTCGCATCAACGGTGTGTGGCAGGATCACCATCTCTACGCCCTGCTGAACGATGAAAATGACGCCAAAAGGACCTGAAAACCAAAGATGCGACCCGCTCCCAGCCGCCTTCACCGGGACCTGGTCCTGCCGCTTCTTCTTGTTCTTGCGTTCTTCGCCAGCGCCGTTCAGGCCCTCGCGCTGGAACCGGTCGAGGTCTCGCGTGGCGATATCGCGATCGATCTGACCGGCCATGTCGACATCTACCCCAATGAAGGCGACACCTTCCAGATTTCGACCGTGCCCGATTCCAATGGCATCCGACGCCGTATCGAGGTGCGTTCCAGCGACGGCGCCCACAGCGGCGACTGGGCGGTTTTCTCGCTTGCAAACGTCTCCGACGAGCAGCTCGATCGCCTGATCGTCGCTCCGCATTTCCGCCTTCCCGGCTCCGGCATGTTCTGGCCGGACCTTGGGTCCTCGCGCATCGCGGCCATCACGCCGAGCGAAGGCTTCGCGCTGAGCAGGCAAAACAGCGACGACGCGGATGTCTTCGCGATCACGCTCAATCCCGGGGCCGTCATTACCTTCGTTGTCGAACTCAGCGGCCCCGAACTGCCACAGCTCTATCTCTGGTCACCCGAGGCCTACAAGGACACGCAAAACGCCTTCACGCTCTACTACGGCGTCGTGCTCGGCATTGCCGGGCTTCTAGCGGTTTTCCTCAGCATTCTCTTCGTGGTGAAGGGAACGTCACTGCTGCCGGCAACCGCGATGCTTGCCTGGTCGGTGCTGCTCTATGTCGCGATCGATTTCGGCTTCCTCGACAAGCTTATCCCGCTTGCGGCCGCGGACCTGCGGATCTGGCGGGCGAGCGCGGATGTGGCGATTTCCTTCAGCCTTGTCGTGTTCCTGTTCACCTATCTCAATCTCGCCCGATGGCATGCGCAACTGGGCTACGCCGCAGCCGCCTGGGGCCTGGCGCTGATGGGTCTGTTCGGGCTTGCGATCTTCGACCCGCCGGCCGCCGCCGGCATCGCCCGCCTCTCCTTCGCGGCAACCGTGGCCGCCGGCACGGGACTGATCTTCTACCTCAGCCTGCGCCGCTACGACCGCGCCATCCTGCTTATGCCGGCCTGGGCGCTGATCGCGGCCTGGCTGTTTGCGGCCTGGATGACGGTGTCGGGGCGGCTCGACAACGACATCGTCCAGCCGGCTCTCGACGGCGGCCTAGTGCTGATCGTGCTGCTGCTCGGCTTCACGGTGATCCAGCACTCCTTTTCCGGTGGCGCCTATCAGCCGGGCCTGTTCTCCGATCTCGAACGCCAGGCGCTGGCGCTGCTGGGCACCGACGGCACGGTCTGGGACTGGGATGTCGGCCGTGACCGGATCGTCACCGAACCCGACTTCGCCCCAAAGATCGGCCTTTCCGCCGGCGCCCTGAACGGGGCGGCGCGCACCTGGCTGCGCTATATCCACCCCGGCGATCGGGACCGCTTCCGCTCCACGCTCGACCTGTTCCTCGAATGGCGGCGTGGACGGCTGAAGATGGAATTCCGGATGCGTGCCAATGACGGCCACTATCACTGGATGCTGATCCGCGCCCGGCCGGTACTGTCGACCGATGGCGAGGTGATCCGCTGCGTCGGCACGCTCTCCGATCTCACCGATCAGAAGGTCAGCACCCAGCGTCTGTTGCAGGATGCGGTGATCGACAATCTGACGGGCCTGCCGAACCGCACCATCTTCCTCGACCGCCTGCAGTCGCTGATCGTCCAGTCGCGTGCCGGCAATGGTTTCCGCCCGACACTGATCGTCGCCGATATCGACCGCTACAGCGACATCAACGAGACGCTCGGTTTTGCCGCCGGCGACAATATCCTCATCGCGCTCACCCGTCGCATCCAGCGGCTCCTGAAGCCGGAGGACACGCTGTCGCGGCTTTCCGACAACAGCTTTGCCATCATTCTGCTGTCGCAGAGCGATCCCGGCGAGGTGGCGGACTTTACCGATCAGCTTGCCTCGGCCATCGACATGCCGATCGCCTTCGAAAGCCGCGAGATTTCGCTCACCGCCTCGATCGGCATCGCCTCGTGGCACGAGGAGCATGAAACCGCCGAAGCTTTTCTGGAGGACGCCCGGCTTGCAACGCTGAGAGCCAAGCGCATGGGCGGCAATGCGGTGGAAACCTACCGCCCTGCCCTGCGCATGCTCAGCGACGAACGCCGGCAGCTTCGCGCCGACCTCAGCCGCGCCATCGACCGCCGCGAGATGTCGGTTCTCTATCGTCCTGTCGTACGCATCGAGGGTTTTGACGTCATCGGCTTCACCTGCTTCCTGAACTGGCGCCATCCCCAGCATGGCGACGTTCCGGCGGGCGAAATCATCGAGATGAGCCGGGAAAACGGCAAGGCCGCCGATCTGGTGCTCTACACCGTCCGACAGGCGCTGGAAGACCTTGTATCGTGGCAGCAGGCGCTGCCGAAGGCGCGTCCCTTCGTCAGCATCCAGCTCAACTCCACGGAGACGCTGCGGACCAGCACGCTGATCGAGCTCGAAAACATCATCCGTCAGTCCGAGGTCGCGCCCCGGCAGGTGGTGTTCGCAATACCGGAAAATGTTGTGCTCGAAGCGCCGGAGCAGGCGAAGCTCGCACTTCAGCATCTGCGCTCGATCGGCGCCGGCCTGACGCTTTCCGAATTCGGCAGCGGTCATGGCTCGCTGACGCTATTGCGCAACTTCCGTTTCGATGCGGCCTATATCAGCGCGGGGATCTTCCGGCAGAACCAGGAAACGCAAGCGGAAACGGTCAGGGCCTTCACGGCGCTGACCTCCACCTATGGCGTGCGCATCGGCGTGACGGAGGTGACGGGCGAGGTCGAGACGGCAGCTTTGGCGGAAGCCGGCTGCGTCTATGCAACGGGACCGCTCTACGGCCCGTCGATCAGCGCGCCGGCAGCGCTCAGGCTGCTGCGCGCCAACGGTCCGGCGGCGGCCTGAGGCCGCCTCCTATGCCGCGGCCTTGTCCCGCGCCCCGCTCAACAGCGTGAAGACGAAATCCAGCTTGGCGATCATCGCCGGCGCCAGCACGAAGGGATAGAAATCGCGCTGGCCCATGCTGCGGTGGATCGCGTTCATGGCAAGCGTCAGCGGCACCCAGGCATCGGCAAGCTGCTGGCCGCTCGAGCAGCGATAAGGATCGCCGAGCGCGTGCAGGTTGGCATCGCTGACGAGCAGGCCGAAGGCCATCGCCGTTTCCAGCGTGTCGACGATGTGGAGCGCATGCGCGAAACTCTCGGCGAAATCCTCCCACGGATGGGTGGCGGCGTAGGCGCTGACGAAACTGTCCTGCCAGCCGGGCGGCGGGCCGTTCTTGTAATGCCGCTCCAGGGCTTCCTGATAGTCCTGCCGCTCGTCGCCGAAGATGGTGCGGAACGCTTCCAGCCTGCCGCCATCGCGCACCAGCCGGTCCCAGACATAATGCCCGACCTCGTGGCGGAAATGGCCGAGAAGGGTCCGGTAGGGCTCGTTCATCTGATCGCGGACGATCTCGCGGGTGACATCGTCGGCCTCGGCCACGCGCAGCGAAATCTTGCCGTTGTCGTGACCGGTCATGGCCGGCGTGACATTTCCGCTGGCATCGACCGTATCTTCGAGAAAATCGAAAACCAGGCCGGTTTCCGGATCGGCCTTGCGCGTGGGCGTCTCGATGCCCCAGCGCAGAAGCGAATAGAACAGATGCCGTTCCGCCCCGACGATGCGGCGAAAGCGATTGAGGCCCTGGTCGGTGGTGGTATCGGGGATCAGGTTGTTGTGCCGGCAGCAGAGGCAAAATTCCTCGTCGCTCTCCGGGTCCACCAGCCAGTTGCAGACGTCGAGCCCGGCATTTGCGCAAAGGCGGAAGCGCCGAGAGGGATCATCGGCCTTGTGCCATATCCCGTCTTTCTCGTCTTCCAGCGCATACATCGCAGTATCCTCCGGCGCAAAGCCGAGGCGATGGCCGCAGGCCACGCAGACACTGTTGTCGAAATAGATGGTCTGACCGCAATGGTCGCATTCGAAGATACGCATCTGGCCCTTTCCAGCATCGCGACAGGCGATGCAATGTGTTCATGCAGCCCGCGGTTTCCGGCACAACCTCGACCGGCCGCCGACGACGGGCAGCGCCGCATAAACGGTTGTGACGGCATGTTTGTTTCAGGCGTGCCCGAAATTCGTCGAAAGCGAGGATGCGCGTACGCCCATGGCGAGCAGTGCCCTGTCGTATTTGCTGTCGAAAGCGCAATCGAAGACGAGGTCCTCGACGGCGGGCGAGGTCAGCCAGTCGTTGTTGGCAACCTCGGCCTCAAGCTGGCCCGGTGCCCAGCCGGCATAGCCGAGGATCAGGGCCGCGCGGGCGGGCCCCCTGCCCTTGGCAACGGAGCGCAGGACATCGAGTGTGCCGGTCAGAAGCAGGTCATCGCTGACCGGGATGCTGGAATCGCTCAGATAGTCGTCGGAATGCAGCACAAAGCCCCGCCCCGGCTCCACCGGGCCGCCGGAGAGGACGGGGAAATCATCCAGATCGTCTGCAGACGCGGTTTCATCGGTCACGAGGTTGAGCTGTTTCAGCACATCGGGAAGCGAAACCGTCTGGGCACGATTGATGATGAAGCCCATCGCGCCTTCATTCGAATGGGCACAGATGTAGATCACGGTTCGTTCGAAATCGCTCTCTGCCAGTTGCGGCATGGCGATCAGGAACTGGCCGTCGAAAGGCCCCCTCTCATGTGCGTCCTTAAGCTTCTCCAGCAAGTCAGCCTCCTGCAAAGATTTGGCGCGGCTTCGAGAATTCATCGTAGGCATGCTTTGAACATGGAGCAAGGTCACGCCATGTTCAACTCAAATTGTCCGGTTTTTCATTACCATCCCGTGGCGAAGGGCCTTCGGCTGGGGTATGGAGTGGCGCATGATCAAGACCGCACTCATCCTTGCCTGCCTGGCGCTGACAGCGCTTCCCGCCCATGCGGAGCCGACCCGCTGGGCCGAAGACCCCGGTGGCCGCATGCGGGTGATCGTTACGCCGCCGGAGGCGGACGGCACCATCAGGGCCGCGCTGCAGGTGGAGCCGGAGGACGGCTTCATCACCTATTGGCGCGAGCCGGGCGAAAGCGGTATCCCGCCGCAGATCACGATATCGGGCAGCGACGACGTCGCGCTGGAAACCATCGCCTATCCCGTGCCGAAACGCATCGACATCGCCGGCAACACCGACATGGCCTATGACGGGCCGGTGACCTTTCCGCTGACGCTTTCGTCGAAACCGGGGACGCTGCCGTCGCTGGAAATCAGTGCCTTCATCGGCCTGTGCAAGGATATCTGCATCCCCTTCCAGGCCACATTCGATATCCCCGCAGACCCTGCGGCCTGGGCCACCGGCCCGATCGACGCCGCCATTCTCGCCGCCGCCCGCTCGACCTTGCCGGAGGAGCCGACCGCGGATTTCCGCATCGACGCGGCGCGCCGCACCAGCCACGCCCTCGACCTCGGTCTGACAATGCCCGGTGGCACTGAAAGCCATCCGGAAATCACGCTTGCCAACAGCGAAGGCTATATCGTCGAAGCCCCGAAGGGACACTGGAAAGACGACGCCTATCGCCTGACGATACCGCTTTCGAGCCTCCCTGAAGGCCAGGATGCCGCCGAGGGCGATTGGCTGCTTCTCGCCAAATCCGGCGGACGAACGCTCGAAACGCCGCTTGTCTTTGACCAAGGCCAGCCCTAACTTCCCTTTTGTCTTTACGCGCGTCTGATGCGAGATCGGGCAACAGCCTGTCCGGGCGCGTATCATATTTCAAACAAGGGAGAATGATCATGTCGATTGCCAAGGGAGACACACTGCCGTCCGCGACGTTCAGGGAGCTGACCGAAAACGGACCCGAGAAGGTTTCGACCGACGACATCTTCAAGGGCAAGAAGGTGGTGCTGTTCGCCGTACCCGGCGCCTTCACCCCGACCTGCTCGATCAACCATCTGCCGACCTATCTCGAAAACCGCGATGCCATTCTTTCGCGCGGCGTCGACGAGATCGCCGTGGTCGCGGTCAACGATGCCTTCGTCATGGGTGGCTGGGCCAAGGCCACCGGCGGCGAAGGCAAGATCCGCTATCTTTCCGACGCCGACGGTTCGTTCACCAAGGCACTCGGCATGGAACTCGACCTCTCCGGCGGTGGCCTCGGGGAGCGCTCAAAGCGTTACTCCATGCTGGTCGACAACGGCGTGGTGAAGGAACTGAACGTCGAGGAGAATTCGGGCCAGGCAACGGTCTCGGCTGCCGCAACCATCCTCGGCCAGCTCTAGGTCGCACGGCTGCATCGCCGCGAAGAACGAGAAAGCGCACGGGGGTCGCACCCTGGTGCGCTTTTTTCGCGTTCTGGTATAAAGGCCCATCTGTTGGAAGACATCGAGATGCAGCGACCTGCCTTCTCCAGAGCCGGTGCAAAGCGCGCCGGCACCGTTCTGCTCGCGGCTGCCCTGATCGTCGCGTCGCCCTTCGTCGTGCCCAGCGGACTGGAATCCGTCCGGCTGATCGCGGAACGCAACGATCCCGTAGCCATCGCAGATTACCGCCTGAGCGCGCTCACCGCCGACGATTACCGCCGCGCCATCGCTGAAGCCCTTTCCGATGACGATGCGGGGCTTGCCGAAAGCCTGATGCTGCTGGCAGAAAGCCGTGGCGTCGCGATCAGCGGACCACTGCGCGAACAGGTGGAGATGGCAGTCAGCCGCGAAGCGAGCCTCACCCATCAGCTTTCAGAACTCTATGAAGGCGCCGTCAGCGGCAATCCCGATAGCACCGCCGGTCTGATCGGCGCGATCGCGACCGACCTCACCACGGTCGGCGATGTCCGTGACATCATCAATGAGGGCGGCGCGTATCTGGACGGCGATGACTACGATCCGCTGATCCTCGGACTTTCGGTTGCCGGTCTTGCCATTACCGGCGCTGTGATCGCCACCGCCGGCTCGGCGACCACGGCCAAGATGGGGACAAGCGCGCTGAAGGCAGCCGGCAAGGCTGGCGCGATCGCGGCGCCTCTGCGCCGTTCCTTCATCCGCCTCACCGGCAGCGCCGTCAACGGCAAGGCGCTTGGCGAGGCGCTGCCGCTACTGAAGCGCGGCAATGTGACGGCCGCCCGCCGGACACTGGCCACCTCGCTCGATACCAAGCCGCTGGTGAAGCTCCAGGATGCCGCAGTCGATGTCGGCACGGTGATGCGCAAGCAGGGCTTCAAGGCCGGCACGGAGATGCTGAAGGTCGCCGACACGCCAGCGGACCTCGCCAAGATGAGCAAGCTCTCCACCCGGTTCGGCAAGCGCTTCCGTGCCATCCTGTTCCTGCTCGGCTCCGGCGCGGTAACGCTTGGTGGCTATCTGATCGCGGCCGCCGGCTGGACGGTCTCGCTCGCGCTGTGGCTTGTCGGCGCTGCGTTCTTCGGCTGGCGCCTCCTGCGCCTCGGCTGGCGGTTCTTCCTGTTCCCGCTGGGCCGCGCCCTGTTCGGGCGCGTGCCCTGATTGCGTCAACCCTTCGCGGCGATCGCGTCCAGGCGCTTCAGGTGATCCTCACCGAGCGTTAGTTCGGCCGCGGCGATATTGTCGCGAAGATGCGCGCGTGACGATGTGCCGGGGATGACGAGCATGTTGGAGCTGCGCTGCAGCAACCAGGCCAGCGACACCTTCTGGATCGAACTGCCGAGCTCCGAGGCGACCTTGTCCAGCACCTCTGCCTGATAGGGCAGGAAGCCGCCGAGAGGGAAATACGGCACGTAGGCGATGCCCTGTTCGGCCAGGCTGTCGATCATCGCATCGTCGTCGCGATGGATCAGATTGTAGTGGTTCTGCACGCAGACGATGGGCGCGATATCCTGTGCGATCCTGATCTGCGCCTCGGTCACCGTCGACAGGCCGATATGGGCGATCAGCCCCTCCTCCTGCATCCGGCGCATTTCCAGCATCGGTTCTTCGATCTCGCTGTCATCGCTGAAACCGGTCGCGCTTCCCATGCGCAGATTGACGATCGCGACCTGATCGAGCTTCAGGCGCTCCAGATTGTCCTCGACGGACTTGCGCAGGAAAGCGGGGCTGTGATCCATGTTCCAGCCCCCCTCGTCATCGCGCCAGCCGCCGATCTTGGTGACGAGCGTGAGGTTTTCCGGATAGGGATGCAGCGTCTCCGCAATCAGCCGGTTGGTGACGTAGGGGCCATAGAAGTCGCTGGTGTCGATATGGTCGATGCCGAGTGCGATCGCCTCGCTGAGGACGGCACGGCATTCTTCCGGGTCCTTCGGTTCGCCGAAGACATGCGGGCCGGCAAGCTGCATGGCACCGAAGCCCATGCGGTTGACCGAGATATCGGTACCCGGAAAGGTGAAACGGCCTGCGGCGGAGGCGGGCGTTGTGCTGGTCATGGTGGTTCTCCTGAGTTGGTGACGGGAAGATAGGGTCTCGACGCCTGATTGATAATCCGCACAAATTCGAATACGCTGATCGCCATGCCGAACAATAATTACCTGCCGTCGCTCGACGACCTGCTCACCTTCATCGTGATCTCGCGTGTCGGCGGTTTCCGCGCCGCCGCCCGGCGTCTCGGCCTCTCCCCCTCGACCGTCAGCGAGACGATCACGCGGCTCGAGGCCGAGCTTGGCGTGCCGCTGATCATCCGCACCACCCGCAGCGTCCACCTGACGGAAGCCGGCCGGGCACTCGCCGAACGGCTGGAGCCGGTCATCTCCGAGACCCGTTCGGCGATCGCCGATGCGACCAGCAGCGAAGGCGTTGTCCGCGGCCGGCTCAAGATCCAGGTGCCCGGCGCGGTGATGGAAGACATCCTGCCGCCGATTATCGACGGTTTTCTGCAGAAGAATCCGGAAGTGCGCCTCGAAATTCTCGTCGACGACCGCTTCACCGACATGATCGCGACAGGCTGCGACGCCGGCATCCGCTATGGCGAGCACCTGGCGCAGGACATGATCGCGGTTCCGATCGGCCCGCGCGCGCAACGGGTGGCGCTCGGCGCATCGCCCGAATATCTCGCCCGGCGCGGCGTTCCCGCGCATCCGCGTGACGTGCTGACCCATGAATGCATCCGCATGCGCTTTGCCTCCGGCGCGCTGACCGAGTGGGAATTCGAGCAGGAGGGCGAGACGCTGCGGCTCGATCCGACGGCGCGGCTGATCGTCGGCACCACCGGCTGGCACGGTGCCCTGCGACTGGCCATTGCCGGACACGGCCTGATCTACACTTTCCGCAACTGGCTCGAACCGCATTTCACATCCGGCGCGCTGGTGCCGCTGCTGGAAGACTGGTGCCCGCCCTTCGAGGGGCCTTACCTCTATTATTCCAGCCGACTGACGCCGCGGCCGCTGCGCGCCTTCATCGATCACGTCGCCGCCGAACGCGCCGCCGCCGACAGGAAAGTGGCCTCCTGAGGAGGGTTTGTTTTGCAAATCAACTGATCAATTCCTAACTGAAGCAAAACAGGTTTGTTTCAGACAGGATTTTCCCATGACGGCTTTTTCGATTCTCGACCTCTGCCCGGTGGTTGAAGGCGGCACGGTTCCCGAAGCGCTTGACGCCACGCGGCAGATGGCGCGGCAGGCCGAGGCCTCCGGCTTCACCCGCTTCTGGCTCGCAGAACACCACGGCATGACCGGCATTGCCAGTGCGGCGACCTCGCTGGTGATTTCGGAAGCCGCGCGCGCCACAAAGACCATCCGCGTCGGCTCCGGCGGCATCATGCTGCCCAACCATTCGCCGCTGGTGATCGCCGAGCAGTTCGGCACGCTGGAGGCGCTTTATCCGGGCCGCATCGATCTCGGCCTTGGCCGCGCGCCCGGCACGGACATGAACACCGCCCGCGCGCTTCGTCGCAATCTCGAGGCAGGCGCCGAGACCTTCCCCAACGACATCGTCGAGCTGCAAACGCTGATGAGCGAACCGCAGGAAGGCCAGCGGCTGATCGCCAATCCAGGCGCCGGCGCCAATGTGCCGATCTATATTCTCGGCTCATCCACCTACAGCGCGCATCTGGCCGCCATGCTCGGCCTGCCCTATGCCTTCGCCTCGCATTTCGCCCCCGACATGCTGTTCGAGGCGCTTCACATCTATCGCAGCAACTTCCGCCCCTCGAACCAGCTCGACAAGCCGTATGTGATCGTCGGCGTGATGGCGGCATTGGCTGACACGGATGAGGAAGCCGATTATCACTTCACCTCCGCGCTGCAGAGCTTCGTCGCGCTGCGCCGCAATGCCCGCGGCAAGACGCCCCGCCCTGTCGAAAGCATGGATGGCCTCTGGACCGAGATGGAGAAGATGTCGATCGAGCACACCTTCCAGTTCGCCATCGTCGGCGGGCCGGAAAAGGCGAAGGCCAAGATGGAGCGCTTCGTCGCCGACACCAAGGCCGACGAGGTGATCATCTCCGTACCGGTTCATTCGGTGGAAGCACGGCTGAAATCGGTCGCGATGTTCGGCGAAATGCGCGGCGCGCTGAAGCAGGCGGCGTAGACCCGTTACTTCGGAAACACGAAACTGACCACGGCCCGCAGACCCCATCCCTCCGGGCCGTTGTCGGGCGCCGTCGCCCAATAACGCGCGCCGAGCGACAGGCTCACAGGCTGTTTGCCGGCCATCACCAGCTTGCCGACGGTGAAATCGATCGGCACGATCCAGTCGTCTGCGACCCAGTCATATTCCGCCTCGCTCGTCAGCGAGAAGGTCCAGGCGGATTTCGTGTTGTACGAGACAAAGGGCTGGGTCATCGTCGTCGAGATGCGGGTGCGGTCATCCGCGCCGGCGAAGGACCAGACGTGGTTGGCAAGAAGCCCGGTCGTCCACGGACCGTTCTCGAACGCCACGACGCCGGTCGGGCCGGCGCCCCATTTCTCGGACCCGAGCAGATCATCCGTCGCGGTGGGGAACAGGAAGACCGGCCCGGCGCCCCAGATCAGCCCGTTGACGCCGGGATTGACCGGCGAAAGAAACAGCGACATCAACGTATCGCCGATACCGAACTGGCTCCCCGAGGGCCCTGCGATATCGGTCTGCTGTTCGATCGGAACGATCGTCCTCGTGATCAGATACCAGTCCTCATTCAGCTTGAAGGGGACAATCGGTTGGATATTGAGCTGAAGCTGGTCGCCCTTGTCCGGCCCATAGCCGCGATCATAGTTGAACTGGAAGGGCAGCACCGTCAGCGGCGCCACCGGATTTGACAGCTGCTTGGCGAGCGCCGCCTTCGAAGAAGGCTCGTCAGCCAGCGCAGAACCGACTGCGAGCGCCTGAGCCAGACACCACGTTACCAAAAAGACTCGCATCTTATCCTCCCAAGCGAACTTCAGAGTGATTCAACTTTAAAGAGCTTTCGGTTGCAATCCTTTACAAGCGGAAATTCTCCGGAAGTCACTTGAAAATCAGCTGGCATCGGGCAAAAGCCCCGATAGACCGACACAATTCAGGTCTTTGGAAAGACGAAAGCTACCCCGAGACGAGCGCCCCAGCGGTCCGGCCCCCCATCGGGCCTTGCCGCCCAGTACCGGACGCCAGCAGTCAGGTTGACGGGTTGTTCGCCAAATTTCACCAGCTTGCTCAGCGTCAGCTCAACGGGAACTGCCCAGATATCGCCCTTCCAGTCATAGGTCGTTTCCGTTGTCAGCCCCAGGCTCCAGACATGCGCGAACCGGTAGGTCATAAAGGGCTGGAGAAATGTCGAGCTGATATCCTTTCTGTCATCGTCGCCGGCAAACGACCAGATATGGCTGCCGAGAAAACCAACCGTCAGCGGTCCAGTCTGATCGGCAATCACGGCCGTCGGCCCGGCACCCCACTTTCTGCCACCAAGCAGGTCATCGGTTGCGGTCGGCAGAAGGAATATCGGCCCGGCGCCCCAGATCAACCCGTTTATGCCGCTGTCGCGTGGGGATAGAAACAGGCTCGTGGTCGTGTCGCCAAAGCCGAATTGCTCTCCGGACGGACCAAAAACGTCGTTCTGCGAGACCAGCGGAATGATTGTTCGCGTAATCAAATTCCAGTCGTCATTCAGTCGGAAAGGAATGATTGGCTTGAACTTGAGATCGAACCGATCACCACCCTCTGGGCCGTATCCGGTGTCGTAGTTCATTTCCAGCGGCAGGACGACCATGGAAGCAACCGGATTGGCCAGCTTCTTCGTGATCTCGCTCGCAGCCCCACCATCGTCCTGCGCCGCAGCGCCCCTCGCAAAAAGCAGCAATATCGCCGTTGTCAGCGGCGCCAATTGTGAAAACCGCATGCACTACTCCTCCCAGAATAATTTCACTCATGCGATTTCATGAATACACCCCTGAGAAGACTATTAATAATTAAATCAAACAAAGAAACATTAATTATAAATATCACCAATTCGATATAAACCGAAAAATAGATTTAAAATATTAAATTACATTTATTAATTAATATAGAAAATGCACTTAAGCCGATTTCACGATACACGCCCACCATCACACATCTCCACCTTTTTTTTCGCGAAGAATACAAAGCTGGAAAAGCTCAAGCTACTTGGCAAGATCAGCCACCAGACACGCAGCACTCTACCACCGAGCGCCACAGGCTCTTGAAATGCAAAAAGCCGCCAGCGTCGACACCGGCGGCCTTGGAATGTGTACTACTCGAAAGATCAGGCGGAAAGCTTGGCCATCACT
Source organism: Martelella endophytica (assembly GCF_000960975.1). Taxonomy (NCBI): domain Bacteria; kingdom Pseudomonadati; phylum Pseudomonadota; class Alphaproteobacteria; order Hyphomicrobiales; family Aurantimonadaceae; genus Martelella; species Martelella endophytica. Next base: position 2,837,891 of record NZ_CP010803.1, on the reverse strand, counting down.
TCGTCGTCGACTTCGAAGTTCGAATAGACGTTCTGGACGTCGTCATCGTCTTCAAGGTTTTCGATCAGACGCATCAGCGAGGTGGCGCGCTCCTCGTCGACGGGAATGGTGTTCTGCGGCTTCCAGATGGCCTTGACGCTTTCGGCCTCGCCGAGCGCCTTTTCGAGGGTGGAGGAAACTTCGTTGATGTCTTCGAAGGCGCAGTAGATGGTGTGGCCATCCTCGTCGGTAACAACGTCTTCGGCACCGGCTTCGATGGCGGCTTCCATCATGGTGTCGGCATCGCCGGCTTCTGGCTTGTAGACGATCTCGCCGACATGGTCGAAGGAGAAGGCGACCGAGCCGGTTTCGCCGAGCGCGCCGCCAGCCTTTGCGAAGATCGAACGGACGTTCGAGGCGGTGCGGTTGCGGTTGTCGGACAGCGCCTCGACGATGACGGCGACGCCGCCCGGGCCGTAGCCTTCGTAGCGGACCTCGTCATAGTTCTCCGCATCGCCACCGGCGGCCTTCTTCACGGCGCGCTCGATGTTGTCCTTCGGCATCGACTGCGCCTTGGCGTTCTGGATGGCGAGGCGCAGACGCGGGTTCATGTCCGGGTCCGGCGTGCCCATCTTGGCGGCGACGGTGATTTCACGCGCCAGCTTGGAGAACATTTTCGACCGCACCGCATCCTGCCGGCCCTTGCGGTGCATGATGTTTTTGAACTGTGAATGGCCAGCCATGGAGCCCCGCCCTGTTTTTGTTTGTCAGAATGGGCGCCTTATAAGGGCGAGAGGCCTTTCGTTCAAGTCCGCACGCGCCGAAACGGCACGGCGCTACCAGACGCCCTGAAGCAACAGGATCCGTGGAGGCCGCGGCAGTGAGGAGAGCGAGACGCGCACCGTTCGATCTTCCGAATAGACGATCTCGTACTGATCCGCGAACATCGCCGCGAAATCGCGCACCCTGGGGCCGGTGCGGTGCATCGGCAGCACCAGCGATGAATGCAGCCGCTCGATGACGTTGCGCATGCTTTCCGCGCCGAGCGTCAGCCCGCCATCGACCGGCACCATGACGATATCGAGCCGGCCGATCTCGGCAATATGCTTGTCGGTGAGTTCGTGATGCAGATGGCCGAGATGGCCGATGCAGAGATCGGCGACCTCGAAGATGAAGATCGAGTTGCCGTCATGCTCGAAGCCGTCATCGCTGGCCCAGGAACGGATATCGGTGGTGACATTGCGGATATAGGTGTCCTCGACGACGAGATCGTGGTCTGCCGGTTGCCCCGGCGTGTCGCCCCAGCCGTGCAAAACGATCTCGATCTCGGGATCGGGCATGAGCGTGAAATGGCTTTCATGCGCCTTGTTCATGGTCGCGACATCGGCCGCCCCACCCGGCAGGCTGAAGCCTGAATAGTCGGTCGCGATGCGCAGGCCGCCCGGCGTCTCGATCAGGAAGGTCGAGTGCCCGACGAAGGTGATCGCCACTTCCGGGGCCTCGTAGGCAACCGGCGCCAGGCTCGCGAATTTCACATCGGGAAGCCGCTCCGCGATCGCCTGACACTGGCTGACGGGCGGCCGAGACTGCGCCTGCGCGCCGGAGGTCGCAAACACAAGAACTGCCGGGATGAGCATCGCGAAAAGACGAAGCACTGCCATTCCCTCCGGATTTTACGGATGATGACAGCATGCGGGACGGGTGGCGAAAGGTCCATGCACGCCAACGCCCCAGGCGTTCACACGTTCGTGAGCCGGTTTCAGCGACCATGGCAACACAATGGAAAGCGAAGTGACCATTCGGCGGCGGCGAACCCTTGCATGGAACGCCTTTGCGACCCATCTCAACACCGCCCAAGCCAAAACCGACGGAGAATGCATGCGCGAGAAGATGCTGGTTCTGACGAAATCCCGCGAATGGGAAAGTTTCATCCTCATTGTCATCATCATCAACGCGATCACTCTGGGTTTCGAGACGTCCGAAACGATCATGCAGAGTTTTGCTGGACCCGCGCTCCGCCTCTTCGACAGGGCCGTCCTGGTGATCTTCGTCGTCGAGATCGCGATCCGCATCTATGCCCATCGTCTGCGTTTCTTCCGGGATCCCTGGAGCATCTTCGATTTCACCATCGTGGTGATCAGCCTTCTGCCGGCAAGCGGACCGCTGCAGGTGTTGCGCGCATTGCGCATCCTCCGTGCGCTCAGGCTGCTATCGATGATCCCGTCGCTGCGGCGCGTCATCGGCGGCCTGATCGCCGCGCTGCCGGGCATGGGTTCGATCATCGTTCTGATGGCGCTTGTCTTCTACATCTTCGCCGTCATCGCTACCAAGCTCTATGGTGAGGCTTTTCCGGAATGGTTCGGATCGCTTGGCGCGACCATCTACTCGCTGTTCCAGATCATGACGCTCGAAAGCTGGTCGATGGGCATCGTCCGGCCGGTCATGGAAGTCTATCCCAATGCCTGGCTGTTCTTTGTGCCCTTCATCCTCTCGACCGCCTTCACCGTCCTCAACCTCTTCATCGGTATCATCGTCTCGGCGATGCAGAAGGAACATGAAGAGGAACTGCGCGAGGAAGATCGGCAGGCAAGAGAGCCTGAAATGCAGGAGCTTTTGCACGAAGTCAGAGCATTGCGCAGCGAGGTCGCAGCCCTTCGGCAGGACCAGGCGCCGCGGCCCGCCCCGACAACGGCATAGCCTTCAGGCAGAAGCTAGCTCTTACGTCCAGAACGCCGGCACCGTCTCCTCAAGCCTTGGCCCGAGCCTTAGCGGAGCGATGTTTTCGGCGAGGCCGGTGCGGTCGGATATGTCGATGCCGAGGCCGCAGATGGTGGCGGGGCCGCTGGCGGCTTCGAAGCGGGACTTGTTCATCTTCGAAACGAAGCGGGAGAGCGGCTCTTCCTTTTCCATGCCGAGCGACGAATCGTAATCGCCGCACATGCCGGCGTCCGACATGTAGCCCGTGCCGCCGTTGAGGATCTGGCAATCGGCGGTCGGAACATGGGTATGGGTGCCGACGACGAGGCTGGCGCGGCCATCGACGAAATGGCCGAAGGATTGCTTCTCGCTGGTGGCTTCCGCATGGAAATCGAAGACGATGGCATCGACCTGCTCCTTCAACGGGCAGGCTTCGAGGATCGTCTCGCCGGCCTTGAAGGGGTCGTCCAGTTCGGGGTGCATGAATACCCGGCCCATGATGTTGGCGACGAGCACCCGCGCGCCGTTGCGGGCATAGTGGATGCTCGATCCCCTGCCCGGCGTGCCCGGCGGATAGTTTGCGGGACGCAGGAACTGCTCGTGGCGATCGGCGAAGATGATCGCGTCCTTCTGGTCCCAGACATGGTTGCCGGTGGTCACCACGTCGGCGCCGGCATTGATGGTTTCCAGGAAGATCGTCTCGGTGATGCCGAAGCCGCCGGCGGCGTTCTCGCCGTTGACGATGACGAAATCGAGCTTCAGATCGCTGATCAGGCCCGGCAGGCGCTCCCACACCGCCTTGCGGCCCGTCTTGCCGACCATATCCCCCAGAAATAGCAAACGCATGAAAAATCCAATCTGTCTCAAGGCGCGGGCGACAGAATGCGGCAGGCCGCGCACGCCTCCGTTTACCCCCGGACGGCTGACATGCAAATGGTTTTCTCGCCCTTTTGTTTCAGGCAAAAGATGTGGGTATCGCGGAAAACCAGCGCAGGCCGCTTTCGGTGACAATACCGTCGAGGGGAACATCATGCGGCTCGGCCGGTACCGAGGGCACTTCCTGCAGGTCGAAGGCGACGCCAATGAGCACGGGTCTGCGACCGATCGCATGCAGCCGGTCGATTGCGCGGTCGTAGTGGCCGGCGCCATAGCCGATGCGGTTGCCCTTCTCGTCGAAGACCGAAAGCGGCATCAGCAGCACGTCCGGCTCGACAAGCGCCGCCCCCTCGCCCGGCGCCATCGTGCCGAAGCCGCCAGCGACAAGCGGCACGTGGGGAAGATGGGAACGGAAGACGATGGTTTCGCGGTCGAGCACCGCCGGCAGGGCAAGTTGCGCGCCGGCCTGTTCAAGAAGGCCGAGCAGAAAGCCGACATCGGCCTCCGAGCGGATCGCATGGTAGCCCGCGACCGTCAGTCCGCCGATGCCGTGCGACAGCGCATCGGCACCGTGGGTGGCAATGGCGAGGCTCTTTTCGCGGCGCGCATCTTCCGACAGGGCATCGCGTCGCGCGAGGCTCCGCTGGCGCAGTTCGGGCTTGGTATCGGGAAAAGCGGGCAAGAAAGTTCCTTCCGCTGAAAGGTGGTCCACGGCGACCGATGGCGTCGTTTGGATCCTGGGCGCCTACAGAAGTAGGTGGGCGCCATATAACCCAGCCCACGGGCCGGGTCAGGGACAGCTCCCTTAGGATCGAGTAAGGCCCCGGGGATTCGATGACTCCTGTCGGGAAGCGCAGACCGATCCCATATATAGAGCGTCGTGATAGCGCCTGAAAGAGGCAATCAACGGCAAAAATGAAATCGGCTGCCGGACGCCTGTGCATAACGCCGATTGCGCCTTTCAGGACGTCATTTCTCGGCGCCTGAAACCTTCTTGGCGAGCGTTGAAATCCGCCCGGCGAGGCTTTCGAGAGCTTCGGCGACCTGGTCGTCGTGGGCCGCGCGGGTTTCGCCCGCCGTTTCCGCCTCGCCCCTCAGCCGGGTAAGCTCGGCGCTGTCGGCATCGAGCTTGGCCTGCAGGTCGCTCAATTCGTCCATGATCATGATTCCGGCCATCACCGTCAGCCGCAGATCGCCGATCTCGCCGAACTGTTCGCGCAGGTTGAAGATGTAGGAATCGAATTTCGCCGCGAGCGAGAACAGGTGATCCTCCTGCCCCGCCTCGCAGGCCATGCGATACGCCTTGCCATCGATGTTGACGGTGACTTGCGCCATTTTCAGCGTCCTTCCGTCGGCTCGGGTCGAACGTCGGAAAGTCCCGCCCGTTGCGCCACTGACCTATTTTTCATGGGCGAGAACCGAACGGATGGTTTCCATCGCGTTCACCAGCCGGCGAGAAACCTCGCGGTTGACCTCTTCCAGCCGGTTCGCCCGAAATTGCGCCTGATCGAGCTCGCGCGCAAGCCCGGCACGGTCCTCGTGAACGAGACGCACCTCGTTTTCGAGTTCCTCGCGATGCTGCAGCCGCTCGCTGCGCGCATCGACGGCATTTTCCAGGCTTGCAAGCGCCTGTTCCAGCGCCTTGACGGCATTGCCAAGCCGGTCTGATGTAGAGGCCATCCGTTCAACTCCCCAGCGCTCCGTGCGTGGCCCGGCTCATTACTTGGAAAGGCCGCGCAAACACACGCGAATCGGCAAGACGCTTCAGATTTCATCATGATCTTAGGAAGAGTTAAGAGCCGGGGTCAACTGAGCGCAGTCGTTGTCAAGAGGAAAGTGAGAGCGGCGGGCGGCCTCGACCATTTCGCCACTGTTCAAGGCGCCAATCGCGGCAGTGCGATTTGTGGCGGGCTTGAGCCGACTTGTCATAAAACAATGAAGCCCGCGACAAAACGCCGTATTAATCGTTTAGATCGCAGGCTTGAAAGCGGTTGGCCATGGCTTTGGAGGCGCGTTAAAGGCCGGCGGCACTGGTGAAACGTGAGGTTCTGGGTGCGCAGGATTAAGCTGTGGCAGGCAAAAATAAAATGGTGTAGGCTCCACGCGTCTTCAGGCCCTGTACCCGATTACGCCATCCGGCGCCTTGATTCGGCCGGGCAACATTGTAATTTAGCCGGCAGCTGAGCCGCCCGGGCACTACGTCCGGATATCCTGACTGTTTAATGCAATCCCACAGACTCAAGAAAAGCGAAGGAAACATGACTTCTCTTGAAAAACACAACCGGATGGCCAACGCGATCCGCTTCCTTTCCATGGACGCCGTGCAGAAAGCCAATTCCGGACATCCGGGCCTGCCCATGGGCGCGGCCGATGTCGCCACGGTCCTTTTCACCCGGTTCATGACCTTCGATCCCAAGAACCCCGACTGGCCGAACCGCGACCGCTTCGTGCTGTCTGCGGGCCATGGCTCGATGCTGCTCTATTCGCTTCTCTATCTCCTCGGCTACGAGGACATGACGATCGAGGATATCAAGCAGTTCCGCCAGCTCGGCTCCAAGACTGCCGGTCACCCGGAATACGGCCATGCCTCGGGCATCGAGACCACCACCGGTCCGCTCGGCCAGGGCATTGGCAATGCCGTCGGCATGGCGATCGCCGAGCGCAAGCTCTCCGACGAGTTCGGCAGCGACCTGATGGACCACTACACCTACGCACTTTGCGGTGATGGTTGCCTGATGGAAGGTATCAGCCAGGAAGCGATCTCGCTTGCCGGCCACCTGAAGCTCAACAAGTTGATCCTGTTCTGGGACAACAACTCGATCACCATCGACGGCGCCGTCTCGCTTGCCGATTCGACGGACCAGCATGCACGCTTCCGCGCCTGCCACTGGCACACGATCGACATTGACGGCCACGACCCGGAACAGGTCGCAGCCGCCATCGAAGAGGCCCAGAAGTCCGACAAGCCGACGATGATCGCCTGCAAGACGACCATCGGCTACGGCGCTCCCAAGAAAGCCGGCACCAACAAGGCCCACGGCTCGCCGCTTGGCGACGAGGAAATCGCCGAAACCCGCAAGGCACTTGGCTGGGAATATCCGGCATTCGAGGTTCCCGAGGACGTTCTCGACGGCTGGCGCGTCGCCGGTCTTCGCTCGACCAAGGCCCGCGTCGAATGGGAAGAGCGCCTGAACGCAGCGCCTGCAGAAACCAAGGCCGAGTTCAACCGCCGCTTCTCCGGCGAGCTGCCCGGCGCCTTCGACCGTGCGATCCAGAAGTACAAGCAGGAACTGGCCAGCGAAAAGCCGAAGCTTGCATCGCGCAAGTCCTCGCAGAACGCGCTCGAGGTCATCAACGGCGTTGTTCCGGAAACCTTCGGCGGCTCCGCCGACCTGACGGGTTCCAACAACACCAATACCAGCCAGACCAAGTCGATCACGCCTGACGATTTCTCCGGCCGCTACATGCACTGGGGCATTCGCGAGCATGCGATGGCTGCCGCCATGAACGGTATCGCGCTGCACGGCGGCCTGATCCCGTATTCCGGCGGCTTCCTGATCTTCTCGGACTATTGCCGCACCTCGGTGCGTCTGGCGGCCCTCATGGGCATCCGCGTCATCCACGTCTGGACGCACGATTCGATCGGCGTCGGCGAAGATGGCCCGACCCATGAGCCGGTCGAGCAGATGGCATCGCTGCGGGCCATTCCGAACCTCCTGATGTTCCGCCCGGCGGACGCCATGGAGACAGCGGAATGCTGGCAGCTTGCGCTGGAAAGCAAGGATCGCCCGTCGGGCATCGCGCTGACCCGCCAGAACCTGCCCGCCGTTCGTCTCGACTATACCGAGAAGAACCTTTGCGGCGCCGGCGCCTACGATCTCGTTCCGGCAAACGACGCCGAAGTGACGATCTTCGCTTCGGGTTCGGAAGTGAACCTTGCTGTCGAAGCCCAGAAGATCCTGGACGGCAAGGGCATTTCCACCCGCGTCGTTTCCGTGCCCTGCATGGAGCTGTTCTTCGACCAGCCGGAAGCCTATCAGAAGGCCATCATCGGCAATTCGCCGATCAAGGTCGGCGTTGAAGCCGCTGTGCGCATGAGCTGGGACGCCTTCATCGGCACAGATGGCATCTTCATCGGCATGACCGGCTTCGGCGCGTCCGGCAACGGCGAAGCGCTGTTCGAGCACTTCGGCATCACTACCGGCGCGATCGTCGACGCTGTCGAAAAGAAGCGCGGCTGAGGCCGATCGACATGAATTCGGCTGCCCGGTCCCGCCGGGCGGCCACCACCGGAAGATCTGTCACCTTCCCCGGAACGTGCTGAAAATCCGGCAAACAATGCCTATATCTGGGCTGCCTGCATGATGCAAAGATGGCCAGCCGTTGCCTCCGCTCCCAAGGCGGAGTAAGCGCCTTCCAGAAGCCATCCGGCGGCTTTGAGACTTTTGTGAATCCTACTCGCGAATAGGGAGCTCCTACCATGACTGTAAAGGTTGCCATCAACGGTTTCGGCCGCATCGGCCGCAACGTGCTGCGTGCCATTCTCGAATCCGGCCGCAAGGACATCGAAGTCGTTGCCATCAACGATCTGGGCCCGGTCGAGACCAACGCTCACCTGCTGAAATACGATTCCGTCCACGGCCGCTTCCCGCATGACGTCAAGGTCGACGGCGACACCATCGATGCCGGTCTCGGCCCGATGCGCGTCACCGCCATCCGCGATCCGAAGGAACTGCCCTGGAGCGACGTCGACATCGCGTTGGAATGCACCGGCATCTTCACCGCCAAGGAAAAGGCCGAGATGCTGCTCGCCAGCGGCGCCAAGCGCGTGCTTGTTTCGGCTCCGTCCGCCGGCGCCGATGCCACCATCGTCTTCGGCGTCAACGACGACAAGCTGACCAAGGACGACATCATCGTCTCCAATGGCTCCTGCACCACCAACTGCCTGGCGCCGGTCGTCTACGTGCTGAACGAGAAGTTCGGCATCGAACGTGGCTACATGACCACGATTCACTCCTACACCGGCGACCAGCCGACGCTCGACACAATGCACAAGGACCTCTACCGCGCCCGCGCGGCAGCGCTCTCGATCATCCCGACGTCCACGGGTGCTGCCAAGGCCATCGGCCTCGTCGTTCCGGAACTGAAGGGCAAGCTCGACGGTTCCTCGATCCGCGTCCCGACCCCGAACGTCTCGGTCGTCGACCTGAAGTTCGTGCCGAAGCGCGACGTCACGGAAGAAGAGGTCAACGCCGCGATCAAGGAAGCTTCCGAAGGCAAGCTGAAGGGCGTTCTCGAATATACCGAGGAGCCGCTCGTCTCGCGCGACTTCAACCACGATCCGCATTCCTCGATCTTCGCTGCAAAGCAGACCAAGGTTCTGGAAGGCAAGCTCGTGCGCGTCCTGTCCTGGTACGACAACGAATGGGGCTTCTCCAACCGTATGGCCGACGTCGCCGTCGCCATGGGCAAGCTGCTCTGATCGTTCGATCGATCCTGATCATAGCGAGAGGCCGCCTTGTGCGGCCTCTTTGCTTTTGGCCGGCCCTATTCCTTGCGCCAGCGTTCCACCGCGCGATCGACGGCCTCACGGCACGGGATTGCGATCCCCTCGCCCGCGCCGAAGGCGAACTCGCGGGCAATACCGTCCTCGACCAGGCTTTGGCCGAGCGGCACGAAGTGGCCGGTCTCGCCGGCATGTTCGACCGTATAGCGCTTCCAGACGCGCTTCCCCTCTTCCATCACCGGTGAGGCCTGGGCTTCGCGCGGGCAGCGCGGCCAGGCGCGGGCTTCGGCCAGATGCAGCATGGTGAAACGCAGGAAGCCGATGCCGAGAAGCAGCGTCGTGGCGCCAAACTCGTAAAGCTTCTCCAGCGGCGATCCGGCCGCCATCGGATGTTCAAGCTGCTGATCGCCGAGGATGTCGGCAGCCTTCGGGCCGAAGGCCGCGAAGGAATTCGTCGGATGGTTGCTGCGCAGCACGCCAGGCCAGGTGCGAAACAGCTCCGCCGTTGCCCCCATGTCGCGCGTTGGCGTGCGGGCGGGATCGAAGGCCGGCATCTCCGCCTCGATGACCGGCACCCAGTCGGCCGGCACCGGTGGCGCGGCCCAGAACGCCGGATCGGTGAGATGCGCGCTGAAGGACGGCATCACCAGCGTCCCCTCCGTTCCGATCGCCGACAGGATCGCTGCAATCAGTGCCTGCGGCCCTCCGGCAATCCAGCCTACGCCTTTCAGCGACGTATGAACGATGACCGTATCTCCGGCTGCAATATCGGCAGCCGCAAGCTCGGCGGCAAGGCTCGACACGGTCGCCGGCCGTCGCGCGGCGGAAATGAGGTCTCCCTCAGCCATTCTGCAATCCCCTCAAGCGTCCCCAGCGGCCATGAATTGAATTGGCCCGGATGAATCCTATCTTGAATGTAATTCGCAATTGTTTCCGCTTATTTATAGTGTCCGAAACAATCGCATGTCGGCGGCCGCTTCCGATTGTGCGAAAGGGATATCTGTTTGACGACATTCTATCTGGCCGTTCTCATCTTCTCGGCACTGATCCTCCTTGCCGCGCTGTCGAGTGCACTTGCCTACCGTTTCGGCGCACCATTGCTGCTGCTGTTCCTGGGGGTCGGCCTCATCGCCGGTTCTTCCGGTTTCGGCATCCGCTTCGACAATGATGCGCTGACATTCTTCGTCGGCTCGCTGGCGCTTGCGGTGATCCTGTTCGATTCCGGCTTCGGAACCTCGCTGAAAACCTTCCGCGCCAGCGCCGGCCCCTCATTGCTGCTCGCGACGCTGGGCGTGGCGATGACGGCGGGGCTTGTGGCGGTGGCGGCGGCCGTGATCCTGGATTTCGATCCCCTGCAGGGCCTGCTGCTCGGCGCGATCGTTGCCTCGACCGATGCGGCGGCGGTGTTCTTCCTGATGCGGATCGGTGGCATCAAGGTCCTCGAACGGGTGAGTTCGACGCTCGAGGTCGAATCCGGCATCAACGACCCGATGGCGATCTTCCTGACGATCACTCTCGTCACCATCCTCTCGGCGGACGGGCCGACGGATGAAGGCGCGATCTCGCTCACGCTCCACTTTCTGCGCGAGATCGGTTTCGGCATCGTCTTCGGCCTGCTGGGTGGCGTCCTGACAGTGCTGGTCGCCAATCACTTCGGCCGCAATCGCGGCCTCGCGCCGATCCTGGTGCTGACCATGGCGCTACTGATCTTCTCGGCGACCGGGGCTGCCGGTGGCAGCGGCTTCATGGCGGTCTATGTCGCGGGACTGCTGGCCGGCAACCGGCGCGTGCGCTATTCCGGCTCGATCCGGCACTTCCAGGAGGGCATGACATGGCTGGCGCAGATCGTGATGTTCCTGCTGCTCGGCCTGCTCGCAACGCCGCGAAACTTCCCCGAGATCGCCGCGCCAGCGCTGGCGCTCGCACTGTTTCTGGTTTTCGTGGCACGCCCGATCGCGGTCTGGCTTTGTCTCTGGCCGTTCAAGTACACGCTGAGTGAAAAGGGGTTCATCTCGTGGATCGGCCTGCGCGGGGCGGCCTCCATCCTGCTTGCCATTCTTCCACGCCTCTACGGGCTGGAGAATGCCGGCATCTATTTCAACATCGTCTTCATCATGGTTCTGATGTCGCTGATGCTGCAGGGCTGGACGCTGGCGCCGGTGGCCCGCTTCCTGAGTCTGGTGCAGCACAAACATGGCGGTACGCTGGAGAGCGTCGAGATCGATCTTGCCGGCAATGCCAAGCACGAACTGGTGGTCTACCGTCTCGGCGAGGGCGCGCCGGTGCTTGAGGGCGCCCGCATTCCGCGTTGGGCGATCCCCTCGCTCGTCGTCCGCGACGGACGGTCTATGCGCTACTTCTATGCCGGCAGCCTGAAGGCGGGCGACTATCTCTATCTATTTGTCGCACCTGGCATGTCCTACCTGCTCGACCGGATTTTCTCCGGCGATGGCGGCGATGACAGCGGCGGGGTTCTGCTGGGAAGCCATGTCCTTGTGCCGGAGCGCCCTCTGAAGGAACTCATCGGCATTGACGAGAGCATCGAGATCCCGCCCGGCGAGGCCGAAACGCCGATCGCCGACTACATGAAACGCGAGCTTGGCGGCCGCGCTGTGGTCGCCGATCGGCTGCATATCGGCAGCCTGTCGCTGATCGTCCGCGATATCGACGACGACAACAACATCGTTTCCGTCGGCATCTGGAAGAACCCGGACGGCGACCCGAAGCCGCCGCTTTTCGATCCGATACGCCGGGCGCTCACGCGCCGCGCGAACCGGAGGCACAAGCGGACCGGCTGATAGTTGCAGGCGAAGCGATACCACCGCAGCTTTTCTGACCTCTGTCATTGCCGGAACCGGTGTTTTTGAATAGGAATCGTCAGCGCCGGCCGGACGCCCACCCGGACCGAAGCGCCGAAACCGATTTCAAGAAGCGCGGATGCAGGGTTCTCGTCCCCCGAGAGGCTGCCATCCGGCCGCCCGCGCCGCCTGCGGCATCAACATAAGAGGAAGAGTTCCATGGCTGCCTTCAAGACCCTCGACGACCTCAACGACATCGCCGGCAAGCGCGTTCTGGTCCGCGTCGACCTCAACGTGCCGATGAGCGATGGCAAGGTGACCGACACCACCCGCATCGAACGTGTTGCCCCGACCATTCTGGAGCTTGCCGGCGACGGCGCCAAGGTCATCCTGCTGGCTCACTTCGGTCGGCCGAAGGGCGAAGTCGTCGCCGACATGTCGCTGAAGCAGATCGTTCCCGCCGTCGAGGAAGTGCTCGACCATGCCGTCGCCTTCGCCGATGACTGCATCGGCGATGCCGCCGCCAAGGCGATTGCCGCCATGCATGACGGCGATATCCTGCTGCTCGAAAACACCCGCTTCCACAAGGGCGAGGAAAAGAACGAGCCCAATTTCGTCGCGGCACTCGCCAAGAACGGCGATATCTGGGTCAACGACGCCTTCTCAGCCGCCCACCGTGCCCATGCGTCCACCGAAGGTCTCGGCCATCACATGCCCGCCTATGCCGGCCGCACCATGCAGGCCGAACTTGAAGCGCTGGAGAAGGGCCTCGGTGAACCGAAGCGCCCGGTGGTCGCCATCGTCGGCGGCGCCAAGGTCTCGACCAAGATCGACCTGCTGCAGAACCTCATCGAGAAGGTCGACGCGCTGGTCATCGGCGGCGGCATGGCCAACACCTTCATCGCCGCCAAGGGCATCGATGTCGGCAAATCGCTCTGCGAGCACGACCTTGCAGACACCGCCCGCGCCATCATGGCGAAGGCCGAGACGACCGGCTGCAGCATCGTGCTGCCCGTCGACGGCGTCGTTGCCCGCGAGTTCAAGGCAAACGCCGCAAACGAGACCGTCGCCATCGATGCCATTCCGGCTGATGCGATGATGCTCGATGTCGGCCCGCAATCGGTCAAGGTCGTCAACGAATGGATCGGCAAGGCCGAGACGCTGGTCTGGAACGGCCCGCTCGGCGCCTTCGAAATCCAGCCCTTCGATGCCGCAACGGTATCCGCTGCCAAGTTCGCCGCCGAACAGACCAAGGCCGGCAAGCTGACATCGGTCGCCGGTGGCGGTGATACGGTCTCGGCGCTGAACCACGCGGGTGTGAAGGACGACTTCACCTACGTCTCGACCGCCGGTGGCGCCTTCCTCGAGTGGATGGAAGGCAAGGTCCTGCCGGGCGTCGCGATTCTGGAAAAGTAAGTCCGGTCGGTCCGCCGGAAGCATCAGGGGCGGCGGCGGCTGCCCCTTTTTTCTGCGCCTCAGGAGGGCCGGAGCATCAGCACGATGATCGTCGCCGCAAGCGCCGCCACTGCTATCTTCCAGAAATCCATGCGCCGCTTCAGGCCCGGCAGGCCGAGCGGCTTGACGATCTGGACGCCCATGGCGACGATGAACAGAAAGGCGATGAGCTTGGACATGGTTCTCCGATCCTGATCCCGCTCCACCTTTACAATGATGCGCCGTTCGCGTCACCCCACGCGAAAGGATTGAAATTGGCAGCAGATTTTTAATCGGAGCGTGATAGAATTGGCGGAACATACCGCGATGCCGCGGCGTTGAGCCTTAACCTTCCAAGCGACTGAAATTCACCAAGGCTTTTTGATGAGACGCAATCTTCTTCCGGTCTTTGCCCTGCTGCTCGGCACGCTTTTCCTTTTTTTCGGCAACGGCCTGCACGGTCTTCTGCTGCCGCTGCGAGGCACGGCGGAGGGTTATAGCGACACCGCACTCGGCTTCATCGGCACCTCCTGGGCATCCGGCTTCGTGCTCGGCTGTATCTTCGCGCCGCGCCTGATCATGCGCATCGGTCATGTCCGCGCCTTCTCGAGCTTCATCGCGATGATCTGCATGGTGGCGCTGATCACCGGCATCTTCGTCGACGAATACGCCTGGATCGCGCTACGCGCCGCGACCGGTTTCGCAATGGCCGGCACGCAGATGATCATCGAAAGCTGGCTGAACGAACGCGTCGACAATGCAAGCCGCGGCGTCGTGTTCACGACCTATACCGGCATCACGCTATCCGGTGTGGTCCTCGGCCAGCTGACCGTCGGCTTCGGCAACCCGAATACGCCGATCCTGTTCATGGTCGCGGGCATCGTCTACTGCATTGCCATGTTGCCGACGACGGTCTCCAACGCGGCCTCCCCGCGCCCACTGCAGGCGGTGCGCATCGATCTCAAGCTCTTGTTCCGCAACTCGCCCGTCGCCTTCTTCGGGGTTCTGCTGACGGGCATCGCCAATGGCGCTTTCGGTACGCTGGTTGCCGTGTTTGCCGCCCGCGCCGGACTGCCCGACAGCGAGGTCGCCTTCCTGGTGACGGCCGCTATCCTCGCCGGCGCGATTGCCCAGGTCCCGTTCGGCCGGATCTCCGACATGACCGACAGGCGCTATGTAATCGCCGCACTCGCCGGCATCGCGGCGACGGCAGCGCTGATCATCCTTGTGCTGCGGCCGGGCAGCCACACGCTGATCGCACTGATTGCCGTCTATGGCGCCACTGCCAACGTGCTCTATCCGATCACGGCCTCTCACGCCAACGACTTCGCAAGACCCGAGGACTATGTGAAAGTTTCGAGCGGCCTGCTGTTCCTGTTCGGCATCGGCACCATCATCGGGCCGACGGTCGGTGGTCCCGTCATGTCCGCCTTCGGCCCCTATGCGCTGTTCGTGATCACCGCGACAGCCCATGTCCTGATCCTCAGCTATGCCATCATCCGTTCGCGGATGCGTGCGGCCGTGCCCGTCGATGAGCGCGAAAGCTTCACCGCAATGCCCGATGCTTCCACCCCGGTTTCGACGCCCGAGGGCGTCCACTTCCAGGCCGGCAACCGCGAAGCCCAGTCCGTCGAGAACGAACAGCGCGAAAGGAGGGATGACAATGCCGCGTGACGAAGAAGAAGACAGGAAGCCGCCGAAGGGCCAATACATCATCGGCGCAGACCTCGAGGAACACTCCGTGGAGGCGCTGAACAGCTTCGTCGGTGACCTACGCCGCGAGATCGAACGCGTCGAAGAGGCGATCGCCCGCAAGGGCAAGGGCCGCAGCGCCGCGGAGAGCTTCTTCCGCAAGTAGACTGCGTTAACCCTATATTAACCTTTCCAAGGTGTTATAGGGCATCCGTTCAGCGGACATGGGAACACATTCTCTCGTTCCCTTCATCACCCTTTGACTATGAGCCGCCCAAAATGCGGCTCTTTTTTTGTCTTCCTGCATTCGGCAGTGGGTATTAACCTTTCGTTAAGAAACCGCTTGCGGAACTCAGCTACAGGTATATTTGTTGAGCGCAGTATAGAGCCGTTCATCAATCGGTCGCATTCGTTTGACAACGAGGCGAACGAGAGCGGCACAGTCGGATGAATTCAGAGAGTGTCAATGACCACCACGTCCGGGGCGAAAACCATCAGCTTTGCTGGCCACGCGGCCAATTCGCCGCAGTTCGATGCGCTTTATTCCGAAGGCATGTCGCTGGTGGAGACCACCGCCGCCTATCTTGATGGGCCGGGCCGCAGTGCTGCCCGCAAGCTCCGCGCACCCGCGGCAGCGCTCTATGCCGGTGAATCCCTGGCGCTCACCACCCGGCTGATGCAGCTCGCCTCCTGGCTTTTGCTGCAGCGCTCGCTCAATACGGGCGAGATGTCGCGCGAACAGGTGATGCAGGAGCGCCGCAAGCTTGCGCTTGGCCAGGAAAGCCGCAGCGCGCCTTCGGCAGCGGATTTCGCCGAGCTTCCGGCCGCATTCCGCGAACTGCTGGAACAGGCCCGCCGCCTGGAGGTGCGCATCCGCAAGCTTGACGAGAGCCTGATGCGCGACAATCTCCTGCCCGAGGCCGGCGCCGGCAACCAGGTCATCGCCCAGATCGACCTGCTTCAGACCGCTTTCGGCCGCCGCTGAGTCCGTCCCCTCTTCAGATCTGAACTAGAGCCACGCCGGAGCCCCATGCGCTCCGGCTTTCGCTTTCAAGCAACAAAAAACCCGGCGCAAGGCCGGGTTTTTCGCGTTGCGCAAAAACGCAAAATATCAGATGCCGAGGCCGCCGAAGCGCTTGTTGAACTTCGAGACGCGACCGCCGCGGTCCATCAGCTGCTGCGAGCCGCCGGTCCATGCCGGGTGGGAGGTGGGGTCGATGTCGAGGTTCAGGACATCGCCTTCCTTGCCCCAGGTGGAGCGGGTCTCGTATTCGGTGCCATCGGTCATGACGACCTTGATGGTGTGATAATCGGGATGGATATCAGCCTTCATAACTCTGTTCCTGCGCGCTTGGTCTCGCCTGGCAGCCATTGCGCCGGCCGGACCTATTGAATAAACAAAGCCGTGAAACCAGATTACGGGCCACGGCTATCCCAAAAGGTTGCGGTCGCTATACAGGAACGTGGCAGGAATAACAAGAGCCGCCGCCACCATTATGACGGCCTGCCGATACCGAAGGAAATCCCCTTGAGCCGGAACGAAAAAACGAAGCGTGGAAGGGCCTCGCAGCTCCGCCCGCTTGCAGCCATCCTGCCCTATTTCGCCTCCTATAAAGGCCTCGTGGCCGGCGCTCTTGCCTTCCTTCTCATCGCCTCTGCGGTGACGCTGACGCTGCCGGTGGCCGTGCGCCGGGTGATTGACCACGGCTTTTCCGCAGATGACGCCACGCTCGTCAACAATTACTTCCTCGTGCTCGGCGTCATGGCGCTGGCGCTCGGCGTCGCAAGCGCGCTCCGCTATTTTTTCGTGATGATTCTGGGCGAACGAGTGGTCGCCGATCTGCGCCGCGACGTCTTCGCCCATGTGATCCGGCTTTCGCCGGCCTTCTTCGACGTCAACCAATCGGGCGAGATCGTCTCGCGGCTGACGGCGGATACGGTGCAGATCAAGTCCGCCTTCGGCGCCTCCGCGTCGATTGCGCTGCGTAACCTGATCATGGGGCTCGGCGCTCTCGGAATGATGATCTACACCTCGCCGCGCCTTTCGGTGATGGTGATCATCGCGATCCCGATCATCGTGCTGCCGATGATTGCCGCGGGCCGCAATGTGCGCGGCCGTTCGCGCAAGGCGCAGGACGAGCTCGCCGATGCCACGGCCTTTGCCGGCGAGGCCATCTCCTCGACGCGCACGCTGCAGGCCTTCACCGCCGAGGCAATGGCCGGCACGCGCTATGCCGGTGCGGTGGAAAAGGCCTTCAATGCCACCCGCTCGGCCCTTCGTGCCCGCGCCGGGCTGACCGCCGTCGCCATCAGCCTCGTCTTCTGCAGCATCACCGCCATCCTCTGGTTCGGCGCACGCAATGTCCTTTCGAGCTCGATGTCCGGTGGCACGCTTGGCCAGTTCCTCCTCTATTCGGTGCTGGCCGCTGGTGCGCTTGGCCAGCTCTCGGAAGTCTGGGGCGAGCTTTCGCTAGCCGCGGGTGCCGCCGAACGGCTCTCCGAACTGCTGGAGGAACCCCTCGGCATCGCCGCGCCTTCGCACCCGGCCGCCCTGCCCGAGCCACCGCGTGGCGCGATCGCTATCGACACTCTCGCCTTCCGCTATCCGACCGGCGGCACCAAGGCCGGCGCGCTCAACGGCATATCGCTGACAGTCAATGCGGGCGAAACCGTCGCCGTGGTCGGCCCATCCGGCGCCGGCAAGAGCACGCTGTTTTCGCTGCTCCTGCGCTTCTATGACCCCGACGCGGGCACAATCCGCCTCGACGGTGTCGACCTTCGCGATGCCGATCCGGAGGCGCTCAGGCGCCGTTTCGCGCTGGTGCCGCAGGATGTCGCGATCTTCGCCGCCAGCATTCACGATAACATCGCGCTCGGGAGACCGGATGCAACGCGAGAAGAGGTCCGCGCCGCGGCGATCGCAGCGCAAGCCGACGGCTTCATCGAAAAACTCGAAAGCGGCTATGACACGCTGGCCGGCGAGCGCGGCATCACCCTTTCCGGCGGCCAGCGACAGCGGATCGCGATTGCCCGCGCCGTGCTGCGCGATGCGCCGGTCCTGCTTCTGGACGAGGCGACCTCGGCGCTCGATGCCGAAAGCGAAACGCTGGTGCAGCAGGCGCTCGGCACGCTGATGACCGGCCGCACGACGCTGGTCATCGCCCACCGCCTCGCCACCGTGCTCTCGGCCGATCGCATCGTCGTCATGGATGAAGGGCGGATCGTCGAGGAAGGCACGCATGAAACGCTGGTCGCGGAGAACGGGCTCTACGCCCGCCTTGCCCGCCTGCAGTTCAACACCGATGTCGCCTCAGGCGCGCTTGCCTGAGGGCATGAAGGTCGCAAGGAAGATGAGGCCGATACCGGCCCAGACAATCGGCTGCGGCCATTCGCCGAAGACGACGAGACCGACCAGCACCGCGATCGGCAGGCCGGTGTGGAAGGCCGGCGTCAGTTGCACCGCATCGGCCATCGCAAACGCCTTCAGCATGCAGTAATTGCTGGCATTCACCAGGAAGGCCGAGAGCAGGAACAGGCCGAAATCGGCAAGCGTCAGCGGCGTCCATTGCAGCATAGCCGGTATCGCCGCGATCGCCGTCATCAGCGTGTACATCCAGAAAAGCGCCGGAACCGTCGCCTCGCTCATCGCCACCCGCTTCAGCACCACATTCTTCGCAGCGAGCGCTATGGCCGCGCCGATCGCGACAAGACCGGCGGCCTGGAAGGCTTCCGTTCCTGGTCGAAGGATCAGAAAGGCGCCGGCAAGGCCGAAACAGACCGCGACCCAGCGGCGCCAGTCGGCTTTTTCCTTCAGCAAGATCATCGCCATCGGGATGAAGAAAAAGGTCTCGAGCTGGAACAGGGCGGCTGCAACGGTAAAGGGCAGCATCGACAGCGCGGTGACGATCAGGAATGTGACCAACACGCCGAGGATACTGCGCATCAGCAGGAGCCGCGGCGCCCGCAGGCGGAAACCGGAAACCCCGAGCCTCATCGCCACCGGCAGCATGATGGCCGCCGCGAGCCCATATTGCAGGAACATCAGCATCACCGGCGGATACCGCGCCGTCAGCGATTTCGAGATCGTATCGACGAAGGTGAAGGCGGCAACGCCCGCAATCATCAGCAGGATTGCAATGAAGCGGGAATCAGGACGCCAGCGCGTCCTGATCGACGATAAGTCGACAGACATGGTACTCTCCTGGAACAGCATCCGTTCGATGTTTGATGCTTCCTGGAGGTGCCCTCGTCCGCTTGTCAGGAAGAACAGCGCCTCACCGGCGCGGTGGTAGGGGCAAAGCCACGCCACCCTTGCGGAGCCCGCAGGATAGGAAAAGCGCGATGGAATGGCAAGGGGGGGGCGACGGCGGAACCTGCAGCCGTGCCTTTGCCCGCGTCTTTCTCCGACGTCGCGTCATCGCCTATGGATCTTGCCGCTTGCTCCAGTTGCTCTCTCCCGCCTGCGGGAGAGAAGGCTTTTTGGAGCTTTGCGGAGAGCCATATGGGAGGGCACCGCCCTCCGACGGGCGGGCGGCCTCGTCGCGATAACCCGCCCTCACCGCTCGGTGAGCTTGAACTCGATACGGCGGTTCTGGGCGCGGGCTTCGGGGCTGTCGCCCTCGGCAATCGGCTGGTATTCGGCAAAGCCGGCAGCGACCAGGCGATTGGGGGGGACGCCCTCGGAAACCAGGTAGCGCACCACGGCATCGGCACGAGCCGATGACAGTTCCCAGTTGTCGGCAAACTGACCGCCGGAACGGATCGGCACATTGTCGGTGTGGCCGTCGACACGCAGCACCCAGTTGATGTCATCCGGGATTTCAGGAACGATCTCCAGCAGCGCATCAGCAAGCTTGGAAAGCTCCGTCTTGCCGGCGTCGTTCAACTCGTCGGAGCCCGAGGGAAACAGCACTTCCGACTGGAACACGAAGCGGTCGCCGACGATGCGGATATTCTCCCGGTCGGAAAGGATCTGCCGCAGGCGCCCGAAGAAGTCTGAGCGGTAGCGGTTGAGTTCCTGCACCTTCTGGGCCAGCGCGACATTGAGGCGGCGGCCGAGATCGGCGATACGTGCCTGCGAGGCGTCGTCCTTGGCCTCGGAAATCTGCAGCGCCTCCTCGACGGCGGCAAGCTGGGCGCGCAGGGCAGAAATCTGCTGGTTCAGCAACGCGATCTGGTTCTGCGCCTTGGCGGAAAGCTGGCGTTCTTCCTCAAGGTCCTGGGTCAGCGAGCCGATCTGGGCATTGGCCGCTTCGCTTGCGCCGGAGCCCTGATCGAGCAGGGCCTGCAGCCGCGACTTCGCCTCTTCGGCAGTGGCCAGTGAGGCCTGCAGCGAAGCAATCAGATCGTTGGCATCCTGACTGTTGCTTTTCTCAAGCGCCAGCAGCTGCGTCAACTCGGCAATCTGGCTGTTCAGCCGGTTCAACACCTCGTCCTTGCCCGAAATCTCGCGGGTCAGCACGAACTGGGCAATGACGAAGACCGTCAGCAGGAACATGATGGCGAGCAGCAGCGTCGACAGGGCATCGACGAAGCCCGGCCAGTAATCGACCCCGCGGTTGGAGCGGCGGTTGCGGGCGAGCGCCATGGTCAGCGCCCCTCGAGCTTGTCGGTCAGTTTCTGCAGCGTGCGGCGCATCTCGCGCGATTCATCCTGCTGCGCCTCGATCCAGTCACGCAGCATCTGCTGCTCGTTGCGCATGTTCTTGACGACGCCCTGAATGCCTTCGGCAAGCTGGGCCATGGCCGGAACAGAACCGCCCGAACCGCTGGCCTCGGCGATGCGGCGAAGCTCGGTTGCAAGGACCTCGAACTGTTCGCTGGAACCGCCGGCCGCACTTTCGAGTGCGGGCACGAGGTCAGAGGTCACATCCGTCATCGTCGACAGCCAGTTTTCGAGCTCCATGTAGAAGCGGTTCTGGGCGCGGCCCGCCTGCAGGTCGAGGAAGCCGAGGATCAGCGAGCCGGAAAGGCCGAGCAGCGACGAGGAAAAGGCCGTGCCCATGCCGGAAAGCGGGCCGGACAGACCGGACTTCAGCGCTTCGAGCACATCACCGGAATCGCCGGAATTGGGATCGAGGTTCTGGATGATGTCGCCGATCGAACCGATCGTGCCGAGCAGGCCCCAGAAGGTGCCGAGCAGGCCGAGGAAGACAAGAAGGCCGACAAGGTAGCGCGAGGTGTCGCGCTGCTCGTCAAGGCGGGTGGCGATGGAATCGAGGATCGAACGCAGCGACGAGGTCGACAGCGCCATGGTCTGGCGGCTGCCGATCAGCGAGCGCATCGGGGCGAGCAGCTTGGGCTCCACGCCGACACGATCGGCGCTGCCGGCGGCGCGGAAAGAGTTCAGCCAGCTCACCTCGCGCCGGAGCGCCAGAACCTGCGCAAACACCATCAGCACGCCGATGAGCAGCACGCCGAGAATGAGGCCGTTGAGGCCCGGATTGGTCATGAAGGCAGCATGCGCCTGGCGGAACAGGATGGCGACGCAGAAGCCGATGAGGATCAGGAAGATCACCATCGTCCAGACGAATGTCATCGGGCTCGACATCTTCTGCGCAAATCCGCGCCGCGGCAGGTCGCGCGGTTCGTTGTGATCGAGTTCGAAATCCGACATTCGCCATTTCCTCCGCTCGTCGCCCGGCTGGGCGCGCGCAATCGTCCTAGAAGCCGCCGAGGCGACGGCCACCAAGCTCTATTCGAAAATGCCGGCGATTTGAAGAGCGAAGCGCGGAAAAGCGGGCCCTATCAAGGCTTACTTTTCGAGACGTCGCTGCAACTGGTCGTAGAGGGCGATCCGCATCATTTCGTTGCCGGCAACGACGCTGCCGGTGGCCAGCGACTGCTGCCCGCCCTTCATGTCGGAAACGAAACCACCGGCCTCGCGGACCATGATCAGGCCTGCGGCCATGTCCCAGGGGGCAAGGCCTTCTTCCCAGAAACCATCGAGCCTGCCGGCAGCGACATAGGCGAGATCGAGCGAGGCGGCACCCATGCGACGAATGCCGGCCACTTCGCCCATCACGTGGCGAAGCTCGACCAGGAACTTGCCGTGATGGCCGCGGCCGAGATGGGGAACACCACAGCCGATGACGGCATCGGAAAGGTTGCGGCGCGCCGAAACGCGGATACGACGGTCGTTGCAGAATGCGCCGCCACCCTTTTCGGCGACGAACAGTTCATCCAGCGCCGGATTGAAGATGACGCCCGCGACGATCTCGCCGGAACGCTCCAGCGCGACCGAGACGGCGAACTGCGGGATGCCGTGCAAGAAGTTGGTGGTGCCGTCGAGCGGATCGACGATCCAGCGGTGCTGACCGTCGGTGCCCTCTTCCTCGCCGCCTTCCTCGCCGAGGAAGCCGTAGGTGGGACGTGCGCGCATCAGCTCGGTGCGGACAATCTTTTCGGCCTTGAGGTCGGCCTGCGACACGAAGTCGCTCGGTCCCTTCACCGAAACCTGCAGGTTCTGCACCTCTCCGAAATCACGCGTCAGCGACCGGCCTGCCTTGAGAGCGGCCTGGACCATGACATTGAGAAGGGCTGAACGAGCCATGAGCTGAAATCCTCGACGTTTTCCGGATATAGACGCCATCTCGCCGGCGCACATTGCGGTATCGGCGGTTCATGACCACAGAACAGGAGGAAATTCAAGGGTTATGACGCGGTAGAGCCCGTCGAAACCACTTCGAGACCCGGAACGAGAAGCGTTTCGGTTCGGTTGCGACCGGCATTCTTGGCTCTGTAGAGCGCCCGGTCGGCAAAGTCGAGCGCATGTTCAAGCTGCGTCCCATCGGCATCGAAGGCCGAAATGCCGGCGCTTACAGTGACGCTGAAATGCTGGTTCTCGTGCTCGAAGACCAGTTCCTCCACCACACCGCGGATCTGCTCGGCAACGCGTCGAGCGTCGTCGATGGCCGTGCCGATGAGGATGACGGCGATTTCCTCACCGCCGTAACGCACGGCAACATCGGAACGGCGGACACGGTGGGTGATGGTATCGGCGACGGTGCGCAACACGACGTCGCCGCGCGCATGACCATAGCGATCGTTGACGGACTTGAAGCGATCGATGTCGAACAGCACGACGCAGCCGTGCGCGGTATCACCGGTCTCCTGTCGGCGGAGGTTCTGCGCAAACTGGGCGAGCGCCCGGCGGTTGAAGAGGTTGGTCAGCGGATCCCGGTCGGCATTGAATTCCACCACCCTCAGATGATCCGTCCCGCGTCTCGTCCCCTCCAGCACATAGCCGAGCAGCATAACGCCGAGGATATTGACGAGCGTGAGCGGCAAGCCGACGCGGCGGAACAGGGAACCGGCCGTGTCGATATCGGTCAGTAGCAGCGAGAACACCATTGTCGCCGTGCCAAGGCCAAGAATGGCGAGGCTGCGGAGCGTCTGGCGCCGCGGCCCGAAGCGGGCGAAGATGACGCCCGCGGCCATGGCAACGGCGATGCCGGCTATGCCGGCGAAAGTACCGCTGCCACCGATCAGGAAGCGCGTCAGACCGGCGGCCACACCCGTGATCACCCCGGCAATGGCGCCGCCGAAGGGGCCGGCGAGCGCTATGAATACAGCCCGCGCATCGAAGACGTAGCCGCTGTTCAAAGTAACAGGGTTCATCATTGCCGCGATTGCACCACAAGAAAACAAGATAGCGCTAGCATATCTTTCCATCCCATGGCCGCGCAGATGCCGCAATACCAAGCCATAGCCAATGACAATCAGGGCCCCCAAGCCGAAACTTGTCACCAGCTCCCCTATGAACTCAAGTTGCTGCAAGAACAATCAATCCCCGGAAAACCGGCCTCTGGAGGCGCGCGATCCTGTTGCTGTTTCCTCGTCTCTCCGGGAAAAAAATACACACATTAGGACAGAAAGAATAGCGGAAAGAGCTTGAGTCAGTAGTTCTTTACTATCGAACGCGAGCGCGTTTCGGCGTTTTCCCGCACTGCGGGAGAAAGGGAGGCCAGAAACGTCTCCATTTCGGGCTCCTTGAGCCCGACAGCCCGGGCGCTGAGATAGAAGGCAGCCGCCGTTTCGGCATCAGCAGGGACGCCGATCCCCTTCATGTAGATATAGGCAAGCTTGCTGGCAGCGGCGGGATTGCCCTGGAGCGCCGAGCGGTTCAGCCAGCGGATGCCCGAGGGGATGTCGCGCGGCACGCCATCGCCGTTGATGAAGGCAAGGCCAAGTTCCAGTTCCGCGGTATCGTGGCCGCCCTCTGCGGCCCGCTCGAGCCAGACGATCACGCTTCGCTGCTTCGCTTCCGGCACGTCGAGGACGCGGTAGAGCCGCGAAAGCGCATATTGAGCATCGGCGACATTGCCGTCGGCCGACTCCTCGAACCACGGCAGGGCCTGCTGCAAGCCCTCCTTGCCCGGGTTTTCGGCCACCAGCAGGCTGGCATAGTTGAACGCCGCCAGCGGATCGCCGGCTTCCGCCGCCTTGACCAGGAGCTCGCGCCCCTCTTTCTTCTCGGCGTCGTCCTTGCCGTTCTGCAGGAGATACATGCCGTAGCGGTTGAGCGCTGCCGGTTCGCCGCTGTCGGCCGCCATCCGATACCATGCGGAAGCCGGTCCGGCCCGGTCGGCGCCGATCAGATTCTTGTCGACCATGACGGCGATCAGCGTCTCGGCATCCGGATCGCCCTTTTGCGAGCGCTCGAGCGCGGCTTCATAGGCTGCCTCGAAATGGCCGCGCTGATAGGCACCGTAGGCGAGATCGACCGGCCCGTCATAGGCCTTTTCCGGCGGAAGCGGCGGCAGGTCGGCGCCCATGCGGCTATAGAGTTCGAGGCCCGAATGCTGTTCCAGCTTGCCGGGCGCGACCAGCCGGCCGCTCTTGGGACTGGCGACACCGGCGTCATCGGCCACTGTTGCGGATGCAGGAGCGGGTTCAGCCCCTGCCCGGCTGGCAATGACAAGCGGATTGGCCGCCAGGCAGGCAGCGATGAGCGTGAGACGAGCGACGGCGTTCATGGATCCAATCAATAGTCGAACCGTGGCGCTTTTTCGTCAAGAACGGCATTGATTTGCGCGACCATGGCGGCAGGACCGCCCGGAGCCTCGAACACCGCCTTGCCGACGGCCACGAATTCCGCCCAGGTCAGCGCCGCCGCGACGACGCTTGCCGGATCGCTGCCGGCCATGACGACGCAGGGAATCTCGACCATCGACGCCCACCACTCGCCGAGCTCGAGGTTCTTCGGATGGGCAGCGGCGTGGGTGTCGCCATCGAGCTTGCCGAAGAAGACGTAGTCCGGATTGAGTTCGCCGAGTTCAAGGGCCTGATGGCGGTCCTTCGGATTGCCGCCACCGACAATCATACGCGGCGTGAAACGCTCGATCGCATCGCCAAGCTCCGCGGCACTTCCCGCCACGTGAACACCATCAGCCCTGGCGCGGCCGGCGACACGGGTATCGCCGGAGATCAGCGCGGCAGCGCCATAATCCTGAATGATCGGCACCAGCCGTTCGGCCCGCGTCTGAAAGGCATCAAAGCCTTCGTCATATTGCGGCAGGATGACGGAGGCGACATCACCGCCCCGAAGCGCATCCCCCAGCAGCTTCTCCTCGGTCTTCAGCTCTTCGAAGCGCGGCACGACCAGCACCAGACGACAACGTTCCTGTTCGATTTCCATGCTCGCTCCCTAAATCCGGCGCCCATCGGCCACCGGCAAATCCTGACGCGAGAAGCGGCCGCCTACTCGCCATTTCCGGATAAATCCGTTAGAGCGGAGTTTCAACAGGTGCTTCGTATTCATGCTACCCGATCCCATCTTTTATGCTGCGGCAATCCCCGCCGTGGTCCTTGTCGGCCTGACAAAGGGCGGAATGGGCGGCGCTCTGGCGCTGCTCGGCGTTCCGATCCTGTCCTTCGTCGTCGATCCCGCAACGGCAGCGGCGATCATGCTGCCGATCCTGATCATGATGGATGTTGTGGCGCTGTGGACCTGGCGCAAGCACAATCACTGGCCGACGCTGAAAAGCCTGCTTCCCGGCGCCATGATCGGCATCGTGCTCGGCTGGTTTACCTTCAGCGTTGTTCCATTCGCTTTGATCAGGCTGCTGATCGGTCTTGCGGTGGTGCTGTTTGCTGCGAAATATTTCTTCGATCGCTGGCGGCCGGGCCTGCGGGCGCCGAAACCACCGGCCGGGCAGCGGCCGATCGCGGGGGCATTCTGGGGTACGATCGCGGGCTATACCAGTTTCATTTCGCATTCGGGCGGCCCGCCCTACCAGATCTACACCCTGCCGCTGCAGCTCGATCCGAAATCCTATACCGGCGCCAGCGTCCGCTTCTTTGCGATCGTCAATATCGTCAAGCTCGTCCCCTATTATCTGCTGGGCGAGCTCGCGATATCGAACCTCGTCGCCTCGGCGACGCTGGTGCCCTTCGCGATCGTTGCCACAATCGGCGGCGGCATGATCGTCAAGCGCATGCGGATGGAGGTGTTCTATCCGTTCATGTACGTCATGGCGTTTCTCACCGGCCTGAAGCTGGTCCTCGACGGGCTGTGAGGGGGAGGACTATTCGTCCTCCGGCGCCGCCATCATGCCGAGCGCGATCATGTAGGTGTCGAGCACGGCCTCTTCTTCCATGCGCTCCTGCTCGTCCTTCTTGCGCAGCGCGATGATGCGCTTCAGGGCCTTGGTGTCGAAACCGGTGCCCTTGGCCTCCGCATAGACATCCTTGATATCGTCCGCGATGGTCTTCTTTTCTTCCTCAAGGCGCTCGATCCGCTCAACGAACGAACGCAAATGATCGCGCGCAACAGAGTGTGCGTCGGACATGGTCAACTCCTGTTAGCCAGAAAAAATCACGGGCCCTGCCTGCCGTGAAGCGGGGGCAAGGTCAAGCGGCGTTTTTATGTCGCCGGTCAATCGCGCGGTTTGTTCACGTCAAATGCGGCCTTTTGGGCATCGGATGCCGCGCCCTGATGGCGCGCCTTCCATTCGTCATAGGGCATGCCGTAGACGATTTCGCGCGCGGCATCCTTGCTCAAGCCGACACCGTCGGCCTCGGCAGCATCACGGTACCAGTTGGAGAGGCAGTTGCGGCAGAAGCCCGCAAGGTTCATCAGGTCGATGTTCTGGACATCGCTGCGCTCGCGCAGGTGCTCGACCAGCCTGCGAAAGGCGGCGGCTTCGAAATCGCGTTTCTGCTCGTCTGTCAGGTCGGACATCGGGTCCCTCGGGTCAGGTGCGTGACGGGTAACGGCGAATCACGTGCAGCGCCGGATCGTCGTTCAGGTCGGCAAAGATCGGCGCCAGCCGCTTCGCCCACAGGTTAACGCCGGCCTCGTCGCCAATCAAATCCTGGCGCACCTCAAGAAGCGCGTGCGGAATACCCGTCTCCATGCAATGGCGGTTCATGGTGTCGCCCTTCAGCGCGCCGTCATAGGGCTCGTTGTCGCCGACGACCACGCCCTCGATTGCGGCAAGCCGGTCGATGAGCGGCCGGGCGATGCGCGGGTCGCCATCCCAAAGAACCCCGGCATGCCAGGGTCGGGCGACGCCCTTCCATGCATGGGTGAAGGAGTGTATCGACAGCACCAGCGGCACCCTGCCGCTTTGGCGCGCCACCCGCTCCAGAACGCCCCCGACCGCCGTGTGATAAGGCCTGTGGAAATGATCGAGCCGGTAGTGGCGCTCTTCTTCGGAGAGCGGATGGTTGGCCGGAATGATGGCGCCATCGGAGATCTTCATCACCAGCGTCGGATCGTCCTCGCCGCGGTTCGGATCGATCAAAAGCCGCGAGAACGTGCTCATCACCGCCGGGCAGGACAGCGTTTCCGCCAACTTTCTCGTCAGCATTTCGACGCCGATATCGTAGGCAATGTGACGGGTAAAAACCGACGGGTCGAGGCCTAGATTACCATAGCTTTCAGGCACTCTCGCCGTGGCATGGTCCGCCAGAAGCACCAAGCCTCTGTCATATTCGCCGTCTAATATCTCGAATGCGTTGACGTTCGGCATGGATATCCGCCGCAGAATTAACAATAATGTGGGTGATGGCATAGCTTGGGTTCCTTCGGCAAGCCGTAACCATCATCCATTTGCCTCGCCTGTCGCGGGGCGATATGGTAGAGGCTGTAAATCGATTGAATGCTTGCCGGCATTCCGATATTGCCTGCGGCAGAACAAGATATGGCACACATGTTTTTGAAACCGACAAAATTCGCGTCCGGCTTTCGCCGCACCTCGTCCCGCAAAAACCGCGCCGCTCTGGCCGGTGCAGCCGCCGTTTTCGGCGGCTTTGTTATAGCGGGTTTCGTTTCACCGCATCAGGCGCATGCGGAATTCCGTGTCTGCAACGACACGGCTAATCTGGTCGGCGTCGCCGTCGGCTATCGCGCCCAGGAAGGCTGGACATCGGAAGGATGGTGGCAACTCCCGGCCACCACCTGTGCAACCGTCGTGCCCGGCCCCCTCAAATCTCGCTACTACTATCTCTACGCCGAAGACGCGTCCGGCAGCGGACGCTGGACCGGATACACCAATATGTGCGTCGCCGAAGAGGAATTCGAGATCGTCGGAGTCCAGGACTGTTTCGCGCGTGGCTATCAGCAGATGGGTTTTAGCGAATATGACACAGGGCGGGAGGAGAGCTGGACCGTTCAGCTTTCCGACACGCCCAGCACCCAAGAGAGTCAGAACTGATGAGACGTCTTAGAAAAGTAAAAATCCTTGCTACGCTCGGCCCGGCATCATCGGAAGAAGAGCAGATCGAGAAGCTCCACGAAGCCGGAGCCGATCTCTTCCGCATCAATATGAGCCATGCCAGCCACGACCTGATGCGCACGCTCATCAAGCGCATCCGCAACGTCGAGGCCCGCTCGGGCCGCCCGATCGGCATTCTCTGCGACCTGCAGGGCCCCAAGCTGCGCGTCGGCAAGTTCCTTGACGGCAAGGTCGAACTCGAAATCGGCCAGACCTTCACGCTCGACGACCGGGACGAGCCCGGCAATGAAAAGCGCGTATTCCTGCCGCATCCGGAAATCCTGCAGGCCGTTCAGCCCGGCCATCGCCTGCTCATCGACGATGGCAAGCTGCAGCTGCGGGCCGAAAAGTGCGACGGCAAGAGCATCGAGTGCACGGTGATCGCCGGCACCACGATCTCCGACCGCAAGGGCGTTTCCCTCCCCGATACGCTGCTCGGCGTCGGCGCGCTGACCGAGAAGGACCGTGCCGACCTCGACGCCGTTCTGGAAACCGGCGATGCCGACTGGGTTGCGCTTTCCTTCGTCCAGCGTCCGGACGACCTTGCCGAAGTGCGCAAGATCGCCCGTGGCCAGGTCGGCCTGATGTCGAAGATCGAGAAGCCGCAGGCCATCGAGCGCATCGAGGAAATCATCGAGATGAGCGACGCGCTGATGGTTGCTCGTGGTGACCTCGGCGTCGAAATGCCGCTCGAAACGGTTCCGGGCCTTCAGAAGAAGCTGATTCGCCTGTGCCGCGCCGCCGGCAAGCCCGTCGTCGTCGCCACCCAGATGCTGGAATCGATGATCACCTCGCCGGTTCCGACCCGCGCGGAAGTCTCCGACGTCGCCACCGCAGTCTTCGAAGGCGCCGACGCCGTCATGCTTTCGGCCGAATCGGCTGCCGGCCAGTATCCGGTCGAAGCGGTGTCCACGATGGCCTCCATCGCGCGCACCATCGAGCAGGAAAAGCTTTACCCGACGATCCTGTACGCCCAGCGCCCGCAGCCGGAAGCGACTGGCGCCGACGCGATTTCGCTCGCCTCGCGCGAGATCGCCGAAACGCTGAAGCTGACGGCGATGGTCTGCTACACCGCATCGGGCACCACCGGACTTCGCGCCGCCCGCGAGCGGCCGAATGTTCCGATCATCGCGCTGTCGCCGGTCGTCAAGACCGCCCGCCGGCTTTCGGTGGTCTGGGGCCTGCACTGCGTCGTCGCCGATGAGCCGACCGACCTCGACACCATGGTCGACGGCGCCTGCCGCATCGTGGTCGATGAGGGCTTCGGCAAGCCGGGTGACCGGGTGATCATCTCCGCCGGTGTTCCGCTCGGCACGCCGGGCGCCACCAACATGCTGCGCATCGCCTATATCGGCATGGACGGCCGCTCCGGCGTCTGACCGTCGCAACAGCACTGAAATAGAAAAGCCGGGCGTCTCCGCCCGGCTTTTTTTGTGGTCTGGTAAGTGGATCAGAAGCGCTGTGTCAGCGAGATGCGGAACGAGCGACCCGGCTGGGAGTAGTACTCCTCCGGCTGGCTGATCGAGGAGACCTGGTTGTCGAGCGCTTCGTAATAGGTCTGGTCGAAGATGTTGAAGACGCCAGCCTGAACCCGGAAGCCGTTGAGCTGCTCCGGCTCCCACCAGGCGGTCATGTCGACAATGCCGTAACCCGGCCACTGATAGGCCTGGCTGCCGCCAACATCGGTCTTGTCGGAAACGGCCGCAGAGAGAACCCAGTTGGCGTTCACGCCCCAGGTCTCCTTGTTGTAGCCGCCGCCCAGAATGGCCTTCAGCGGGGCCACCGATGCCAGGAAGCTGTCGCCATCATCCATGTTCCAACCGCGGGCAAAGGCAAGCGAGCCGCGGACGCTGAAATCATTGTCGAACGTCCGCTGACCGGAAAGTTCGATGCCGGCGATCTGGACATTGGCGATATTCACGTTCTGCGAAACGAACATGTAGTCGGCGGGATCGAGACCGATCGCAGTGATTTCCGCATCGGTCAGGTTGCGGGTATCGATGAAATCGTAATAGCGATTGTAGAAGGCCGCGACGCGAGCGCCGTTTTCGGTATCACCGAAGTTCGAACCTAGCTCGAAGCCCCAGCCTGATTCCGGATCGAGATCCGGGTTGCCGATCGAAAGATAGCTGCCCGGGGCACCGTAAGCGAGGTAGAGCTCCGGCGCGGTCGGCGCACGGAACGATGTCGAGAACTGGCCGAAGAGCTCGATGTCATCGGTGAGGTCGTAGGTCGCCAGGATCTTCGGCGAGACGTGCACGCCGTCCTGCGACTGTGGCAGACCATAGGCCGCGTACATCGGGTTGTTCTCGTAGCCCGCCGTATCCTGCGGATCGCGCGAATAGGCGTCGAGGCGGATGCCGGGCGTCAGCGCAAAGCCACTATCGCCGAAAACGATCTCGTCCTGGATGTAGAGGCCGAGGTCATAGGAGTTCACCTCGGGCGTGTCCGCCTGATTGTTGTGATAGAAATTGCAGGCGTAGGAATAGGTGACGTCGCAGCTGTCGTGGCCGGAATTGTACTGGTTGAACGTGGCATAGTCGAACGATCCACCGATCGTCACGGTATGCTCGAGGCCGCCGGTGAAGAAGGTGTTCGAGGCCCAGCCGGTGAAGCCGTAATCCTCCTGCGTGATCTTGGATACGCGGCCGTAGGAGCCCTTTGGCGACGTCAGGCGGTTGCCATCGGTACCGGAGACGCGCTGATTCCGCTGCCAGTAGACAGTGGCCCAGGCGGCATCGACCCAGCCATCGGTCGAGAACGCGTTGTAGGTATAGTCGAGCGAGACGCGGTCGCGGTGCTTGTCCTCGATGCCGTTCCAGTCGTTCGGATCGTAGGTCGCGCCCTTCGCGGTCATCAGGTTGATGTCCTTGTCGAAGTCGTAGCGCTCGATGGTCAGTCCCAGCCTGGTGGCATCATCGATCTGCTGCTGCAGCTTGAACAGGAAGTTGTCCTCGTCATAGTTCGCCGGGTTGGCCTCGGTGCGCGCCGAGCCGATCCCGCCGACATCGCCATTGGTCTCGGTCTCGTGACCATTGGTGTAGATGCCCTGGAACAAGGCCGAAGTGCCGCTCTTCGACTGCACGGCAAAGGCGGCATCGCCGGTGATGCTTTCATCGGCGCTGTTATAGAGTGCGCGCACGCGGCCGCCATACATCTTGCCCGGTTCGATAAGGTCTTCCGGGTTCAGCGTATTGATCAGGAAAGCGCCACCCATGGCGCCGCCGCCGGCACGGCTCGAATCAGCGCCGCGGACGATGTCGATGGTGGCAAAGGAATTGAAGTCGAACGAATCAACACCGCCGCCGGCGCTGCCGCCTTCAGAACCGCTGCGTGCACCGGGATCCAGGAAGGGAATCGGAACGCCGTCGATCGTGGTCAGCACACGCGGGCCCTGCAGGCCGCGGATGTTGATCGAACCGCCGTCTCCGCCCGTCATGGCAACGCCCGGAACCAGCATGCGGCTCAGGTCGTCGACCGACTGAACCATGTTCTGGTCGAGCTCCTGCTCTGTGACTTCGGTGGAGAGCGGCGTATCGGCGACACCGCTGTTATCGCGACCATCGACCGTCGTGACGCTGACGGGCGCCAGAACCGTCGTTGCACCGTCTGTTGCAGCTTCCTGGGCGAGCGCAACATTCGCAAATGCCGCCGACATCAGCGCCGTGCACGACGCCAGAAGAATCGTCCGCGAGGACCCCATACGCATGACCATATCCCTTTGTTCATGGAGAACCTGGCTGGCTGGCGCGCGGTGTTACCGGGACGAACTGGCTGGCTGGGCAAGATTGTTTCCCCGGCCCTAGCGGCCGGCTTGTGCCCGATCGTTAGAAAACATGATTATTTCTGTCAAGATAAATTGCCTGATTTTCGTCATATTCGAAAATGCAGGTTCCAGGGCTTGCGCGGAAGCCACAGAAATCAGGCAAAAGGCCTTGCCAACGATCCCTCAGCCGGCAAAGCCGCTGGTCATTCGCCAATCATGCGGCAGCGTGCGGCAGGCGCCCGTCAGCCTGACCCGTTGCGTCAGTTTGGTATCGCCGCTCGAAGCGCCGACCATCAGCGTGAAGAAACCCGGCTCGACAATGCGGCGGCCCTCATGTCCGGTGAAGTTGAGCATGTCGGTGGGCACGGCGAAGCGGCAGCGGCGCGTCTCTCCGGCCGCGAGGCTCACCCGGCCGAACGCCTTCAGCTCCTTGACAGGCCGGACGACCGTGGCGAGTTCGTCGCGCACATAAAGCTGCGGCACGGCAATGCCGGCTCGCTTTCCGGTATTCGTGACCGTGAAGGAAAGGCTCACCAGGCCGGCCTCGATATCGACGCTTTCGCTTTCGAGAGCGGCATCGGCATATTCGAAGCTTGTGTAGGAAAGACCGTGGCCAAAGGGATAGCGACTGCCGAAATGACGGGCGATCGGCGTCCCGGAACTCTTCAGGCTATGATTATAGTAGTAGGGCGAGGCGCCGGCATTGTGTGGCACCGAGATCGTCAGCCGGCCAGACGGTTCGACGGCGCCGGTCAGAACGGCGGCGAGCGCCGTGCCGCCTTCCTGGCCGCCGAAATAGGTCATGACCTGCGCGGCAAGCCGGTTTTCCGCGCCGCCAAGATTGTAGGGCCGCCCCGAAGACAGCACCACGATCACCGGCGTGCCGGTCTCAAGCACGGCATCCAGCAGCAGCTGCTGCACGCCTGGCAGGTCGAGCGTGTCGACATCCGACCCCTCCCCCACCGTGCCGGTCTGGAACACACCGGAAAGATCGCCGACGCAGACGATTGCCACATCGGCCTTGCGCGCGGTCTCGACCGCCTCGCCGATCATGTCCGTCCGGGTAGACAAGGCCGAGGCTTGCTCGAGCGAGGTGCTGTCGTCGACATCGCCCGGAAAGACGGGGGCACCGGCCTTGCGCTCATCAAGGATATTGCAGCCCCGCGCATAGGTCACCTGCGCCTCTCCAAGCGCCGCCCGCAAACCCGCGAGCGGGGTGACGACGTTCTCGACGGCCTCCTCCTCGGATGACAGGATGAGGTGCACCGGAAAGGCATAGTCGCCGAGAAGCGCCAGCGGGTCATCCGCAGTCGGGCCGATGACGGCGACCTTCCGGCCAGGCGCGAGCGGCAGGATACCGTCATTGTCGAGGATCGTCACTGATTGCTCGGCCACAGTGCGGGCGGCCGCGACAGCCTCCGCCGATTGCAGCACGATCGCGCCCTCGTCCGCATAGGGCTTCTCGAACAGACCGATGCGGAATTTCTCGGCCAAAATCCGGCGGACGATCTCGTCGAGCTTGTCCTGCGAGATCAGCCCCCGCTCCAGCGCCTGCTTCAGGTCCCTTGCGCAATCGTCGCCCGGCAGTTCGATATCGAGCCCGGCATTGAAGGCCTGCGCCGCTGCCGATGCCCTGTCTGCGGCAACGCCGTGATGCTGGTAGAGCAGACTGATACCGACATAGTCGGCAACGATGAGCCCGTCGAAACCCCAGTCTTCGCGCAGGACCCTGGTCAGCAAATGATAGGAGGCATGGACGGGCTCGCCGTCGATATCGTGATAGGCCGGCATCACCGAGCCGGCGTTGGCGAGCTTGACCGCCATTTCGAAAGGCAGAAGGAACACGTCGTTCAATTCGCGCCAGCCCATGTGAACCGGGGCGTGATTGCGGCCGCCTTCGCTGGCCGAGTGGCCGGCATAGTGTTTGAGCGTTGCCAGCAGTTCGCGCCTTTCGCCCTGCAGGCCCTTCACATAGGCCGTCGCCAGAATGCCCGCGAGATAGGGATCCTCTCCAAAACTCTCCTCCGTACGCCCCCAGCGAGCGTCCCGTGCGACATCCAGCACAGGAGCGAGGCCCTGGTGACAGCCGACCGCCCGTGCCTCCTCGCCGATCGCCTTGCCGACGCGCTCGATCAACGCCGGATCGAACGTGGCGCCATAGGCAAGTGACGAGGGAAACAGCGTCGCGCCCTTCGCCATCAGCCCGGAAAGGCATTCCTCGTGCGACATCACCGGTATGCCGAGCCGGGTCTCTTCGAGCATGAATTTCTGCAGCCTGTTCAGCGCCCTCACACCGTGCGCGGCGTCGATGCTGCGTGTGCCGAGCGGGCGGGTGATCTGGCCAAGGCCGCTAGAGAGCATGGTCCGCAGCGTCTCGGGGTCGGCCGAACCGGTGAACGCATCGGCGCGTGCGCGGTGCTCGCCATCCTCGGACAGAACCAACCAGGCGGCATGAAGCTGGGCGATCTTCTCCTCGACCGTCATCCGCTTCAGCAAATCCGAGATACGTACCTCAATGCTCAGGCCGGCATTTTTGTAATCAGGCTTTTCCATGTGTCTCCCCCACCCGCGTACGGGCGTCCTCTCCCCATCGCGACGGCAATACCAAGATCACTACATCGCAGAAGACGGGCTTGTAAAGGAAACGGGTTTTGCGGGAAGAGAAGAAAAGACTTGGTGGAGCTAAGCGGGATCGAACCGCTGACCTCCTGCATGCCATGCAGGCGCTCTCCCAGCTGAGCTATAGCCCCATCCTTTGAACCGTTCTGGGCCGGTTCGAAGCGACGGTGTTTCCGTCGGGTGGCGGCTTGTTACTGTGGTTTCCGGGTGGATGCAAGCCCGAAAAAGCGCTGTTTAAAAAAAAAGTGACGCGGTCCCGGAAAACCGGGCGTCGTGCAGCTTTAATGGTCCGAGATCGGAGATCGCCGGCCTCCGTTTTTGCCGCTCACGGCAGCAGTTGTGCCGACAATGCGGCCCTCCGGGGAATCACGGGCCGCGCTCGAAACGGCCGCCTTTCCAGTCCCTTGGCATGGCGCACAACAAAAAACCGCCAGACGCGGACGTCGGCGGTTTTCGGTCGGATCTACGCCTATCGGAAGACGCGAAACTCAGTTTTCCTCGTCGTCGTCGGATACGCCGATGATGCCCGAGACGTCGTCATCATCATCGTCATCTTCCTCGAGGAAGGTGTCGTCGTCATCGTCGGAAAGGTCGACGTCGTCATCATCATCGTTGCTGTCGACATCCGGCATGTTGTCGGAGGGACTGTCGTCGTCGGAGGCTTCAAGCGAAACAACTTCGGCTTCATTGTTCTCGGAATCGACTTCCGCGACTTCGCTTTCCTCTTCCTCCCGCTCGACGGCGGCGATCGAGGCCGTGTCCTCGAAATAGGATAGCGGCCAGGAATTACCGGAGTAGGGAGAAACCACCGGGTCCTTGTTCAGGTCATAGAATTTCTTGCCCGTATCGGGACATGTTCTTTTGGTGCCAAGATCCGCTTTCGCCACGATCAAACCCTCTCATGTTTCGGTTGATGGCTGGCATGCCGGGCGCATTCCGCGCCTCTTCTAAGGCGGTCCCCTTATCGTCCTGCAGCCCGTCTGTCAAAGGCAAAAATGCGCTGCAAACCGAAGCCGCCACAATGCGCGCGACGGACCGGAGGCAAATACGCCGGCCGCCGTTAACCATTTTTAAAAACCTTTTCTTAAACTCCAACCTCTAGACAGTTTGCCCATGACTATTTCGCGCCTGTCCGCCATAGCAGCTCTGCTCTGCATCGCGTTTCTTTCGGGTTGTTCGACCACGGTCAGCAACGTCGGAAACAGTTGTGCCATTTTTGCCCAGAAGGACGGTCTTTTCGAGAACTGGCGCCGCGAAGCGCAGAAGGCCTCTCGCGATTACGGCGTGCCGGTTTCCGTGCTGATGGCGACGATCTACGTCGAAAGTTCCTTCGATTCCCATGCGCGTCCGCCGCGCAAGAAAATCCTGGGCTTCATCCCCGGCAAGCGGGCGTCCAGCGCGCTCGGCTATTCGCAGGCGCTTGACGGCACATGGGACGAATACAGGGCCCGCACCGGCCAGCGTGGTGCAAGCCGTACCGATTTCGGCGACGCCATCTACTTCATCGCCTGGTACCACTACCAGAGCCATATCCGTAACGGCATCGCCCTCAACGACCCCTACAACCTCTATCTGGCCTATCACTCCGGTCATGTCGGCTACTCGCGCGGCGTGTGGAAGAGCCGGCCGGTGGCCATGAGCGCCGCGGCCCGCGCCCAGAAGATGACACAGATCTACGAGCAGCAGCTCGCCCGCTGCCCGTAACCCGGTCTAGTCTGTCGACGGCGTCTTGCGAACCGAAAAGCAACCCGGCTGCATACGCGGATTGTTGCGGTAGATCAGGGTCAGGTCTCCCCCGAGCTTGGAATTGACCAGCGGCCGCCGCGGTGCCAGATCGCGATCAAGATTGCCGTCCGTCACGAGCGCCAGATAGGCCTCCAGCCAGGCGATGGTAAAGCTCTCCTGATTTTCGAGGCCCGCAGGGACCGTCTGGGCGACGCCGGTGATCGCGACAACCTTCGACGGATCGGCGATAGCGGCGAGCGCGAATTCGACTGCCCTCCTGATCGCCCCTGCTCCGCCTCCGAATAACCCTGCCCGGCATGACAGAGGAGCGCCGCGGATGCTGCCAGCGGCGCCAGCGCGTGAAGCTGGTAGTGCAGCGCATAGGCGCCGCGCCGCATTTCGTAGGGCAAGCTGCCGTCGGCCTCCTCCGTCGAAAGAACCGCGCGCTGGCTCTCGAGCGCCCAGTCAATGAAATCCTGACGATCGAGGATCAGGCCCGCCTCGGTCACGGCATAGGCCGCCCAGAGCCGCAGATTGCCAAGCCGGGCCATCGGCGGCGCTTCATTGTCCCAATAGTTGAAGTGATCCACAGTATCGACCAGCCGGGATTCGAGATCATCGACCTTGCCGCGGCCAGCACCACTCATTTTCTCATCACACGCCGCTTTTACGAAGGGATCGTATATTTTTACGTCATAACCCTGTGAAAACCGGTCTTTTCAGCAAGGGCCGCACCGATCGTGGCGCTCAGCGCCCGAACCTGGGACAGCCCGATCGCGCCGTCGGCCTCACCC
The DNA here is from genome assembly GCF_000960975.1 of Martelella endophytica. Classification (NCBI taxonomy): domain Bacteria; kingdom Pseudomonadati; phylum Pseudomonadota; class Alphaproteobacteria; order Hyphomicrobiales; family Aurantimonadaceae; genus Martelella; species Martelella endophytica. The sequence continues at coordinate 2,800,285 of NZ_CP010803.1, read as the reverse complement.
GGTGTCCCGACGCAGATGATCGAAAGATCGTTTCCGGCAAAGGCGGCTGCAATGTCCGTGGTCGCGGAGAGCCGGCCGGCCGTGCGGTTGCGGGCCACCAGTTCGCCAAGCCCATCCTAGACGATCGGCGTCCGGCCGACATTGATCGCCTCGACCTTGGCCGGATCGATATCGACCGCAACCACCTCGTGCTTCTGGTCCGCAAGGCAGGCGGCCGAGACTGTGCCCGTATAACCTATGCCGAATACGCTGATCTTCGCCATGCACGTCTCCCTTGATCGGTCCAAACGCCTTTCGACACGTTCAGTAGCCAGTTTTCCGGTCTTTTCCATCGCTTTCGGCCAATGGGTTTTCAACAGGCCAGACGCAAAAAGCCCAATGACAGGGCCATTGCCTTTAATCATCTGAATGGCCTTGCTCGCCAAGCGCTGCATGCTACACTTGCAACACCAAATGCGCGCGTCCCATGAAAATCATTTTCATGAATTCATTTTCCGTATGAAAATTTGTTGACGTCCTGGGTTTCTTGCACCAGTCTGAAGAAAATAAATTACGAAAATGTCGGGAACAGTTTTCTATGAAAGTCGCTATTATCGGACTCGGATTCCGTCTTGGTTATCTTGGCGCGGTGTTCCGCGAAATGGACCCGGACTTCGAGATCGTCGGCTACGTCGACCCCAATCCGGCCGGCCTTGAGACGCTCCAGAAGGACAATATCTCGCCCGGCACGTCCTACGAGACGCCGGAGGCGATGATCGCGGCCGAAACCTTCGACCTTCTGATGATCGGCTCGCCCAATTTCATGCATCTCGATCACATCCGCATCGGCCTAGAAGCCGGGCTGACCGTGTTTACCGAGAAGCCGATCGTCACCTCGATCGAGGAAAGCTATAAACTGGCGGCTCTGCTCAACACCTATGGCCACGACCGGCTGCTAGTCGGCCTCGTGCTGCGCTACTCTCCGCTTTACCGCGATCTGCGCACCGCCCAGGCCGAAGGCCGTCTCGGCGACATCGTATCCATCGAGGCCTCCGAACATATTGCGCCCTATCACGGCGCGTTTTTCATGCGCGACTGGCGCCGTTATGCCCGTTATGCCGGACCGTTCATGCTGGAAAAATGCTGCCACGACCTGGACCTCTATAACGGCGTCGTCGGCGCACGACCGCGCTATGTCGCCTCCTTCGGCGGCCGCAAGAGCTTCACGCCGGCCAATGCCCCGCAGGGCACCGGCGCCAACGACATCGAGGTCTATCACCGCAAGCCGAGCGGCTGGATGGGCGCCGACAAGGTGTTCGACAGCGACGCCGACATCATCGATTACCAGACGGCGACGATCGAATATGAGAACGGGGTCGCGATGACCTTCCACACCAATCTCAACGTGCCGGACGAATTCCGCCGCTTCTGCGTGATCGGCGCCAAGGGCATGGCCGAGGGCGATTTCGTACGGGGCTTCTTCAATGTCCATGATGCCCGCACCAGCGAGAAGACGGTGTCGAAGACCTATACGGCACCATCCGAACGCTCGGCGCATTACGGTGCCGACGAGCAGATGGCGGAGGACGTGATCGCCCATATCACCCGCGGCGTACCGCTTCCCGTTTCCGCGCTCGACGCCATCGAGGCCGGCATTCTCGCGCTCGCCATGGACGAGGCCCGCAACGAGCACAAGGTCGTCGACCTTTCGCCCGTCTGGGCGCGCTATGACGCGCTTCTGCATGGTGAGGCGCAGGTCGCGGCGTCGGCCGGCTGAGGGAGAGCGAAAATGGATCTGAAACGAAGCGCAACAATCTTCGCCTGGGCCCTCCTCCTTCCCGCTCTCCTCTATCTGGCGCTGATCGTCGCCTACCCTCTGGTCGACACGATCAAGCTCTCCTTCACGGATGCCTCGCTGAGGCGCACCTATGACTGGGTCGGCCTGAAGAACTACTTCGATATCTTCGAGCGCGGCTTCGGCAGCGTTATTGTCCGCACCTTCATCTGGACCTTCTTCTCGGTGGCAACCAAGATGGTGATCGGCACCTGCGGCGCGGTGCTGCTGAATGCCGCAGTTCCCGGCAAGACCATGTTCCGGGTGCTGACCATGCCGCCGTGGATCGTGCCGATGGCGATCGGTATCTTCATGTGGGGCTGGATGTATAACGGCCAGTTCGGCATGATCTCCGGCGTCGCCCAGCGCCTCGGCATCCTTGACGGCCCCTTCCCAATCCTTGCCACCGGCACCTCGGCCTTCATCGCCACGATCGTCACCGATGTCTGGATCGGCGTGCCGATGGTGACGATCTACCTGCTCGCGGCCATGCAGTCGATCCCGAGCGACCTCTACGAGGCAGCCTGGACCGACGGCGCCGGCCGCTTCTACCGCTTCCGCCGCATCACCCTGCCGCTCATCGTTCCGGCCATGGTGACGATGTCGATGCTATCGCTGATTTCGACCTTCAATTCCTTCGACATCATCTGGATCCTGACCAAGGGCGGCCCGTCGAGCGCCACCACGACGATGATCATCGACACCTACAAGGTCGCGATCGGCTCCTACAAGTTCGGCGCAGGCGCCGCGCGCGCGGTGTTGATCTGCATCTTCCTGTCGATCTTCTGCTTCCTTTATTTCCGCGCCGTCAGCCGCTTTTCCGGAGAGGCCGCCCGATGAAACCGACCGCCCGCATCCATCATTATCGCTGGTACGAGCTGATTGGCATCTATGCCGGCCTGCTTCTGTTCCTCGCATTCGTGCTGGCGCCCTTCGTCGAGGGCTTCATGGTCTCGCTGAAGCCGCTCAACCATCTGTTTTCCTCGCCCTATAAGTTCTGGCCCGAGGAGGCGTCGATTGATGCCTATATCAACATGTGGGAGCGGGTGCCGCTGCTCGGCCGCTACATCCTCAACTCGATCTTCATCGCCGGCGTTGGTACGCTGCTTTCGGTGATCTTCGTGACGCCCGCGGCCTACGCCTTCGCCCGTTTCGATTTCAGGGGGCGCGGCCCGCTGCTCGGCATGTTCCTCGCCGTCAACATGTTCTCTGGCGCGGTGCTGCTCATCCCGCTGTTCCGCCTGATGCGCTCCTTCGGGCTGATCAACACCTATTTCGCGATGATCGTTCCAGGCGTTGCCTTCACCATCCCGACCGGCATCTGGCTGCTGCGCACCTACATGCTGCGCATCCCGCGCGAACTGGAAGAAGCCGCGCTTGTCGATGGCGCGAGCCGTTTCTACACCTTCCGCCGCGTCATCGTGCCGCTTGCCATGCCGGGCATCGCGGTGGTCGCGATCGCCGCATTCCTGACCATTTATGCGCAGCAGTTCATCTATGCGCTGACGTTCAACTCGAAGACCGAATACATGCCGCTACCCGTCGGCCTCTATGCCTTCTTCGGCCGCCAGGAAGTGATCTGGAACGAGCTGATGGCCGCGAGCTTCGTCGGCATCCTGCCGGTCTTCATCGTCTTCATCTTCCTGCAGCGCTATCTCGTCGCCGGCATGACGGCGGGTGCTGTGAAGAGCTGACGGGCCTAAAGCCCGCTCGACCTTGGCGGTCGGGGGAGAAACACGACCGCCATAACCAACGGCAGATCCGTTCTGTCGCGTGTCTACGGCCCGCACCGTCCACGGGCCCTCGGTTAACTGGACGACACACAGGGGAATAAGAAATGCGTGACTTCAGGAAACTCTGCTTCGGCGTCGCAGCACTCGCGCTGGTCGCTTCGGCACCAATGGCCTCGGCCGACGACCAGGTCGTCTCGATGATCCAGTGCGGCGACGAGCTTGCCGAAGGCTATGACGGCTTCATCGCCGAGTGGGAGAAGAACAATCCGGGCTTCAAGGTCGAGACGGAAGTCGTCGGCTGGGGCCAGTGCCAGGAAAAGGCAACCAACCTTGCAGCCGCCGGCACGCCGATCGCGCTCGCCTACATGGGCTCGCGCACGCTGAAGCAGCTCTCCGAAAACGGCCTGATCGTTCCGTTCCCGATGACGGATGAGGAAAAGGCGAGCTATTACCCGCACATCGTCGACACCGTTTCCTTCGATGGCGAGCAGTGGGGCGTTCCGGTCGCCTTCTCGACCAAGGCACTCTACTGGAACAAGGACCTGTTCAAGGAAGCCGGTCTCGATCCGGAGACCCCGCCGAAGACGTGGGACGAACTCTACGACATGGCGAAGACCATCAAGGACAAGACCGGCACCCCCGGTTTCGGCCTGACGGCGAAGAGCTTCGACAACACCATGCACCAGTACCTGCACTGGGTTTACACCAATGACGGTCAGGTCGTGGATGCAGACGGCAACATCGTCCTCGACAGCCCGCAGAACCTTGAGGCGCTGCAGTGGTACAAGAAGATGGTCGACGTCGCCGAAGAAGGCCCCACGGCCTACGAGCAGGACGAACTGACGCCGCTCTTCAACGACGCCAAGGTCGCCATGATCGAACAGGGACCATGGGTGCGCAACCGCGTCAATGACGACCTGAACTGGGGCGTGGCGCTTCTGCCGCAGGGCCCGAAGGCCAAGGGTCCCGGCACGCTGCTGATCACCGACAGCCTTGCCGTCTTCGATGGCACCGGCGTCGAGGAACAGGCGATCAGCCTCGCCAAGTGGCTGACCAATCCCGACAACCAGTTCTACTATGAAAAGACCCACGGTCTGACGCCGCTGCGTCCGGTTCCGGGCGTTGAGGAGATGGTTGCCGAAGACCCGACCTGGAAGCCGTTCCTCGACGGCATCGAGTTCGGTGGTCCGGAGCCGCTCTTCACCGACTACCAGGCGTTCCAGAACGCCATGGTCGATATGGTCCAGTCCGTCGTCATCGGCTCCAAGGAGCCGGCCGACGTGCTGTCGTCCACCGCCTCGGAAATCGAAGAGTACAAGTAACAGCCCCGCCGCCCGGCGTCTTCGCCGGGCGGCCCTTTCTTCGCTGGCCACGGCGGCCATTGCGGGAAACACGCGGCAGGAGAGACCTTTGGGCCAGCTCAATCTCAAGAATATTCACAAGAACTACGGCATCTACGATGTCATCAAGGGCATCGACCTCGAGGTGAACGAGGGCGAGTTCGTCGTTTTCGTCGGCCCGTCGGGCTGCGGCAAGTCCACGCTCCTGCGCATGATCGCGGGGCTTGAGGACATCACGTCCGGCGACATCACCATCGACGACGCCCGCGTCAACAATCTGCCGCCCGTCCGGCGCGGCATCTCGATGGTGTTCCAGTCCTACGCGCTCTATCCGCACATGACCGTCTACGAAAACATCGCCTTTCCGCTGCGTGTGCAGAAGATGGCGGAAGCGGAGGTGCGCGAGCGGGTCGAGGCGGCAGCCGGTATCCTTCAGCTCGGCGAACGCCTGCAGCAGAAGCCGGGCATGCTTTCCGGCGGCCAGCGCCAGCGCGTCGCCATCGGCCGCGCCATTGTCCGAAAACCGAAGATTTTCCTGTTCGACGAGCCGCTTTCCAACCTCGACGCCGCATTGCGCGGCGAGATGCGCATAGAACTGACCCGCCTTCACCACGACCTGAAGGCCACCATGATCTACGTGACCCACGACCAGATCGAGGCCATGACCATGGCCGACCGCATCGTCGTGCTGAATGCCGGCGACATCGCCCAGGTCGGCGCGCCGCTGGAGCTTTACCACAAGCCGCAGAACCTGTTCGTCGCCCGCTTCATCGGCAACCCACCGATGAACTTCCTGCCCGTCACCTGCACCGGCGTGAGCGAGGCCGGCGTGACCGTCGATTACAAGGGGCAAACGCTGACCGTCCCGGTCGAGCCAAAAGCCGACCTCGAAGGCCAGACGCTGACTCTCGGCGTGCGTCCGGAGCATACGCGCCTCGGAGGCGGCGATATTTCGATCAAGATCACTCCGACCGTCATCGAGCGCCTCGGCATCAACACGATCGCCTACGCCACCTTCGGCGAGGATGTAACCTTCTGCTCGCTGACGCCGGGCTCGGCGCCCGTGCGCGTCGACGAGGAGGTCACCATCGGCGTCCGCGCCGCCGACTGCCACCTTTTCACGGAAGATGGCAACGCGCTGGAACGCCGCGTCGAGCTGACGGACTTCGATTTCGAAACGGTGATGGTGCCCGAGGCGACGTAATCCGGGTTGTTCGGCGCTCCCGCACGGACCCCAAATCTTCTTGCCCCGGCGGGGAGAGAAGATTTGGGTGCAAGCGCCGACCCTTGCGAAAAGACTATGTACCCGTCAGCCGCGAGAGCGCGGCGACAGCCTGCCGCCCCTGATCACCCGTGCGGATTGGCGACCATCGGCCAGATGTCGCGGCGGGCGTGGCGGTAGGCCGTGAGCGCCGGATTGTTCGGATAGGGCCGGCCGGCGGCGCAATAGATGATCTCACCTGCGATCCGGGAAAAGGCCGCGTGGAAATGGTTGGTCGACTTGATCACCAGGATATCGCGCGACGTCGGATCGATACCCATCACGGAAAACAGCGACGGATCGTAGCTTTGCGCACGCACCGTGTTCAGGATGATGTCGATGCCGGCAAGGCGGATGGTGACGGCCGGACCGAAGGGCACGATACTGTCGCCGAAACGCATCTCGGCTGTTGGATTGATCTTCTCCACGCGCACCAGCCCGTCGATCGGATCGCCGGTAAACGGGGCAGACTTGGCGCCGAAACGCAGCGGGATTTCGGCCCCCTCGCCCGCCGCCATGCAGATGCTGACGGCTACCGGGTCCCAGATCGTGCCAACGGCGGCATTCTCGATGCCCTGGTCCAGCATTTCGGCAAGCACCACGGTGGCATCGCCCGCCGTTCCGCCACCGGGATTGTCCCACATGTCGGCGATGACGACCGGGCGCTTGTCGACAAGCGCTCGCGCCTTCTGCAGCGCTTCCTTCTCGTCGACTTCCGGCATGCGAAACGTGCCGCGCTTTTCGAAGAGCTTCAGCCCAAGCTCGCGGGCAAGCGTTGCCCCCTTCTCCGGCTTGCCGTTGGTCACAGCTATCATCTTCGTACCCATTTCGGGCACGTCGCCGGCCATGAAACCATGAATGACGGAGAGAGACAGGACATCGGGATCGGACTGTTCCAGCGCGAACAGGTTGTCGACGAAACTGCGCATCGGTTCGCGCGATGTCGGGAAGACGTCGATCATGCGACAGTCGAAGACCGACATCACCGGCTTCACCTTGCCTTCAAGCGTATCCAGCGCAATCCGCCAGAGATCGCGGGCGCGATCGACGAAATCGGTATGCGGGAACTCTTTGAAGACGACGAAGAAATCCGCCGCCGCAACGCGCTTTTCCGTCAGGTGGCTGTGCGGGTCGAGTTCGGCGCAGACGAGAACATCCGGTCCGACGATTTCGCGCACACGGCTCAGCAGATCGCCTTCCGGATCGAGATAGCCGGCGGCCACCATCGCACCATGCAGCCCCAGCACGACAGCATCGACCGGCATGGCGGCGCGCAACTGGTCGAGGATTTCATCGCGCAGACCCTCGAAAGCCTTGCGATTGACGAGGCCGGCGGGATCGGCCCAGGCGGCCGTTCCCTCGATCAGCTCGAACCCCTTCTCCCGTGCCATCTCGCGACCGACGGTGATCGGCGCGGTGCAGAGCGTCGGCGTTGCCGGGTGCTCGCCGGGCGCGGCATAGAAGGAGGCCACGAAGGCGCTGCGGTCGATGCAGATCGGCGAGAATGTATTGGATTCGGTCGCAAGCGCCGCCGTGAAAATCCGCATCGTCTTCCCCCCTGGCGCACCGTCCGGGTCCAGAACGATGCGCACTGTCATGATATCAGAATGGGTGCGGCAGGTAGCCGGTGAAACCGGCGATCTTCCAGCGTCCGTCCTCGCGACGGCAGTAATAGAGCGTCTGCCAGTTCATGGCGTCGAAGCTGCCATCCTCGAGACGAATGCCACCATCGAATTTCTTGCGCACCAGCGCAGCATCGCCGGAAATCTCGATTTCCTCCAGCGTCGTCGCATTGAAGATGGCGGTCTTCGGATCGTCGGCATAGCGGCCGCGGGCGAAGTCATTCGCCTGGCGAAGCCACTCGTCGCGGTAATGCGGAAGATCGGGGAAGCCGAGACGCCAGTCGTCCGGGTTCTGCTTGCGGCGGGCATCAAGCGCGTAGAAGCCGATCGAAACGAAGTCGTCTTCGACCATGCTCCAGTCGGCGGCAAGGAAGGCTTCGATGTCGCGCGGAACAAGCATTTCCCAGATCGCGCGGCGATCCTCATCGTGTTCGGGAAAAGGATTGCGGAAGGGATCGCGCATATCTCGCCACTTGTCTAAATTTTTTTCGTAAACGGGGTTTTTCTCTAGCCAGAAGACCGTTTTTATGGTGCCATGTCAACGAATAAAGAAAATAATTTGCATGAAATGGCGTTGCAAACCGCTCCGGTTGAGGTGACGAAAACTGACGGTCCATCCTGCGGCCTGCAGGTGCGGATCCGTCGGTGCTTTCCGGCAGAACGGCCACCGGCTTCCCGGCCCTGACCGATCCTTCCGGCGTTCGAAACCGGTTGCGGTAAAGCGCTTCTGCTCACGGGCAGGATGCTGCAGGGGAACGATATGGATATCTATATGGTGCTGCAGGAAGAGCGCGATCAATTCTCGCAGGCCGAGAAGCGCATCTGCGACATCCTGCTCAATGATTCCGAATTCGCGGTCAACGCCTCGATCGTCGAGCTTGCCGAACGCGCCGGTGTCTCGCCGCCGACGGTCACCCGCTTCTGCCGCCGCCTTTCCTGCCAGAACTTCGCGGATTTCAAGGTCCAGCTCGCCAAGACCGCCTATGTCGGCGTGCGCTACCTGAACCCGGAGGCGCGCAGCTCGGGCGCCGAGGATGTCGCCGCCGATGTCGTCACCAAGGCGCAGAACGCGCTGTTCCTGATGCACCGGTCGCTTGATCTTCAAAGCGTCGAGACCGCGGCCAGAATGCTCGTCGAAGCCGAAATGATCTACGCTTTCGGCTCCGGCGGCAACTCCTCGATGATCGCCGCAGAGCTTCAGAACCGGCTGTTCCGCCTCGGCAAGCGCATCACCACAAGCGCCGATCATTCGATGCAGCTGATGCTGACCGCGGCTGCGGGACCGAAGGACGTAATCATCGGCTCTTCGTTTTCCGGGCGCAATCACGAGCTTGCACGCACGCTCGACATCGCCGGCAAGGCAGGCATCGCCACCATCGCGTTGACCCAGAGCGGCAGCACCGTCGCCTCTGCCGCCGGCGTGGTGATCGGCGTCGACCTTCCCGAGGGCGAGAACATCTACCGCCCGACCTCCACCCGTTTTGCCTATCTGGCGCTCATCGACATACTTGCCAATCTTGTCGCCTATCTGAGCCGCGAGCAGTCCGCCCCCACGCTCAGAAACATCAAGAAGCAGCTCGTCCTTCATCGCGACAAGGACGACAGCCAGCTTCTCGGCGACTGACACCTGACATCACCGATAACAAAAGAGGGGTTTCATGACCAAATCCGCATTTCGCCTTGAAAACAGCTGGCGCCCGGTTGACGGCGATCCGACCGGCGCCTTCGATTTCAGCCTTCATAACCTCTCCGACGAGCCCCTCTCCGGTTTCTCGCTTGCCTACACCTCGCTGACGCGGGTGAGCACGAAATCGACCTTCGAGAATGCCGTTTTCGTCCACCGCAACGCCAATTATCACGAGTTCAGGGCGCCTGACGGACTGACGCTTTCGCCAGGCGAAAGCTGGCGTTTCTCGGTGAATGGCCTCACCCGGCCGGCCCAGCACCGCACTGATGGTGCCAAGTCCGCTTACCTCATCCTCGATGGCGATCGCTATGTCGACATCGCTGTGGACGACCTGATGCTTGCAGGCTCGACGGCCGAAAGGCCGCAGCCCCTGCTGCCCGAAGGCGAGGCCAAGGAGCCATGGTTCATCCTGCCCTGGCCGGCAGCACTTTCGCTCGAGCCGGCGGAAATGCCGCCCGTTGCCCTATACCCGGTTGCAGGCACAGAGATTGCAGCGGTGAAATCGGTCGACACCGTCATCGCGCTTTTCTCCCGCCTGTTCGAAAGCGGCCACGTACCCTTCAGCCTCGCGCCGGTGCAAGGCGGCAAGGCCTTGGCGTTCGAAGCCGACGACAGCCTCGGGAAGGAAGCCTACGCGATCACCTTCGGCGAGACCGTCACCATTCGTGCCGCCACCGCCACCGGCCGTCAGTATGCCCTGACCGTGCTGGCGCAGATGCTCTCGGCCGCGCGCAGCAAGGGCTCGGCATTCCGCTTCCCTGCCTCGGGCACGATAGAGGATCAGCCGCGCTATGGCTGGCGCGGGACGCACCTCGACGTGTCGCGGCAGTTCTACGAGACCACGGACGTCCTCCGCCTGCTCGATATCCTCGCCTGGCACCGGATGAACATCTTCCACTGGCACCTCACCGACGATGAAGCCTGGCGCCTTGAGATCAAGGCCTACCCCTCATTGACCGAAATCGGCGCCACCCGTGCGCCGGGCACGCAGATGCCGCCGCAGCTCGGCAATGGCGCCAAGCCGGTGCGCGGCTTCTACACGCAGGACGATGTTCTCGCAGTTGTCGCGCGAGGCGCGTCGCTTGGTATCGAGATCATTCCCGAAGTTGACATTCCCGGCCACTCGACGGCCGCCCTTGCCGCCCTTCCCGAGCTTGCCGACGGGCAGGAGGCGCCGGAGAGCTATCATTCGGTCCAGGGTTTTCCGAACAATGCGCTGAACCCGGCGATCGAAGAGACCTATGCCTTCCTCGGCAAGGTGTTCGACGAGATGGTCGCGCTGTTTCCAGCCCGCTACATCCATATCGGTGGCGATGAAGTGGCGAACAATACCTGGCTCGCCTCTCCGCTCGCCAAGGCGCTGATGGAAAAGGAAGACATCGAAGGCACATTCGGCCTGCAGTCCTATTTCATGAAACGCATCCAGAAGATGCTGGCCGAGCGCGGTAAGACACTTGCCGGCTGGGACGAGGTCTCCCACGGCGGCGGCGTGGAGCGCGACGGCACGCTGCTGATGGCCTGGCAGAAGCCGGAAGTCGGCATTGCCCTCGCAAAGGATGGCTATGACGTGGTGATGACGCCGGGCCAGGCCTACTATCTCGACATGGTGCAGGACGAGGCCTTTCAGGAGCCGGGCGCGAGCTGGGCCGGCACCGTGCCACCGAAGCACAGCTACCATTACGAGGCCGAAGGCGAATTCCCCGAGGAACTGAAGCCGAAGATGCGCGGCGTGCAGTCCTGCATCTGGAGCGAGCACTTCCTCTCGCGCGGCTATTTCAACCATCTCGTCTTCCCGCGCATCTCGGCCGTCGCCGAAGCCGGCTGGACTCCGAAGGCTCGCAAGGACTGGCTGCGGTTTGCCGCCCTTGCCCCTGCAAGCCCGAAACTGTGAGGCGGACATGACATTCAGGATCGCCGTAGGTGGTATCCACACGGAGTGCTCGACCGGCAATCCGGCGCTGATGCAGGCGGAGAATTTCCGCGTGCTGGCCGGCGCCGACTTGCCGAAAGCGGACTATTTCAGCTTTCTCCATGATGCGTCGGACGTCGAAATCCTGCCGCTGCTCCACGCCCGCGCCGTGCCGGGCGGCCCGGTTTCGGCACAGACCTATGAGGCGTTCAAGGCTGACTTTCTGGAACGCCTGAAGGCCAGCCTCCCCATCGACGGGCTTTATCTGGCCATGCACGGCGCGATGAACGTCGAGGGCATGGACGATGCCGAGGCCGACTGGATCTCGGCGGCGCGCGAAACGGTCGGTCCGGATTGCCCGATCGCGGTTTCCTACGATCTCCACGGCAATGTCAGCCAGACAATCGTTGACCAGATCGATATCTTCGCGGCGTATCGAACCGCGCCGCATATCGACATGCGCGAGACGATGGTCCGGGCCTATTCGATGCTGGTGAAATCGCTTGAGACCGGAATACGACCCGGCGTCATCTGGGCGCCGGTACCGGTGCTGCTGCCCGGCGAGCGGACCTCGACCGAGGACGAGCCCGCCGCCTCGCTCTACCGGCAACTTCCCGATATCGATACCCGCGACGGCATCTGGGATGCCAACCTGATGGTCGGCTACGTCTGGGCCGACGAGCCGCGCGGCACCGCATGTGCTGTCGTGACGGCGACCGACTGGGTGGCCGCGGAGACCGCTGCAAGCGAGATCGCACTTTCCTACTGGAACGCCCGCGAGGCGTTTTCCTTCGGCCCCGTCACCGGCCCGCTCGACGACATGCTCGATATTGCCGAAAAGGCGGAAACCAAACCCGTCATCCTCGCCGATTCCGGCGACAACCCGACAGGCGGCGGTGTCGGCGATCGCGCCGATGTGCTGAAGGCATTGATCGAACGCGACTATTCCGATGCTCTGATCGCCGGCATCGCCGATCGCCCGGCGGTGGAGAAATGCTTTGCTGCCGGAGAAGGCGCTGAAATAGATCTTTCGATCGGCGGGACACTGGATGAGAAGAGCCCTTCGGTGACGGCTCCGGTCAAGGTCATTCACCTCGACGATCCGGCAGGCGCCGACGAACGGCAGGCGGTGGTGACAACCGGCGGGCTTACCATCGTGCTTTCGGCACGCCGGCGGCCCTATCACAACATCGCGGATTTCACGCAACTCGGCCTCGACCCGAAAACCGTGCGGCTGCTGGTGGTGAAATCCGGTTACCTTTCGCCCGAGCTCGCACCGATCGCCAACCCGAACCTGATGGCGCTCACCGACGGCGCCATCAACCAGGATATCGAGGCCCTGCCGAATTTCCGCCGACAGAAGCCAAGCTATCCGTTCGAGAAGGATTTTGCCTATAGCCCGCTGCCCAGCCCTTCGAAAAGATGGGCTTGCGCGGATGACGCAAAGCGTGAGATGTGAGCTTCAATCACCCCTCAGGACATGGAAAGGCGTGCCCCGGCGGCACGCCTTTGTCACGCAATGCCTAAAACCCTTTCGCTCATTCTCGGCAATCCCGCGATCCGCATTTCTTCGGCGGGTGTGTTCTTCTTCGGCTTTGCCGGAGCGGCGACCTCGCCCTATCTCTCGATCATCGGCATCGACGAACTCGGCATGGCCGACCGCGCCTATGCGTTGGTGATGCTGCTCGGAGCCGTGGTCTCTGTGGCCGCAAGCTTGCTCATCGGCAATCTCACCGACCGGCTCGGCAGCTACCGGCTGACGCTGATTGCGACCGGACTTGCCGGTGTTTTCGGCTTCGGCATGGTCTACCTGCTGCCATCGCTTGCGACCTTCACCATTTCCAAGGTGATCTTCGTGCCGCTCTTCACCGCGCTCTATCCGCTGATCTTCGCCAATGTGCGCACCGAGATCACCGGCATGCCATCTGCGGAAATGGCGGCCGTGAATTCCGGTGTCCGGGCGGTGCTGTCGCTCTCCTGGGTGCTGGTGCCGGGTATCGTTGGGGCAGCCCTCGCCGACGCCGACAACATGCTGCCGTCCTTCCTGTTTTCAGCGATCAGCGCGCTCGCCTGCGTCCTGCTCTTCACCTTCGGCATGCCGAAGATGGACAAGACACCGCGGCTGCGTCCCACGGAACCGTTCTTCAAGGCGTTTTCCGCCTTTGCCGGCGCCGGGCTCTGGATACGCCTCGTCGCCATCGCGCTGATCACGGCCATGCTGCACATGAACGCCACGGTGCTGCCGCTGATCGTCACCAACCAGGCCGGCGGCGCCGTCTCGGACGTCGGCGTTCTCGTCGGCATTGTTGCAGCTCTCGAGATCGTCTTCATCATCTTCTGGGGCTATGTCGAGCGCGTCGTGCCCAATGTGGTCACGCTGGTCATCGGCACCGTGATCTACACCATCTACCTGTTCCTGCTCGGCAATGTCACCGCGCCGTGGCAGGCCTATGCGCTGACGGTGATCGCAGCGCTTGGCGCCGCCGCCATCATCTCCATTCCGGTGACCTATCTGCAGAACCTCATCGCCGACAAGCCGGGACTCGGAAGCTCGCTGATCTCGGTGAACATGTTTTCAAGCGCCGGCATCGGCGCCGGCCTGTTCGCGCTTGGCACCCACATCTCGAACTACGCCGGCGCCGCTATTCTCGCTGCCTTTGCCGGTTTCGTCGGCGCAGCCCTGGTGCTCTATCTCGACGGAATGCCGAGCCGGCGGAAGGACGGATAGCCCACCCGCCGGAGACGGCTTCGTTAAACACGTCGCGTGTCTTACGGGGCGACATACCCCTCGGGCTTGCGGTTGAACAATGACATCGACCCCGTTTTAGGATCCGCTGCAACGACGCATAGCAGATCGTCGTCAGGGAGTTTCAAGTTGTCGACGTAAGGCTGATTGAAAGGGGGGCTCGTTGCGGAAGTGGTAAAGTCGACCATCTTGGTCCCATCGCTCTTCCGCCAGCCAATAACCTTCTGGCCCGCCTTGGCGCTGCCTGCGAAGGAAGTTTCTCCGACGCTGTCGATATCCACACTGGCGACATAACTTTGCTCGAACACTCTCACGTAGGGGTCCGAAGGCTTACCGCCGAGCCCGAAGCTCGCGGTAAGCGATACCGTCGCCAGCGGTTGCAAGACCGGATCAAAACTGAGCTCCCAATCTCCGGTTCCATCGGTCGGTACCGGATCGTAGTATTTCACGGAGCCATCCGGCTGCGTCACCGTAACCGTGACATAGGTGTTTGTCTGAGCGTCGCCCCAGGCCTGATCTGCCAAAATTCCTTCAATTTCAGGCGGAATGGGACGTGGTTCAGTCGGTGGCGGATTGGGGGCCCCGCCAGCGGGCAGATCGGACGTCCACACACCATCTTCGGCGGCACCGCGCCAGACGAGCCGGACGTCCTTGTCGTCGCCGTACATTCCCGGCGAGTCATTCGTCGCCGCGCCGGCTATGGCAACCGGTTCGCTCCAATCCTGCGTGTCACTCGAACACGTCGACCAATAGACGCTGTTATCGGCCCGATTCCTCCATGTCATCGCCAGCCCGTCGTCCGAGTTCGCCAAAGCGGGTCCGTTCTGCGTATTGGGGCCGGTGACGGCATTCGCCGTCGACCAATTGGAACCATCGTATGAGCAATGGAGAATATTCTTCTGCTTGCCGTCATACCAGGCCAGGTGAAGGGCATTGCCACTGACAGCCAGCGCCGGAGTGTCGCTTATGTTGTAGGTGTCTGACAGCTCCTGCTGACCACCCCAATACTGCAAATCATAGGTCTTGTAATAGACGCTGTTGTCCCTACCCGCCCACGCCATGTACAAGAGATCATCATACACAGCCAGCGCCGGACCTAAGTTTGATGTGACCCCGCCAGTCGGGAACTGGTCGGTCCACTCCGTCCCAGTAAACCAGGACGTCCATATGCTGTTGCCACCGCCGAGCCACGCCAGGAAAATCCCGTTCTTGAAGGCCGCGACCGCTGGCGCAGACGTCGTTGCTGCTGCGGGATGCTGCTGCGGGCTGCTCCAACCGGTTTCCGTGAGAGTGGAGTACCAAACCCTGTTGCCCGTTTCTGTACGCCAGAACACCCAGTCCACGCCGTTCAGTCGCGTGCAACGTGGTCCGGATGAGGTTGTGTCGGAGCCAATCCGCGTCGGGTCGCTCCAGTTCGCCGTCGCACTATGTATAGCCTTCAGTCCCATGTCGGTTTTCCTTTTTCTGCTGCCTGGCGAGTCTCTGTAGAAAACCTGCCCACGCAGACTGCCAGCATCTCCAAAATACATCTTTAGGTTGTATTAATTCGAAGCAGAAATCAACCTCCGATTCATGGTGGCGACACAGCGTGACGAGCGAACAGGATCAGCAGCAGGCGCAGACGACAGCTGAACTAAAGGCTGGTTGTCCGACCCGGCCAATACCTAGAACAGCGGCTATCGTGCTAATCCACTGATATGACGTCAAGAACAAGACGCCGAAGAGCGCGCCCAGGAGAAACACCTCGCCGCTCATCAAAAAGTCAGGCGAAGCGACCACTCTCTTCACGGGAAGGCGACGAAACAATCAGTGATTGTGGCGCGGCGGACGGGACGCAATGTCGCGGAATTCTTCGGCGCCGCGAATGGTGGCGCCATCGGAAAGCTGGGTGACGGTCTGGCGATAGATCCGCTGCCAGGGGGTGCCGTCTTCCGGCACTTTCGGAACGCCATCCTGCTTGCGACGTTCGATCTCGTCAGCGTCTACCAGCATGTCGCAGCGGCCCTCGTTGAAATCGATGCGGATCGTGTCACCGTTACGCAGCCATGCCAGGCCGCCGCCTGCCGCACTTTCAGGTGCTGCGTTCAGGATCGAGGGGCTATCGGCCGTGCCCGACTGGCGACCGTCGCCGATCGTCGGCAGGCTGGTGATGCCCTTCCTGATCAGATGGTCCGGCGGCTGCATGTTGACCACCTCGGCCGACCCCGGCCAGCCGAGCGGCCCGGCGCCGCGCATCACCAGAATTGAGCGCTCGTCGATATCGAGCGCCGGATCGTTGATGCGGGTGTGATAGTCCTCCGAGCCGTCGAAGATCACCGCCCTGCCCTCGAACACGCCCTCGTGGCCCGGTTCCTGCAGGTAGCGCGCGCGGAACTCCTCGGAGACGACGCTCATTTTCATGATCGCGAAATCGAACAGGTTGCCGCGCATGACGCGGAAGCCAGCGCGCTCGCGCATCGGCTGATCGTAGGGCTTGATGACGTCCCGATCGTTCGATTGACGACCGGCGATATTTTCGGCCATGGTCTTGCCCGTCACGGTCGGACAGTCGCCATTGAGCTTGCCGGCCTGCATCAGCTCCCACATGATCGCCGGCACGCCGCCGGCGCGGTGGAAGCGCTCGCCGAGGAACTCGCCGGCGGGCTGGACATTGGCAAGCAGCGGTATGTCGTAGCCGCTTTCCTGCCAGTCGTCCTCGTTCAGCGCCACGCCCGCATGCTTGGCGATCGCCGCCAGATGGGGCTGGGCATTGGTCGAGCCGCCGATCGCGGAATTCACCTTCACCGCGTTGAGAAACGCCGCGCGGGTGAGGATGTCGAGCGGGCGGATGTTTTCCAGCACCAGTTCGACGGCGCGCCGACCAGTGCGGTAGCCCATCTGGCCACGCTCGCGATAGGGGGCGGGAATGGCGGCGCAGCCGGTCAGAGACATGCCGAGCGCCTCGGCCATCGCGTTCATCGTCGAGGCGGTGCCCATGGTGTTGCAATGACCGGCCGAGGGCGCGGAATCGAGTGCCGCCTCCAGAAATTCGTCGCGGTTGATTTCGCCCGCCGCGAGCTTGCGGCGAGAACGCCAGATAACCGTGCCGGAGCCGACCAGTTCGCCCTCGTGCCAGCCGTCGAGCATTGGCCCGCCGGAATAGACGATGGCCGGAATGTTGACGGTCGCGGCCGCCATCAGCGACGAAGGCGTGGTCTTGTCGCAACCCGTCGTCAGCACCACACCGTCGAGCGGATAGCCGTACATCAGTTCGACGAGGCCGAGATAGGCGAGGTTGCGGTCGAGCGCCGCGGTCGGCCGCTTGCAGTTCTCGAACAGCGGATGCGAGGGAAATTCGATGGCGATGCCACCGGCATCACGGATGCCGTCGCGCACCCGGCGCGCCAGTTCCAGGTGATGCCGGTTGCAGGGATTGATGTCGCTGCCGCT
Source organism: Martelella endophytica (assembly GCF_000960975.1). Lineage (NCBI taxonomy): Bacteria > Pseudomonadati > Pseudomonadota > Alphaproteobacteria > Hyphomicrobiales > Aurantimonadaceae > Martelella > Martelella endophytica. Next base: position 2,782,745 of record NZ_CP010803.1, on the reverse strand, counting down.
CTGGGCGATGCCGATGATCGGCTTGCCGGAGCGCAGTTCCTCCGGCGTGATGCCGTAATTCATGAAGCGCTCCAGATAGAGCGCTGTCATGTCCGCATGATCCGGATTGTCGAACCAGTCCTGCGAACGCAAGCGGCGGTCAGCCATTGTGCCTCTCTCCCTTGGCAAAAGCCGGCCCTCCAATGGCCAGCGGGCCACGGCGAATGTCGCCATGACCTCTCAGTCATAAACCCGTCTTCAGGGTTTCATCAAGCGTTAGCGACCACCTTCGATCTTGCGATGCCGCTGACCGACGCCACCGATGCCATAGGGATAGTCCGGTATCGGCTGGGTGCTGACCTCGGTGAGGCGCTTCAGCTCTTCGTCCGAAAGCCTCAGCTTTGCCGCCGCCATGTTGTCGGCAAGTTGTGCCTCGGTTCGGGCGCCGAGAATGACGGAGGTCACAGCCGGCTGGGCCGCAAGCCAGGCCAGCGCCACCTGCGCCATGCTGACGCCGTGTGCACTGGCGATATCCTCGACCGCGCCGAGAATATCCCAGGTCGCGGATTTGGAATTGTGCTTGTCATAGGCTTCCATGCCGCGCTCTGGGTTCTCGCCGAGACGGGTCGCGCCCGTCGGCCTCTGGTCGCGCTTGTATTTGCCCGAAAGCCAGCCGCCGGCGAGCGGCGACCAAGGCAACAGCCCCATGCCTGCATCCTGGCAGGCAGGCACGATCTCGTGCTCGATGCCACGCGAAAGCAGGTTATATTGCGGCTGCAATGTCACCGGCGCGGCAAAGCCACTCATCTTCGCCAGCCACACGGCCTTGGTCACATGCCAGCCGACGAAGTTCGAGAAGCCGTAATAGGCAATCTTGCCCGCAGAGATCGCGTCATCGAGGAAGCGCAGCGTCTCCTCGATCGGCGTCAGTGCGTCCCAGGCATGCATCTGGTAGAGGTCGATCTGCTCGACGCCGAGGCGTTTCAGCGAGGCTTCAAGTGCTTCCGACAGGTTCTTGCGCGACAGGCCGATGCGGTTCGGGCCATCGCCCATCGGGAAGCGGCCCTTGGTGGCAATCACCAGTTCGGTCGCCATGCCGGGCTTGTCCTTCAGCCAGCGGCCGATGATCTCTTCGGAAATGCCGGTCGAATAGACATTGGCGGTGTCGATGAAATTGCCGCCGGCCTCGATATAATTGTCCATCAGCCGGAACGACGTCGCCTCGTCGGATTCATCGCCGAAGGTCATGGTGCCGAGGCAGTAATTGGTGACCACCGTGCCGCTATTGCCGAGTTTGCGATATTCCATTGTTCACTCCTTCGATTTTCCCAGGGGCCAATGGCCCTCCTCCGTCCCGCGAATTCACCGGGACCTGCTTTCGGGATAGAACAGCCACTTCCATCACGCAAATTGATTATCGAGATATAATTGTTCTCCAGAATTGCATAATTGTGGCCGGGACGTCGTCAATGTTGCCGGCCCGATCTACGGCCCCACCTCTCACGCGTCATGCTCGGGCTTGACCCGAGCATGACGCAAAACGGGACGACACCGCTACGAGCAGTCGCCTCTGTTAAGGCTCGCTTACCGCGCCGCCCAGTTGGCGCCGCGACGGAAGATGGTGGCCATTTCCGGCACCTCGAATTCCTTGGCGACATGGCCAAGCGAGGAATAGAACACGCGGCCCTTGCCGTGCTTGCGCTTCCAGGCGACCGGCATGACCACGCCGTCGATCCAGTAGGCATGGTCGCCGGCAAAGGTGGTGGTCGCCAGCACCTCGTTGGAGGGGTCGACGTGCATGTAGTATTGCTCGGAGGTGTACGGAAAATCGGATATCCCCTCCATGATCGGGTCGTCCGGCTTCGTCACGTTGACGCGGTAATCGATGATATTGCCGGGATGGGCCACCCACTGGCCGCCGACGATGAACTGATAATCGACAGAGTCGCGGAAGGCATCGCCCGTGCCGCCGTGATAGCCTGCAAGGCCGACACCGCTTTCGATCGCCGAGGAAAGGTTCTTCACCTCCTCCTTTTCGATCTTCGACATCGTCATGATCGGCACGATCAGGCTCAGGTCATGGATCTGCGGATCGGCAAAGGCCTCGGTCGAATGTTCGAGATAGACCTTGAAACCGTCCTCCTGCAGCATGTCACGGATGATGTGGGCGCATTCTTCGGGCTCGTGGCCGCTCCAGCCACCCCAGACGATAAGTGCTTCACGCATGGTTCTTCCTCCTTGAGTGCCGGCGCAAGCGCCGGCCATACTGAATTTCGTTCAGCGACCGAGCCGGCCGTTGAACAGCGAGGCCGAAAGCGGCTCGGGCCGCTCCGTAGCGGTGGTGATGTCGACCGTTCGACCGGTTTCAGCAGCGACGCCAAAGGCTTCCATCACCTCCAGCACATGCAGCGCCAGACTGCCGCTTGCCCGGTGCGGGCGGTTGTTGCGAATGCCGTAGGCCATGTCAGCAAGGCCCAGCGAGCGGTAGTTGCCGTCTGCGTAGGGTTCGGTCACCGGATGATCGGCAAATTCGCCGCCCTTCTTCAGGACCTCCACGGGACCGGCGAAAAAGTTGGGATCCGGCACCAGCATCGTGCCTTCCGTGCCGTAAATCTCGATCGGCAGATGCTTGTGGCCGGCGACATCGAAGCTCATCGTCACCTGAACCACAGCGCCGTTTTCAAATGACAGCACACCGGCGATATGGGTCGGCACCTTCACCGAAATCATGTCGCCGCGGCGCGGCTCGCTGGTAATCATCCGCTCCTTGCGCAGCATGGTGGCGAAGCCGGCGACCTTGCTCACAGGGCCGAACAGATTGACGAGGTCCGTGATGTAGTAAGGCCCCATGTCGAGCATCGGGCCGCCGCCGATATCGTAGTAAAAGTCCGGGTTCGGGTGCCAGGATTCGTGCCCCGGCCGCATGAAATTCGCCGTGCCGCCGACGGCCAGACCGAGTTCGCCGCTGTCGACCACCTGTCGGGCGGTCTGATGGCCCCCGCCGAGGAAGGTGTCGGGTGCGGCGCCGATACGCAGCCCGGCCTTTTCGGCCGCATCAGCAAGCTTCTTGCCTTCGGCGAAATTGATGCCGAGCGGCTTTTCCGAATAGGTGTGCTTGCCGGCGGCGAGCGCCCGGAGACCGACCTCCACATGAGCCCGCGGAATGGTGAGGTTGAGGATGATCTCGACCTTCGGATCGTCCATCAGCGCGTCGATCGTCGTCGACGGCACGTTGAACTCGGCGGCCTTGGCGTCGGCCACGGCCTGGTTCATGTCCGCCACCCCGCGAATGTCGAGAATGTCGAACCCGGCCATCGCCTTCAGGTAGGCGCCCGAGATGTTACCGCATCCGATGATGCCGATACCGACTTTTTCCATACTGTCTCCTCCCGCGGCCTCCACGCCGCTTTGTCCTCAGATCAGGTTCACAAGGCGGGCCCCGTCGTGCCCCAGGGCGACTCGTAGAGCTCGTAGAGCGCCACGGCCGCAGCGCCCCGCGCCCAGAAGAATTCCGTTGCATCGTCGAAGACGAGTTCGCTGACATCGGCAAGCGAAGGCGGCATGGCCGCCGCATAGGCTTCCCGCAGCCGCTCGACGAATGGCTGGCCGAGCGCCAGGCTGGAGCCGACGACGATGACCAGCGGCGGCGCGAACAGGGTGACGATATTGGCGATGGTGACGCCGACCGCCTCTCCGGCGCGCGCGGCCGCCGCGATGATGCGGTCGTCCTCCGCCGCGATCAGCGTGCGCACCTGCGACATGCCGCGCCCGAGACGGATCGCCTCGGCATAAAGCCCTTCCTGCGGTCCGTCGCCGAGAATGGCGCTTTCGCCGGCAAGACCCGCGAGCCGTTGCACACTGTCGGCGCTGGTGCCGAGCACAAGGTCGCCGAGATTGTGGCTGAGGCCACCGGCACCACGAAACAGGCTGTTATCGTGCAAAACGCCGAGACCCAGCGTTCGCTCGAGCGAGACCAGCACCATGTCCTCCAGATGCCGCGCCTTGCCGAACCAGTGATGGGCGAGCGTGACGGCATGCACGTCGCTTTCGACGATGGTGCGGATGCCGAAGCGCGGCGACATCACCGCGGCGAAATCGACATTCTCGTCAGAAAAGATCGGGCTTGAGCGCACGACGCCGGTGCGATGTTCGACGACGCCCGGGAGACTGAGGCACACCACTTCGATTTCGGCCAGCGTGAGGCCGGCCTCCATGACACAGGAGCGCACCCCATCCTCGACAAGATCGGCAATGACGTCGATCGGCATGCGCTCGATGCGCACCGGCAGCGAGAATTCCGAAAGCACATCGCCGCAGAAATCGGTGACGGTGAAGGTCATCCGCGTCGCCGCGATCTTGGCGCCGACCACGCGCGTGGCGTTCGGGTTGAGCTCCAGCATCACCCGCGGGCGGCCGCGCACCGTGGCATTCCTGAGGTCGCCCTCGTGGCGCGACAGGATCAGCCCGTCATCGATCAGCGAACCGGTGATGGCGGAAACAGTGCTGGTGGAAAGCTCGGTTCTCTGGCTGATCTCGATGCGGGCAATCGGCCCGTGACGGCGGATGGTATCCAGCACGCTCAGCCGATTGATGGCCCGCATGAGTTCCGGATCGGCGGTCTTCATGGTCCTCCCAACGCGCGTTATTTTTCCGCGTCGCGAATTAATTTGAGGGAGTTTTAGTCCTGATCATCCTCGGTGCGCAAGCAAATTTTTCCATATTCATTGCCTTTACGGGACGTTCCGCAGGTCGCGCACGAAAATGGGAGTTGACAAAAGTCGGGTCCGGTCGTTTATTTAATTCGGAGACTGAAAAAAGTACTTTGGGAGGAGTGCAAATGTCAGTGATACGCAAATGGCTGCGCAACAGCGCCGCCGTTGCGGTGAGTGTTGCCGCGCTTACGGCAACCACCGTCACGGCTTCCGCCGATACTACCATCAAATGGCTGCATCTGGAAAACCAGGAGCCGGTGATCGCGCTCTGGAACCAGATCGTCGACGAGTACGAGCAGGCCAATCCCGGCGTCACTGTCGACATGCAATTCCTCGAAAACCAGGCGTTCAAGGCCAAGCTTCCGACCCTGCTGCAGTCGTCGGAAGTGCCGAGCATGTTCTACACCTGGGGTGGCGGCGTGCTGAAGGCGCAGGAAGAAACCGGCGTGCTGCGCGACATCACGCCGGCGCTCGACGCCAATGGCGGCCAGTGGCGCAACCAGCTCAATGCCTCGTCCATCGATGGCATGACCATCGACGGCAAGGTCTGGGCCGCACCGGCACAGACCGGCGTCGTCTCGTTCTTCTACAACAAGGAACTCTTCGACCAGGCTGGCGTCGATGGCACCCAGATCAAGACCTGGGACGACTTCATCGCCGCGGTGAAGAAACTCAAGGACGCCGGCATCACGCCGATCGCCGGCGGCGGCGGCGACAAGTGGCCGCTGCATTTCTACTGGAGCTATCTCGCCATGCGCGAGGCCGGCAAGGATGGCTTTGCCGCCGCAAAGGCGGGCGAAGGCGACGGCTTTGCCGGCGAACCCTTCGTCAAGGCAGGCGAGCTTGCCGCCGAACTCGGCGCGCTCGAGCCCTTCCAGAACGGCTATCTCGGCGCCACCTGGAACGACGCGCTCGCCACCTATGGCGATGGCCGCGCGGCGATGATCCTGTCCTTCGAAAGCACCGGCCGCACTCAGGCCAGCAATGCGACAGACGGCAAGGGCCTCGATCCGAGCAATATCGGCATCTTCCCCTTCCCGACCGTCGAAGGCGCGCCCGGCGTCGTCACCGACAATCTCGGCGGTCTGACCGGCTGGGCCGTCACAGCGGATGCCCCGGCCGAGACGGAAGGCTTCCTCGAATACTTCACCAGCCCGGATGTCGCCAAGCGCTGGAGCGCCGTCGCCAAGACCATTCCGGTCACCAAGGGCGTCGCCGAGACGATCACCGACCCGCTGTTGAAGATCAGTGCCGACGCGCTGTCCAGGGAAACCTGGCACCAGAACTACCTGGACCAGGACCTCGGCCCCAATGTCGGCGCCGTCGTCAACGACATGAGCGTTGCGATCATGTCCGGGCAGATCTCGCCCGAGGACGCCGCCCAGCAGATCCAGGACACGTTCGAACTGGAAAACATGTAAGTCCCGAAACCGGGCGCCGGTGTGATGCCGGCGCCCGGGTCACAAGCCTTTCGGCAGACGGGGCTTGCGCGCCGCCGGCTCATCGCTCGAGCAGGATGGTACGCGCGTTCCCGACTGTGCCTGGGCGGCAGACGCCGCCCCAGACGGGAAAATGCGAATGACCACGACAGATACCATTCTTCCGCCGCCTGTCGGCCCGGCGCCTCCGGCCCCGAGACGGCGGCGCTCGCTCGCTCACACCAAGTGGCCGGTGCTGATCATCTTCCTGCCACCGGCGCTGCTCGTCTTCACCGTGTTGGTGATCCTGCCGATGGGCGAGGCCGCCTGGTATTCCTTCTTCAGCTGGAACGGCTACGGAACGCCCACGAAATGGGTCGATTTCCGCAATTACCAGCTCATTTTCCGCAATTCGGCCTTCACCAAGGCGCTCGTCAACAACGGCCTGATCATCGTCGTGTCGATCGTCATCCAGCTGCCGCTGGCGCTATGGCTGGCGACGATGGTGACGAAGCGGATCAAGGGCGCGCTCTTCTTCCGCCTGATTTTTTTCCTGCCCTATGTGCTTGCCGATGTCGCAGCCGGCATGATCTGGCGCTTCGTCTATGACGGCGATTTCGGGCTTGTGGCCGGCATTTTCCATTTCTTCGGCGCCGAGCCCCCTTTCCTGCTCGCCGACGCCAACACCGCCATGCCCGCCATCCTCGGCGTCATCGTCTGGAAGTATTTCGGGTTCCACATGATGCTGTTCATCGCCGGCCTTCAGGCGATCGACAAGAGCATCCTCGAGGCTGCCGATATCGACGGGGCCACCGGCTGGCAGAAGTTCCGGCTGGTGACGCTGCCCATGCTTGGCTCGACGGTGCGTCTCTCGGTGTTCTTCGCCGTCATCGGCTCGCTGCAGCTCTTCGACCTGATCATGCCCTTGACCGGCGGCGGGCCGGCGAACTCGACCCAGACAATGGTGACCTTCCTCTACACCTTCGGCGTCACCCGCATGCAGGTCGGTTTCGGCAGCGCCGTCGGCGTCATCCTATTCATCATCTGCGTCACGCTGGCATTCAGCTACAAACGGATATTCATGAAAAATGACTGAGCTCACAGAAAGCGCACCGATCGATGCCGCGACATCCGGCGGCGAGGGCCGAAAGCTCAATGTCGGAACCCAGACCTATCTCTATGTATCGCTGCTGATCGTCGCCGGCATCGTCATCGTGCCGCTGATCACCACAGCGCTTGGTGGCTTCAAGACACTGCCGGATCTGCGTGGCAGTCCTTTCGGCCTTCCGGAGCAGTGGCAATGGAGCAATTACACCGACATCCTGATGTCGAAGCGCTACTGGCTGCAGATGGGCAATTCATTGCTGATCGCGGTGTTCACCGTGTTCCTCACCATCGTCTTTGCCGCCTGCGCCGCCTTCTGCTTCGCCCATATCCGCTTCTTCGGATCGGAATATCTGCTCAACTATTTCCTGATCGGGCTGATGTTTCCGGCGGCGACCGCCATCCTGCCGCTCTATATCCGCATCCGCGATCTCGGCCTGCTTGATACCTATTGGGGCGTGATCCTGCCGCAGGTCGCCTTCGGGCTTGGCATGAGCATCCTTCTGTTCCGCAACTATTTCCGCAATCTTCCGGAAGAGCTGTTCGACGCCGCCTTCGTCGACGGCTGCGGCTATATCGGCTTCTTCTGGCATGTGACCATGCCGCTGTCGCGGCCGATCATCGCCACGGTCGGCATCATCGCCTTCGTGCAGAGCTGGAACAGCTACATTATTCCGCTGATCATGCTGAACACCGAGAACCGCTATCCCTGGCCGCTCGGCATCATGGTCTACAAGGGCGAATTCGCCACCGAATGGCAGCTTGTTCTGGCCTTCATCACCCTCACCATCCTGCCGACGATCATCGCCTTCTTCGTCGCCCAGAAACACATCATCGCCGGACTCACCGCCGGCGCCGTCAAGTCGTGAACCCGGGGAGCACTTGAGACATGGCATCCGTCGAACTCAATTCTGTCAGGAAGTCCTATGGCGCGCTGGAAGTCATCCATGGCGTTTCGATGGACATCAAGGATGGCGAATTCGTCGCCCTTGTCGGCCCCTCCGGCTGCGGCAAATCCACACTCCTGCGCATGATCGCGGGCCTTGAGGAGATCACCGGCGGCGACATCTCCATCGGCGGCGAGGTCGTCAACGAACTGACGCCGCGCGAGCGCAACATCGCCATGGTGTTTCAGTCCTACGCGCTCTATCCGCACATGACCGTGGCGGAGAACATGGGCTTCAACCTCCGCCTCGCCAAACGTCCGAAATCGGAGATCGAGGCGCGCGTCGGTGAGGCCGCCCGGATGCTCGATCTGACGGCGCTCCTCGACCGCAAGCCGTCGCAGCTTTCCGGCGGCCAGCGCCAGCGCGTCGCCATGGGCCGCGCGGTCGTGCGCAACCCGGCCGTCTTCCTGTTCGATGAACCGCTTTCGAACCTCGACGCGAAGCTGCGCGTCCAGATGCGCTCTGAGATCAAGACGCTGCACCAGCGTGTCGAGACGACCTCCATCTACGTCACCCACGACCAGATCGAGGCGATGACGCTTGCAGACCGGGTCGTCGTCCTCAACAAGGGGCACATCGAACAACAAGGCACGCCGATCGAGCTCTACAAGAAACCTGCCAACCTGTTCGTCGCCGCCTTCATCGGCTCGCCGGCGATGAACCTGCTGCCGGGCACCGTCGACACGCTCGACAATGCGCCGGCCGTCCGCTTCTCCGACGGCACGCTGCTCGCGATCTCGCGGAACCACGCCGGAATGCAACGTGGACAGGCGGTCACCGTCGGCCTCAGGCCGGAGCACCTCAATCCCGATATCGGCAGCGGCTCCGTCATCAACGGAACGGCGCTTCTGGTGGAGCCGACCGGCGCTCAGAGCCACGTCGTCTTCGAACTCGGCGGCCAGCAGGTGACCGCCATCGTCGACGGCGAGCGCGATATCCACCACGGCCAGCCCTTCGAGGCCAAGATCGATCCCGAACGCGTTCACCTCTTCGACCAAGAAAGTGGCGCCGCCCTTTGAGCCGTGCGTGGCCGGAATCTGCACTTCGGTAGCAGGGTACCGGCCGCCGCCTCGCACTCTTCTTTGTCCAAAATTCCAGAACGGCCGGAACGTTCGGCCGGGACATCCGTTTATTTCATATCAAATCAACCGGAGAGTGAGAAATGAACGGTATTATTTATCTCGTTGGCCTGATCGTGGTCGTCATGTTTATCCTTTCTGTTCTCGGGCTGGCCTGATCATGGCAGCGCTTGATGATGTAACCCCCGCCGCTCCGCCGGCGCCCGCCCCCGGCGTGTCCTACCTCGAATGGGGCGCGATTTTTGGCGGCGCGGTCGTCACCGGCGCGCTCGCCATCGTGCTGACCCAGTTCGGAACGGGCATTGGCCTTGCTGTCAGTGATCCGAATCCGGAAACCGGCCTGTCATGGGGTCTGTTCCTCGTCGGTCTGTGGCTGGTCCTCGTCGGCTTCGCCAGCGCCTCGGCCGGCGGCTATGTCGCAGGCCGCATGCGCTCGCATTTCGGCGACGCTGTTGAAGCCGAGAGCGAATTTCGTGACGGCATTCACGGTATCGTCGTCTGGGCGCTCGCGACGTTCGTGCTCGGCGCCGGAACCGCTCTGATGACAGCTATCGCCGCGATCGCCGCACCCGCGGCCGGCGGCGACGTTACCGCCGAAACGATGCAGATGATGCATACGGCCTCGACGATTTCGGCCTTTGCAACCGGCGCTGGTGCGGCACTTGGTGCAGCCGGTGCATGGTTTGCGGCAATCGCCGGCGGCGAACACCGCGACCAGGGCCTTTCGGTCGACACCTTCGTGCCCTCGTTCTTTCGCCGCACGGGCCTTTAGATCGCAAGCATATTTTTGCACGCAATGCGGGGGCCGCCTTTTGGCGGCTTCCGCTATTCTACTATTCAGAAAGATGCGCCCTTCAGGCCAGGCTACAGAGCTGGGACGACGCGCAAGAGTGAGGAGAACAGGAATGCCGCTCGTCAGGATGTTTGGACCGATCGCCCTGCTCCTGTCACTGCTTTTCCCGTTCGCCGTCACAGCGCAATCCAACGCCGAAGGGCCGGCAATCGCCGCTGGCGTCGAGACCATCCCGGACGAGGCCATCGCAACAAGGATCGAGGGGATATTCGACGAGATCGACGGGCTTGAAACGGTTTCCGTATCGGTCCGCTCAGGCGTGGTGACCCTCACCGGCCTTGTCGCTGAAAACCGCCTGATGACCCAGGCCGAGAAGATCGCCGCGCGCGTCAGCGGTGTCGTCGCCGTCACCAATCGCCTGAGCGAGGAGACCTCCGTCGGCGAGCGTCTGACGCCGGTCTATGAGCGGCTTCATGATCGCACGTTGCAGGCGGTGAGCTACCTTCCGCTGATTGCCGTCGCGCTGATCTTCTGGGCTCTTGTCGCGCTCTTCGGCGCGTTCCTGGCGCGGCGCGGATGGCCGTTTACACGCCTCGCGCCCAATGCCTTCATTGCCGATCTGCTCCGCCAGCTGGTGCGGATTGTCTTCATCGTCGTCGGCGGCGTGCTGGCGCTGGATGTCCTCGGCGCCACCGCCCTGCTCGGCACGCTGCTCGGCGCGGCCGGCATTGTCGGCCTGGCCGTGGGCTTCGCCGTGCGCGATACGGTGGAGAATTACATCGCCAGTATCCTCCTCAGCGTCCGCCAGCCGTTCCGGCCACAGGACTATGTGAAGATCGAGACTTTCGAGGGCTTCGTCATCAGCCTCACATCCCGCGCGACGATCCTGATGGACATCGACGGCAACCACAACCGCATCCCCAATGCGACCGTGTTCAAGAGCGCGATCACCAACTACACCGTCAATCCGCAGCGGCGCTTCACCTTCGAAGTCGGAGTCGGCGCCAACAGCAATCTCGACAGGGCTCTGGCCGTGGGGCTCGATACGGTCGAGGCGCAGCCGTTCGTGCTTGAAGACCCGCCTGCCGACGCCTGGATCGACAATCTCGGCAACTCCAATGTCGTGCTGGTGTTTGTCGGCTGGGTCGACCAGCGCCGGACCAATCTGCTGAAGGCGCGTTCCGAGGCAATGCGGCTGGTCAAGCGGGCACTCGAGGCGAACGGCTTTTCGCTGCCCGAACCGATCTACCGGCTGCGCTTCGACAGCGACATACCCTCAGGCGTCAGGGAAGCCCTGCCGGCGCCGGAAGCTCCTGCCCCGGAAACAACCCCGCCGGAAACGTCGCTTGCCAAGGATACTGCCGTCGATGAGGAGTTCCAGAGGCGGGTCGCCCGCGAGCGGGATGCCACGGGCGCTGGCGACCTTCTCGATGAACGCGCGCCCACCGAGTTCGGCGGACGCCAATAGAGCGTTATTGCGCCTCACGCGTCCTCGAGATTGATTTCCCGCCAGATGCCTTCGGCAAACGAATAGGCTGCGAAGAGCAGCAGTCCGACACCCATCGCGGCCAGCAGAATGGCGCCGAAGGGAAGCTCCTGAACGAATTCGAGCGCATCCTTGACGCCGGGCGTATCCGATCCGGAGCCACTGGAAAGGCCACGCACCACCAGCATCACCGCAAGCACGGCGAAGACGGCGCCGCGGGCGAAAAGCCCGCCGACGGAAATCGGGTGCAGGAAGGTCATGACTCTGTCCGAAGCCTTCAGGTGATCGGCATATTTGCCCGTGCCTGCCTTGATCCAGTGCGCCACCGCGACGCCTGCGAAGATCGCCGCAAGCCCCAGCGAGACCGGCCCGAGGCCGATGACGCCGGCCATCATCTTCGCCGGTGATGAGCCGCCGCCGTCGCCACCGCCGGAAAACACGACGAGCGACAGGGCGTAGAATGCGAGCGCCGAGTAGGTAAAGGCGCTGGCAAGAAGGCCGGCCCGCACGGCAAGGCCTTTCGGCCCATGGCCATGGTGATCCGTATCCGTCACCGATTGCGTGAGCCGCCAGACCGCATAGCTGACGAGGCCAATGATCAGCAGGCCGACCAGGACCGTGCCGAAGGGTTGGCCGAGCAAGGTCTGCAGGGCCCCCTTCGTATCCTTGTTTTGGCCCGAGCCGAAGGCTGCAAGCACGGCGAAGAGACCGATGATGGTGTAGACCAGCCCCCGTGAGAGATATCCGGTCCGTGCCAGATGTTTCAGCCAGTTCGAGCTCTTCGCCATGGGCAGCCTTTCTCAATGTCATGTCTGTGACGCAACGCCCGGCTGTACCCTTTGTTCCGCCATTAGCCGCAATGCCTTCCGCGCCTGCGGCAAGGACAACCCAGAACCGGTATTCGCCTTGACCCCCAGCGCGAAACGACGCTACACTTCCAGCGTCGATGGCGTTCCGCATCCCGCTTTTCCGCGTTGCAGCAAACCTTCGAAACGGGGTTGTGGCATGGCTCCCTGCCATGTGCCGAGGCGAACATCGCCGGCTGGTTTGCCAGCCTGAATGGCCCGGTCCCGTGTGTCCTGATGAATGCACCATGACCGACCGGGCATCAGCGCATTGCTGGGAGGCAATGCCGAGGAGGACATAGATGCTGACCCGACTGACGACTGCACTGGTGATTTCCGCCAGCGCCGCCACCATGGCCGCAACAGCGGCCCATGCCGACACGATCCGCTTCTGGACCACCGAGGAACAGCCCGAGCGGCTGGCCAAGCAGCAGGAAATCGCCGATGCCTTCAAGGAAGAGACCGGCAACGAGGTTCAGATCATTCCGGTGACGGAAAGCGAACTCGGCACCCGCGCGACTGCGGCCTTTGCCGGTGGCGATCTTCCGGATGTCATCTATCTGACGCTGCAATATGTCCTGCCCTGGTCAGAGGCCGGCATCCTCGACGCGGAAATCAACGACGAAATCGTCAGTGACCTCGGCATCGACACTTTCGCGCCGGGCGCAATCGAGATGGCCCAGTTCGATGGCCTGACGGCGGCCGTTCCCGTTGACGGCTGGACGCAGATGATCATCTACCGCAAGGATCTGTTCGACGAGAAGGGCCTTGCCGCACCGGACTCCTACGAGAATATCGAGAAGGCGATCGCAGCGCTGAACAATCCGCCGGACATGTACGGCTTCGTCGCCGCCACGAAGATCGATGACAACTATATGAGCCAGATGCTGGAACACATCTTCCTGGCAAATGGCGTGACCCCGGTTGATGCTGACGGCTTCAAGCCGCTCGACGAGGCGAAGACCATCGAGGTTCTCGAATTCTACAAGCAGCTTGCCGACGCCTCGCCCGCCGGCGAGCTCTACTGGGACCAGTCGCGCTCGCTCTATTTCTCCGGCAAGGCGGCGATGATCATCTGGTCGCCCTTCATTCTCGATGAGCTGGCCGGCCTGCGTGACAGTGCGCCGCCGACCATCAACGATGATCCGACCTCGACGGAACTGGCACAGAAGACCGACGTCGTCACCACCTTCTCCGGCCCTTCGAACCCGGATGGCGCCGCATGGGCCGATGTCCGCTATCTCGGCGTCACCGCCGATGCCAACATCAACGTCGCGGAAGAGTTCATCAAGTTCTCGATGAACGAGGGTTACCTCGATACGCTGTCTATGGCCCCCGAAGGCAAGTTCCCTGTTCGCCGCGGCACCGCCGAGGAGCCGAACAGCTTTGTCGACGGATGGGCAACCCTGCCCGTCGGCGTCGACCGCAAGGCACCGCTTGGTGAAGTCTACCCGACGGAAACGGTGCAGAAGATCGTCACCGGGCTTGAGAGCGGAAACCGCTGGGGCGTCAAGGAAGGTCAGCTCGCGCTTGCCTCCAAGATGGTCAACAGCCAGGTGATCAACCAGGTCGTCCGCCAGTATATCGACGGCGAGATTGACGGGCCGCAGGCGGTCGAAAAGCTCAACGCGGAGCTTTCGGAGATCAACTGATCTTGTTGAAAGCCGCCGGGCCTTGCTTGAGGCCCGGCTCCCTCCGTTAAGAGCAGAGCGCATGACAGAAACGACCGAAACAGAGCCGAAGGGGCCGCCGAAGACCATCGGCCGCATGGCCCGGCGCGAGATGCGCTTTGCCTATTCCATGCTGGCGCCGACCTTTCTGATCGTGCTGGCGGTCGTGCTGCTGCCGCTGATCGCGAATTTCTGGATTTCGTTCAAACCCGTCCAGCTGGCCGACCTGCGCCCGCCGCAGCTCAATGTCAACGAGCGCCTGAGGGGCGATCTCGAACAGGCAGGCGACGAGGCCGAGATCGAATACCGGCTTCGCAACACCTCGCAGGATGCCTCGATCTACGAAGCGGGCTTCATCGACATCATTCCCGACGGGCTGGAAGTGTCCGGGCTTGACGAGCGCTGCACCCTCGACGGTCGCGAAATCACCTGCACGCTCGGCGACCTGCCGCAGAAGTTCCGCGATCGTATCCGCATGCAGGTGATTGCCGATACGGCCTATATCACCTCGCCGGTGGAGCTGCGTGAGAGCGAGCCGAAGACCTTCGGCATTGCCGAGAACATCCTCACCAATTTCCAGTTCACGCTCGACAATTTCACCCGCATCTTCTCCTCGCCGGATTTCTGGAAGGTGCTGAGGGTGACCTTCTATTACACCGTGTTCGGCACGGCGAGCGCGCTGGTGCTGGGGCTTTTCGCCGCACAATTGCTGAACCAGAGTTTTCGCGGGCGCGCGGCACTGCGTGGACTGTTTCTGTTTCCCTACGTGGCCCCGGTCATCGCCGTCGCCTTCACATGGATCATCCTGCTCGATCCCTATTCGGGCACGCTGAATGCGCTGCTGGTCCGCTCCGGCATGATCGGCGCGCCGATCGATTTCTTCGGTCAGCGCAATATCCCGATCTCCGTCTTCGGCCTGACATTCCACTTCCCCGTGGCACTGACAACCGTGATCGCCTTCGAGGCGTGGCGGTATTTCCCGCTGTCCTTCCTGTTCATTTTGGCGCGCATGCAGTCGCTTTCGACCGATGTCTACGAGGCCGCGGAAATCGACGGCGCGACGCCGCTGCAGCAGTTCTGGTACATCTCGCTGCCGCAGCTTGTCGGCATTCTGGCCGTGCTGTTCCTGCTGCGCTTCATCTGGACCTTCAACAAGTTCGACGACATCTTCCTGCTCACCGGCGGGGCAGCGGGCACACGAACGCTGACGGTCGATGTCTATGAACAGGCCTTTGCCGTCTCCAATCTCGGCGCGGGTGCCGCGGTCGCAGTGGTGGTCTTCGCCGTGCTGCTGTTCTTCTCGCTGGTCTTCTTCAAATTCTCACCGCAGGACGAGGGATGATGCGCATCGGAACCGGTTTCATCGCTGCCGTCCTGCTCGGGGCCTTCTGGGGTGCTGTCTGGATGATCGTCATCGGCCTGATCTTCACGCTGTTCGCCGGAGAGGCGAGCGCACCGCAAATCCTGATCGCGGCCCTCGCCGGGGCCGTGGGCGCTGCAATCTACGTGCTGGCGCCGGTGAAGACACGCGACCGGCCAAGGGCCCGTGGCGCAAAAGTGCAGGCTGCCCTGATCATCGCGGTTTTCGCCGTGCTGATGCTTCTGACATTCGGCGAACCCTTTGGCCTGTCGATGCTTTACACGACCGGTCTGCAGGTGCTGGCGCTCGTCGGCTTCCTGGCTGCGGTCTGGTGGTCAATCATTGCTGGCCTTCATGATCAGCGCGCCGGCAATATCGGCCGCTATCACCTCGAAATCATCTTCCTGCGCTTCATGAAGGGGCTCGGGCTGACGCTCTTCACCATCGTCGTGGCGCTGCCCTTCTATGTGATGGTGATGACGTCGTTCAAGAACCAGCAATCGCTGGTCGCCAATCCGCTCGATCTCTCCATCGATCTCGGTCAGGGACTGTCCGGCCTGTTCAGCTCCTATATCGAGCTGTTCACCAAATACTATTTCGGCACCTTCCTGATGAATTCGGCGATCGTCTCGGTCGCGACCGTGATCATCACGCTGGTCTTCGCCGTGCCCGGCGCCTATGCTGTGGCGCGGCTGAGATTTCCCGGACAGGCCTTCCTGTCGCGCTCGATCCTGCTGATCTACATGGTGCCGGCCATCGTGCTGGTGATCCCGCTCTATTCGGTATTCTCGCAGTTCGGACTTCGCAACTCGCTTCTCGGTCTGATGATCGTCTATCCGGCGACCACCATCCCCGTCGCGCTCTACATGCTGCAGGGCTATTTCCGCGGCCTGCCCTCGGAGCTCGAAGAAGCCGGCCTGATGGACGGGCTGAAACGGCCGGGCGTGATCATGAAGATCACCCTTCCCCTGGCGTTGCCGGCGCTGGCCTCCGTCGCGCTCTACGTCTTCATGATCGCGTGGAACGAATTCCTGTTCGCTTTCATGTTTCTCGATGACATCGACATGTTCACGCTCTCGCGTGGTGTCGTCTCGCTCAATTCCTCCGAAGTGCCACGCCAGCATCTGATGGCGGGTGCGGTCATCGCCACCGTGCCGGTGCTGTTCGTCTTCCTCTGGTTCGAGCGCTTCCTCGTGGCGGGGCTCACCGCCGGCAGCGTGAAAGGATGACCATGCACGCCTCCCTCAAGCAACAGGCGATCGACATTCTGCGGATGAATGACCGGGGCGGCTACACCGTGCCGACAGCACGGCTCTACCCCTACCAGTGGGAATGGGATTCCGTCTTCGCGGCCCTCGGCTTTGCCACCTTTGATCGCGATCGGGCATGGCAGGAGATCGAGACACTGTTTTCCGGCCAGTGGGCCGACGGCATGGTGCCGCACATCATCTTCCACAAGACCGATCCCGACTATTTCCCCGGCCCGGAAATGTGGAAATCGAACACCGTGCCCCCCTCTTCCGGCCATTCCCAGCCGCCGGTCGCCGCAAGCGCGATGCTGACGATGCTGAAGACCGGCGGCGCGATGGATCGCACCAGGGCGAAAGCGCTGTTCGACAGGCTCTTCAGGTGGCACCACTGGTTCCACACCTACCGCGACCCGGACGAAACCGGCGTCGTCGGCATCATCCACCCGTGGGAATCCGGCCGCGACAACTGCCCGGACTGGGATATCGGGATGGCTGAGGTGGCCGTGCCGGAGGACCTCGGTGATCTTCCGCGCCGCGATATCACCCATGTCGATCCGTCCGAACGGCCGACGGCGGAGCAATATAACCGCTACCTCGCCATCGTGAAATTCGGCCATGAATGCCGATGGGACCATCTGGAGATCGCGCGCAACGGCCCATTCTTCATGGTCGACCCTTGCGTCCAGTTTGCGCTGATGCGTGGCGATCGCGATCTGGCCGAACTTGCCGATGAATTCGATGAACCCGGTATCCGCGCAGAATGCGAGGCATGGCTGAAGCGCTCGAAGGAAGGCTGCGGCAGTTTCTGGAGCGAGGAGGTCGGCGGTTTCGTCGCCAAGGACCTGCGCTCCGGCGGACTGTCGACGGCCTTCACCAATGCCTCCGCCATGGCGCTCTACGGCGATGCCGGAACGCCGGAGCAGCAGGCGCGCTCGATTGCCGAAATCGCTGCCGTTCTAGACCGCTGCACCTATGGCTTCCCGAGCTGGGATCCGCGCGACGACCGGTTCGAAAGCCGGCGCTACTGGCGCGGGCCGATCTGGTCGGTGGTCAACTACATGATCGCCATCGGCCTTGCGGAAAAAGGCGAGACGGCGCTTTCAGAGCGGCTGCGCGGCGATACCCGCAAGGCCGTCGAAAAATCCGGCTTCTATGAATATTTCGATCCGCTTTCCGGCGAGGGTCTGGGCGGCAAGCTGTTTACCTGGACGGCGGCCATTCATCTCGCCTGGGCGATGGGCGACGACATGCTGCAGGCTGAAGGAGAATAGTATGGGCTCTATCCGGCTTGAGAACGTGGAGAAATGGTTCGGCGAGCTGCAGGTGATCAAGGGTATCGACCTTGAGATCGAAGACGGTGAATTCGTCATCTTCGTCGGCCCCTCCGGCTGCGGAAAATCGACTCTGCTGCGGATGATTTCCGGCCTTGAGGAAACGAGCCGCGGCCGCATTCTGCTCAACGGCGACGATGTCACCGATCGGCTGCCATCCGAGCGCGGGCTCTCCATGGTGTTCCAGTCCTACGCGCTCTATCCGCACATGAACGTGCGCGAGAACATGGGTTTCTCTCTGAAGACCGCAGGCAGTCCGAAGAAGGAAATCGACGAGAAGGTCGGCCGTGCTGCCGAGATCCTGCGGCTTGACGATTATCTCGATCGTCGGCCCAAGGCGCTTTCCGGCGGCCAGCGCCAGCGCGTCGCCATCGGCCGCGCGATCGTGCGCGAGCCGAAGGGCTTTCTCTTTGACGAACCGCTGTCCAATCTCGATGCGGCGTTACGCGTCGAGATGCGTTTCGAGATTGCCCGTCTGCACGAGACGCTCGGCACGACGATGATCTACGTGACCCACGATCAGGTCGAGGCGATGACGCTTGCCGACCGGATCGTGGTGCTGAAGGATGGCCGGATCATGCAGATCGGCACGCCCCGCGAACTCTACGATCACCCCGACAATCTGTTTGTCGCGCAGTTCATCGGTTCGCCCAAGATGAACATTCTGCCGTGTTCCGGCAACGACGGACAATACGCGATCGAGGGCCACGGGGGCGGCGTGCTGCCGGAGGGTACGGAGGGAACGCCGACCTCGCTCGGCATTCGCCCCGAGCACATCGAGCTCGTCGAACCCGGCAAGGGCGAAGTGACCGGCACGGTCGAGATCGACGAATATCTCGGCTCCGACACCTATCTCTATGTCGACTGCGGCAAGGCCGGCCGC
Organism: Martelella endophytica; assembly: GCF_000960975.1. NCBI lineage: Bacteria > Pseudomonadati > Pseudomonadota > Alphaproteobacteria > Hyphomicrobiales > Aurantimonadaceae > Martelella > Martelella endophytica. The sequence continues at coordinate 2,763,888 of NZ_CP010803.1, read as the reverse complement.
CTGATCGTGCGCGTCGCCGAGATCGAGGCCGGCATGCGGCGCAAGGAAATCGGCTTGCGGCTCCGCCCGGAGAAGCTGCATTTCTTCAATGAGGCGGGACTGGCGATTTGATCTGAGTTGACGATTTGCTCCGCCCTCTCAATTCAATCTCCCCCTCAAGGGGGGAGATTGGTTGGGGGCTTTGCGGGCTCTCCCTACACAGCCTCCTGCAACTCCTCCGCCTTCGCCGGGCCGGGATAATGACACGCCACCTGATGCGCTTCATTGCCTGTCGCGGGCGCGAGCGGCGGTTCCTTCTCGGCGCAGAGCGAAGTGGCGCGCGGGCAGCGGGTGCGGAAGACGCAGCCCGATGGCGGATTGAGCGGGCTCGGCAGGTCACCCTCGATCGCAAGCACCTTCTTGCTGCGCTCGATATCCGGATCGGGGATCGGCACGGCCGAGAGAAGGGCCTGCGTGTAGGGATGCTGCGGGTTGGTGTAGAGATCGGCGCTCGGCGCCACCTCCATCACCCGGCCGAGGTAGAGCACCATCACCCGTGTCGAGATGTGCTTCACGACGGAGAGGTCGTGGGCGATGAACATCAGCGCGAGGCCAAGCTCCCGCTGCAGCTCCATCAACAGGTTGATCACCTGCGCCTGGATCGAGACGTCGAGTGCGGAGACCGGCTCGTCGCAAATGATCAGCTTCGGCCGCACGATCAGCGCCCGGGCAATGCCGATGCGCTGGCACTGGCCGCCGGAGAATTCGTGCGGATAGCGGTTGATCTGGTTCGGCAGAAGGCCGACGCGGCTCATCATCTCGCCGACCCGTTCGCGCGCTTCCCTCCGCGACATGCCGGGATTATGCGTCAGAAGCGGCTCGGCGATGATATCGCCGACCTGCATGCGCGGATTGAGGCTCGCCAGCGGATCCTGGAAGATCATCTGGATGTCGTTGCGATAGCGCATCATCGCCTTCGGTGTCAGCGACAGAAGGTTGGTCCCGTCTGCCCATGTCGCCGCCCCCGTGGCCGGCACCATGCGGATGATGGCGCGGGCGAGCGTCGACTTTCCGCAGCCGCTCTCGCCGACGATGCCGAGCGTCTCGCCGGGCTTCAGTTCGAAACTGACGCCATTGACGGCATGCAGAGGCTGCGGCTTGGTCCAGGGCATGCTGCCGCGGCGGTGGATTTCGAAAGTGACGCGGACGTCATCCGCTTTCAGAAGCGTTTCTGTCGTCATGCGTTTTCTCCCGTGACCACGGAGACCGGGCGGTTGCAGGCCCTCAGCCTGCCAGGGGCGAATTCCGTCAGCGGATCGAGATGCTCGACACAGTCCTCGCCGGCAAATTCGCAGCGCGGGGCAAAGGGACAGCCCTGCTGCAGCTTCGCCATGTTCGGCGGGTTTCCGGGGATCGACAGCAGCGCCTCATCCTGCCGGTCGACGCGCGGAATGGAGTTCAGCAGACCGCGGGTATAGGGATGGGTCGGATCCTTGAAGATCGGATTGACCGGTCCCTTCTCCATGATCTGCCCGCCATACATGACGATCACGCGCTCCGACGAACCGGCGACGACACCGAGATCGTGGGTGATCAGAATCAGCGCCATGCCGAATTCGCGCTGCAGGTCGGCAAGCAGCTTCATGATCTGCGCCTGCACCGTCACGTCGAGCGCAGTGGTCGGCTCGTCCGCGATCAGCACATCGGGGCGACAGAGCAGCGCCATCGCGATCATAACCCGCTGGCGCATGCCGCCGGAGAATTCGTGGGGATAGAGATTGACCCGCGATTTCGCGTCCGGAATGCGCACGGCATCAAGCATCCTCGCGGCTTCGGCAACGGCGGAACGGCGGCTCATACCCTTGTGCAGCTGCAGCACCTCGGCCATCTGCTCCGATACCCGCATATAGGGGTTCAGCGAGGTCATCGGATCCTGGAAGATGATCGCCATGCGATTGGCGCGGATCGGGTTGATGACCTTCGGCGGGGCATTCAGGATTTCGGTTCCGTCAAACGTCACCGAGCCGGAGGCCTCGCCGTTGGCGGCCAGCAGGCCCATCATCGCGAAAACGGTCTGGCTCTTGCCCGAGCCGCTTTCGCCGACGATGGCGAGCGTTTCGCCGCGATCGAGCTGCATGTTGACGCCGCGCACGGCATAGACCGGTCCGGAATTGGTGGTGAAGCGGACACTCAGATTGTTGACGTCGAGTAGCGCCATGTCATCGATCCTTCGGGTCGAGCGCATCGCGCAGGCCATCGCCCAGGAAGAAGAACGAGAACAGCGTGACGATAAAGAAGAACAGCGGGAAGATCAGCTGCCAGAGCGTGCCGTAGTTCATGGTCGACGCCCCCTGCGAGATCAGCGCGCCAAGACTCGTCAGCGGCTCCTGCACGCCGAGGCCGAGGAACGAGATAAAGCTCTCCGACAGGATCATCCCCGGCACCAGCAGCGTCGCATAGACGATGACGACGCCGAGAAGATTGGGCACGATATGGCGGCGGATGATGGTGCGCGGCGCCACACCGGTTGCCTGCGCCGCCTCGATATATTCCCGCCCCTTGAGCGACAACGTCTGGCCGCGCACGATCCGGCTCATGTCGAGCCACGACAAAAGCCCGATGCCGACGAATAGCAGGACAATGGAACGGCCGAACATCACCAGAAGCAGGATCAGCACGAACATGTAGGGAATGGCGAGCAGGATATCGACGGTGCGCATCATCAGATTGTCGATGCGGCCGCCGAAATAGCCTGACGTCGCGCCATAAATGGTGCCGACCAGGACCGCGATCGACGCGCCGATGAGGCCGACGGCGAGGGATATCTGGGTGCCGAGCACGGTGCGGGCGAAGAGATCGCGGCCGAGGTCGTCGGTGCCGAAATAGTGGCCGTTCGCAAACGAAGGGCCGCCATCGCGCGCGATATCGCCCATCACCATGAAGTCGATCTCGTCGATCGGCCAGCGGGCGATGAACGGCCCCGCGACCGCGAAGACAACGACGAAGACGAGCAGACAGAGCCCGATGACGGCCTGTCGGTTCTTGAAGAACCGCACGCGGGCATCGGCCCAGGGCGAGTGGCCCTTTTCGGCCTGCTCGGCAAGCGCCTCGGAAAGGCTGTGCATTTTCTGCTTCTCGATGATCATGGCTCAGTACCTGATTTTCGGGTCGATCCAGGCATAGAGGATATCGACGAGAAGGTTGAAGGCGATGGTGAGCGCGCCGAGCAGGATGGTGATGCCCATCATCACCGCGTAGTCGCGGTTGAGCGCGGAATCGACGAAGAACTTGCCGATGCCACCGGTGGAAAAGAAGACATCGATGACCACCGAACCGGTGATCATGCCGACAAAGGCCGGGCCAAGATAGGAAATGACAGGCAGGAGCGACGGCTTCAGCGCATGCTTCATCACGATCCTCCGCATCGGCAGGCCCTTGGCCTTGGCGGTGCGGATGTGGTTCGAATTCATCACCTCAAGCATGGAGGAGCGGGTGATGCGGGCAATCGAGGCCATGTAGGAGGTCGAAAGCGCGATCACCGGCATGATGATATAGGAGGGACCGCCCCAGCCCCCGCCGGGCAGCCAGCGCAGCCACAGCGTGAACACCAGCACCAGGATCGGCGCCATCACGAAGTTCGGCAGTACCTGCGCGCCGACGGAAACGCCGACGGCGAGGCTGTCGAGCCAGGTGTTGTGCCGCACGGCCGCCACGACACCCAGCGTCACGCCGACCAGCACCGCAACGATCGCCGACAGGAAACCATAGGTCAGCGTCACCGGAAAACCCTGGGCGATGATCGAATTCACCGTCTGGTCCGGATAGACGAAGGACGGGCCGAAATCGAAGCGGGTGGCAATGCCCCAGATATAGTCGATGAGCTGCTTTATGAGCGGCTGGTCGAGACCGTATTTGGCATTGATGTTGGCAAGCACCTGCGGCGGCAGGGCGCGCTCGGAGGTGAAAGGGCCGCCAGGCGCGGCATGCATGAGAAAGAACGAAAAGACGATCAGCAGAAGGATCGTCGGGATCGCCACAAACAGGCGCTTGATGATGTAACCGGTCATGTGCGGCTATGCTCGACCTTCTGGACCACGTCGCCCGCCTCGCCCGGTCTTGATATGGGGCGAGGCTGGGCAAAGATGGATGGGGAGCTTCAGTTGGGGAACGGCGGAACCCGCCGCCCCCGCGAAGTCGGTTTCGACGTTACTCGGCAACCCGGTAAAGATCCTTGCCGTACCAGTTCTGCAGAACGTTTTCGACCGGCAGGCCCTTCACATCCTCCGGCACCATGACCGGCGTCGAATAGAAGTAGATCGGCACCAGCGGCATCTGCTCGGCGAGGATCTGTTCGGCCTTGTCGTAGTCGGCCGCCGGGTTCTCGGCGGTCAGCGAAGCCTTCATCATCGCATCGTAGTCCGGATCGGTGAAGCCGCCATAGTTCATGCCGCCCGAACGGAAATAGTCGAGATAGGTCGAAGCTTCGTCATAGTCGCCGCACCAGGCGTAACGGCCGATGTCGAAGTTGTGGTTCTTCAGGTCGTCCAGATAGACCTTCCACTCGGTGTTGTTGAGCGTGACATTGACGCCGATCGCCTTCCAGAACTGCTGGGCGGCAATCGCGATCTTCTTGTGATCGTCCGAGGTGTTGTAGGAGAGCGTCAGGTTGAGCGGATTGTCGGGACCGTAACCGGCTTCGGCGAGAAGCTCCTTGGCCTTTTCGTTGCGCTCGTCCTGGGTCCACTGCGAATAGTCGGTTACCGGCGGGGTGAAGTCGGCGGTGGCGTAATAGGTCCAGCTATAGGCGGGCTTCTGGCCGCCGCGGGTGATGTTGTTGACGACCACATCGCGGTTCATCGCATAGGACAGCGCCTTGCGTACGCGCACATCCTTCAGCGCTTCCGGGCCCTTGTCGGAAAGGTTGAAGAGGAAAGCATAAGTGCACGAACGCGGAACGGCGTGGGCCTGGTCCGGATACTCTTCCTTCAGGCGCGGGAACTGGCCGGCCGGCAGCTCGATATAGTCGAATTCGCCGGCGAGATAACGGGTCAGCGCCTGGTTCTTGTCGTTGACCGCCTGGAAATGAATGGTGTCGATGACGGTGTCGTCATTGCCCCAGTAGTTCTCGTTGCGCTCAAGCGTGATGTCCTGGCCGAGCTTGTCATCGACGAGCTTGTAGGCGCCGTTGCCAACGAGATTGCCCGGCAGCGTCCATTCGTCGCCGTACTGCTCCACGACCTTCTTGTTGACCGGGAAGGTCGAGGTGTGGGTGGTCATCTTGATGAAATAGGGGATCGGGCTGTTGAGCGTGACTTCGAATGTGTGCTCGTCGACGGCCTTGACGCCGAGTTCCGAGGGCTCCATCTCGCCGGCAATCACTTCCGAGGAGTTCTTCACATTCATCAGCTCTTCGTACCAGGCATAGGTCGAACCGGTCGCCGGATCGGCGAGGCGCTGCCAGGCATAGACGAAATCGTCGGCGGTAACGGGATCGCCGTTCGACCACTTGGCCTCCGGACGGAGATGGAAGGTGTAGACTGTCTTGTCGTCGGAGACGTCGTAGCTGAGCGCCGCGCCGGGCACCAGCTCACCTTCGTAGGACTGGTTGAACAGGCCCTCGAACAGCTGGCGGGCGATGTGGGAGCCTTCCACGTCGGAGTTCTTCTGCGGATCCTTGGTCTTGTTCGCATCGAGCAGCCAGTAGTTAATCGTCTGGTTGTCGGCGAGCTTTTCGTCGGGCTTCGGGCTGGCGGCAAGGCTTGGGGCGGCGAGCACAAGGCTCAGACACGCGGAGAGCAGGAGAGTCTTCTTCATGTGGAACTCCTCGTCGAAATGGCACAGCTTTTTGGCAGCGTGCAGATTGTTGAGTAAACGACCATAAGGTGCTCGAAACCTATTAGATTCAAATGATCAAAATCCAGCCTTCATTGTCAATTCCTCAACATTTTTTTGACCGATCTGACGAAAGCCAAGAATTCTAATGGCTTATAAATGTTGATACTTTTAAAATGCTGGACGTCGCTTGCGCCTGGAAGCGCTATCATGCTTCACCGTCCGACGGCCCGCGACTTTCCACCTGCGCGGCGTCTTCGAGCCAAGAGCGAGCTGCGTCATGGTTGTGGCTGTCAAAGGGGCCGCGCTCATTCCACCTCGCTGAAGAAGACGTAGGCGAAGCGTCGCGAATCCGGGGCCCAGCACGGCACGTTGATCGTCCCCTGGCCTCCGAACAGCGATGTCAGGATTTGTGGCGCACCGCCATCAGCTGGCACCATCCGCAATTCGACCTGACGGTTGGCGGGATGGCCCTCGGTGCCGTTCTCATAGGCAAGATAGAGGACACTGGCGCCATCCGGCGAGGGATGCGGGAACCAGTTGACGCGCTCGTCATCGGTCATCCGCTGAAGCCCACTGCCATCGGGATGCACGCGATAGAGATCGATCACGCCGTCCCTCTCCCCGTTGAACCAGATCCAGTTGCCATCCGGCGTGTAATCTGGCCCGTCGCAATGGTCGAAACCGTCGGTCACCTGGAATTCCGCCCCGCCGCCGACCGGGCATGTGTAGATCTCGAAGGACGGGCCACGCTGGGCGGTATAGGCAAGCGTGCCGCCATCCGGCGACCAGCCGTGCCAGTAGGACGGCACCTTGTCAGTGACGCGCTTCGGCGTGCCGCCGGCGGCGGGGACGGTATAGATCGCGCTTTGACCTTCCTCGGTCGAGTCGGAAAGGGCAAGCGTCGTCCCATCCGGGGAAATGCCATGGTCATTGTTGAGCTTCACCGCAAAGCCGGAGTCGATCGCATGCAAGGCCGGCGCATCCAGCGGCAGCCGATAGAGCCTGCCGCCGCCATTGACCAGCAGCGCAGCACCACCCGCGTAAAGTTCGGCGCCTCTATGTGGCCGTCGTGGACCAGAACGGTTTCGCTCGTGCCGGTACTGGTGTCGAACACCGCGACATGGCTCTTCATGCCTTCTCCTCCCGAGACTCCCCACAAACCCGTCTATGAAGGGCTGGCGACCGCGGCAAGGGCGGCCTTCGCATTGGCTGCGAAAAGCCCCATGTCCGTGCCGACGCCGACGAAGCGATACCCCCATTCGGCATAGGTCCGCGCCGTTTCCGCGTTCATGGCCAAAATGCCCGGAGCCTTGCCGACGGCGAGAATGCGGGCAAGCGCATCCTTCAGCACCGCCACCACGTCCGGATGACCGGGATTGCCGAGGTGGCCGAGAGAGGCGGCGAGATCGGCAGGGCCGATAAACACGCCATCGACGCCATCGACCGCGGCGATCGCATCGAGTTCTGCGACCGCCTCGCGGGTCTCGACCTGCACAAGAAGGCAGATCTCGTCGTTGGCGGTGGTGAAATAGTCCGGAGCGAAACCGTAGCGACTGGCGCGCGTGCCGCCGGAAACACCGCGGCGACCGAGCGGCGGATAACGCGTCGAGATCACGGCCTGGCGCGCCTCGTCGGCGGTCTCGACGAAGGGCACGACTAGCGTCTGCGCCCCGATGTCGAGCATCCGCTTGATCAGCACACGATCGTTCCAGGCAGGCCGGGCGAGAATGGCGGAAGCGCCGGCGGCAGCGGCCTGCAGCAGCGGCTGAACGCCGCCGATATCGATCGGGGAATGCTCGGTGTCGAACAGCAACCAGTCGAAGCCGACGAGCGAGGCCGCCTCCGCCATCACCGGGCTCGTCGACATCAGCCACAGCCCATAAACCGTCTCGCCGGCCAGCAGCCGGCGCTTGAAGGCGTTTCTCGGTGCGCTCACCGTCATCTCTTCCTCCCTGGAAATAGTTCAGCCGGCGCGAAAATGCTTCGAAAGCTTGAGGCCCTGCGCCTGGTAGTTGGAATTGAGGCCGGCGCCATAGAGCCGCGCCGGTGGCGTCAGCATCCGCTCATAGACCAGCCGGCCGACAATCTGGCCATGTTCGAGAATGAACGGCACCTCGTGGCTTCTGACCTCCAGCACAGCGCGCGAGCCCTTGCCCCCTGCCCCGGCATGGCCGAAACCCGGATCGAAGAAGCCGGCATAATGCACCCGGAACTCGCCGACCAGCGGATCGAACGGCGTCATCTCCGCGGCATAGAGCGGCGGCACGTGCACGGCCTCCCGCGAGACGAGGATGTAGAACTCGTCCGGATCGAGGATCAGTTCGCCCTTGCCGCGTCCCTCGATCGGCTCCCAGAAATCGAGGACGTCGTAGCCCGCCTTGCGATCGACATCGATGACACCGGTGTGATGCTTACCGCGATAGCCGACCAGCCCTTCGCCCGCGAGATCGATCGACAGCGCGATGCCGCCGCCTGAAACATTCGGCATGTCACTTGCGACCAGCGTTTCTGCATGATGCAGCGCCATCAGTTCATCCTCGGCAAGCACGGCATGGCCGACGCGGAAGCGAATCTGCGACAGGCGCGAGCCCTTGCGTACGATTACCGGAAAGGTGCGCGGCGAGATCTCGAGGTAGAGCGGACCGTTGTAACCCGCTGGAATGATGTCAAATTCCTGCGCATGATCGGCGAGAACGCGGGTGAAGATATCGAGCCTTCCGGTCGAGCTCTTCGGATTGGTGGAGGCCGACATGGCGGGATCGAGCGACAGGCCTTCCATCAGTTCGACAAGATAGACGCAGCCCGTTTCCAACACTGCCCCTTCGGTAAGGTCGATTTCGTGCAGGCTGAGGCGGGAGAGCTTGTCGGCGACGCGGTGTCCCGGCCCCGGCAGGAAGCTTGCCCGCACGCGATAGGCTTTTGCGCCCAGACGAAGATCGAGGCTGGCCGGCTGGATCTGGTCATCATCGAGCGCCGCCTCCGCGGTGAGACGGCCCGTTTCGAAGAGACCGGCAATGGCGTTATCCGCGAGAATTCCGGGGGTGTGCGACATGTTTTTGCTCCTGTGGCGCGACAAAACCAAGCTTTCGGAATTGACGCAAGCGCCCTGAAGGACTATGCGACACTTATCCTGTGGTGATTTGGCCGGTCGGCTTGCAGCCACGTTAAACAACTTGCTAAAAGACCGGGTAACCGGTCCCTCGCGACCGGTTTTTTTGTTTGGAGAAAGACAATGAAGAAGTCCTGGCGTCCTCAAACCAAGCTCGTGCATGGCGGCAGCCTGCGTTCGCAGTTCGGCGAAATGTCGGAAGGCATCTTCATGACCCAAGGGTTCCTCTACGAGAATTCCGCCGCGGCCGAGGCCCGCTTCAAGGGCGAGGAAGAAGGCTTCATCTACGCCCGCTACGGCAGCCCGACCAATGACATGTTCGAAAAGCGCATGTGCGCGCTCGAAGGCGCGGAAGAAGCCCGCGCCACCGCATCCGGCATGGCCGCCGTTTCCGCCGCCATTCTCTGCCAGCTGCGCGCCGGCGATCACATCGTGGCGGCGCGTGCGCTGTTCGGCTCGTGCCGCTGGGTGGTCGAAACGCTGGCACCGAAATACGGCATTGAGTGCACACTGGTCGATGGCCGCGACCTTGCCAATTTCGAAGCTGCCATCCGTCCGAACACCAAGCTGTTCTTCCTCGAGAGCCCCACCAACCCGACGCTGGAAGTCGTTGATATTGCAGGCGTTGCCAAGCTCGCCCATCAGGCCGGCGCCCGCCTCGTCGTCGACAACGTATTCGCTACCGCGCTCTACCAGAAGCCGCTCGAACTCGGCGCAGACGTGGTGATCTATTCGGCGACCAAGCATATCGACGGTCAGGGCCGCTGCCTTGGCGGCGTCGTGCTGTCATCGAAGGAGTGGATCGAGGAAGAGTTGCAGGACTATTTCCGCCACACAGGACCGGCGCTGTCGCCGTTCAATGCCTGGCTTCTGATGAAGGGGCTCGAGACCTTCCCGCTTCGCGTCCGCCAGCAGACTGAAAGCGCCGGCAAGATCGCCGATTTCCTGGCCGACCAGAAGCAGGTTGCGCGCGTCGTCTATCCCGGCCGCGCCGACCATCCGCAGGCGGATATCATCGCCAAGCAGATGACCGCCGGCTCCTCCCTGATCGCCTTTGAACTGAAGGGTGGCAAGGAAGCGGCCTTTGCCTTCCAGGATGCGCTCGACATCGTCTCGATTTCCAACAATCTCGGTGATTCCAAGAGCCTGATCACGCATCCGGCCACCACCACCCACAAGAACCTCTCCGACGAGGCCCGTGCCGAGCTCGGCATCTCGGGCGGCACGATCCGCTTCTCCGCCGGCATCGAGGATACCGACGACCTGCTGGAGGATTTCGCCCAGGCGCTTGCAAAATTGCCGACTTGAGCGAAAGATGGCGTGAAATCGTGGGCCTTGGGGGAGGCCATGGAAACGGCAGTCACGCATGGCATCGAAGTTCGGGCAGAGGCGTTCTTCCTTGAAGAGCGTTCGAACCCGGACGAGGATGAGTTCGTCTGGTCCTACCATATCGAGATCATCAATCACGGGTCGCATCCGGTGCGGCTCGTTTCTCGTCACTGGACGATCACCAACGCCGACGGCGCCTCCGAAATCGTTGAGGGCAGCGGCGTAGTCGGAAAACAACCGCTGCTCGAAAGCGGCGGCCAATTCGAATACAGCTCCGCTGCGCCGCTCGATACTCCGTCAGGCATCATGGTCGGCCACTACATGATCGAACGCGGCGCGGAGGAATTGCTGCAGGTCACCATTCCGCCAATGTCGCTCGATTCCCCTTACGAAGACCGGGCTTACCACTGATAGAAAAAGGCGCCTCGGAGGGCGCCTCTGTGGTGCTATTCGCGCGACATCAGGTCCTCTTCATCGGCGTGACCATATTCCTTGCGTTCGAACACGCGCTGCTCGTGGCGGAACCGGTCGAACACTTCCTGCGACACCCGGCCGCGCACGGCAAAGCCGAACATGGCAAGGCCGAACAGGGCAACAAGGAGCGAGTCCACCGGATGCGGTATGAGGCCGAGCCCGCCGCCGAAGCCGCCGAAATAGGAAGCGATCGTAAGCCCCGCCATGTAGACGAGGAACCAGATGGCGCTCTTCGGCTCGAGGTCCTCGCGGCCGATGATCGCAAACCGCGCGAAGAACAGCACGGCACCGACAGCGAGCAGCGTCAGCAGCACCCAGATCGTGCTCCAACCCGACCAGTAGATCATCAGCGTCGCAATCGCGAAGGCAACAGCGCCGACGGCGCCGGCAGCCGGCACCACGAACGGGCGCCGGGCATTCGGTGCCAGATAGCGGAACGCCACCATAGAGACCGGGCCGGCGATGAAGGAGAGCACCACGGCGGCGCTGTTGAGCGCCAGGATCTGCTGGAACGGCAGGATGATCAGCATAAAGAGCGCCACGACATAGTTCAGCACCAGCGCCCATAGCGGAACGCCAAAGCTGTTCAGCGTCGCGAAGATCCGCGGGAACACGCCATTGTTCGACATGGCAAGCGCCAGACGGGCGTTGGACGAGACCGAGACGAGGCCGGAACCGGCCGGAGAGACCACCGCAGCGACATTCAGCAGGCTGAGCAGCCAGAGCACGCCGAGCGAGGTGGCAAGGGCGCCAAGCGGACCGAGCTCATGGCTTGCCTCGACGGTCTGCCAGCCGCTGGCAAGCGAGGCCGGATCGATGGCGCCAACGAATGCGATCTGCAGCCCGCCATAGATCGCAAGGCAGATCAGCACCGAGAAGATCAGCGCGAGCGGAATGACCCTTTGCGCATTGTGCACTTCGCCCGCAAGGTCGATGGCATGGCGGAAGCCGATGAACGCGAACACGACGCCACCGGTCGAGACCGCGGCGAAGATGCCTTGCACCCCAAACGGAGCGAAGCCGCCGGCCGAGGTGAAATTGGAGGATTCGAAGCGGGAGGCGACGATGACCACGATGAAGATCACCGGAACAACCAGCTTGAACCAGGTCATGGTGGTGTTGACCCGCGCGAACCAGGCGACGCCAAACACGTTGATAACGGTGAGGACGGCGAGGAAAACGGCTGCGGCGAGATAACCAGAGAAGGTCAGGCCGCCGGCACTGTTGGTCAACCATGGCAGGTAGGAAGCCGCATAGCCGAGCGAGGCCTTCACCTCGATCGGCGCGGTCGTGCAATAACCGACCCAGGCGCTCCAGCCCATCGCCAGCGCCAGGAGCCGGCCATGGGAGAACTGCGGTATGCGGGCGATACCGCCGGCAATCGGAAACAGAGTGGAATTTTCGGCATAGGTAAGTGCGATAAGCAGCATCGCCACCGCACCAATCAGCCAGGAAATGATCGAAGCCGGACCGGCCAGTTGCGCGGTGTCGAGCGGGGCAAACAGCCACCCCGAACCGAGCACGCCGCCAACGGCCACAAAAGTCAGTCCAACCAACCCAATATCGCGTCGCATTGCCATTGTATTACCCCCAAGGTTCAACGCGCCAAAAGGATTGCAGTCGACCACCCCTGCTGGTTCACTACAATGAATTGCATTTCTGCAATTTAGAGTATTTGAACGCTGTGGTTCGGCTGTCAATCTCCTCCCACATGAAATCATGCGGGAGGGCATCGGTTGGGGATAGGCAAGCCTCAGCTTGCGCGCGCGCGCAGCTTCACGAGGTCTTCGACAGGCCTGAAACTGTCGGAACTTGCCGCCCGCCACCAGTCTGCAAACATCGTCGAATCGGGCTCATCGAGCAGAATACCCTCGGGCAGAAAGGTGTGCAGCTTGTCGAGCGGAATGGCATCGTGCGAGCCGATCCGGTGCATGATGTGGTGCGGCTGCAGGTCGCTCGGATGCTTGAAACCGCAGGCCGCGACGATATCGGCCAGCGCTTCCAGCGTCTTCTTGTGGAAGCGGGCGGCATGCAGGCCCTGCTCTTCCGGCACCAGCGCCCGTTGGCGCCACTTGTCCTGGGTGGTGACGCCGGTGGGACAGGTGCCGGTATGGCAGCGCTGCGCCTGAATGCAGCCCACCGACATCATGAAGGCGCGGGCGGCATTGCACCAGTCGGCGCCGAGCGCCAGGTTGTGGGCGATGCCCATGCCCGAAAAAACCTTGCCGCTGGCGGCAAGCCGCACATGCTTCTTGACGCCGGCGCCGACAAGGGCGTTGCGCATCAGCACGAGACCATCCCAGAGCGGCATGCCGACCCAGTCGGCGAGTTCGAGCGGTGCGGCACCCGTGCCGCCTTCCGCGCCGTCAATGACGATGAAATCGGGATAGATGCCGGTCGTCAGCATCGCTTTCACCAGCGCAAAGGGCTCATGCGGCTGGCCGACACAGAACTTGATGCCGACCGGCTTTCCGCCGGAAAGATCGCGCATCTGCGCCGCAAATTCCAGCATCTGCGCGGGCGTCGAGAACGACGAATGGCCGCGCGGCGACAGACAGTTCTCGTAGACGCGCACGCCGCGCACCTCGGCGATCTCCGGGGTCACCTTGGGGCCGGGCAGCATGCCGCCATGGCCGGGCTTGGCGCCCTGGCTCACCTTGATCTCCGTCATCTTGACCGCATCATTGGCGGTCTTGTCGCGAAACATCTCAGGATCGAAGTGGCCATCCTTGTCGCGGGCGCCGAAATAGCCGGAGCCGAGCTCCCAGACCACATCGCCACCGTTTTCGAGGTGATAGCGGCTGAGACCGCCCTCGCCCGTGTCCTGATAGAAACCACCTTCGCGTGCGCCGATATTCATCGCCCTGACGGCATTGGCGGAAAGCGCCCCGAAGCTCATGGCCGAGATGTTCAGGATCGAGGCGGAGTAAGGCTTCGAACATTGTTCGTTGCCGACCGTCACCCGCGGCGACAGGTCGGGTTCGGCCTCCGGCGCCATGCTGTGACAGATCCAGTGATGCGGGTCCTCGTAGAGTTCGAGCTCCGTGCCGAAGGGAATGGTATCGGACAGGCCATGCGCACGGGCCCTGATCAGCTGACGCGCGGCATAGGAATAGGGCGTGCCGTGGGTGTCGTCCTCCACCGCGTAGGCGCGGATGAACGGCCTCAACGCCAGTGCCATCCAGCGGATACGACCGGCGACCGGGAAATTGCGGGTGATCGTCCAGGATGACTGGAACCAGTCATAGACGGCGATCGCCAGCGTCGGCACGGTGATCAGCAGCGGCCAGAACCACCCCGCTGCGATGGCGATGACGGTGACGATAGCGGCGACGATCGGAATGATGCACCGCATGAGAGCATCCCACATGAAACCTCCCTGTGCCGCCCGGAACGCGGCGAGACGTGTTTTTCTCAACTTGGCCGGCCGCGTGCACGCTGTACACCAACCAGAACGGGAAATAGCCTGCATTCATGACGAATGCCATCAATTTCGATGATCTCGCTATCACAAGCCTAGACTGTTTTCATCCTCCACCTCGGCCTAAACTGTCACAAAGCTTCGGAGGATTGCGACAATGACACCCATCGGCTTCATCGGCATCGGCACCATGGGGGAGCCGATGGCCAGAAATCTGCTTCGCGCGGGAACACCGCTGACGGTCTGGAACCGCTCGCGTCAGCGCGCCGCTGCGCTGGAGCAGGAAGGCGCGCTCATTGCCGAAAACCCGTCAGACCTGTTTGCGGCCTGCCGGACGGTTATCCTGATGCTTGCGGACGAACCGGCCGTGGACGCGGTGCTCGGCCGCGGCACACCCGCTTTCGAAAGTCTGGTCGCGGATCATGTGATTGTCAGCATGGGGACCTTCACGCCCGGCTATTCGAAGGCGCTCGATGCCGACATCCGGGCCGCCGGCGGGGACTATGTCGAAGCGCCGGTTTCCGGTTCGCGCAAGCCGGCCGAGACCGGCACGCTGGTCGGCATGCTCGCCGGCAGACCGGAGACCGTGGCCGCTGTCGCGCCGCTGCTGTCGCCGATGCTCGGCAGCCATTTCGAATGCGGGCCGGTGCCTGCGGCGCTGACGATGAAGCTTGCCGTCAACGTGTTCCTGATCACCATGGTGACCGGCCTTGCCGAGGGCGCCCACTTTGCCGCACGTCAGGGCCTGGATCTCGCCCAATACGCCGCCATCCTCGCCGCAGGGCCGATGGCAAGCGACGTCTCGCGCATCAAGGCGGAGAAGCTGAAGGCCGGAGATTTCGGGCGACAGGCCGGCATATCGGATGTGCTGAAGAACAGCAGGCTTGTCGTCGATGCCGCGCACGCGGCCGGTATCGCTGCGCCACTGATGGAGGCGAGTCTGGCCCTTTATGCCGAGACCGAGGCGCTGGGGCTAGGCAGTGACGACATGATCGCCGTGGTGAAGGCGTTCGAGAGAAGAACGGACGGCGCCCGGCCCGATCAGGCCTGAAGCGGCGGGTCGCTCTCGCCCTCCACCAGGTCGAACGGCCAGATCTGCTGGCGTGGCACATCTGCATATTGTTCCGCAAACGCCGGCAGGGTCGATAGCAGCATCTCCCCGAGGGAGCACCCGAGCGCCGCTGCGTCGATACGAAAACATGTGAGGCGCGGCGACAGGAAACGACCGACGGGGCTTTCGCGCTCCGCGATAATGGCGAGGTCTTTTCCTGGCGTCAGCCCCGCCTCGCCCAACCGGCGATAAAGCCCGATCGACATCATCTCCGCGTTGAGCACGATCGCGCTTGGCCTGTGCTTGCTTTCAAGGATACGGCTGCCGATCTCGTAGCCGCCCGCCTCCTGACCGTCGCTCTGAAAAACCAGATCCGGGTCGAAAGTCAGCCCGCAGCTATCAAGTCCCCTGCGATAACCTTTCAGGAAAAGCGCACCAAGATTGGCATCCGGACGCGGTCCGGCAAGCGCAATCTGGCGATGGCCGCGCTCGAACAACCGCGTGACTGCGCGTTCTGCGATACCCTCGAAATCGAGGTCGGCCCAGCGGTTCTCCGGCCTGCTGGTCTCGGAGCGTCCAAGGGCCACGAACGGCATGCCCGATTTCGTCAGAAAGGGAAACCGCGGATCGTAAACGCGGGTCGAGGTGATGATGAGTGCGTCGACAATCCGGCGAGCGACCATCCGCCGCAGGAACTCGTCCTGCTTCTCGCCACGAGGACGCAGGAGAAGCACGAGATCGAGACCATGACGGGAAAGCGCCTGCTGAAGACCATCGATAACACGCGGGAAGAAATTTTCGCTGCCAGCACCGATAGAGGCGTCCTGGCTGAGGATAAGACCAACGGTTCCGGTCACGCCCTGCCGCAGGCTGCGGCCGGCCTGATTCGGCACGTAGCCGAGCTTTTCCGCCGCCTCAAGAACGCGTTTGCGCGTCTCGGCGTTGACATCGGCTTTGCCGTTCAAAGCCCGTGAGACAGTGCCTGTGGAGATCGACAGATGGTCAGCAAGCTGCCTGATGCCCTTCATTATTCTTCCCCTGCTTTACGTACCTCTATTGACAGTTTCCCGAAGAGAGGTCTATCGTCGTAAACGTTTACGGCGCCTGTTTGAAGCGTTTTCCGCCGGAAACATTCGGCCTTGGCCGAACGCTGCGGGAGAAGCGAAATGGCGCAAATCAAAACCGCCCCTCTGACTTGGAGGGGATATCGGGAGGTCCTTTATGAAATATCTTAGTGCGCTTGTCTGCGCATCCGCTATCGCCACCATCACGCTGTCGGCCCCCGCCTTTGCAGCCCCTGTGACCATCAACCTTTGGGCTGTTGACCGCCCGGACCAGCCGGCGCCGCAGCTCGTTGACGATTTTAACGCCAGCCAGGACGAAATTCACGTCGAATACCGCCAGATCCAGTTTGCCGATCTGATGAGCGACGTCATGCGCGCCTATGCTGTCGGCAAGGCACCTGACATCTACGCCGTCGACGTGCCGTTCAATGCGATGCTCGCCTCCAAGGGCGCCCTCCTCGACCTGACGGATATGGCAGAAACCTCCGACGTCATCCATGTCGACGACTATTATGCCGGTCCGATCGCTTCGGCCACCTGGGATGGCGAACTCTACGGCATTCCGAAAGCCACCAACACGATCGCGCTTTTCTACAACGAAGACATGTTCAAGGCTGCCGGCATCGATACCCCGCCTGCAACATGGGACGAACTGCTTGAAGACGCCCGCAAGCTGAATGATCCGTCGAAGGAAGTCTACGGCCTCGCCTTCTCCGCACAGGCCAGCGAACAGGGCACGTTCCAGTTCCTCCCCTGGGTGCAGATGGCCGGCGGCAGCTGGGACAAGGTTAACGGCCCGGGCGGCGTTGAAGCGTTGACGTTCTGGAAGCAGATCCTCGATGAAGGTCTCGCCTCCCCGGATACCATTTCGCGCAGCCAGTGGAACTCGATGTCGACCTTCATCACCGGCAACGCCGCCATGGCAATTTCCGGACCGTGGGAGCTCGACCGCCTGTCCAAGGAAGCCGACTTCAACTGGAAGCTTGCCCTTCTGCCAGTCGAGAAAGAAGGCGGCCCGCGTTCTTCGGCCATCGGTGACTACAACTGGGTTGTCTTCAAGTCGACCAAGCACCCGGAAGAAGCCTTCAAGGTTCTCGAATACATGGCCTCGCAGGACAAGGACATGTATCAGCGCTTCGGCCAGCTTCCGGCTGAAAAGGACATCGAGATTCCGTCGACCGGCGATGCCGAGATGGATCAGGCTCTGAAGGTGTTCCAGGAACAGCTCCAGTACGCCCAGCCGCGTGGACCGTCGGCAGAATGGCCGAAGGTTTCCAAGGCCATCCAGAACGCCCTCCAGGCTGCTCTGACCGGCGACGCGACGCCACAGGAAGCCCTCGATCAGGCGCAGTCGCAGATCGACAAGCTCGTCAATTGATCTAAACGCGTAACCGCAGACGAGCTGATACCCCTACCCCGTTTCACCGACGGGGTAGGGGCTCCGGCGAAGCCTTGCAACAAAAGGCAGCGGTTGAGGAGTTTACTATGCGAAACCGGCTATCGACTCTCTGGGACGGGCGCGGCTTCGACATCATCCTGATCGGCGTCCCCCTCGCCTTTCTGATCTTGATATCGGGCGCAGCCATTCTCTACAACGTGATCATGAGTTTCCAGGAGGTTGACATGTTCAGCCTCGGCTCGATCATCCGCCCCTTCGCCGGCCTGGAAAATTACAAGCGGATCCTTTCGGACCCACAGACCTGGCCCATTTTCGGCAACACGCTGATCTTTGTTCTCGGCTCCATCATCGGACAATTCGTGCTCGGTTTTGGACTGGCGCTCTTCTTCCAGCAGAAGTTTCCCGGATCGACCTATATCCGTGGTCTCTTCCTTGTTTCCTGGGTCATGCCCGGCCTCGTCGCCGGCGCAATCTGGAACTGGCTGCTGTCGGGTGACTTCGGCGTCATCAACTACATTCTCATCCAGCTTGGCGTGATCGACACACAGATCTTCTGGCGCTCGAACCCCGATTTCGCGCTGTGGAGTGTCATCATCGCCAATATCTGGCTCGGCACCTCGTTCAACATGATCCTGCTTTCGGTCGGCCTGTCCGCCATTCCGCAGGACCTCTATGAGGCTGCTGCACTTGATGGCGCCGGACCGTTGCGCCGTTTCTTCACCATCACACTGCCGATGATGCGCGCGACGATCGGTGCCCTGCTTTCGCTCGGTCTCATCTTCACGCTGCAGCAGTTCGACCTGTTTGCCTCGATCACCAATGGTGGTCCGAACAACGCATCGAACGTCGCCCAGTACTGGGCATGGCAATTGTCCTTCAACGAGTTCGACTTCGCCGGTGGCGCCACCGTTTCCGTGCTGATGATCGTCATCGTTGTCGTAGCGGCCGCATTCTATGTCCGCTCGACCCGCGGGGAGGTACGGGGATGACCAACCAATCCATTCGCAACACCATCCTGATTGCCTGCGCCCTCGCGCTCGCCGTCATCTATCTGTTCCCGCTCTACTGGATGTATGTCACCGCGATCAAAACCTCGTCCGAGGCTTTCGCATCGCCACCGATCTTCATCCCGACCCATGCGCAGTGGCAGAACTTCGTCGATGTCTGGCAGTCGCGCGGCATGGGCAGCTACCTGTGGAACTCATTGTACATCGCGACGCTCTCGGTGATCGTCATCGCGGCTCTCGGCTCGGGCTGCGCCTATGTTCTGGCCCGCTATCGCAGCGTCTGGATCGATGTCGGCCTGTTTCTGATCCTCATGCTGCAGGTTCTGCCGTCATCGCTGATGGTGACGCCGATCTTCGTCGGCTTCTCCCAGCTTGGCATTCTCGACTATCCGCGCCTTGCCACGGTGCTCGCCATCTCGGCAAAGAGCATGCCGTTCTTCGTCGTGCTGGTCCGCGCCACCTTCATGAGCGTTCCGATGGAGCTGGAAGAAGCGGCCCTTGTCGACGGGAATTCCCGTATGGGAGCGTTCTTCCATATCGTTCTGCCTTTGGCGCGCAACGGCATCCTCGTCAGCGCGATCCTCATCTACATGCAGGCCTTCGGTGAGTTCGTCTATTCCAAGACGTTCATCTCCGACGCTATGTACCAGCCTGCCAGCGTCGGACTTAACACCTTCATGGGACCGAACACGGTCGAGTGGGACAAGATCATGGCGTATTCGTCGATCTACGTGACCCCCATTCTCGCCGTCTTTGTTCTTCTGCAGCGCAAGATCGTCTCCGGCCTGACCTCGGGAGCTTTGAAATGACAGCCCAGATCGAATTCAACGCGGTTGAGAAGTATTACGGCCGCTACCACGCCCTGAAGAACATCAATCTCAGCATCGAGAAGGGTTCCTTCGTCGCTCTCGTCGGCCCATCGGGCTGCGGTAAGTCCACGCTTCTGCGCACGCTTGCCGGCCTCGAGAAGATCTCCAGCGGCGAGGTCAATATCGCTGGCCAGCGCATGAACGATGCGCCGCCGAGGAAGCGCGACATCGCCATGGTGTTCCAGTCCTATGCGCTCTATCCGCATATGACAGTCGAGGAAAACCTCACCTACTCGCTGCGCACCCACGGCATGAAGAAGAAGGACGCCCAGGCAAAGGCCCGCGAAGTGGCCGAAACCACCGGGCTCTCCCAGCTTCTTGCGCGCTATCCCCGCGAACTTTCCGGCGGTCAGCGTCAGCGTGTGGCGATGAGCCGTGCCATCATCCGCGATCCGAAGGCGTTTCTGTTCGACGAGCCGCTGTCGAACCTCGATGCGGCATTGCGTGTCCATATGCGCAAGGAAATCCGCACGCTGCACGACCGGCTGAACGCGACCTCTGTCTATGTCACCCATGACCAGATCGAGGCGATGACAATGGCCGACCGTGTCGTTCTGATGCGCGCCGGCATCATCGAGCAGGAAGGCGCTCCGCTTGAGCTCTACGACCGTCCGGTCAATCGCTTTGTGGCTGGGTTTATCGGTTCGCCTGCAATGAACTTCATTCCCGCTGTCGTCGGCGAAGACGGTCATTCTCTGAAGCTCGAGATCGCCGACGGCAAGACGATCCCGTATGAAGGAAAGCTTGAACCCGGCAAGCCGGTGGAAGTTGGCATGCGGCCGGAACATCTGACGCTGGTTTCCGATGCCGAGGCACAGTTCCACCTGCCACTCAGGATTTCCGAGGAGACCGGGGCAACGACCTACCTGTTTACGGACAGCGAGCCGGAGGTTGCCGTCGTCATCAATGACCGCGCGACGATCGCAAACGGCACGCTGATGCCGCTCAGGATCGATCCCGCCCGGCTCCACATCTTCGACCGCGAAACCGGCGCACGGCTCTGACAGCCGCGGCGCGGCGCCCTGGCAAAGCTCCTCGGCGCCGCACCTGCTCAGCCATTCAAAGGACAATCGACATGAAATTCTCCGACGGCAACTGGCACGTCCCCGAATATCTCGACCTGCTGAACCCGGTAGAGGTCTATCAGGCCCGCACCGAAGGCAACAGCATCGTCATCACCGCTCCGACCTGGCCACTCGCCGGTCGCGGCAACCAGATCAACGCCCGCCTTCTGACCATCCGCCTGTTCTCGCCGATGGAAGGTGTCATCGGCGTGCGCAGCGAGCATTTTCGCGGCGGACTGGACAAGGGCCCGCATTTCGAGCTCTACCCGGATGAAGCCTTCACGCCGGAAATTTCCATCGGCGATGACTATGCCACGCTGACGAGTGGCAACATCACCGTCCGGGTCGCGATGAAGGACCGCTGGAAGCTCGAATTCCTGCGCGACGGCAAGGTCATCTCCGGATCGGACTTCAAGGCCGGCGGTCATGCCACCGACAAGTCCAACGGCAAGCAGACCCATATGTTCGAGCGCCTGAATCTCGGCGTCGGCACCAAGGTCTACGGTCTCGGCGAACGCTTCACCGATTTCGTCAAGAACGGCCAGCCGGTCGAGATGTGGAACCGCGACGGCGGTGCCAACACCGAACAGGCCTACAAGAACATCCCCTTCTTCCTGACCAATCGCGGCTGGGGCGTCTTCGTCAACGATCCAGGCCGTGTCGAATTCGAGATCGGCTCGGAAAAGGTTTCCAAGGCGCAGTTCTCTGTTCCGGGAGAAGCGCTCGAATATTACTTCATCGACGGTCCCGAGCCCAAGGGTGTGCTCGACCGCTACACAGCGCTCACCGGCCGCCCTGCCCTGCCGGCACGCTGGTCGTTCGGCCTCTGGCTCACCACCTCGTTCACCACCCAGTATGACGAAGCCACCGTCACCAGCTTCCTCGACGGCATGGCCGAGCGCGACATTCCGCTGCACGTCTTCCACTTCGACTGCTTCTGGATGCGCGGCCTGCACTGGTGCGATTTCGAATGGGACCCGGAAACCTTCCCCGATCCGGAAGCCATGCTTGCCCGCTACAAGGATCGCGGCCTGAAGATCTGCGTCTGGATCAACCCCTATATTGCCCAGGAATCGAAGCTCTTCGAAGAAGGCAAGGAACACGGTTACCTGATCAAGCGCCAGGACGGCTCCGTCTGGCAGTGGGACATGTGGCAGCCGGGCCAGGCCGTCGTCGATTTCACCAATCCGGATGCCTGCGACTGGTATGCCGGTTACCTGAAGGATCTGGTCGCCCAGGGCGTCGATTGCTTCAAGACCGACTTCGGCGAGCGCATTCCGGTGGATGTCGCGTATCACGATGGCACCGACCCGGAAACGATGCATAACTACTACACCTTCCTATACAACAAGGTCGTCTACGAGGCGCTGCAGGAGAGCAAGGGCAAGGACGAGGCTGTGCTTTTCGCCCGCTCCGCCACCACCGGCGGCCAGCAGTTCCCGGTTCACTGGGGCGGCGACTGCTACTCGGATTATGATTCCATGGCCGAGACGCTGCGCGGCGGCCTGTCGCTTGGTCTGTCCGGCTTCGGCTTCTGGAGCCACGACATTGGTGGCTTCGAGGCAACGGCTTCTGCCGACGTCTACAAGCGCTGGTGCGCCTTCGGCCTCTTGTCCAGCCATTCGCGTCTGCACGGTTCGAAATCCTACCGCGTGCCGTGGCTTTATGACGACGAAGCCGTCGATGTGCTGCGCCAGTTCACCAAGCTGAAGATGAAGCTGATGCCGACGCTCTACAGCGCCGCTGTGGAAGCTTCGAAGACAGGCCTGCCGATGATGCGCCCGATGCTGCTGGAGTTCCCCGAGGACCGCGCCTGCGATCCGCTCGACCGCCAGTACATGCTCGGCGACAAGCTGCTCGTCGCGCCCGTGCTCGATGCGTCGGGTGACGTGGAGTTCTACCTGCCGAAGGGCCGCTGGACGCATATCCTCTCCGGCGAAGAGGTCGAGGGCGGTTGCTGGCGGAACGAGAACCACGGCTTCATGAGCCTGCCCTTCTACGTCCGTCCAAACAGCCTGATCGCCTGGGGCGCCGTCGACGACAAGCCGGACTACGACTACGCCGATGGCACGCTCTTCGCGCTCTACGCTCTGGAGGATGGCAAGACGGCGTCCGCCACGATCTTCGCTGACAAGGGCGAAAAGGCGCAGGAGATCTCGGTCGCCCGCAGCGGCAAGACGCTGTCGGTGTCGGTCTCCGACAGCGCCCGCCCCTGGCGTCTGCGCCTGCAGAACGTGCCGAAGGCGACTGCCGACGGCCTCAGCATCTCGGAGACCGCCGAGGGCATCGTGCTCGAAGGTTCGGGCAACGCCGAAATCACACTCTGAGGTGAAAACCTCTCCAATCTCCCCCTCGGGGGAGATTGGCATGGACTACCGCGTCAGCCCGCGCGCATCGACGGGCCATTCCTCGACATCATCGCCATCGACCACGAACACCCAATCGTGCAGATTGACGACCGGGCAGACGTGGTTGGGCACGATCCGCACGCGTTCGCCGATCTCCGGTTTCTTCGCGCAAGCCGATAGATCGACCATGCCGTGCTCCTCCGTCAACCGTTCGACGATCGCGTCCGGATACGCCCGGATGAGACCATGGCCGGGGCCGCCGGCTCCGGCGGGATCGCTGGTCAGCGATTTCGATCCGGCGTCGATGATCGCGCGATCCGGCGTCGGCCGACTGATGACGGTGGCAAGGATATCGAGCGCGCAATCGGCAAGCCTGGCATGGCCCGCGCCCATCATCATGCGATCGTTGTAGATATAGGTTCCGACCCGAACCTCATCGATGACGCCGAGCTCGTGCAGGTGAAACGCGGCCGGCGTGCCGCCGCCGGAGACCATCGGGATCGGTAGCCCGGCCGCCGCGAAAGCCGGCCTGGCCACGTTGACGAAGGTAACGGTGTTCTCGTTTGCGGGATAGGTCATCAGTCCGGCAAAGGTCACGCCGGGGGTTACGGCCGCCTTTTCGGCAAGCGCCAGCGCCGCCTCGACCGATGTGACGCCGGTGCGTCCAAGGCCGCTGTCGAATTCGATCAGCACCGCGATCCCCCTCCCCGCCTCCGCCGCAGCGGCGGCGACGGTTTCCAGCGCTACATCGCTGTCGATGGCGACCGTCATCCTTGCCCGGCCGGCAAGTGCTGCGAGCCGCCGCGCCTTGATCGGTCCGATCAACGGGTAGGAAATCAGGATATCCTCGATGCCGGCATCGGCCATCACCTCGGCCTCGCCGAGCTTCTGGCAGGTGATGCCAGTGGCGCCAAGCGCGAGCTGGCGCTTCGCCATGGCAATGCTCTTGTGGGTCTTGATATGCGGTCGGAGCCTGAGGCCGTGGGCATCGCAGTAATCCTGCATGCGTTTCAGGTTCGCCTCTGCGACCGCCCGATCGATCACCGGCACCGGTGTATCGAGGTCTTCGATTTTCACTATGTTTCCCTCTGGATTATCTTTGTTTTCACTGGCCGGTGTCCGCTTCTGTCGGCGGCTATTCGCCTTCCAGCGTCAATTCGCGGGCCATGGCGAGATTGCCGGCCATCAGCCCGCCATCGACCGGCAGCATCGCACCGGAGATGAAGCCGGCATCGTCGGAGGCCAGAAAGGTGATGGCCTTGGCGACATCAACGGGCTTCGCCACCCGGCCAAGCGGATACCACTTGATCAGGTCGTCCATCACATCGGGCTTGCGGGCGAGGCGCTCGTCCCAGGCCGGCGTCTGCACCGTGCCGGGGCAGACGATATTGGCGCGGATGTTGTGGCGGCCGTATTCGGTCGCCATGGTGCGCGCGAGGCTGATGAGGCCAGCCTTGGCGGCACTGTAGGCTGGCTGGCCGAGCGTCGAAAGCCCGTTGACCGAGCCGACCAGCACGATCGCGCCTTGGCGCTTCGCCTTCATGCCGTCGATAACCACCCTGACCGTGTTGAAAGATCCGGCGAGATTGCCGCCGGCATCTTCGAAAAAGCGTTCGGGCGAGGTTTTGTCGAGCGTCGGATCGCCACCGCCTGTAAAAGCGTTGGAAGCGAGGATATCGACCGGGCCGAGTTCGGCGACCGCCTTGTCTACCGCTGCCTTCAGGCCAGCGAAATCGGTGATGCTGGCGGCGGCGCCGGCAACCGCAAAACCGGCGGCGCGGTAACGCTCGACGGCAGCCTCGACCGCATCCTCGCGTATATCCGAGATGATGACGGATGCCCCCTCCGCCAGGAAATCCTCGACCACCGCCGTGCCGATGCCGCCAACTGCGCCGGTGACCAGTGCCGTTCGCCCTTCAAGTCTTTTCATGCCGCGTTCCCGCTTCCAGGTTGCACCTCGTTTCATATCATCGGTATAGACTGACAAAGCCGGCTGCAATATGCCACGCCGATGCAACTGCGCCGCAATCATGTCCGGGAACGAAAGAAAGAGAAAACATGTCAGAACTTCAGCATTTCCACTTCGACAGCAGCGCCCCGGGTGCCGCTCCGCTTTCGCCCGCCGTGCGCGCCGGGGATTTCGTCTATGTCTCCGGCCAGGTGCCGACCATGGACGACGGCTCGATCGCGCCGCACGATATCGAGGCGCAGACGACGCAGGTGATGAAGAACATCGAAAAGGCATTGAAACTTGCCGGCTGCGAGATGGCAGATATCTGCAAGACGACGGCCTGGATCCACGATGCCCGCGATTTCGGCCGGTTCAACAAGGCCTATGCCGCCTTTTTCACACCGGGCAAGTTTCCCGCCCGCACCACCAGCGAAGCGCGGCTGATGATCAACATCCTCGTCGAGATCGAAGCGATCGCCTACAAGCCTCTTTGAACGGACAGGACCGACAGCATGAGCAATAAGCCGACAGTCGAAATCTGCGTCGAGGGTTTCGAGGAGGCACTTCTGGCGGAAGCAGCCGGCGCCGACCGCGTCGAACTCTGCGCCAGCCTTCTGGAGGGCGGCATCACGCCGAGCCTCGGCCAGATCATGCTGGCGAAGACAAGGGCATCGATCCCGGTCTTCGTCATCGTGCGCCCGCGCGGCGGCGATTTTCTCTATTCGCAGGCCGAATTCGAGGCGATCCTCACCGATATCGAGGTCTGCAAGTCAGGTGGCGCCGATGGCGTCGTGATCGGCTTCCTGACGGCAGATGGCCGGGTCGATGTCGAGCGCACGCGCGCCGCTGTCGAGGCCGCCCGCCCGATGGCCGTCACCTTCCACCGCGCCTTCGACATGACGCGGGATCCGGACGAAGCGATCGACGACCTGATCGCCTGCGGCGTCGACCGCGTGCTTTCCTCGGGCCAGCGGCCCAAGGCACATGAGGGCCTCGATACATTGCGGATAATGATTGCCCGCGCGGCAGGACGGATGACCATCCTGGTCTGCGGCGATCCGGAGCCGAAAAGCCTGTTTGCCGAAGGCGCACCGATGGACGGCGTCGAGTTTCACTTCGGTGCCACCGCCTATGCGGAAAGTCCTATGCGCTACCGCAATCCGAACGTCACCATGGGCAAGTCGGATGACAATCGCGAATATCTGAAGCGCGCCCTCGATACGGAAGCCATTACCCGCAGGGTGACGGCGCTGAAGCGAGCCTTCGGATAAGGGTTACGGCCAGACGGCCAGCAGTGCCGTCAGCGTGACCAGCGACAGAATGGTCGAGATCAGCACCACACGGCCGGTCAGCAGTGCCTCGCGCTGGTAGAACTCGGCCAGCATGAACGAGCCCGTGCCCGTCGGCAGGGCCGCGATGAGAACGGCCGTGCGCGCCGCCTCATCGGGAAGACCGAGCAGCGGTACGGCGACGATCCACGTCAGCAGCGGCTGACCGATGAGCTTCAGCGCGATCAGCAGGAACTGCACCTTTACACCCGCTCTCGGCTTGCGCGCCCCGTTCTGGGCCAGGAATAGGCCGAGTGCGATCAGTGCGCAGGGTGTCGCCGCTCCGCCAAGGAGCTTCAGAAATTCGTCCAGCGGCCCAGGCATCGGGATGCCGGAGACCAGAAAGAAGGCACCGAGGACCGGTGCGACTAGCAACGGGTTCTTCGCCACGGAGATCAGCGTCTTTCCGACGATGGCGCCGCGGCTTGCTTCCGACTGCAGCGCCACCTCGATGATGATGATGGCAATGCCGAACAGGATGCAGACTGTGATGATCGAGGCGACCAGTGTCGCCGCCATGCCCGACGGTCCGACAACGGCAAGCACCAGCGGGAAACCGATGAAGCCGGTATTGGCATAGCCCGCGTTCAGCCCGTCGATTGCCGCATCGGCGAGATGGCTGCCATGCCGAAGACGCAGCCAGACCGTACCGGCGAAGATGACGCCGCAGCCGACGCTGAAGGCGAGGATAAAACCGGGCTGCCAGACCTCCGCAGGATCGGCGTTTGCCATGATGTCAAACAGCAGCGCCGGCAGAGCGAGCTTGACGACGAGGCGATTGACCTCGCGCGTGGCATTCGGGCCGAGCGTATCGGTTTTCCGGGCGATGTAGCCTGTCAGGATCAAAGCGAAGATCGGCAGGACGATCATCAGGTTGGTGAGCATGGGAGGAACTTTCAGGCGCGACGTGAGGCTTTTCTCTAGCGGCTAACATCGATACATTCCAATGCATATTGTGTTAGCGATTGATGCGGAGACGGTATCGATGGACATGAGACAGGTGCGCTGTTTTCTCGCGCTCGCAGAAACGCTGCATTTCGGCCATGCGGCGCGCCGGATGAACATGACCCAGCCGCCCTTCAGCCGGCAGATCGCCAATCTGGAAACCGATCTCGGCGTCATTCTGGTCGAGCGTTCGTCAAGGCGTGTCGAACTGACAGCAGCCGGCCGGCAGTTTCGTGAAGACGCCCAGCAGGCGCTTTCCGCCTTCGAAGCCGCCGGTCGCGAGGCCCGTCTTGTCGCGGAGGGCCGTAGCGGTGCGCTGAAGCTCGGCTTCATGATGCTCGCCGCGCATCGGCTGATCCCCCGGCTGGTGCGCCGCTACACCGAGATCCGTCCCGATGTGCGACTTTCACTGTCGGAGGCCACGCCGGGCGAGATCGAAGCGCAACTGCTGGCTGGCCGCATCAATGCTGCGCTGACATTCGCCGGGCCCAAAATGCCACAGATCGACAGCGTTCCGGTTTTCACCGACAGGCTCTGCCTCGCCTTGCCCCACGATCATCCTTTGACACGTCTCAGCGAGGTCACCGCGACCGATCTCAGCGGCGAAGCGATCATCGTTGCGCCGGCGGATGTCGCCGCGGTGCTCAGAACCGCCATTTTCGACTTTCTCACAAGCGGCGGTGTCGTACCAAAGGTCGGTTTCGAGCCGCGCCTGCAAAACACCATCATCCGCCTTGTCGCAGAGGGACTTGGCGTCGGGCTGGTGCCCGCCTCGATCTGTGTGGGCGAGACTGCAATCGTCACCCGTCCGTTGAACCGCGCGGCAAACCTGCCTGTCGAGTTGCAATTTGTTCGCGGCACGGAAAACCCGGCGCTTGCCGCCCTGTTCGACATTCTTAGGACTGAGGAATTCCGGAACGGATGGATCTGAAAAATGACGAAAGCCCCGTCCGAAACAATAGGACGGGGGCTCAGTTTGTTGACAAAGCTCGCCCCACCCTCCTTCGTCACCCTCGGGCTTGACCCGAGGGTCTAGGCACTTATCAACGCGACAAGCGTAGCGGACGAAAAAGTGAATTTAAATCAATCTATTACAGGCCACCAACGCTGCTCTTGCTGGGCGGTGATTGGATCCTCGGGTCAAGCCCGAGGATGACGCCCGTAAAAGGGAGAGGTTTGTCAGCAGTCTGAGACCCCGTCCGAAGCAATCGGATTGGGGCTTTCGATCAGCCGCCAGCGGCGATCCGCTTGCTCAGCGCACCACGCAGAGCAAGGCCCGCCTCAGCGATATCGCCGGGCGCAAGACGCTTGATGTCGACGCCGAAGAGCGAGCGGACCATGTCGGCGCACTGATCGGTCGCGATCACCGTGCCGTCTCCCTCGATCACCTCGATACCGCCAGCCTTCTGGCCGGAGAGCATGAACTCATAGCCCTTCGCCTCATCGAAGCCTGGGACCGGCAGGATTTCGACATGGTCGGCCCAGACCCGGATCGGCCAGCCACCCGGACGACCGGCAGGGCCAGCGCCGTGCTGGAAGCTGCCATCGTTGCGCAGCGCAGCGAGCACTGTCTTGACGCCGGAAGCTGCCGTGCGGCTTTCCTGCGGCACGCCACGAATGCGCGCCGCACTTTCACCCATCAGCTTGTCGGCATCGATCTCGGCGGTGACATCACGGCCTTCGACGATGACGGTTGCGTGCCACGGTGCCTTGCCGGCATCCCCGGAGCGCTGGAACCATTCAGCAACGGAATGGTGAGCAACGATCAGCGGCGTGACGGACAGAGCCGAAACCTCGAATTTCTCGGCAACGATCGCCTGCAGCTCGCAAGCAACATTGTCGACGTTCCCGATGCCGGTGAGCGGCGCAGGTCCGGTTTTCGACAGGACCTGATTGGTGAAATCCGGGAAAGGCGCGGTGATGAAACTGGTCGCAAGGCCAGCCGCCTTGATGCCGGCCTGAACCGAAAGGCCGAGTGTCAGGTGAGCGGCGAGAAAGCCGCCCATGCCGCCTTCACGCACAGCCTGGAAGTTTTCCGGCGTCAGACCGCGCGCCATTTCCGGCACCGTCAGAAGCGTGGCCGTGTGGAAGATCGCGCGCGGCGCCAGGCGACCGATCGTGTCGGCGGTCGCCTTCGGATCGGAGAGATCGAGGCCGATGCCTTCGATGCGGACGTGCTTGCCTTCCTGCAGCGCGCCAAGCGTCGCGCGCCAGGCAATGCCCTTGGCGCGGTCGGCATCGCGGTCGACAACGGCAATCGTGTTTACCTCGGCGCGACGTGCCAGATATTCGACGGCATAGCCGCCGACAGCGCCGGCGCCGGTGACGAGAAGATCGATGGACATGCGTTACTTTCCTTCCTTGGCCGTCGGCTGGGCAATGCCGGGACGCGATGCATCGCGGGCAACGCCGAGACGCAAAGGCGCGCGGGCAAAACCTTCCAGGAAGCGCGCCAACGCATCGATCGTCACTTCGAGAATGGCATCGCCGTTTTCAGGCGTGGCCGCTGCCGGATCGCCGTAGTAGCCGCAGTCATCCGCATGGAAGATTGCAGCCCATCCGGCGCCGGCTTCCGTGACCGGGTCGTTCGGATAGCCGGGAGCGACCCATGGCTGGATCAGACGCGGTTCGAGGCCTGCCTTGCGCTCGCTGATCAGCGCAGCACTTTCGCCACCGCTGACGGCCAGCATCAGCGCGGTTTCCTGCTCGCAAGCATGACCGGCGCGCGCCAGACCGCCCTTCAGCATCGGGACATAGTCCTTCTCGCTCGGCATGAAATAGTCGACCATGCCGACAGCATAGCCATCGGTGATCAGCTGACCTGTGAGCGAGCGCAACGGCGCCGAGTTGCCGCCATGGCCATTGACGAAAACGGCACGGGTAAAGCCGCTGTCGATCACAGAGCGGGCGATATCGCCGACCATGGCGATATAGGTTTCAAGCCTCAGGCTGATCGTGCCCGGCCAGCTCAGGTGATGCGGGGTGAAGCCGAAGGGGACCGAAGGCGCCACCACAACCGGGGTATTGCCGGCAATCCGGGTCGCCGTCAGTTCAGCAACGGCGGTGGAAAGCAGCATGTCGGTTTCCACCGGCAGGTGGTCACCATGCTGCTCGATCGAGCCGGTCGGGATCAGCACCAGAGCATTGGCGTCCCGTGCAGCCGTCAAATCGGCACGCGTCATCTCCGCCCAGATCAGCGTCCGGGGGGCGAAATGGCGTTCTGTCTTGTCGTTGCTCATGCCTTGTTCCATCCTTCCGGCATGTATGCCAGGTCGTTCATTGCAGGGCCGACGAGGTTGCGCAGATGCAGCACGGTTGCGCGATGCGGCAGGATCAGCGGCGCGCCGATGGCGCGCTCAAGTGCCGGGATTTCATCAGCAGCATCATAAGGAGCAAGGCCGACGCCATAGCCGAAGAAGAAGGCGAATTCGACATTGGCCTCGCCAAGCTTCCTGGCGGCATCATGCCAGCTTCCGGTGATCGGAGAGACTTCGAGTTCGATATTCTTGTAGAAGGCGCGCGACTTCCAGTCGGCGACATCGTGGTCGGCATGCTCGGCATCGACGATCACGCCAATCTTCGGCTTGCGGCGGGTGCCATGGGCAATGTTTTCGGCAATCGAGAACATGATCTCGCGGGGATGGATCAGCAGCGTTCCGGCGGAAATCTGGCCTTTCGGAAATTCGGCGGCGCAGGCGAGCAGCACCATGTCGACGCCGTCTTCTTCTTCCAGCCTGTCGATCGTCTTCTGCACCAACTTGGTGGCAAAGCCGAGTTCGAAGAAACGATGCTCCCAGCCATCGCCCATATGGTTGCCGACGGCACCCGGAACATGGACATGCGCACCGAGGTTCGGCGTCGTCTTGTCGACCTGATGCGGCAGAAGCTCCTCAAGGGTGAGGTCTTCATAGATATGACGGACGGTGATCTTCACGTCGGCGCCAAGCGCTTCGAGGAACATCTTGTGATAATGCAGATATTCGTCGCGCGGGCCGTGGCCGGTGGTGACAACACCGATATGGGTGGTCTTGTTTGCCATTTTCTTATCCTTGATCAGAGAGAAGATTGACGGTCATCGGCTCGGGTACCAGCCCGGCCGGATCGTCGGAAAAACGCGAGGGAAGGAAATCGCCGGACGGACCACCGGTCATCATACCGACAAGCGTCCGGGCTCCTTCAGGGGCGGCCATCAGGCCGTGGCCGCCATAGGCGGTGTTGAGATAAAGGCCCTCGAAACCATCGACCGGGCCGATCAGCGGTCCGCCATCGCCGGAGACCAGCAAGGAGCCGGTGCGCACATGACCGCCGGTGATTTTCGGCGCGAGGTCCTTCCACATCGGGATCATCGGCGACACGGTTTCGATCGCGACCTTGAGGTAATCCGGGTCGACAGCCGGGTCATCGGTAAACTGGTCGAGCAGCAGTGTCGTGCGAAACGATGCCGTCATCCGCGCACCGCCGGTATCGACCCGCCAGAACGAGCCGAGATCGGCATCCATGACGGCGGTGTGACCGGCGGGAATGCCCTCGACCTCAACATACTGGATGGTCGATCGGCTGAGTCTCAGAGGCAGCGAAATGCCGAGCGCTTCCAGCATCGCCGGTGCGCGTGCGGCAGAGGAAAGCACCACCTTCGGTGCATCGAGTGTGCCAAGGCTGGTCTTCACAACAACCCTGCCAGCAGTCGGCCTGATATCCAGAACATCAGCACCGGTGACGACATCGAAATCGGCAGAAGCCAGAAGCCCCCTGACCACTCTGGCAATGTCGATCACACCATCGGCCTGGCGGAATCCCGCACCGACCGCATCAGGTGCGATGGTCGGCACTTTCTTCCGCAGATCATCGCCCTTCAGATAGACGACATCATCGAGGCCGGCAGCCTGCTGGCGCGAAACCCGCTGGCGCAGCCCTTCCGCACCTGCTTCGGTGCGGCTGGCATAAAGATAGCCGACCGGCCGATAGCCGGAATCATGACCGGTGTGCTCGCTGAAGTCGCGATAGAATTCGATCGAGCGGCGGGCGATTTCGATGTTTTCCGGCTTTTCCCACTGGGCACGCACGCCCTCGCCCGAGCGGCGGGAAGCCAGCATGGAGACAGCGGGCAGCCGCTCGACCACGAGCGGACGGAGCCCGGCGTGTGCCAGAAACCAGGCGCTCGTCAGCCCGGCGATGCCACCGCCTACGATGATGGCATCCGGTTTGCGGGCAAGCGTCGCAAAATCGGAATGAAATTCAGCGGACATGGTTCAGGCCGTCCTGTTGCTATCGGTCGTCACATGTCGCCCGCTTCTTTGGACGGCGTCGCGCAGACCGCGATGACGAGGCCGGCTTCGCCGATGATGTGGCGATAACGATAATTTTTCGGCAGATACATGGCATCGCCCGGCTTGAAATGATGGCGTTCGCCGGTCGCCTCAACGATCTGCTCGGACCAGCCATGCAGGCAGTAGAGGATCACCTCGTGGACGCCGTCGCCCTCCACCATCGTGTCGAAATGCGGCATGTAGGTCGTGATGTGAAACGACATCGGCGAACCGTGCAGCTTCTTGGTGATCAGCCGATGGCTGAATTCCTGATCCTTGTGAACCCAGGTTAGCGCGACGTCTTCCTGTCGCGACCATTGAATCTTTTCTTCGCTCATGGCGGTCTCCTTGAAGCGGACAATCGTGTTGGTGGCGGCAGCTATCAGCGCCAGGCGGCGTCAATGCGGTCGAGTGTGTTGCTCCAGGGCAGCCAGAGATGCGGCCCAAGCCCCGCGAGGCGCGAAAACGGTATCTTTCGAGGCGGCGTCACCGGAAGCACGAAATCGGCTTCGTTCACCTGTCCCGAAACAAGCTTCCCGACTTCGGTCCCAAGCGCGCTCGTAAGCGCAACGCCGCGACCGTTACAGCCAATGACGCCGGTCAGACCCGGCGCAATCGAAATCATTCGCGGAAGCGCGTCCATGGTGGCGGCAATCTGCCCGCTCCAGGCATATTCGACCCGGATGTCGGGAAGGTTCGGGATGAACCGCCTCAGTCGTTCGACAAAGGTCTTTCGCGCCAGTGACAAACGGTCGAGCGCCGGGGAAACGAGACCGCCGGTTACCAGACGTCCATCCTCGCTCCAGCGCAGCGCGAACGTGTGGCGTCGGGTATCCGTCACAGGAGCGCCGGACGGCAATATCGTCTCACGGTAACGATCCGAAAGCGGCTGCGTGGCAATCTGGAAGACCCGTACCGGAATGATGGAGGCACGAAGCGGCGGGCACAGATTGCCGACCATCGCATTGGTGGTGAGAATGACCTGGCCAGCCACGATCCGCCCAGCACTCGAATTGACGGACCAGTCGGCATCGCAACGCTGCACGCTTTCGACTGGGCTGTCGCCAAAAACGCGGCCGCCAGCGGTCTCGACCGCTGCAGCCAGTCCCCGAGCATAGGCAAGCGGATTGATCTGACCGCCGGACAGGATATCGAGACCACCGTGAAGCGTGGGCAGACCGGTGCGTGCCGTCATCTCATCGCGCGACAGAAAGGCGGCTTCGACACCGGATTCGTGCAGCAGCGACAGGCGATCCTTCAAGCCCTGCTCCGCCGCATGGCTGTGGCCCGGCTGAAGCCAGCCCCGCCAGTCTGCAGCGCAATCGATGGCGTTTTCGGTGATGAGGCCGGAAACTGTGCGCCCCGATTGCGCGACGAGACGCAACAGGCGCCAGGCATAATCTTCGCCCAGACGCGAAATGACATCTCCCGGCCCGAGGCCTGATTTCAGGCTCGGAACAACAAAGCCTGTGTTACGACCCGACGCGCCATACCCCGGCTGCGCCGCCTCGATCACGGCAACCGACAGCCCGCAGCGCGCGGCCGAAAGTGCGGCGGTCAGGCCCAGAAAGCCAGCGCCAACAAAGACCACATCGGCCCGAACCTCTCCCGCAACCGGGCGGTAACGAACCGTTGGCGGCGCAAGAGCCTCCCACAGCGACCCGCTTGCTGGCGCGGCCGGGTTCGGTTCGAGATTTGAGGTGACGGACATCGGGAGCTCTTGAGACAGCGTGTATTATATTTCTGATGTTGCCTGTGATATTTCTGTAAGTCAACGTTCCCGAGGCCCAGCCGATGCGATTTTCGCACCGGCCCGTAAAACATCACGGAATACTTGAAAAAAGTCAGACCGGAGCGGCCAAACGGGACTGTCGAGTACGGTCGCAACACCTGAAACAGCGATGGCGTTGTCGTCGTGCGGCGCGGCTTGCGCCGGCTTGAGGCCAAACGAAATCTGCCCGCAGGCTCATCGTCGAGCCCGGGTTCCTGGCCGCCGCTATCGACAGCAAAGCCGCCTAAAGCGCGATCGCGCCATAGCTGCGGGAATTTGCAAGCACCTTGAACAGCCCCTGCCGGGTCAGGTCGTTGTGGCGGACCATCAGAGCCCGCACCTCGTCGCGGTCGCGCCGGCCAAGGGCCTCGACGATCTTCATGTGGTCATTGCTGGTTTCGCTGTTCACGTCACGCTTCTGCGCGCCGAGATAGAAGAAGCGCTCGAGTTCGTAGAGCTGGCGGGCAAGCACGTCGTAAAGCCGCTGATTGCCGGAGGCACGGGCAATCGCCAGGTGGAAATCTGTATTCGCGGCGATGAACTTGTCGATGGTCGGACTTTCGGCCTGATCATAGACAACCTCCGCAAGCGCGCGAAGATGCGACAGCTCTTCTTCGGTGATCCGTTCGCAGGCAAGCTCAGCCGCACCGGCCTCGAGCATCGTCCGGAGGTCGAAAAGCTCGTTCATGTCACCGAAGGTGATCGGCGTGATCTGATAGCCGCGCCGCGGGAAGGTGCGCACCAGCCCTTCCTGGCGCAGCGTGGCGAGTGCCTCGCGCACCGGTGTTTTCGAAACCTCGAAACGCTCCGCGAGCTCAGCCTCGGAGATTTCAAGCCCCGGCTCGAGCTTGCAGCTCAAGATTTCGCCACGCAGCCTGTAGTAAACCTGTTCGGTCAGGGAAAGCTGCTTGGCGTTTCGTTTTCGCGCGGCCGGCTTCTGCGCGGTTGCGCTTCCCGCTGCTGTTGAGCCTCTCATATGTCTATAAACCCCCGGTGGAATTGGCGACGGAACCGCCGCCACCACAGAATGCGCCGCTGGCCGGTGCAGTGATATCCGGCAAATACGGCGCTGTCCGAATCTGAATTATCTCATGTAGCATATCATAGCGCTTTCGCAGCCGTCACTGCAGCTGAACTCACAGGCGAAGCGATGTTCAACGGCCATCTGCGGCAAGCCTCTCGAATGACAGGCGATATTCGACCCATTTCTGCAACCGGATGAGAATACCGTTCAGGATCAGGTAGATCACGCCGATGACGAGCAGAATTTCGATCGGCTTGTAGGTCTCCGAAATCAGCGCCATGCCGGCGCCGGTCAGTTCCGTCACTGCAACCATGCCGGCAAGCGAGCTTCCCTTCATCACCAGCGTCAGGTTCGACGTCAGCGGCGGCATGATGGTGCGGATCGCCTGCGGCACGATGATGCGTCGCAAGATCATGGCAGATGGCATGCCGAGCGCACGCGCTGCCTCGTATTGGTTGGCAGGAACGGAGCGCAGGCCCGAGCGGATATACTCCATGTTGTAGCCCGCGGCAGACAAGGTCAGGCCGACGATCGCCGCCGGCACTGCATCGAGATAGATGCCAAGCTGCGGCAGTCCGAAATAGGTGAAGAACAGCAGCGTGAGCGCAGGCGTGGCGCGCATGAACCAGCTGAAAAAGGCGGCAACGCCGCGCAGGAAGGCGACAGGTCCGTCGCGCATGACGGCGAGCGGAAAGGCGAGGACAAGCGACAACACGATCGTCGACGCCGAAATCCAGATCGTCATCAGCGTCGCATCGAAGATGACACCCGCATTGTCGGTAATGACACTCCAGTCCATCAGCGGCCTCCCGTGTTCACAGGGCCATAGCGGCGGATCATCATCTGGTTCAGGAGCGCCTCGAGAATCATGATCACGCTGGCGATAGCGGCATAGACGAGGCCGGCGAAGAGGATCAGCGCCATGGGGTCGGAAGAAATCGCCAGGCTCTGGCGCGTCACCATCATCACTTCGGACACGGAGATCGCCGAAGCGACCGAAAGCATTTTCACGTTACCCGCAAGGAAGGTCGCCCAGGGCGCAAGTGCAATACGCACCACCTGCGGCAGGATCACCCGGCGCAGCCTCAGCCCGGTGCCCATGCCGAGCGCGCGCGAGGCCTCGATCAGCCTCGGATCAACCGAGGACAAGGCCGCCTTGAATATCTCGGCGTGAAAGGCCGAACCAATCAGGACAAAGGCGAGCAAGGCCGCGCCGATCGAGCCGAGGTCGATGCCGAGATAGGGCAGACCAAGGTAGCAGAACAGCAACACCACCAGCTCCGGCAAGCCCCGGAAGATCCAGGTATAGACCGAAAGGCACCTGCTATAGGCAGAGCGCTGCCGTGACGACCAGATGAGCGCCAGCGTGAGGCCTATGAGGGTCGAGATGATGGTGATGACGACAAACAGCCAGATCGTCAGCCAGATGGCGTCGGCGAAGCGCGGAAACTGTCGGATCAGAACATCCATGGATCAATCCGCTACCGTTTCCACGAAACTGCGCAATTCGGCAGTCTGCGGATTTTCAAGAATGATCTTCGGGTCACCGACCTCACGCACCTTGCCCTTGTGCATGAAGATCACGCGGTCCGCGACATTGCGGACAAACCCCATTTCATGGCTGACGGAAATCATCGTCATGCCCTCGCTGGCGAGATCGCGCATCACGCCGAGAACCTCGCCCTTGAGCTCGGGATCGAGCGCCGAGGTCACCTCGTCGAACAGCAGGACTTCCGGCTTCATCGCCAGCGCCCGGGCGATGGCCACACGCTGCTGCTCGCCGCCGGACATTTCATGCGGATAGGCGTCGGCACGGTGCGACAGCCGGACCTTTTCCAGCAGCTTTTCGGCCACATCGCGGGCTTCGGCTGGATTGCGCTTCAGCACCCGGACAGGCGCCTCCACGATATTCTGGATCGCCGACATGTGCGGAAACAGGTTGTAGCTCTGGAACACCATGGAAATTTCGGTGCGGAAGGACAGGAGGTCCTTCTCGCGCGCCGGTATCCGCTTGTCGCCGACCGTGCGCCAGCCGACTTCCTTGCCCTTCCAGATGATCGCCCCGTCGTCGGGGCGAATCAAAAGATTGAGGCAACGCAGAAGCGTGCTCTTGCCGGAGCCGGACGCCCCGATGATGGCCAGGACCTCTCCGCGCGAGACGGAGAAGTCGATGCCCCGCAGCACATGCTGGCTGCCGAGTTGTTTCTCGATCCCGGCCACTTCCAGGATCGGGGTGTCCGGCTTCCTGCCGGCTTCAGTAACGGACATGAATCCGCTCCGCCCATGCGGGCGAGATCAGGGTGCGCGCGTTGAACACGTTCAACACGTTCGGCGTCACCGTCGGGCAACCCAGACGTTTGGAAATGTCTTCCAGCAGGGTTTCCGGATCGTGCGGCGCAAGGCCGTCGCCATAGCCCCAGATCAGGGCCAGATCGTAGGGACCTTCGCCTTCGAGCTGGTCAAGCGCTTCGCCGGTGGCAATACCGATACCGAAATGGGCGTCGACCTTGTCCATCCACGGCTGCGACTTCCAGGTCGCACGGTCCTGATCGATGTGCCATTCGGTCGGCAGCAGAAGGGCGAGCTTCAGCTTGCCGCGGGCCTCGGCCTGACGACGAACGAGATCGAACATCAGCTGATAGGGCAGAAGCAGCGGAACCGGCGAATGCAGCGCGCCTTCCGGATACATCTCGGCGCAGCACATCAGGATGATTTCGGCACCTTCGGCAACGTGAGCGTCGATGGCGGCCTGAGCACGCTCCAGATACCAGCTCTGAACGACGAAGATTTCTTCCCAGCCGGCACCCATGCGGCGATCGTCCGGCGTGGTGTTGTGAACATAGCAGCCGATACCGAGACCATCGGCGGGACGGATTTCGTGCTCGGCGATTTCCGCACGGGTCAGACCGTCAAGGCAGGCCTTTTCCGTCACCACGACATCAAGGCCGAGCGCCTTGAGAGCATTGGTGTGAAAGCTGACATATTCGTTACGAGGGCTCTGACCGGTCGTGATGATCCCGACTTTCACAGGCATGGAGAGATTTCCTTATTGTCTTGAGTGGCAGGGCGACATCGCCCTGCCCTGGGTTCGGTTTGATCGCAGGTCTTACTTCGGATCTGCGGGTGTCTTGGAGAAGTCGACCGGCTGGCCGAAATATTCGGTAATCATCGCGTTCAGCGTGCCGTCCTCACGGTACTGGGCGATCAGCGCATCGATGGCTTCAGCCAGTTCCTTGTCGTCAGGCGC
This sequence comes from Martelella endophytica, assembly GCF_000960975.1. Classification (NCBI taxonomy): domain Bacteria; kingdom Pseudomonadati; phylum Pseudomonadota; class Alphaproteobacteria; order Hyphomicrobiales; family Aurantimonadaceae; genus Martelella; species Martelella endophytica. Next base: position 2,725,367 of record NZ_CP010803.1, on the reverse strand, counting down.
AACGGCAAGCGACTGCGTCTTCGGCGAGCGAACGTCGGAAAGAACCGTGATCGAATCGTCCTTGGCCGCGAGATAGCTCGGGCCGAGGTAATCCATGCCCATCCAGTCGATGCGGTGGTTCTTCAGGTCGAGCGACATTTCCGTCCAGCCCGGATATTCCTTCACCGTGCCGAGGCAGCCTTCCGGCAGTGAGTCGCGGATGAGGTTGATTTCGGCCGAGCCGCGCACGACGCCGACGGTCTTGCCGCAGACATCGTCCCAACCGCTGATCTCGTCATTGCTGGCAAGCTTGGTGATTGCGACGCCGTTGATGATGTAAGGCGACAGCATGATCAGGTCGTCGGAGGCGAGACGGTCCTTGGTGCGGGTAACACCCGAAGCGACGACATCGAAGCGATCGGCGACCAGGCCCGGCAGCAGGCCAGACCAGTCAAGCTGGCGGAACTCGACATTGACGCCAAGGTCCTCGGCAACCTTCTTCATCAGCGCGACGTCATAACCGTCAAGGTCGCCGGTATCGTTGATCATGGTGAAGGGCGGCGCCGTGCCGGTGGTGCCGACAACAATGGTGTCGTTCTTCAGAAGCTCGTCCTTGAAATCGGCAAAGGCCGTCGTCGCAAAGCCTGCGGTCGCCATGGCGAGGGCGATAGCGGAGGTGACGACACGGCGCGAAAGGCGATGGGCAGATGGCATGCTGTTCTCCATTTGTTGTAATATATTACTGATATATCAAAGCGCATTTTAGTCAAGCCCTGCCCAGCGGTCCGGGCAGGATTTGTTCGAAACAGGCTCAGAGCTGTTTCAGCATTCCACCGTCGACACGGATCATCGATCCGTTGACGAAAGACGCACGCGCAGAGGCCAGGAAGGCCGCCACGGCAGCGAATTCGGCCGGGTCGCCATAACGACCGGCGGGGATTGTCGCCTTCGAACCCTTCTCGACGGCTTCGACGCTGGTGTTCTGCTTCTTGGCCTTGATCGCATCGAGCGAGGCCACGCGATCGGTCGCGATACGGCCGGGAAGCACCATGTTGACCGTAATGCCATCGCCGGCGACTTCGCTGGCGAGCGTCTTCGACCAGCCGGCAATGGCGCCGCGAACGCCGTTCGACAGCGCAAGGCCGGGGATCGGCGACAGAATGCCGGAAGAACCGATGGTGATGACACGACCAAAGCCGCGCTCGGCCATGCCGGCAAGGAGTGCATCGGTGATCTGCATCACCGGCAGCGCCATGGCTTCGAACGCCGCCAACCATGCCGCCCTTGACTGCCCACGGGCCGGCCCGGCGGCTGGCCCACCGCAATTGTTGACCACGATATCGATGCCGGCCGAGCTCATCTCTTCGGCGAAGGCGGCGACGGCCTTTTCGTCGGCGAGATCGAGCTTGACGGCGCGAACCTCTTCCTCAAGGCGTGCCTCGGCAACCCATTTTTCAATCGCCTCAGTATTGCGGGCCGCAGCGATCACGCTTGCGCCCTCGAGCGCCAGTTCCTTGGCGCAGGCCGCGCCCAGCCCCTGGCTGGCGCCCAGCACGAGCGCCCTCTTTCCCTTCAGTCCGAAATCCATCAGCCAATCTCCTTCAGGCGCTTTTCGATGCGGTCCATCAGGATGTCGACCTCGGCGGCCGAACGGGCATCGAGTGATTTGCCGGGCTTGCGCAAGGCGGGCGATGCGATCGCCCCACGCTTTGCCAGCACATATTTGCGGACGGCAAGGCCAAGGCCGGGCTGCGTTTCGTAGCGGATAAGCGGCAGATAGACGTCCATGAGATCACGGGCCCGATCGGCATTTCCAGCCTTCATTTCGCGGGTCACGGCAACCATCATTTCCGGATAGGCGAAGCCGGTCATCGCGCCATCGGCGCCGCGCTCAACCTCTTCGGAAAGAAACAGACCGCCATTGCCGCACAGGATCGACAGGCGGCGACGGCCTTTGGCTTCGGCATCGCGGATGGCGCTGATCTTGGCGAGGCCCGGCCAATCCTCGTGCTTCAGCATCTTGATCGAGGGATAGTCCTCGATGATCCGGCCGAGCACATCCATGCTGATGTTGACGCCGGTCGACAACGGAAAGTCCTGAAGCACGACCGGGATATCGTCGCCGAGCGCTTCGACGACCTGCCCGTAATAGGCATGGATCTGCGGGTCCGTCTTCAGCGAACCGGGCGGCGCGACCATGACGCCGGCAGCCCCGAGCTCCATGACCGTCTGGCCGAGCTCGCGGATCGAGGCCAGGCCCGGCGCCGAGACGCCGATGACGATCGGCTTGTCGCCGGCACGGGCAATGACCCGTTTGGTGATCTCGATCGCTTCGGCCTGCGTCATCTTCGGCGCTTCGCCCATCATGCCGAGAAGCGTCAGCCCGTCGGCGCCGGCTTCGAAATAGAAGTCGGTGACGCGGTCAAGGCTTGCCCAGTCGATGGCGCCCGTTTCGTCGAACGGGGTGACGGCGATGACAAAGACGCCGCTCGTTTCTTCATTGATCAGTTTCATGGTTTCCGTCCCTCGGTTTTCAGGCGTACCAGCCCTTGGTGGCGCGCTTGACCAGTTCACCGCTTCCGGCGGCGTTGACGACATCTGTTCCATTCCAGCCCGGCGCACCGCGCAGATAGGTGGCAGCAACCCGCACCGCGAATTCCTCGCCGTGGAAGGGGCTCCACTTCAGCCCGTCATGCGCCTTGGTTTCATCCCAGACGAATGCGCCCTCTTCGAGGATTGCAATGTCGGCGTCGCGACCGATGGCGATGGCACCCTTGCGATTGTCGATACCGAAGAACTTTGCCGGGCGGGCGCTGAGCATGTCGGCGGCCATGCGCGCGGCGTCGAGACCACGACGGGCGCACAGCGTGAAGAAGGACGGCAGAAGCGTTTCCAGACCCGGAACACCGGCGCCGGCATCGAAGATCGAATCGGTGAACTTGAAGTCGATCGGCCAGCTCGAATGGTCAGAGGAAATGAAGGCGACGTTGCCCTCCTCGATCGCCTGCCACAGCCCCTCGATGACGCCGGGGCGGATCGGCGGGTTGACCTTCATGCGCGCACCGAGACGCTCACCATCGGCAGCGGCATCAAACCAGAGATAGTGAACACAGAGCTCGCCGGTGGCGCGCATGCCGAGATTGCGGAATGCACCGACCAGATCGAAGCCTTCCTTGGCGGTCAGATGGACGGGATGCGCGTGTGCGCCGGCGGCCTGACCGAGCGCGAAGAACTGCGCGGTCGCTGCAAGCTCGGCAGCGAGCGGCCGCGAGGTCGAGTGCGCCTCGATACCCTCGACACCGGCCTCGCGGGCACGGGCCATGCGGGCGTGAACGATCTCCTGATCCTCGTTATGGATACCAAGCGGAAGATCGCCGTCGGCGAGCGTCTCGAAGATATCAAGCGTCAGGTCCTCGGCAATGCGCGGGAAGCGAACAGGATTGCTCTCGAAGGACGAGATCTTGAAGGCGACGGCGCCAAGCTCGATCAACGCCTTGATTTCGGAAATGCCGGTTTCGCGCGTCGCCGTCGCATAAAGCGCCATATCGGCATGCGCGTGCTCGGCGATCGCCTTCGCCTTGACATCGAAACGCGAGGGACGATCGAGCGGCTCCGGATTGTCGTAGGGCATATCGACCAGCGTGGTGACGCCGCCGGCGATGGCGGAGGACGTGGTGTCGTCGATCCCTTCCATGCCCTTGCAACTCGTCGCATGGGTCTGACCGTCGACGACGCCCGGCAGAACGAGCGATGAACCGTAATCATCAACCTCACGCGCCTCAGGCGGAGCACCGTCGCCAATCGCGACGATCCGCCCCTTGTCGATACCGACCCAGCCACCCTCGATGCGGGCGGTTTCGGTTATGATTGTTCCTTTGACGACACGTTCGAGCATTTCACTTTCCTTGATTGTAGCCGAGGTCCAGCGCGTTGATGGCAGCGGAGACTGCGGCCTGAACCGGATCGATAACGATCGTACCCAGCAATTTCTGAAGCGCGGGTCGCTGCTCGCCCATACCGGCGCAGCCGAGGATCAGCACATCCGCGCCATCGGCCCTGAGCTCCGCGCCGACCCGCTGCACAACATCCCGCGCATTGTCGACATCGTTGGCTTCGGCCACCGTCATGTCGATCGACCGGTCTCCGGCGAGTCGCCCCAGAAGGCCGTGTCGCTCGATCTGCACGCGATGGCGGGCAATGGACGAAGCACCGAGCGAGATGACACCGAACCGGCGACCATAGAGCAGCGATGTGCAATAGGCAGATTCGGCAATTCCGAAGAGCGGCTTGTCCGTCAGGCTCCGAGCGGCAGCGACACCCGGGTCGGAGAAGCAGCTGATGACGAAGGCATCCGCATCGGAAGCTTTCACGAAAGCCTCGACCATCGGCGAGACCGTGGCCACGTCATTGTCATCCTCGATACCGATCGGCGCCGCCGGCAACTCCGAGCAGATAATCTGATATTTCGTACGACCAATGAGAGGCTCCAGGCACCGCTCCATCGACTGGGTGACAGCCTTCGAGCTGTTAGGATTGAGAACGGCTATTTTCATGGACTGCGAAGCCTTCATGTGATGCGGTTAGCATATCTTATAAAATATCACTGATATATTATCGCGCACTTTGGTAGTCAACAAATGCTTTTGGCCAGTCACCCCAAATTGAGCCCTTTTGGTCCCAACACCCGCATCCAAGCCACTTTTCTTATTATTATTTCAATAACTTATCGCGTTTCCCACAACGACAGGGCGATGTGCTAAATTGAATATTTGACAACATCGCAGTGATATATCAATAATATTTTGCATAATATGTAAAGCACGAAGGTGCACCAGCAGAGGAACAACGTTCATGATATCAGCACATAAGGGTCTGGCACTGGCGCTGGCCGCGACATTCGCTTTCACCGCTCCCGCCTTCGCCGAGGGTACGCTCGAGGATGGTACCGTCCACTTCGCCGCCGACTTTGCGGCGGCGCCGAACCAGTTCATCAAGACGGACGGCACCATGGACGGCCTCAACGTCGACATGTGCGGCGAGATCGCCAAGCGCATGGGCGACGATATCGAGTGGACGAACCTTGCCTTTTCCGGCCTTGTTCCGGGCCTTCAGGCCGAGCGTTTCGACGCGCTGTGCACCGCCATCTTCATCAATCCCGACCGGCTGAAGATCATGAACATGATCTCCTACGTCCAGTGGGGCGAGGGCCTGATGGTGCCGGAGGGGAATCCGGACGCAATTTCTTGCGATGGCGAAATCGGCAAGCCCGAGAGCTATGACGCCTGCTTCGACGGGCTTGCGGGCAAGACCGTATCGGTTGCGGCCGGCGGCACGACCAACAAGCATCTGGAAGAACAGAGCGAGCGCCTGAAGGCGGCCGGCATGGACGGGATTGAAGTCCGGGCCTTCGATTCAAACTCCGAAGCGATCCAGGCTCTGGTTTCAGGTCAAGCGGAAGCGGCCTACCTCAATGACCCGCAGGCGGCGTTCTATATCAGCCAGTCGGGCGCTCCCTTCGAGATCGCCTTTGCGGGCTTTGCCGCAAACCAACTCGCCATCGCCACGCTGAAGGACAATACCGTGCTTGCCGAGCGCATCCTCGATGCGCTGAAGGCGATGAAGGACGACGGCACCTACCAGACCATCGTTGAAAAATGGGGCGTTTCCGCCGTGCCGGAATTCGTTCTCAACCCGGGCGAATAAGCCCGCACCTGCCGGCGCGGTTTCCCCCTGCTGCGCCGGCTCTTTCCCTTGATCGGCAAGTCGGATGGATTTTTCTGTCGACGTCTTTTTCGAGTATCTGTTCCAGCCGCGGTTTCTGGTAGCGGCCGGCGTGACGCTTCTGGTCGCGGTGGTGGCTCAGGCGATCGCCGTCGTCATCGGCCTGGTGCTCGCACTCTTTGCCATGTCGCGCTTTGCGGCGCTGCGCTGGATTTCGCATGCCTATATCTGGCTCTGGCGCGGCACGCCGCCGCTGGTCCAGCTTCTTCTGCTCTATTTCGGCCTGCCCCAGCTCGGCATCCGTCTCAATGTCATCGAGGCTGGCCTCATCGGCCTCGGCTTCTATGCCGGCGCCTACATGGCGGAGATCATCCGCGCGGGGCTGGAATCCGTACCGCATGAACAGTCGCTCGCCGCCCGCGCCATGGGTTTCTCGCGGCTCGAAGTCATCCGCTACGTCGCCATGCCGCAGGCCTTCCGCGTCATCCTGCCCCCCTTCGGCAATGAATTCGCCTCGATGATGCGCACCACGTCGCTGCTCTCGGTGATCTCGTTTGCCGAACTATTGCGGGTCACACGCATGGCCATCAACGAGACCTATCGCGTCATCGAGCTCTATTCGGTGGCTGCAGTCTATTACCTGCTGATGTACTCGCTCTGGCTTTTCGTCCAGGCCTGGCTGGAACGCATCGCCGACCGCGGCTCCGTGCCGCGCTCGCGCGCCGGACAGGCAATTCCCGACGCCATCGAGCCGCTCGGCTGACCCCATCTTCTTCCAAAAGGCCCCTTCTTTCCCGAAAGGCATCGTGCATGACTGACATCATTCTTCAGGGTTGCGGCGCGCTCGGCAGCCGGCTCCTCCGGGTTCTGGAAAACGACTACCGCGCGCTCAACGTCGTCGGCGCCATCGACAATGCCCCGGAGAAATCCGGCAAGACGCTCGGCGCTATCTGCGGCACGACCCGCTTTGCCGACGTCACAATCACCCCGGATCTTGCCTCCTGTCTTGCCGGATTGCTGGAAAAGCCGGCCGCCCTGATTCACATGACGGAATCCAAGCCCGGCAGGATCGAAAGCCAGCTTTCCGAAGCCCTCCAGGCGGGCCTGAACGTGATCTCTGCCGCCGAGTCCATGTTTTACCCTTGGCTGCGCTTCGGCGACATGGCCGAGCGCCTGGATAAGCTCGCGCGCAGTCAGAACGTCTCCATCACCGGTATGGGGATCAATCCCGGCTTCTCCTACGACAGCCTGCCGCTGCTTCTCGCCCGTGCCACCAGCAATGTCACCGCAGTGCGCATCAACCGCACCATCGATGTCACAGGCACCGGCCCGGGGGATATCGAGCATGTCGGCTACGGCCTCACGCCGGAGCAGTTCAATGCCGGGGTCGAACGCGGCGACATCGTCGGCCACATGGGAGCACCTGAATCGCTGGCGCTGATCGCCGACTATCTCGATATGGAGATCGACCTGGTCAAGGAACGCTGGGACCTGGAAACGGCCGACTTTGACGTTGACAGCGGCGACCCGACACTCGGCATCCTTCCCCCCGGCCGCGTTGTCGGCATCCGCCAGTATGCCGAAGCCTATCGCGGCGAGGCGCTGGTTCTGCGGACCTGCCTTTCGATGTATTACCAGCCGGAGCGCTTCGGTCTCAAGGAAGCCGACACCATCGAGATCGATGGCGCCATGCCCGTCCGCATGACGATCGAGCCGGCGCTTGAATCGCTCTTCGGCGCGGCCAACGTTCTCGCCAGCACCATCATACCGGCAATCGAGGCCACCCCCGGTCTTCGCAACGGCCTGGCCCTGCCGATTGTCGGACCGCGCGCGCCACGCTGCCATGTCATCGACCGCAACCGCACCCTGAAGCCGGGGTACGTGCCGCTGTTCTCACCGAAAGACTGAGATGGGATTCAGCTTCTCCATATTCGTCGACTTCGTCACCTCGCCGCTGGTCGCTCATGCGGCCTGGGTGACGATCTGGGTCGCGGTCGTCGCGCAGACCATTGGCACCGTGCTCGGGACCGGTCTGGGCGTTATGCTGACGTCGAAATCCCGGGCATTGTCCTGGTCGGCCCAGTTCTACCTCTGGCTGTTCAAGGGAACGCCGCTGCTCGCGCAGATCCTGTTCTTCTATTCCGCCCTCCCCCAGATGGGCCTGCGTCTCAGCCTCGTCGCGACGGGACTTCTGGGCCTCGGCCTCAACGAGGCAGCGCGGATGGGCGATATCGTGCGCGCCGGCCTGATGGCCGTGCCGGACGAACAGCGCGAAGCCGCCGCTTCCTTGGGGCTGCGCCCATGGATCACCTTCCGCAAGGTGATCTTCCCGCAGGCCATGCGCACCATCCTGCCGCCACTCGGCAACAATTTCAGCTACATGATCAAGGCCACTTCGTTGCTGGCCACCATCTCCTTCGCCGAACTCCTGCGTGTTTCCCAGCAGCTTGCGCAGTCAACCACCCATGCACTCGAGGCCTATTGTGCTGCCTCTGTCTGGTACCTGGCCCTGATCACCATCTGGACACTGATCCAGCGCCGGCTTGAAAAGAAGATCGCTCTCAACGGCCGCGATACCGCGCCCGCCGCAAATGTCGCCGTCCAGGCCCTTCCCGACGACATCAGGCCGGCGATTGAGCTGCCTACATCGGATGCTCCGGTCACGATCGAAGCGCGGAATATCAGCAAGCAGTTCGGCGGACACACCGCGCTGCATCCGACCGACCTGATCGTGCGTCGCGGAGAAGTGGTGGTCATCCTCGGCCCCTCCGGCTCAGGCAAGAGCACGCTGCTCAGGACCCTGAACTGGATCGAGCCCGCCGATGATGGCGATATCCGCATCGACGGTGAAAGCCTTCCGTGGCGCTTCGCCAACGGCCGTCGGGTGCGACGCGGCGACGCGGCGATCAACCGGACCCGCCAGCGCATCGGCATGGTGTTCCAGCATTTCGGACTGTTCAAGACCTACACCGCCCGGGAAAACGTGGCGCTCGGCCTGATCAAGCTGAAGAAGATGCCGCGTGCGGAAGCCTTCGCCAAGGCCGAGGCGCTTCTCACACGCGTGGGCCTTTCAAAGCAGGTTGGCGCCTTTCCGGTGGAGCTTTCAGGCGGCCAGCGTCAGCGTGTGGCGATCGCCCGCGCGCTCTCGATGGATCCGGTGGCGCTGCTCTTCGACGAGCCCACCTCGGCGCTCGATCCCGAGACCGTGAACGAGGTGCTGAATGTCATGACCACAATCGCCCACGAAGGCGTGACCATGGTTGTCGTCACCCACGAAGTCGGCTTTGCCCGTCGGATCGCCGACCGTGTCGTGTTCATGGAAGCCGGTCGCAAGCTGATGGACCTTCCGGTGGCGCGAGCGTTCTCGGCAGAGGCCCCCGAGCGTTTCCGTGCCTTCCTCAGGCATATCGACGCCTAGCACCGGCCCCTTTTCCGCATCCAGCTCGCCTCCGCGGCGTCAGAAGAGCCCGGCGTCCTTCGCAATCATCGCAGCCATGGTGCGGTTGCGGGCTTCGAGCTTGCGGCAAAGGGTCTTGACGTGAAGTTTCACCGTAACCTCCTGCAGGCCGAGCGCGCGGGCGATCTCCTTGTTGGCGAGCCCCTCGACAAGCCCCTTTAGAACGTCGACTTCGCGGCCCGTGAGTTTTTCCGCAAGCGGATGGACGGTCTTCTGCTCCTTCTCCGTCATGAACTGCACGGGCGCATATTGCTCGCCAGCCGCCATGAACCGGACCGCATGGATCAGCGATTTCGCCGGGAGGGTCTTCGGCAGGAAACCGGCAGCACCCGATTCCAGTGCCTGTTCCGCGACATCGCGCGAGGCGGTTCCGGAAATAATGGCGACCGGACTGCCGAAATTGAGGTCCTTCGCTCTGGCAAGCCCCTCGAGACCGTTCATGCCGGGCATCGTATAGTCGAGCAGCACTAGGTCGAAGGGGCCCTCGCGGTTCATCAGTTCGGCAGCCCCGTCGAAGTCAGCCGCGACCGAAATGCGAAGGCCGGGCTCGTTCGACAGAAACGCGCAGATCGTGTCGCGAACCAGTTCGTGGTCATCGGCAATCAGTATCTTCATGAGATGCCCCTCCTCATGATCATTCGCTACGGTAAGCTTAAACCTGAATTTACACAATAAAGGCGCGTTGTCACATTCGCCCGAAAGCGGCGAATGCACCAAACCTTTGAACCGAGGAAGGATGATCAGCGCAGAAGCCGCTAGACGGCGTTCGCCGCAGCGCTGACGTTCCCGCACATGTCACGCAGCATAGAAAGACCGCCGCCATCGCGCGGCAGAAGACGGTCTCCCGCCCGACGTTTCTGCCGATCAGGCGAAGCGCTCTTCGGCCAGCGCAGCGCGGCCGCTTTCTTCGAGGATGCGCAGCGTGCGCTCGCGCAGTGCCGCTGCCGCCGTTGGCGCGGATGCGTCAGTCAGGACGCCACCGGTCTTCTTCGCCACGCCGTTGACGAACACCGTTTCGACATTTGAGCTGTCGGCGTAGGCCACGACCGCATCCACCGGATCGATCGACGGCACGAGATTAATGTCGTTGGCGCGGATGATCGTGATATCGGCCTGCTTTCCGGGTTCGAGCGAGCCGATGCGATGGCCGAGGCCCATCGAGCGGGCGTTGCCGATGGTTGCCCATTTCAGCGCTTCGTAGGTACCGTGAACCTTGCGGGCGGGAACAGGCATGCCGCGATAAACGGCATTGGTGGCAGCCGGCGCCTCGGACTTGGCGACGGCATCGCGCTTGATGTTGCGAAACAGCCGGTCGATTGCGAGGCTTTCGCGCATCGCCGAGAGCATCGAGCCTGCCGTTGCCGTTTCGGAGTCGTTACCGATCGCCGGCATGCCGCCGGCATCGATGACGCGGCTGACGAGCGGTGCCTTGGACCCGCCGGAAACTTCCGTCGTCGGCGTTGCGGTGATGGTGTTGCCCTGCTCGATCAGAAGCCTGATCTCGTCATCCGACATGGCGTTGCCGTGGACGGCATTGTGCTTGTCAGCCAGGATGCCCTTTTCGGCGAGGGTGAAATAGCCGCGATCGACCTTGCCCTTGCGGCCCGAATAATGGGCGCTGGACCAGACATCGAGCTCGGCTGCAAGCGCGAAATCCTTCTCGCAGACCTCGACCGGCGAATAGTCCGGCCCCAGAATCCCGAGCGCCAGGCTCATCATGCCGCCATCGGCGGAATAGAGCCTGCGCAGACGCCGCGCCTCTTCCGCAGGATGCGGGATCTGCGAAAAATGCACCTCGCCTTCGCGCGGCAGGGTCTTCACCGTGCCGTGGATGAAGAGCGAGCGGATACCGGCGCGCTCCAGCCCCGCGATCGCCGCGTCGGAGTGCTCCGGCGTGCGGTTGCCATGGCACCATTCGAAGACCGTGGTGACGCCGCCATTCAACAGCGAAAGGCCTCCGACATATTCCGACTGGAACATGTCTTCCGGCTGATAGACCGGGACCCATTCCGTCTGCATATGAAGGTGATGCTCGATGCCGGTCCAGTCGACGCCGAAGCCGCGCACTGCCGTCTGCCACATGTGGATATGGCCATTGATCAGGCCGGGAATGACGATCCGGTCAGTACCGTCGATAATGTCGCAATCCGGGCCGGGATCGATGTCCGGGCCGACCGCAACGATCACGTCATCTTCGAACAGAACGCCGGCATTCTTGAGGATGCGATCCTTGTCATCCATGGTGATGACGGTGGCGTTGCGAATGAAGGTTTTCGTCATATCATTGTTTTCCTTTTAAAAATCATCCGCGCGGATCAAGCGCATCGCGCAGACCGTCGCCGAGCAGATTGAAGGCAAGCACGATCAGACATATGGCTCCGCCCGGAAAGATCGACATCCAGGGCGCCTGTTCGAGAAAATTCTTGGCGGTGTTCAGCATCGAGCCCCAGGACGGGTTCGGCGACTGCTGGCCGATGCCAAGGAAGCTCAGTGCGGCCTCGGAGATGATCGCGGTCGCAATCGAGATGGTCGCCTGCACGATGATCGGCGGCAACATGTTGGGCAGGATGTAGCGGATCATGATCCAGCGATGCGGCAGGCCGATTGCCCGCGCGCCTTCGACATAATCTTCCGTCTTCGTTACCAGCACCTGGCCGCGGCCGAGCCGGATGAAGATCCGGCCCTATCCGAAGAGTGGGTGAATTCAGGGCTGCGGGGAATGACTGGCGACGCATGGCTGTCGCCGAAGCAATGCCGAGAACTTCTGCCCGGACCGGCAGAAGTTCTACACCTTCAGCCCCTCGCTGCATGCCTCCCAAAGACTGTCGGCGTAGCTGCGCAGGACGATGATCTCGTATGCACTCGGCCCGGTGCGAGTCAGGTGCCCCGAGATATGACCGAGGAGCGTCGCCTGCGTCTGACCGATACCGAAGGAGGGCGCCCCCAGATCGACGGCGGTGAGCCGCGAAAGCACGAGGTCCGCATCCTTTCCGGAGATCGCGAACCGGACACGGCCGTGGCTCTGGTCCACGAGATGGGCACTTTCACCGAGCGCATCCTGAAGCGCGGCAAGCGCAGCCGGTGTCATGGGGGCATCATCGACAATGAACCACTGGCCCGGTGCGATCTTGCGTAATGCGCCACCTTCGGGAAGGTATGACTGCAAGAGCGCAGTGAGTTCACCATCGGCGAGGCAAGACAGGATATGAAGGACGAGGCCCTCGGGCAAGGCTTCGAGCCGCAAACCCTCCGTGACCAGGTTTTCGCGCAATGCCGGGCGATGTTCCAGCTTGAAATCAGCCATGGAGCTTCTCGTTCGAAGGATCGTAAAATACAGGATCGCAGAGGCGCGCCGGGGTAGATCGGCCCCGCAGCCCATCCCAGACGACCACGGCTTCGCCGTGACGGCTGCGACCGGCGGAAGCCAGCGCGAGACCGATCATCGAACCGAGATGGGGCGAGAAAGCCGCCGAGGTCACGTGCCCCTGATCGTTTTCCAGCGTCGCTGCATCGCCGCTGCGCAGGATATGCGCGCCCGCCGAGAACATGCCGTCTTTTTCCAGCGGCACGACGCCAACAAGCTGCAGCCTGCCCGGCGCTGTCAGGCCGTCGCGCCCGAGCATGGCCTTGCCGATGAAGTCACGCTTCTTCGTCGAGACCATGCGCCCGAAACCGAGATCGTCCGGCACGACGGTGCCATTGATCTCGTTGTGGGTGACGTGCCCCTTCTCGATTCTCAGGACACTCATCGCTTCGACACCGTAAGGCTGAAGACCATGCTCGCGCCCCGCCGCCATCAACGCATCGGCAACGCTTTCGCCATAGCCGGCGGGAACCGCGAGTTCATAGGCAAGTTCGCCCGAAAACGAGATACGGAAGAGACGTGCGGCCACCTGCCCGTTGCAGAGCGTCACTTCGCGCGCGGCAAGGAAAGGCACCACCGCATCCGAGATGTCGTCATCAACAAGCGCCGAGAGTATGAGCCGGGATTTGGGGCCGGCAATAGCCATCTGCGCCCACTGATCGGTGACGGAGGCGAGCTGGACATCGAGCTCCGGCCAGTGCACCTGGGCACAAAATTCGAGATGGTTGAGAACACCGGCGGCCCCTGCCGTGGTGGTCGTCATGAAGTATCGGGTTTCACCAAGCCGGCTGGTCGTGCCGTCATCATAGATATGGCCGTCTTCGCGCAGCATCAGGCCATATCGCGCCTTGCCGACCGGGAGTTTGAGAAAACCGTTGGCATAGATGCGGTTGAGGAATTCGGCAGCATCAGTGCCGCATACCTCGATCTTGCCGAGCATGGAAACATCGCAGAGCCCGGCGTTCTCCCGCACGTTCAGCACTTCGCGGTCGACGCTTTGGCGCCAGCCGGTCTCGCCATCGCGCGGGAACCAGGCCGAGCGATACCAGAGCCCGGTCTCGGTAAACTGCGCGCCGTTCTTTTCCGCCCAGCCATGCAACGGCGACTTGCGCACCGGTTGGAAATGCCGGCCGTGATGCGTGCCCGTCAGCGCGCCGAAGGAAACCGGCGTGTAGAACGGCCGGAAGGTGGTGGTGCCGACCTCGGCCGGGGACACGCCCCGTGCTTCCGCCAGAAGCCCGATGGCATTGATGTTGGAAAGCTTGCCCTGATCAGTCGCCATGCCGTTGGTGGTGTAGCGCTTGGCGAGTTCGACATGGCCGTAGCCCTCTCTGACGGCAAGGCCGAGATCGCCCTTGTGCACGTCGTTCTGGAAATCGACGAAGGCCTTTCCTTTGATACCGGGAATGGTCCAGAGCGGCTTGGATGGCGCTTGGGCCGTATCGCCTTCGATATCGCTGGGCTCGAAGGGAAAGGCATTGATGCCAAGGTCCCTCAGCAGCCCCACGGCGTGGGCCGCACCGCTTTCCATCGCGGCCGAAAGCCCCGAAACGCCCTTGGCCGCACCACTCAGTGCCAGTCCATCGAGCTTTCCGGGTGCCAAGAAGGCGCCGGCGACTTCGTTCCAGACCGGCCGGCCGCCCCGGTGGCAGGCGAGGTGAATGATCGGGCTGAAGCCGCCGGAGACGGCCAGCGCATCGACGTCGATTGCCTCGCGATTTCCATCCTTCAGGATCGTGATCGCGGACAGCGCCCTGCCGCCACGAGCATCGCATACATAGGCGCCCCGGACGACCCGTGCGGCACCCGCCCATTCGGGCCCCTCGGCCCGGCTGTCGACAATTGCGGCCGGAACGATCCCTGCCCGCTCCAGATCGGCGGCAAGCGCATAGCCGCTGTCATTGGTGGTGAAGATTGCCACGCGCCGGCCCGGCGCCACACCATAGCGATTGAGATAGGTGCGCATGGCGCCTGCCAGCATGACGCCCGGTATATCATTGCCGCCGAAGACCAGCGGCCGCTCCTCCGCACCTGTTGCCAGCAGGATGCGACCGGCCGCGATGCGCCACAGCCGCTCAGCCGGTCCCGCCCCGTTTCCGGTGAGTTCAATCGCGCCGATGACATTGCCGTCATACCAGCCGAAGGCCGTGGTGCGCTTGAGGATCCGGACATTGGGAAGCCCGCGCAGTTCCGCGACGGCCTCGGCGACGAAGGCCGATGCCGGGCCGCCGCCGATCATGGCGCTTTCGGAAAGAAGAAACCCGCCCGGCTCTCTCTGCTCATCGACCAGAATGACGCGCGCGCCGCTTCGCCCCGCCGTCAGTGCCGCGGCAAGCCCGGCGGCACCCGCGCCGACGATGGCGAGGTTGCAATGCGCCCAGCATTTTTCATAAGTATCCGGATCATCCTCATAGCTTGCCCGGCCGAGGCCGGCCGCGCGACGGATGAAAGGCTCGTAGACTTTCTCCCAGAAGGGCTTCGGCCACATGAAGGTCTTGTAGTAGAAGCCGGCGCTCAGGAACGGCGACAACAGGCCATTGAGCGCACCGATATCATGTTGAAGCGTCGGCCAGCGGTTCTGGCTTCGGGCGCTGAGCCCATCGAACAGGGGCTGCATGGTCGCACGGGTATTGGGCGTCGTGCGTCCGCCTGTGCCGATCGTCAGCAGCGCGCTCGGCTCGGCGGCACCGGCTGTCATGATGCCGCGCGGGCGATGGTATTTGAAGCTGCGACCGACGAGCAATGTGCCATTGGCCAGGAGCGCCGAGGCGAGGCTGTCACCGGCAAAACCAGACATCAACTTTCCATCGAATGAAAAGCGAAGCGCCGTGCTGCGGTCGACAAGCCCACCTTTTTCAAGCCGGTACGGCGTCATGACCGCACCTCCGCCCGCCCTGCTTCGGCGGCATCGATGGTGCTTTCGATCTCATGGGTCACCGTATCGCGCGTGACGATCAGCCACCGCCGGCAAGCGGATGTGTGGTGCCAGTATTCGCGGTACCTGCCGCGCGGATTGTCGCGCAGATAGACATAGTCCATCCAGGCGGTCTCCCCGGCATCCGGCTCCGGCCTTTTGACGACGGCGCCCTTGACGGTGAACTCCTCCTTCGGGCGGCTGCCGCAATGGGGACAGGATATCAGGCTTGCCATGGTGTTCTCCTTGTCCCGCTCAGTGGAGGTTCGGCTGGGCGCCCACGCCCTTTTCATCGATCAGATAGCCGCGTTCGAAACGATCGAGGCGGAAGGCCTTCGCCGTTTCGTGTGGCGTGCCGCGCGCCAGAAGGTGGGCAAAGCAGAAGCCGGAGGCCGGCGTCGCCTTGAAGCCGCCATAACACCAGCCGGCGTTGAGGTAGAGGTTGTCGATCGGTGAGCGGTCGATGATCGGCGAGCCGTCCATGCTCATGTCCATGATGCCACCCCAGGCGCGCAGCACCCGCCCCCTTGAGAGTGACGGGATCATCGCCTTGCCGGCTTCGGCCACATGCTCGACGGTCGCGAGATTGCCGCGCTGGGCATAGGAATTGTAACCGTCGATATCGCCGCCGAAGACGAGACCGCCCTTGTCGGATTGCGAGACATAGAAGTGGCCGGCGCCGAAGGTGACGACATTGTCGATGAAGGGCTTCAGTGCTTCGGAAACGAAGGCCTGCAGCACATGGCTTTCGATCGGCAATTTCAGATCCGCCATCCGCGCCACGGCGGAAGAGTTGCCCGCCGCGGCAAGGCCGAGCGTGCTGCAGCCGATGAAGCCGCGCGACGTCTCGACACCGACGACGCGGCCGTTTTCGCGGCGAATGCCGGTGACCTCGCAATTCTGAATGATATCGACACCGTGACTGTCGGCGCCTCGCGCATAGCCCCAGGCGACGGCATCGTGGCGCACTGTGCCGCCGCGCGGCTGCATCAGCGCTCCCTTGATGGGAAAGCGGGCATTGTCGAAATCGAGGAAGGGCAGCATCGTCCGCACCGCCTCCCGGTCCAGGAGTTCCGCATCGACACCGTGGAGACGCATGGCATTGCCGCGCCGCACATAGGCATCGCGCTGGCCATCGCTGTGAAACAGGTTGAGGACGCCGCGCTGGGAAACCATGGCGTTGAAATTGAAATCCTGCTCCAGTCCCTCCCAGAGCTTCATCGACAGCTCGTAGAACGGATTGTTGCCCGGCAGGAGATAGTTGGAACGGATGATCGTCGTGTTACGACCGACATTTCCGGAGCCGATATAGCTCTTCTCCAGCACCGCGACATTGGTGATGCCGAATTCCTTTGCCAGATAGTAGGCCGTCGCCAGCCCGTGGCCGCCGCCGCCGACAATGATGACATCATAATGCGGTTTCGGCTCCGGCATGCGCCATGCGGGCTTCCAGTGCCGATTGCCGAAAAGGCCGTTCTTGAGAATGGAAAGAGCGCTGTAGGACATGAGCCGCCTGCCGTGGTGTTTGACAAAAGCCTAGCCGCCTTCAAGCAAATCTCGTTGCACAAAAAGGACTTTTCTTTATAGAATTGGGACATGACCTCTTCTGCCATACGCCCCGGCCACACCTTCGGCTTCATTCTTGTGCCCGGCTTTGCGCTGATGTCCTATGCGTCGGCGACCGAGCCGCTGCGGGCCGCCAATCTTCTGGCGGGTCAGGAACTCTTTCGCTGGCAGACCTTCTCGATTGACGGCGGTCCCGTCGCCAGTTCCTCCGGCGCGAGCGTCCCCTGCGCAAAGCTCACCGCAGAAGGTGCCCTGCCCCATTTCATGTTCGTGTGCGCCGGCGGCACGCCGGACGCGTGGCATATGCCGAAACTGACCGCGGCGCTGCGCCGGCTTGCCCGCCGCGGCGACATGCTTGGCGGCATTTCCGGCGGGCCCTATCTGCTGGCCGAAGCAGGCCTGCTGGATGGCCGCGATTTCACGATCCACTGGGAGCATGCCGCAGCGCTCATCGAGGCTTTTCCCCACCTGCAGCCACGCCAGGCCCGCTTTGTCATGGATGGAAACCGCATCACCTGCGGCGGCGGCGTCGCGCCGCTCGACATGATGCATGCGATCATCGCCGAGCGCATGGGCGAAGCCTTCGCCCGGAGGGTGAGCGACTGGTACCTGCACACAGCGGTCGCCCCATCGGCCGCCCCGCAACGCGCGGTCATCGCTGAGCGCTACAATGTGAACCACCCGGTTCTCCTGAATGTGCTGGAGAAGATGGAAGCTACGATCGAAAGCCCGCTGACACGCAGAGCCATGGCCGCCTTCGCCGGCATCAGCGACCGCCATCTCGACAGGCTTTTCAACGCGCATATGAACACGCACTACCGCGATATCTATCGCGCAATCCGCCTTGCCCATGCCCGTCGCCTGATGCAGCAAAGCCCGCTTTCACTTGCCGAAATTGCTTATGCGACAGGATTTTCAAGTGCTGCGCATTTCTCCCGTGCCTTCAGCGAACATTACGGCCATCCGCCATCGAAAGAGCGTCGCAGACCCGGCCTCTGAAATTGCCGCAGTTTCACTCCGGGGAAAATTCCCGTATTTGAAGGAACCACGGATTATCAATGAACAAGGACGCGACAGTGCCCGACAAGCCGCTCAGCCAGAACCCGCACGCCGTTCGCGAAGCACCCGAGAAGAACCTCGAGCGCGCGATCGGCCACGAGGTGCGCACCTTCCGCAAGGCGCTCGGCATCACCGTCAGCGACCTTTCGGCGTCAACCGGCATTTCGGTCGGCATGCTCTCGAAGATCGAGAACGGCAACATCTCGCCTTCTCTCAACTCGCTGCAGGCGCTTTCGCGGGCGCTGGGCGTTCCCGTGACCGCTTTCTTTCGACGCTATGAGGAGCAGCGCAACGCGACATTCGTCAAGGCAGGCGAAGGCGTCAACATCGAGCGCCGGGGCACCCGCGCCGGCCACCAGTACAGCCTTCTCGGCCATATCGACAACAATACGTCCGGCGTCACGGTCGAGCCCTACCTAATCACTCTCACCACCGATTCCGACGTATTTCCCACCTTCCAGCACGAAGGCATGGAGTTCCTCTACATGCTGGAGGGCAAGGTGACCTATCGCCATGGCGACAATCGCTATGTGATGGAGGCGGGCGACAGCCTGTTCTTCGATGCGGATGCACCGCATGGCCCGGAAGTACTGACGGAGCTGCCCGCGCGCTACCTCTCCATCATCTCCTACAGGCAGGCCAGACCCGTTGACTGATTATTCCTCAGGAGAATTTTTTATTCTTGATAATTGAAAACTGTCTCGGTCTCTGTTACTGCTGGTTTCAGCAACGAACGGAGAAGCGCCGATGTGCGGGATTGTTGGATTATTCCTGAAGGACAAGAGCCTCGAGCCACAGCTTGGCACATTGCTGGCCGACATGCTGGTGACGATGACGGATCGCGGACCGGATTCCGCCGGCCTCGCCATCTATTCTGGCACTGACGGCAAGACGCTGAAGGTCACGGTGCAATCCGCTGAACCTGAAGCCGATTTCGAAGGCCTTGCCGAAGCGCTTGCAGCCGCCGGCTACCCCGCTTCCGTCACCGTCAAGTCCACGCACGCCGTGATCGCCCTCCAGGCCGCTTCGGCCGATGGCATCCGCGAGACGCTTGCCCGGATCAGACCGTCCCTGCGCGTCATGGGCGTCGGCGAAAGCGTCGAAATCTACAAGGAGACCGGCCTTCCGGCCGACGTCATCGACCGGTTCGATATCCGCGCCATGTCCGGCAGCCACGGCATTGGCCACACCCGCATGGCGACGGAATCGGCTGTCACCACGCTCGGCGCCCATCCGTTTTCGACCGGCGCCGACCAGTGCCTGGTTCACAATGGCTCTCTCTCCAACCACAACAATCTCCGCCGCGCGCTTATCCGCGAGGGCATTGCCTTCGAGACCGAGAACGATACCGAGGTCGGTGCCGCCTATCTCTCCGCCGCCATGGCCGGCGGCAAGGATCTCGGCGAAGCGCTCGACGGGGCGCTTTCCGATCTCGATGGCTTTTTCACCTTCGTGGTCGGCACGAAGTCGGGCTTCGGAGTGCTGCGCGATCCGATTGCCTGCAAGCCTGCGGTGATGGCCGAGACCGATCAATACGTCGCCTTCGGCTCCGAATATCGCGCGCTTGTCGGGCTCCCCGGCATCGAGACCGCCCGCGTCTGGGAGCCGGAGCCGGCCACCGTCTATTTCTGGGATCACGAGAAGGCCGCCTGACCGGCCGCCCGAGGACACAAGCATGCCCGTTTTCGATCTTTCAAAGTCCAGCCTGCGGGACCTCAACCAGGCGCTCCACGCACTCACCGATGGCGACAACGACACGGCCTTCGAGGTGGTCAATCCGCGCGGCAGTCACGCGATCGCCGTCGGCATCGACGAGCCCGTGACGGTCGATGTCCACGGTTCGACAGGCTACTACTGCGCCGGGATGAATGATGGCGGCACGGTCACCGTTCACGGCTCAGCCGGCCCCGGCGTTGCCGAGAACATGATGTCCGGCACGGTGATCATTGAAGGCGATGCCAGCCAGTATGCCGGCGCGACAGGGCGCGGCGGGCTGCTGGTCATCAAGGGCAATGCGGCCTCGCGCTGCGGCATTTCAATGAAGGGTATCGACATCGTCGTCCATGGCAATATCGGCCACATGTCGGCCTTCATGGCGCAGGCCGGCCATCTGGTCGTGCTCGGCGATGCCGGCGATGCGCTGGGCGACAGCCTCTACGAGGCAAAGATCTTCGTTCGCGGTTCGGTGAAAAGCCTCGGCTCGGACTGCATCGAGAAGGAGATGCGCCCCGAGCATATCGACGCGCTGCAAGACCTGCTGAAACGGGCCGGCGTCACCGATGTCAGCCCGGAAGAGTTCAAGCGGTATGGATCGGCCCGCAAGCTCTACAATTTCAACATCGACAATGCCGACGCGTACTGAAAAGAGGACAAACGCATGAGCTACCAGAATCCGCTTACGCCGCCGCGTCCTTCCGCAACCTTCGATGAATATACGATGGGCGAAATCCGCCGCGCTGCCGCCACCGGGATCTATGACATCCGCGGCGGTGGCGCCAAGCGCCGGCTTCCCCATTTCGACGACCTGCTGTTTCTCGGTGCCTCGATCTCGCGCTATCCGCTGGAAGGCTATCGCGAGAAGTGCAACACCAGCGTCGTCCTCGGTGGCCGTCATGCCAGGAAGCCGATCACCCTGAAGACGCCGATCACGATCGCCGGCATGAGCTTCGGTGCGCTTTCCGGCAATGCCAAGGAAGCGCTGGGCCGCGGCGCAACGCTTGCCGGCACCTCCACCACCACCGGCGATGGCGGCATGACGGACGAGGAACGCGGCCACTCCGAGATCCTCGTCTATCAGTACCTGCCCTCGCGCTACGGCATGAACCCGCGCGACCTGCGCCGGGCCGATGCCATCGAGGTTGTGGCCGGTCAGGGCGCCAAGCCCGGCGGCGGCGGCATGCTGCTTGGCCAGAAGATTTCCGACCGCGTCGCCGAGATGCGCACGCTCCCCAAGGGCATCGACCAACGCTCCGCCTGCCGCCATCCCGACTGGACTGGCCCCGATGATCTTGAGATCAAGATCATGGAAATCCGCGAAATCACGGACTGGGAGAAACCGATCTATGTGAAGGTCGGCGGCTCGCGCCCCTATTACGATACCGCGCTTGCGGTAAAATCCGGCGCCGATGTGATTGTCATCGACGGCATGCAGGGTGGCACGGCGGCAACGCAGGATGTGTTCATCGAGAATGTCGGCCTGCCGACGCTTGCCTGCATCCGCCCCGCTGTCCAGGCGCTTCAGGACCTCGGCATGCATCGCAAGGTGCAGCTGATCATCTCCGGTGGCATCCGGTCCGGCGCCGATGTTGCCAAGGCGATGGCGCTCGGCGCCGATGCGGTCGCGATCGGCACTGCCGCACTCGTGGCACTTGGCGACAACGATCCGCGCTGGGAAGCCGAGTACAACAAGCTCGGCACCACGGCCGGCGCCTATGACGACTGGCATGAGGGCAAGGACCCCGCCGGCATCACCACGCAGGATCCGGAACTTGCCAAGAGGCTCGACCCGGTTGCGGCCGGCCGCAGGCTTGCCAACTATCTGCACGTGATGACCCTTGAGGCCCAGACCATTGCCCGCGCCTGCGGCAAGAATGACCTCCATAACCTCGAGCCCGAAGACCTCGTGGCGCTGACCATGGAGGCCGCAGCCATCGCTAAGGTGCCGCTTGCCGGCACGGACTGGTATCCCGGCAAGGCCGGTTTCTGAACGTATTGGCCGGACCGGCTTCGGCCCGGCAGCTTATACCCGATTTCAGCGGCCTCGCCCGGCAAACAAGGGCATGCCGCGCCTGCGATCCGATTTTTGACTAAAGACAACAAGGGGAACGACGCAGTGCTGGACCTTTCACAGTATGCGGCCGAAAACGGCATCAAGTATTTCATGATCAGCTATACCGATCTCTTCGGCGGCCAGCGGGCAAAGCTCGTGCCGGCGCAGGCGATCGCCGAAATGCAGCAGGATGGTGCCGGCTTTGCCGGCTTTGCCACCTGGCTCGACCTGAGCCCGGCCCATCCCGACCTGTTCGCCGTGCCGGACGCAAGCTCCGTCATCCAGCTCCCCTGGAAGCGGGAAGTGGCCTGGGTCGCCGCCGACTGCGTGATGAACGAGGCACCGCTCGACCAGGCGCCACGCGTGGTGCTGAAGAAACTGGTTGCCGCCGCCGCGGAAGAAGGCTTGCGGGTCAAGACGGGCGTCGAGCCGGAATTCTTCCTGGTCTCCCCCGATGGCTCGGAAATCTCCGACGGCCTCGATACGGCGGAAAAGCCCTGCTACGACCAGCAGGCCGTGATGCGCCGCTATGACGTGATCGCCGAGATCTGCGACTACATGCTGGAACTCGGCTGGAAGCCCTATCAGAACGACCATGAGGACGCCAACGGCCAGTTCGAGATGAACTGGGAATATGACGACGTGCTGAAGACGGCCGACAAGCATTCCTTCTTCAAGTTCATGGTGAAGTCGATCGCCGAAAAGCATGGGCTGAGAGCGACCTTCATGCCCAAGCCGTTCCAGAACCTCACCGGCAATGGCTGCCACGCCCATATTTCCGTCTGGGACCTTGACGGCAAGGTCAACGCCTTCGCCGACAACGACATGCCCTTCGGGCTCTCGGCCAAGGGCAAGCACTTCCTCGGCGGCATCATGCGCCACGCCGAGGCGCTGGCCGCAATCACCAATCCCACCGTGAATTCCTACAAGCGCATCAACGCACCGCGCACGCTTTCGGGCGCCACATGGGCACCAAACACGGTCACCTGGACCGGCAACAACCGCACCCATATGGTGCGTGTGCCAGGCCCCGGCCGTTTCGAGCTCCGGCTCGCCGATGGCGCGGTCAATCCGTATCTCCTGCAATCGGTCATCCTCGCCGCCGGGCTCAGCGGCCTGCACAACGAGGCCGATCCCGGCCCGCATTATGACATCGACATGTATTCCGAAGGCCACAAGGTGACGGACGCGCCGCAACTTCCGCTCAACCTCCTCGATGCGCTGCGCGCCTTCGAGAGCGACGATGAGCTGACCGGCATGCTCGGCAAGGACTTTTCACGCGCCTACCTGAAACAGAAGCGCCTCGAGTGGAACAGTTTCTGCTCGCACTTCAGCCGCTGGGAACGCCAGCACACGCTCGACGTCTGAGACAGGCCCAAACGGGCCCGATCATTCAGCCACCGGCTGGCAGAGCCCCGCCGGAACCATTCCGCTCGCATATCCGGAAGCCCAAACCATGAACACCATCACCCTGACCGTCGCCTGCCAATCGACCCGCGGCATTGTCGCAGCCATCTCCGGCTTTCTCGCCGGCGAAGGCTGCAACATCACCGACAGCTCGCAGTTCGACGACATGGAGACCGGCCGTTTCTTCATGCGGGTGCGGTTTTCCACGGAGACGTCTTCGACGCGTGAAAGCCTCGAAGCAGGCTTTGCCGTCGTCGCGGATAAGTTCGGCATGGACTACCGCTTTCAAGACGCCAGCGAGCGGATGAAGGTGCTGCTCATGGTGTCGCGCTTCGGCCATTGCCTCAACGATCTGCTCTACCGCTGGAAGATCGGCGCGTTGCCCGTCGACATCGTCGGCGTCGTCTCGAACCACCTCGACTATCAGAAACTGGTGGTGAACCACGACCTCCCCTTCCACCAAATCCGGGTGACCAGGGAGAACAAGGCCGAGGCCGAAGCCGAGCTGATGGACATCGTCGAACGCTCCGGCACCGAACTGGTCGTGCTGGCCCGCTACATGCAGATCCTGTCGGACCAGCTCTGCCAGAAGATGTCGGGACGCATCATCAACATCCACCACTCATTCCTGCCGAGCTTCAAGGGTGCCAACCCCTACAAGCAGGCCTATGGGCGGGGTGTGAAGCTGATCGGGGCGACGGCGCACTATGTCACCGCCGATCTCGACGAAGGCCCGATCATCGAGCAGGACACGGTGCGCATCACCCATGCGCAATCGGCGGAAGATTATGTCGCCATCGGTCGCGATGTCGAAGCGCAGGTGCTCGCCCGCGCCGTCGAGGCCCATATCCATCACCGTCTGTTCATCAACGGCAACAAGACCGTCGTCTTCCCCCCGAGCCCTGGCACCTACGCCTCGGCCCGGCTGGGATGATGCGATGGCGCGCTTACCGCAGGTCGACAATGGCGACAGGGGTAACGTCGTTATAGGCCTGGTTTTCGCCGGTCATGCCCCAGACGAAGGCATAGGGGCCGGTGCCCGCGCCCATATGGATCGACCATGCCGGCGACAGGACGCCCTGCAGGTTGGCGACGCTCAGCGCGCGCACTTCGGACGGTTCGCCCATGAAATGCATGACCCTGTCTTCCGGCGCGAGGTCGAAATAGAGATAGGCCTCCATGCGACGCTCGTGGACATGCGGCGGCTCGGTGTTCCAGATGCTGCCGGGGGCGAGCTGGGTAATTCCCATCAGCAGAAGGCAGCTCGGCGAGACTTCCGGATGGATGTACATGCGAAGCGTGCGCTTGTTGGCCCGCGCCTCGTCCCCCATGGTCACAGGCTTTGACTGCGCCTTGGTGATCAGGACCGAGGGAAGGTCGACGCCGGCAGGCACCGAGTTCATGTAAAAGTGCGCCGGCTCATCCGCCGCGAGAGATGACAAGGTCACCGCCTTGGTGCCGCGCCCGACATAGACGACATCGCGGTTGGCAACCTCGAAACGCTGGCCATCCACCTCGACGACGCCGGCGCCACCGAGATTGGCGATCCCCATTTCGCGTGCGTCGAAAAAGCCTTCCGTGCCGACCGCAGCACCATCGGAAATCTCCAGCGCCGCTTCGGCCGGTATCGCGCCGCCAACGATCATACGATCGATATGCGTGTAGACCAGATTGAGCCGGTCCTTCTCGAACAGCGTCTCCAGCAGGAAGTCTTCGCGCAGTCGCTGATTGTCCGCACCGACGATGTCGCGCGGCGACATGGAATAGCGGGTGTCGATGATCATCAGGCTTCTCCCTTCGTCAGATTGAGCGCCTCGACCAGGCACAGAAGCGCCATTGACTGGCCATAGGCGGTCGGGTGGAGCGGAATATCGCGGTAGAACTGCAGGTCGTGGCCCATGCGGGTGCCATAGGAAACGTTGGCAACGACGCCGTCGTCTCCGATATTGGCGATCACCGCATCGAGTGCCTTCAGTCCGGCATCGCGCCAGCTTTCCGGGCCGATGCCTAGCCGCGCGCCCTTCAAGAGCGCATAGCCGATGGCTGCCGTTGCCGAGATTTCCTCATAGCTCTCCGGATCGTCGACAAGCGTGTGCCAGGCGCCGCTTTCCGCCTGCAGCGCGATCAGGGCGTCGAGCTGGCTCTTCACCACCATCTCGAAATAGCGCCGCGAGCCATCGTCGAGCTCTGCCAGTTCCAGCAGATCCAGCATGCCGGCGGATATCCAGGAATTGCCGCGCGCCCAGCGCGCCCGGGCGAAGTTGTGGTTGCCATCAAATGTCCAGCCATGGAACCAGAGGCCGGTTTCGGGCTCCGAAAGATAGAGCGTGTGGACGAGAAACTGGAACTTCGCCTCCTCCACGAGATCGGCACGCCCAGCGCCCTCGCCGTAACTCGCGAGAAACAGTGCCACCATGAACAGCGTGTCGTCCCACAATTCGTTGTCATTGATCTTGTCGGAGACATTGTGCTGGAAGCCGCCCGAGGGCGTGCGCGGCATCGATGACAGGATTGTATCGGCCCAGTCGCGCATCGGTGCTTCCCATTTCTCCTCGCGCGTCTTGCGCCAGAGCAGGGAAAGCGCCAGCATCGGCGCCGTGGTATTGACGTTCTGCGATGGCAGGCCCGCGGCCAGCTGATTGGCGTACCAGGCCTCGAGAATGGCCTTGGCCTTGTCGTCGCCGGTCTGCAGCCAGAGCTGGGCGAGACCATAAAGCCCGACGCCCTGCGGCCATTCCCAGCTGTCGAAGCTGACATAGTCGCCCTTGGTGCCATCGAGATTGGGCTCATCGAAATGGCCTTCATCCTTCAGGCCGGTCAGCCCGCCGACAAGGCGGTCGATCCGGTCGGTCAACAGCGCACGATCGATCATCGGCGTTTCCTCCGTATGTTCTTGATTTTCAGTGTCCGGCAGCGGCGGGATCGGCCAGGATCAGGTTCTTCGCGCAATCGTGGACGATGCTTGCCGGCCAGTCCGGGTCGAAACCCCGCGTGCCGGTAATCCGCTGGAAGGCAAGTTGCTTGCCGGCGCCGGTGAGGATCATCGCCGCATCGCGTGCCCCCGCAATCGTCTCCAGCCCGACCGAAATGCCGTGGGTCGGCACCTCCGAGATGTCCGCGAAACCCGGAAAGGTCGACATGTTGTCGATACGGGTTTCCTCGGCAAGCGTGACGACGCGGGTGCGCGAGTGCCGTGGCGTACCCGGCGGATTGAAGGCCACATGGCCATCGCTGGCACCGGAAGCGAGGATGAAGAAATCGAGCCCACCTGCCTCGGCAATACGCCGGTCATAGGCCTCAGGCTCATCAATATCCGCAAACCAAACGTTTTCGGCGGGCAGTTGATCTTCAGGCGGCAGGGCAGCGTTCAGAAACTGGCGGATCTCTCGCTCGGCGAACCCCTGGCATGAATAGTGCGCCTCGGGCGCCGCGAGCCGCAAGGCGCCGGCGGTATCGGCCAGTACATATTCATCCATCATCACCAGAACGAGCCCGGAAAGATCGCGTGGTGCCTGCCGCAGCATATCGGCAAGTGCTGAATAAACCGGTCGCGGCGTGCGCCCGGTCGGGCATCCGAGGAGATAGGTCTTGCCGGCAGCCCGGGCCGCGTCGAAGCCGTCAAGAATGGTCTCTGCCACGTGGCGGCCGATGGCTTCGGGCGTTGGAAAAATGCGGCACTCGTTCATGCTCAATCCTGTCTGCATTTCGTCCCTCTGCCGTAACAAGCGCGGGAGAGGAGGGTTTCAAAGGGACCGTCGGCGGTCGGTCAGACGGAAACGAGGCTGACCTGCGGCTCGACCGTGAAGGCAGTGAAGGGGCGCTCCGCACCGTCCACCGTCAGCGGACCGTCGAAGAAAAGCGCGAGCTGCCGCCCGGCGAGGGTGATGGAAAGGCTGCGGCTCGCGGCATCGAAAACGGTCTCCGCGGCAAGGTGGCGGATGACGAAGGTTTCGAAATCGCCATCGCGCAATTTCGAGCCGACAGTGACGACCCAGCCGTTGACCCGGCCGTCCGAGCGCCACTCGACACCGCCCGTCGGCCCGGTTTTGACCGGCGAAAGCCCGTTTGCCGCCCAGACAGCGGCGTATCCATTACCACTTTCGGCAAAGAGCCAGCCGTCTCTCGCCTCCAGCCTGTCGAAGTGCTCCTCCGGTGCGAACAGATGGGTGAAAGGCACGCGGGCGTCCTTCAGATCGTAGATCGCAAGGGCCACGCCACCATCCTCGGCAAGCCGCGGCAAAACGCCGTTGCCCGACCAGAAGGAGGGGCGCTGCTCGCCCCATGGATCTTCCTCGCCCGGATGGTTGACCCAGAGCCGCGCCATTGGATCGCCCGAAAGCAGCACGTCGAGAACATGCTGCTGGTGGCCGTGCTCGCCCGTCTCGTGATCGACGACGGTCGATAGCATCGCGGCATCGGTGCGGAACAGCTGGATATGAGCGTTGTGGTCGACGCCCTGCGTATAACGGGCCTGCAAAGCATCGGCATTGGCCCACTTCGCCCAGTCGGCGCATTCGGCCGGCGGCACGTAGTCGCTGACGCAGAAATAGGGAAGCGCCAGAACAGCGGAAGTGAGATAGCCACCGCCAAAGGCAACGGCGGCGAAGGAGGAAAGCTCCGTCAGCGGCCCCGCCCGCAGTTCCTTGTCATAGGCACGTCCCTGCGAACCGCCGGAGACACCGGCAAGTGTGTGCAGGCTGAACATGCGGAACAGCCGGTCGATCAGCCCCTTCGCGCGGGCTTTCAGCGGATCATCGGCAAAGATGTAGATGGCGAAGAGGCCGATGAAATCGATCGGGTAATAGGCAGCCGAGTTCCATTCGATGAAGCCGTGCTCCTCGATGGAGTCGAGCCAGGCGCCAAGGCGCTCCTCGCCGAGTGCCTGCTGTTCGCGGCCGCTGCGGCCGGAGCACTCGAAGCGATCGTCCGGGAAAAGCCGTCCGGCGATGAACTGGCAGACATGGAAGCAGAGCGTATGGTTCTCGCTCCAGAACCACATCACGTCATTGCTTGGCTCATCCACCCAGTATCGCCACCCCAGGATGGCAGTGCGCAGCCTTTCGGCAAAGCCTTCCGGCAATGCGTCGCGGTGCCTGTCCCAGATCAGCAGCAGCGCGACCATGTGGAAATCCGAGCAATCCTCGCGCGCTTCCAACAGATCGAGCGTCCAGGAGAGGATGTCGAACAGCGAGACCGGATCGACCTCGCCGCTCTCGAGCATGGCAAGCGCCTTGCCGGCGAGCCGGTCGCCATTGCGCGAGAGCCGGGAGAGCGCCGCCTTCTTGCGCGCCTCCAGCGTTGGGCCAAGATCAGTCTCGCGCCCAACCTTGAGAAAGGCGGCACCGATCGTCTGCTCGACGCTGACGTCACCGGCTGAGAAGGTCATGTCGACGAGGTGATAGCCGTCGCGCACCCTGCCGGCATCGGCGACGTGAAGGTCGGTCTCGCCTGCCTTGAGCACGCGATCCTCCAGCAGGAAGGTCTGGCGGTCATGCCCGGTCGAATGCACCCTGATCGTGACCGGGACATCGACGGCGACGGCCTCGTCAAAACGCAGCACGAAGGCATCGTTGCCGGTGGTGACATCGTGGAGCGGTCGGCCGGTGCCCGCAAGCCTTGCAAGCGCTGCGACGAGATCGGGATCGGCATCGGCGGCAATCCGGTTCTCGATCGGCCGCTCATCCAGGCTGACCATTTCGAAGAACCAGTCGGTATCCCGTTCGAACAGGTCTTCGGCGTGCAGCAGGATCTCGTTCTCGCCAGCGCCGAGCACCAGCGAGATTTCTTCGGAATGCTCGACATTGCGTTCGAAAGGCTCGAAGCGGGCGCATTCGGCGCCGTTCAGCCAGATTCGCACCCCGCCGCAAGTCGAAAGGCGGAAGCGATAGCGATCGGGCTCGGAGACCTTGAGCACGCAGCGGCACCAGACGCGCCTGTGCTCCGGCGTATAGGCAAAATCCGAGAACAGCACACGACCGCCTTCGGCCGGCGCATGCACCCGCTCCGTCCGCCAGCCCGTCCATGGCGCAATCGGGCGCCCGGCCATTTCATTCAGGAAGGCTACACGACACGGCAATGGCCTGAGCCCGGGGACACCGTTGCGAAACCGGTAGCCGACGGGATCATGCGACGGCGCTGGCATGCCGGGAAAACCGGCGATGATGACGGGCGAGAGTTCCCAATGGGCAAGCGCGTCCCCTGCCCTGACGATTTTCGCAAGGCCGGATGCCGGATGAGCCATGATTTTCCTCCGCGCGGCCGCGAGCGCTCACTCCTTGGTGGCGCCCGAGAGCAGGCCGCTCATGAAATAGCGTTGAAGACTGATGAAGAGCACGAGCGTCGGAATGACCGAGAGCACCGACATTGCCAGAAGACGCGGCCAGTTGATATCCCACTGCCCGACATTGTTGGCGAGCGCGAGCTGCACCGTCCACTTCGACTGATCAGTGATCAGCAGATAGGGCCAGAGATAGTCGTTCCAGCGCCAGACGAAGGTGAAGGCGGCAAGGGCGGCGATGGCCGGAATGCTGAGCGGCACGATGATGCGCAGGAAGATGCGCCACTCCGGCGTACCGTCGATGCGGGCCGCCTCGAGCAAGCTGTCGGGTATGGAGCGGATGTACTGACGCATGATGAACACGCCCGTCGGCGTTGCCGCAGGCGCCAGGATCAGGCCCCACAGCGTGTTCAGAAGATGCAGTTCCTTGAGGATGATGAAGATCGGGATGAGGATGATCTGCAACGGGATCATCAGCGCCGACATGATGATCAGGAAGATCACCGTTTCCCCCTTGAAGCGGAACTTGGCGAGCGCGTAGCCCGCCATCAGACTGATCAACACCGACAGCGCCGCCGAGGCAACCGCAACGAATAGCGAGTTCTGGAAGTAGAGGCCGAAATTGTCCTGCGAGATCGCGGCACGGAAGTTCTCCAGCGTCGGGCTTGTCGGCAGAAGCTGCGGCGGCCAGGCGAAGATCGCCTTGGACGATTTCAGCGAGCTGGCCAGCAGCCAGAGCGGCGGCAGCAGGAACATCGCCAGCGTGAGCACGATGAGCGGCGCACGCAGATATCTTGCACGGTTCATGTCTTCTCCCTCGACATGCGCAATTGCACGATGGTGAGCAGCAGCAGCGCGACAAACAGGATGGCGGACTGTGCAGCGGCGATACCGGCGGCGTTCGGCTTGCGGAACGCGGTCTCGTAGATGGTCTGGATCAGGTAGACCGTCGAACGGCCAGGTCCGCCACCTGTCAGTGACACGACAAGCTCGTAGACCTTGAACGCCTCGACCGAGGCAAGGATCATCACCAGCGACAGCGTCGGCTTCAGAAGCGGCAGCGTGATCCGCCAGAATGCCCGCCACGGGCTTGCCGCATCGATACGCGCCGCCTCGTAAAGCTCTTCCGGGATCGTCGTCAGCCCGGTGATGATGATCATCATGTAGAAGCCGGCATTGGCCCAGACCCAGACGAGCACGACGGCGATCTGCGCCATCGAGGCATCCTGAAGCCACGGAACCGGCTCGATCGACACCAGAGAAAGCACATAGTTGATCAGCCCGGAATTGAAGCCGAACAGCCATTTCCACACAACGCCGGTAATCAGCAGGCTGATCATCGCCGGGAAGAACACGACTGCGCGCACCGCGCCGGAACCGAAGAAGGTCTTTTTCAAAAGCAGCGCCAGCAGCAGCGACACGATCGTCACCAGCGGCACGGCAAAAACGACGAAGCCGACGGTGCGCGCGAGCACGCCGAGAAACTCCGGATCCTCGAAAACCGCGACGAAATTGTCGAAACCGACGAATTTCGGCCAGGTCGCCGGCACCCGTTCAGTGACGACGATGCCGCGCCGGAAGAGGGACATGAACAGCCCCTGCGCCAGCGGGTAGATGCAGAAGGTGACAAGAAGGCCGACGGTCGGCAGCAGCAGCAGATACGGAAACATCTGCTTTGCCAGCCGGCTGCGGCGGCTCGAGCGCACCGTGGTCCCAGGCGGGGGATTGCCCCCGCCTGGTTTCATTTCTGCCTTGGCAGCAGGGGTTACCGCTTCCTGCTGCATTTTACCGCTGATACTCATTGGGCGTCTGCGGCAAGCGCATCTTCGGCCGCCTTGCGGATCTTGGCGATCGCATCGGCGGACGACATCTGGCCTGCGGCCACCTGGTTCACCGACTGGATGATCGGATCCCAGACATACTGCATGGCCGGGTTGCCCTGGTCGGTCGCGGCATAGACGGGGCTTGCCGTCAGCTCGGCCTGGAAGCGCTGCAGGGCTTCGGAGACCTTGGCATCGCCATAGTCGATGGCCGGAATGTCAAGGTTGGCCGGGATCAGGAAGAGCGGCTTGTTGAAGGCGGTCTGGCCCTCTTCCGTCGCGGTCAGCCATTCGATGAAGGCGGTTGCCTCATCGGCATGTTCGCTGGTGTTGAAGCCAACGACATAGTCGCCACCAACCATGCTGGACTGTACCGTGCCATAGGGCGTCGGACCGGCGCTCCAGGTGAAGTCGGCGTCGGCGGCAAGGCTCGGCACCTGCCAGCTGCCCGACATCCAGGCGACAGCCTGGTTGTTGAGGAACAGGCTCTTCGGGTTATCCGAGCTCGAACCGGAGAACAGGCCGGCCGGCATGTAACCCTCGGCGATCTCCATGAACTTGTCGAGCGTCGCCGTCGCCTTGTCCTGATCGAACACGACTTCGTAGGGCTCTTCCTCGGAGAAGATGTGGTTGCCGTACTGGAATTCGAAGGTCAGCCAGCGGCTGGCCGAAACGTCCCAGACCAGCGGATAGCGGATGCCGGCAGCCTCGGAAGCCTCCTTGGCGTTGGCAAGGAACTCGTCCCAGGTCCAGGGCTGGTCGATCGGCGGAATTTCGATGCCGGCTTCGTTGAAGGCGTCGACGTTCAAAAGCATGCCGATCGCCGTCAGATCAAGCGGAGCGGCGATGATCTGGTCGCCGAGCTTGGCGCCGGCGGCGAGCCCCTGATTGAACTGGTCGAGGAAATCCGCACCGAGCGTGGGGGCGAGATCGGTCAGATACGGCCGGATGAAAGGCCGCATCGAGCTCGTCTTCGAGATATCCGGCAGCGAGCCGGCGCTGGCGAGCTGCGCGAAGCGATTGTCGATGCCGTCATACGGCACGATCTGAAGATTGAACGTGGTTTCCGGGTGCGCTTCCGTATAGGTGGCGAGCACATCCTTGATAACCTGCTCCTCCGCGTCCGAACTCAGATACCACATGACATTGAGCTCCGACGCCGAGGCCTGACCGGCCATCAGCGCAAGAATTCCCGTTGTTACGGCATATTGCAGTTTCATGTCTGATTCCCTTCTCCTGTTTGATCTTTTTACACCGCGGATGTCGCCAGCGACTATCCGGCGGCCGCATGCGCGCCGCCTCCCGAATGCGCCGATGGCGCCTCTCCGGGGTCGGCCAATCCGCCGGGCGCGCTGCCGGACCCGCCCTTCCGGGGCTCGCCGGTCCGCAACATCGCCTGCCGAATTTCAAGCAAGGTTTCCATGATCGCGCCAACCACACCGGCACGCTGGCCGAGCCGGCTGATGCCGATCCTCGGTGCCACCGGCGTCAGTTCGGCGGTGTATTCGATGATGAGCTCCGCAAAATCGGCGCGTGTGCCGATACCGCCACCAAGGACGATCATCTCGGGATCGATCAGCGTGGCAATCGTCGCCGCGCCAACGGCGATCTGACGGGCCGTATCGTCAATGACCGACGCGGCCTTGCGCTCACCCGCGGCGGCACGGTCGAATATCTCCCGGACCGTCACGCCTTCTTCGCCGTAACGCCGGCGGATGCCCGGCGAACCGACAATGTCCTCATACGAGCCGCCGAAGGTCGTGCGCGCCGAGGCGAAAGGGTCGATGCCGGCGGGCATGTAGGCGATCTCGCCGGCTCCACCCGAGGCCCCGCGAACCACCCGACCGTCGATCATCAGGCCGAGGCCGATGCCGGTGCCCAGCGACAGAAAGGCAAGCGAACCGCAGTCCGCGCCCCGCTGCCGGCCCGCGAAGAACAGGTCACGCCCCTGACCACGCCAGTATTCGCCGAGGACAGCAAAGTTGACGTCGTTGTCCATCCGCACGGGGCAGCCACCGAAAAGAGCGGAGAGGCGGCCATCAAAATCGAAATCGGACGACAAAGAGAGATTGGGAGAAAGCGCTATGCTTCCGGTCTCTGCGGAGACGAAGCCCGGCACCCCAAGGCCGATCGCGCGCAGGCCGCCAATGTGCGCGTCAGCCTTTTCCTGAAGCGAGCGCACCATGGTTGCGAGCTGTTCGAGCGTTGCCTCCTCGCCATCGTGGCGGGTCGGCTCCGAAGCCTCGGCAACGATCCTGCCCGACATGTCGGCAAGGGCGCCATAGAGCTTGGTGCCGCCAAGATCGAGCCCCGCGACACAGCCGGCGCCATGCGCGACCTGCCATGCCTGATGGCCGTGGCCGGATGCCTCTGTCACCAGCCCATCACGCTCCAGCAGCGGTAGAAGTGGGTGGGCGCTAGACACGCCACCGTCCCTGGCCTGCGTCAGCAGCGCATCAATGTCGGCGAGATCGGTTCGGAGGTCGTGCACAGTGCTATTCTCAATTCGTAAGGTTGACGAACTAAAGATTGGATGCAATTTGAAACCGTGTCAAGCGAACCTGACGTTCAATCCGAAAACAGCGGTGAAGAAGCCTGTCGCTTCGCAGTCTTTCGCCCTGCCGCGGATTGCTCCGAACCGGAGCCTTGGTATGATTTGCGCTGGCCACAGCATTGTTGAGAGGCCAGAAGGCGATATCCGAACCCCGCACGACAGGACTTCAACAGCAATGCCCGAGCAAGCGCCACCTCCCATCCTGCGTCAGATCTCGACGCGCGCCATGATGAAGGTTCTGCTGGAGCAAGGGCCGACATCGCGCGCCGAACTCGCCAAGATCACCGGCTTTTCGAAACAGACGACATCTGAAGTCGTTCGGGCCCTGGAGGAGAACGGCTATGTGCGCAAGAAGGGCATCGATTCGGGCAAGGTCGGCAGTCCGGCCATTATTTATGAGGTCGCCGATGAGGCCGGCTATGCGCTGGGCATCGACGCCGGCGCGAGCACGATCCGCGCTTCGCTTGTAACGCTAAGCTCCCGGATTGCCGGCGAAATCACGGTTCAGAGCGACCCGCGCGGCGGGCGCGAGCTGGTCGCGCAACTGGGCTCCGTCAAACGCAGGCTTATCGACGAAACCGGGATCTCTCCCGCCGCCCTGAGGGTCGTTTCGCTCGCCATGCCCGGCTCCGTTGACCCGAACACCGGCGCCATCAGCCACGCCTATGCCGTGCCGGAAATCGACCGCTTTGACGTGTTCGCCGCCCTGCAGGAGGAGTTCGATTGCGAGCTGCTGATGGAAAATGACATCAACGCGGCGGCCGTCGGAGAATACTGGAACGGTGACGCCAAGGGCGCGGAATCCCTCGCCTTCCTCTCCATTGGCACCGGCATCGGCATCGGTATGCTGATCAATGGGCAACTCTGGCGCGGCGCGACCGGCGCGGCCGGCGAAATCGCCTATCTGCCGATCGGCTCCGATCCCGCCTCCCCACTCTGCCCCGAACGCGGCGCCCTGGAACTTGCGATCGGCGCCCCTGCCATTGCCCATCGTTATCGCCTGGCCGGGGGAACGGGCGAGGCCAGCGTCAAGGACATCTTCGACCGATGCGCTGCCGGCGAGCGCGCCGCCGTCGCAACCGTCGAGGAAAGCGCAAGAATCGCTTCGCTTTCTGTGCTTTCTGTGGTCGCGATGTTCGATCCGGCGGAGATCATCATCGGCGGCAATATCGGCCGGCGCCCGGAGATGTCCGAACGGATTATCCAGTATCTGCCGCAATTTACCCACCGCAAGATCAAGCTCACCGTCAGCGCCCTCGGCCCCCGTGCCACAATGATGGGCGCCGTCGCGCTCGGCCTCAACCACATGCATGACCGGCTCTTCAACCTGCAGTCCCTTCCGGCAAGCCTCGGGCTGCCCGTCGGGAAAGGCACGGGTCGGGAACGGGGCGACTACCAGAAGACCGGCAACCTCTGACCGCTCCAACGGGAGCCAAACCCCACCGACAGACGGTGGAAACCGGTTTTTTAGTTCTGTGACTTGACTAAATATCCGCACCATTCCAAGGTTAAGGAACCGAAAGCCGGCTTTGGGAGACGGCAGGTGACTTTGAAAAGGGGTAGCAAATGGCCGATCTGGCGCTGCGAAACGTGGTCAAACGCTTTGGCGAGGTGGATGTCATCAAGGGTGTGGACCTCGAGGTTCGCCATGGTGAGTTCGTCGTCTTTGTCGGCCCGTCGGGCTGCGGAAAGTCGACGCTGCTCAGGATTATCTCGGGCCTTGAGGAAACGACGAGCGGCGCCATCGAGATCGGCGGCGCGGAAGTCAGCAAGGCCTCACCCGCGGACCGCGGCATTGCCATGGTGTTCCAGTCTTATGCCCTTTACCCGCATATGACCGTCGCCCAGAACCTGTCCTTCGGTCTTGAAAACACGCGCAAGCCCAAGGCGGAAATCAAGGCGCGGGTCAGCGAAGCGGCCCGCATGCTCGAACTTGAACCCTACCTGCAGCGCAAGCCGCGCGAGCTTTCCGGTGGCCAGCGCCAGCGCGTCGCCATCGGTCGCGCCATCGTTCGTGAGCCGAGCGTCTTTCTTTTCGACGAGCCTCTCTCCAACCTCGATGCGGCGCTGCGCGTTCAGATGCGCGCCGAAATCGGCAAGCTGCACCGCCGGCTGCAGACCACGATGATCTATGTCACCCATGACCAGGTCGAGGCGATGACCATGGCCGATCGCATCGCGGTGGTGAATGCCGGTCGCATCGAGCAGTTCGGCGCCCCGCTTGAACTTTTCGAGCATCCGGTCAACCGATTCGTCGCCGGTTTCATCGGCTCGCCGCGGATGAATTTCTACCCGGGCACCATCAAGGGCATCCGCGATGGCGTCGCACATATCCTCGTTCCGGGATTTGGGGAGCTCGCTTTCGATGTCGATCCGGCGCTTGCAGAAGAGGGGATCGAGGTCGAACTCGGCGTGCGCCCGACCTATTTCTCCTTTGCCGAAGAGGGCACCCCTGAAGCCATCGCCTTCGATGTCGATTACGCCGAAAGCGTCGGCACCGAGACCTATGTCTATGGCAAGATTGCCGGAAACCCGGCGACCACGATCCTGCATTTTGCCGACCACGTCGCCGTCAACGAAAACGACCGGCTGTCACTGCGCCCTGCCCTCGGCCGCGCCCATCTTTTCCGCCTTTCCGACGGCAAGTCGCTCAAGGCCGTCTACCGGCCGCAAACCAGCCCGATGATGGCGGCAGGCAGCGAAACACGTTGAGGCCGGGCTCGGGCAGACCCGCCCTACCCTTGGTCGGCGACGCGGAAACGATTAGTAAAATTGGTGATCCCGACGCGATTCGAACGCGCGACCAATAGGCTATCCACGTCTGCGCGCTTGGCAACGGCACCTTAGTAGGTAGATGAGTCAATCGGCAGAAGTCTGCAGATCGGCTCGCCCCCTAGCAACGGACGGGTGTGCATCGATGAAGGAAACCATCGATGCAGTGGGCGGTCGAACTTGGCTCAAGCAAAAATAGGTAGAAGCATTGCTCAAACTCTTTTTCGTCTGACGAAGCTCCTGTTCCCGTGCTCCAGAGCCTCCATCTTCTACGCAACGTCACTCGACAAAGCCTTATCTGTTCCCCCGTGATCATTGAAAGTGCAAGCGCGAACAAAAGCAGCTTTCGCGCCGGGCGATCGGTGAGCACCTGTCGTAGTCGCAGGAACCATGTCTCCTCTATCGCATGCCTGATCGACGTTTCCGTCGGTTCAGAGTTCAGTCTAGGGGATGAGCAGACAGGGATAATGGGCCGATGGAAAGCCCATGAGCCCATATCATGAATAAGGGCTCATGGGGTTGATTCAGGCCTTGCGGCCAGCAATGAACTGGGTCGTCACTTCGGCCACGCGTTGGCCGAGATAGGCGGCAGTGTCGAGATCGCTCCGGATCGGTGTGATCTCTGGCGAGGCATTGTCCGACTGGGCCATGGCGCCGAGCCAGCCACCGACGCGGTTCATCGCCTCATTGCCCTCACCGGGGAACATGTCCAGACCGGTCCAGATCATGCCGTGCTGAGCTGCAAAGAGGGCGATCGTCACCAGTGAATTCAGCTTGTCGCCGTGCATGGCGCCTGAATTGGTGAAGCCGGCGGCAATCTTGTTGCGCCAGGCCTGAGGCGTCCAGGCTGTGCGCGTGCTTTCTTCCATGAACTGCTTCAAACCTGCACTGACCGTGCCATTATAGGTCGGCGAGCCGAAGATGATGGCGTCGCTCTGGGTAAGCTTTTCCCAGGGCGTGTCACCCTCCGCGACTGCATGGAGAAAGACCTCGGCACCCTCGATCTTGCGAATGCCGTCGGCCACGGCTTCTGCCTGCTTGGCGGTGTGGCCATAGCCACTGTCATATACAATTGCGATCTGCATTTTTTTCCGATCTTGAGTGTTATTTTGGGAGAGTGCCAGACCGGCCGCAGTTGCTATGCTGCAGCGAGCTTGGAAAATGCGGGACGTCCGGTCAACCAGAAAAAACTGGCAATCAGGATGAGCACGCCGGCGGCAATCATCAGGCCGGTCCAGCCGGCGGCCGGCCATACGGCACCAGCCAGAGCCGAGCCGATTGCACCGCCGATGAAGTTCGAGGTCACGAAGGCCGAGTTCATGCGGCTCCGTGCTTCCGGACCGACGGAAATCAGACGTATCTGGTTCAACACGTTGACCGACTGGATGGCCGCATCCAAAACAATGACGATCGCAATGATCACCAGGATCGAGGTTGACCACAAAGCGGCAACGAGAAGACAGGCCAGGGTGACAAGAAACGCAATACCTTGTGCACCGACGGCGAGGCCCTTGTCATGCAGGCGACCGGCATTCTTGGCGGCGAGCGCCCCGGCAAGACCGGCGAGGCCGACCAGCCCGATCTGGCTGAGCGAGTAATTGTAGGGTTCATCCGTCAGCAGAAATGTCAGGCCGGTCCAGAACAGCGAGAACACACCGAACGTGCAGGCCCCCATGACCAGTGTCGTGCGGACCACGGCGTAGTCGCGGATTGCCGTGAAGACGGACGCGAGAAGCTTGGGATAGGATATCTGCGTCTGACTTTCCAGATGGGGTACGAGGCGCGCCAGGAGCGCCGCCATCAGCAGGGTCGCAAAGGCAGCGATGGCAAACACTGCCCGCCAGCCGAACGCCTCGGCGAGAAAGCCCGCGACAGTTCGTGATACGAGAATGCCCGTCAGCATGCCGGATGCCACAGTTCCCAGCACACGTCCGCGCTGATCCGGTGTCGCCAGAGCACCCGCCAGCGGCGGCAACATCTGCCCACCGGTCGTCAGTAATCCCACGGCGGCCAACGCGACGGCAAGAGGCGCGAAGCCAGGCGCAAATGCGGCGGCTGCAAGCGCAATCGCCGATAGAGCCATCGCGACAGGGATCACGCGTCGCCGGTTCAGGACGTCGCCGAGCGGAACGAAAAGCAGAATGCCAAGCGCATAGCCAATCTGTGTAACGGTCACCAGCAGGCTGGCCGTGCCAGTCGCGACACCGGTTTTCTCGGCAATGTCGGCCAGAAGGGGTTGAGCCCAATAGAGATTGCCGACTGCGATGCCGCCTGCAACGGCGAATAGCAGCGTCATCGCGGGTGACATGCCCGGCGCTGACGCTGAGGACGTAGAAGAATTGGTCAAAACAGCTAACGCTTGCGCTCGGCAAGCCCTTCTTTTCAATCTTGTATGAAGTGATCAGCCTGCTCTGGGATCTAGCCCGGCATCTTGTGTGCAGCTAAAATCGTGCCGCCAGGGCGAAAAGTCTATGCACGGAAGCGGCATGCGTCTGTGAATGAGATTCATTAATTCTGGGCCTTGCCCTAGACGAGCACACGTGATCGCTGTCGATCGGAGGAAGTCTCTGAGACGTTCCGTGCGGCCG
Source organism: Martelella endophytica (assembly GCF_000960975.1). Taxonomy (NCBI): domain Bacteria; kingdom Pseudomonadati; phylum Pseudomonadota; class Alphaproteobacteria; order Hyphomicrobiales; family Aurantimonadaceae; genus Martelella; species Martelella endophytica. Next base: position 2,686,120 of record NZ_CP010803.1, on the reverse strand, counting down.
CCCCATCGCTTCTGACCTGATGTCGAAGCCAGACATAGCCGTCCGCCAGACTTTCCGTCGAGATAAGATCCAGCCGCTTTGCAGATGCGTCGTCATGCCGATCGTAAATTGAAGGTATGCCGCTTTTGCCATCAATAACCGGCGAGATTATCGTACTTGCTTCATCAATCACGCCCGCGCTCAGAAGGCCGCCATTGATGATGCCGCCGCCTTCGAGCAGCAAACGCCTAATGCCAAACGCGGCAGCAATGCGCGCAAGCACGTCGGCGATCGCATCATGAGAGTCGTCGCAGAAAAACACCGAAGCCCCCACTCCATTCAATTCCTCCACGCAAGCCTCGGTGACGGCTTCAGACACGACGACGACGAGATGATCGCCGTCAACGTCGCCGGTTTCGGGACGAAGGCGCCCTTCCCTGTCAAAGCAGATGGCAAGCTGCCCATCGCCTTTTTCTCCAAGGCGGTCATAGCGCCCCTGAACCCTGCGGCCGGATCGCGGAGCACCGGATTTCAGAAAATGCTGCATGGTGTTGCGACCAATAATCCAGCCATCCGCACCCAACCGGGCAGCGACGCTTTCGTATATTTCCATCAGGCTTTCAGAGGAAACCGGCCAGCGTTCCGGCAGCAGCCGTCCGTCAAGTGACATGACCATATGGCAGATGATGTATGGGCGGCTCATATCTTTCAGCTCCTCAATGCCCGGTTTCGGATCACCATTTGTTGAAGAGCGGCTGGATAAACGCTTTGTGTCGGACTTGGTAGCCAGACGCAGTTTCTAGCAGACATGAGTCCTGCTCATGAAGCTTCAGGTTGCTGTGCATCGTCTCGGATTGCCACCAAAACTTAGCCTGAGCCCTTCGAGCGAGCCCGGGCTTTTTAGGTCGGCTTGCGGTAAGAGAGCTTAGTCGGTCAGTCGGATGAGCCTGTCATCGGACACGCCGTCTCTTCTCGGCGACCGGTTGGTCGTAATCGCAAAAATGCCGTCACCGGTGACAGTAATGTCGCGCATACGCTCGTTCACCGGAAAAGCCTCTTCGACAGTGCCATCGCCGTCCACCGACAAGACCGACTGCGCCTGAAGACCAGCAACCAGTAATCGGTTTCCGTCCCATACAAGGCCGGATGGCGCCCAGGTTCCGTTTCCGGAATGAACGAAGGGAGCAAGCATGCCCTCTTCCGTTTCGTCGCCTTCAATCAGAGGCCAGCCGTAATTGCCGCCCGGAACAATCCGGTTGATTTCATCGTGGCCCGACTGACCATGCTCAGCAGCAAAGAGCTGTCCGTCACTGTCCCATGCAAGCCCTTGCGGGTTGCGGTGACCCAGCGAATAGATTGGAGAACCGGGAAACGGATTGTCGTTGGGGATTGCGCCGTCCGGGGCGATCCGCAATATCTTGCCAGCCAGGCTTTGCATATCCTGGGGACGCTGATGGTTTTCGGTCCAGCCCGTCGTGATATAGAGCATGCCGTCGGGACCGAAGGCGACACGACCGCCGTTATAAAGCGGATGTCCCGGAATACCATCGATCAGCACCCGGGTTTCGTGCAAGCGGTCGCCATCAAGCCGCGCCTCAATCACGCGGTTCATGCGGTTATCCGCCGTGCCATAATGCTGGTAAAGCACGACGCGGCCGGTAGCACTGAAATCCGGATGAAGGGCCAGCCCCAAAAGGCCACCACCACGATCATTCAGGATGGGTTCGCTCGTCGTGACCGGTAAACGGCTGAAAGTGCCATCCTGAAGAATACCGATCGTGCCGGCCTTTTCCGTAATGTAAAGCACCTCCCCATGCGCTTCGACATCCCAGGGGTAGTCGAGGCCATCAAGCACCGGTTCCGAAGCGAAGACGGTCGCGGGAAGAAGCGCGGCCATGAGCAGGCCGCGCACTACAACAGGTAACTTACCCGTCATATTCTTCATCCGTCACATGCTCGCCCCAGACAACGGCGGAACCATCGACTGCCTGCTGAATGGCATAATGGGTTACCGAAGTCGCATCGGTCGCGCCGTGCCAGTGCTCCACATCCGGCGGGCACCAGACCACGTCACCGGCGCTCATGATCTGCTTTTCCTGTCCGCGTTCCTGGACCCATCCCGTGCCGGACGTTACCACAAGCATCTGGCCTGCCGGATGCGTATGCCATGCGGAGCGTGCACCGGGAAGGAAGGTCACTTCACCGGCGCTGACATCGCCCATTTCCGGCGGAAAGACAGGTGCCACATACGAGGTACCGGTAAAGACCTCGGCGCTTCCAACCTGACCGGGACGGTCGGCATGACGGCTGATTTCCATCGATTGGGCGAAGGCTGCCGGGGCGGCGAGAAGGGCGGCGAGTGTGAGTATCGTTCGTTTCATTTTGGTCGTCTCCTGTTCGTGAGGACTGAGGCGGCCTGATGGCACATCCTTGAGGACTGGAATTCCAATCCGCTTTGAACATGGCGACCCGGGTTCGAAGGATTATGCTTCGGATGCTCAACTCTATCATGCCGCAGATTCATGAAACGCCGAAACCCTTTAATCTCGGACTATTCAGCGCTTCGAGACGGATGTGAGTGACATTCACGGGCGATAACAAGCGCGTGATGCCTTATGAACCAGTCGCGCAGAATTGATGATTTTCATTCATGAGTGGCAGTAAATCAGGCGCTATTGTTGTTGAACCGTGCGAGCCTTAAATTTCGCACATCATCAGGAGGCGGAAATGTTGGGCATAAAAGGCGTTTTGACCGCTGCCGCGATATGGGCGGTGCTCGTGCATTCTCCATTGGCTGCTGATGAAACGAGCGTTTCGCGCAAGACCGGGGAAGGCAACACCATGATCAGGATAAACGTCATCGTCGGCGATACCACGCTGTCAGCAAGCCTGGACAATTCGCCTGCCGCGCGCGATTTCGCTTCGATGCTGCCACTGGAACTGACACTGTCGGAATATGCCGGCAATGAAATGGTGGCTGACCTCGGCCGCAAGCTTGATACCACCGGCGCTCCGGCGAGCTACAAGCCGAAGACCGGCGACATAACCCAATATTCGCCGTGGTCAAATCTGGCGATTTTTACCAAGCCGTTTTCCGCATCGCGCGGCCTGATCCGGCTTGGCGAATTTGATGGTCCGATCGATGCGTTAACCGTTGGCGGCAATGTCACGGCACGTCTCGAGCGTGCAGACTGATACGAACAGGAAGCGGCAAAGCATATGCGCCATTGCTGAAAGCATTGGCGAGCATTCGTACTTGCCTGAACCCCAAGGAGAAAGACATGACCGATAACATCAAAGGCAAAATTGTCATCATTACAGGCGCATCCAGCGGCATGGGTGAAGCCACCGCACGCGATCTGGCTGCAAAGGGCGCCAAGGTGGCGCTTGGAGCGCGCCGGGCCGACCGGCTGGAGGCGCTCGTCAACGATATCAAGGCCGCTGGTGGCGAAGCCATCGCTGTTGCGACCGACGTCACCAAACTGGAAGACGTTCAGGCGCTGGTCAAAGCCGCACAGGACGCCTTCGGCGGTGTCGATGTGGTCTTCAACAATGCTGGACTGATGCCCCTGTCGCCGCTTGACAGCCTCAAGATCGACGAGTGGAACCAGATGATCGACGTGAACATGAAGGGCACGCTTTACGGGATCGCCGCCGTGCTGCCGATCTTCAAGGCGCAGAAATCTGGCCACGTGATCAACGTCTCTTCGGTTTACGGTCATAAGACCGTCGCCACCGGTGCGGTCTACTGCGCGACAAAGCATGCGGTGCGCTCACTCTCGGAAGGACTGCGCCAGGAAGTGAAGGACTACAATGTTCGCGTCACCATCATCTCGCCCGGCGCTGTCAACACCGAACTGACCAGCCATATCTCCGAAGAAGGCCTCGGTGACGCTGTCCGCGATGTCGTATCGAAGATCGGCGTTCCGGCCAGCACCATGGCCGATATGGTTGCCTTCGCCATTTCGCAGCCGGCCAATGTCGACGTGAGCGAGATTCTCTTCCGCCCGACCGTTCAGCCGGAATAAGGCAACCTACTTCAGAACAATTTTCGGCGGAGCGCGAAGTGCTCCACCCTTCCACCACCTGCCCGTTAACCCGGGCAGGTGCTAAAACGATTTTTGCCAGGGAAATACCATGACTGCCAAGGACAACTACATTTTCGACCTATCCGAAAAGGTCACCCGTACGCCTGTATCCTACAAGACCCGATATGGTATCGAGGTCTCGGCCGACCTCTATCGGCCAGCCGATTTCAATGAAAACGGCTCTTATCCCGCGCTCGTCGTCGGTGCGCCCTACGGCGGTGTCAAGGAACAGGGTCCCGGAATTTACGCCAACGAACTGGCACAGCATGGCTATGTCGTGCTGACCTTCGATCCGGCCTATAATGGCTATTCGGAAGGTTCGCCGCGTCATCTGTCTTCGCCGGATGTCTTCGTTGAAGATTTCATGGCCGCCGTTGACTTCATCGGGACCCGGCCTTACGTCGAGCGCGCCAAGATCGGTGCGATCGGCATTTGCGGCTCGGGCAGCTTCGCGCTGTCTGCGGCGCAGATCGACCGTCGCATCAAGGCCGTTGCCACCGTTTCCATGTACGACATCTCGCGCATGCACAAGATGGGCTTCGGCGACAGCATGAGCGACGCCGACCGCGCCGGTTTCCTCGATTTCGTTGCCGAGCAGCGCTATGCCGACTTTGAAACCGGTCGTCCCGGCCTGACGGATCGTGGCGCACCGATCGGCTTTGATGAAAACACCAACCCTATCGGGATCGAATTCGGCGAATTCTATTCCACGCCGCGCGGCTATCATCCGAACTCGATCACGCAGTTCACCATCACCAGCGCGCCGACCTGGATGAATTTTGCCCTGCTCGACAATCTTTCGTGGCTCGATGGCCGGCCGATCCTTCTGGTTTTCGGCGATGACGCTCATTCGCGCTATTTCAGTGAAGACGTCTTCAAGGCCGCTTCCGAGCCGAAGGAAGCCTATGTCGTTCCGGGCGCCAACCATGTCGATCTTTACGACAAGACCGACAAGGTTCCCTTCGCCAAGCTGAATGATTTTTTCGCCAAGGCCTTTGGCTGATTCAGATGAACCCGCCCCGGCGCATGCCGTGCCGGGGCTATCTGCCCAACAAAACAACAAGAAGAAGACGATGCTTCCGCACATCGCTGATACCGGGCACAAACGGTCCGTGATTGCCAACCGCCTTTATGAAGGCGAGCGCCCGCTCTATGCCCTGAAGCAGGCCGACCTGTCGGCGCGCTGTTTCTAGCCGGCACGAAAACAGCAGCGCATCAGGGCGCTATTTCGCCGTCTATGGCCCTGGCGCGACATTTACGCCGGGATCGCCAGGCATGTGCCAACCTCCGCCTTGCCGGCACCACTGGAGGGCGAACCGGAGACCCCGAACGGTTTTGATTTCACGCGTCGCGATAGCCTTGGTGTGACCATGCGGGACATCCCGACCACGCTGCGGGAAACACTCGAATGGCTGCAAACCAAACCTCTCGGCTGACTTTTTCATAAACAATAGCGGCGAACGGCTTGGAGGTCTGCAAGGTCAGACGTCCATAAGATTTACGACAACAGTACATAAGTGTCTGTCGCTACACGGTCATGAAGATGCCCCGCCGAATATCCATTTCAGGATAGATCGCTGACGCGACGAGCAGCCCGTGGCCTTGCCTCTTTGGGGTGAGTGGTGGCCAGCGTTGCTGAAAACAACATCATGTGAAAGGTATTAGTATGGCCGAGGACACACCAGTATGGTTCGTAACGGGATGTTCCACCGGTTTCGGTCGAGAAATTGCCAAACAGGTTCTTTGCAAGGGCTGGCGCATCGCAATGACCGCCCGCAATGTCGCAAGTCTTGAAGATCTGGTTACTGGAAACGAAGACCGCGCCTTGCCGCTGAAGCTCGACGTCACAGTTCCTTCCGAGATCGAAAAAGCGGTCGCAGAAGCCGAGGCGCGTTTTAGCCGAGTCGACGTTCTCGTCAACAATGCCGGCTATGGCTATTTCTCCGGTATCGAGGAAGGCGAAGATGCCGAGATTCGCCGTCAGTTCGAGACCAATGTCTTTGGCCTGAACACGGTGACACTTAAGGTTCTGCCCGGAATGCGGGCCTGTCGAAAGGGCCATATCTTCAATTTCTCGTCGATCGGCGGTCTGATCGCCTATCCGGCGCTTGGCTATTACAACGCCTCGAAGTTTGCCGTTGAGGCGCTTTCCGAAGCACTCGCCAAGGAAGCACGTCCGCTTGGCATCAATGTTACCATTGTGGAGCCGGGCGGCTTCAGGACCGACTGGGCCGGTCGATCTGTTATCGAGTCATCCATCGAGATCGAAGACTATGCCGAAACCGCAGGCGCTTACCGCAAGGGGCTCAAGGCAGGATCTGGACAACAGGATGGTGACCCCGTTCGCGCGGCCGCGGCCGTTATCAAAGCCTATGAGACCGAAAACCCGCCGCTGCGCCTGCTTTTGAGCGCCCAGGCGTATAATCGGGCGATGGAGCGACTGGACGAACTACGGCAGAATTTCGAGCAGTGGAAAGACGTCACGCTCAGCGCGGATTTTCCGAAGTAAGAGACGACTTGAAAGAAAGCGCTAAACGCCTTTCTCAGCCGTGCATGAAAAGGCCGGGAGATGGACCTCATCCCCCGGCTTTGCTTTGCTACATCTTGTAGCCGGGCTTCTTATAGAGCTTGTCCATGGCAGGCGCGATCTCGGGCACATAGACGGTGTCTTCCCACTTGCTGGATTCGATTTCCTCTATGGCAACGGAGATCGAATCCGCGCTGGCACCCAGGTGCTTCATGACATCCTGGGTAACGGCCTCAGCCAGGGCTTGCTTTTCCTTTTCAGCCTTCCCGGGCCAGATCTTGACAGTGATATGTGGCACTGAAGCTATCCTTTCTGTTTCGTTCCGAGCGTTTGGCAGATATCCGACGCCCTTCCGCAGGGTCGTCTAGAACACGACTGCGGACCGTGCCCGCACGATCCGCAGCTGGCGCACCTGATCTCGTGTCGAAGACTACATCTTGCCGCCGTAAACGGGGAACATGCTCGGATCTCCATAATCCTTGATGCGCTCGATGTTCTTCAGCGTTTCCATGTCGGCGGCAGAAATCTCGAAATCGTCTGCCGCATTGGTGCGCATGTGCTCCGGATTCGCCGTCTTCGGCAGCGGCCGAAGGTCAAGCTCGAGGCAATAGCGGATGCAAAGCTGCGGCACGCTGACATCATACCTGACGGCCATCTCGACGATCTTCTTGTTGTCGAGAATCTTGCCATGGGCGACAGGCGAATGGGCTTCCGCCAGCAGACCCTTGCTTTTGGTATAAACGATCAGATCGAAGGGCGTGTTGCTGATGTGAGCAAGTAGCTGGTGGATCATCGGCTTGACCGAAACATTGTCGAGCAGGTTGTCGAGGTCCTGCTTCTCGAAGTTGGAAATGCCGATCGCGCGGAGCTTTCCGGCATTATAGGCTTCTCCCAGCGCGCGCCAGGCCTCAAGGTTCCCTTCAAAGAACCGGGTTTCACCGGCGAAGTCTTCCCAGGGCTGCGGGCTGTGAATTAGCATCAGGTCGATTTGATCAAGGCCGAGTGTTTTCAGCGAGGTATCGATGGCTGCTTTCGCATCGGCGTAGTTCTTGTGGGACGCATCAAGCTTGGACGTCACGAACAGATCGTCGCGTGCAACGCCGGAATTGCGGACGGCCTAGCCGACGCCGCGTTCGTTGGCATAGGCCTGCGCCGTGTCGATATGGCAATAGCCAATCTCGACGGCAGCCTTTATCGCCGCACCGACAGCCCCATCATCAATCATCCAGGTGCTGAGCGCGAGCTTCGGAAGCTTCACGCCATTCGGAAGGGTGTAGGTTTCTTCCTGGATCATTTTATTCGCCTCCGTTTCAGGCTTCTTCATCTTCAAAATCGAACTGGACGGAGCGTGTCTGTTACATATCAGAACCGGAGCGGGGAGAAGCGAGTGCTTTGCCTGCGGTCCTGGCTGCATTTCACGTAAGGCAGAGTCGACAGCGTGATAACCGTGGGTCAGTTAATCTCGCCCATGGATGGATTTCATTGATGCGCGACCGAACGCTCTTCCTGGCCTGAACCGGAAAGCTATTTCAGTATACCGTCAGATTGAAAAGGCTGGCGCGATCCCCGACTGCTTCTGCGGAGCATATTCCAGCAGGCTCAACCGCCCGAGCGTCGCAAAGGTCGGATAGAGCTGCTGCTGCGATGCAACCGTCAGGTCGACCATAGGCAGCACACGCAGTGTAGAGGCGCGGGCACGCGGCGAAACCATCGCTGGGAGGTAGCTGCTCAATGCGTATTTGGCGTGTGATTAGGCGTGGAATAAGGACCCCGTTAGAGGGGTGATCGGCTTCCAAAAGGGACCCCTTCTGGCACAGGGGTTACAACAGCCTCCGGTTTATCTCGGAGGCTTTTTATTTGGATGCTTGTTGTGGAAACAATTGCGAAGATACGCCGGCTTGCCCTGACGCAAGGCATGCCGATCAAAGCGATCTGCCGGGAATTGGGCATTTCGCGTAAAGTGGTACGGAAGGTTCTGCGCGGTGGTGAGACAGCGTTCTCCTATGAGCGCACGACGCAGCCTCGCCCGAAGCTTGGACCGTGGCAGGACCAGCTCGATGGAATACTGCTCGCCAATGATGCCAAGCCGTCGCGCGAACGGCTGACGCTCATCCGGATATATGAAGATCTGCGCGATCAAGGTTACGAAGGCGGCTACGATGCCGTCCGGCGTTATGCCCGCAAATGGTCTAAGGAGCGCGGTTCTGTTTCGACAGAAGCCTATGTGCCGCTCTATTACGCACCCGGTGAGGCCTACCAGTTCGACTGGAGCCACGAGATTGTCGTGCTGAACGGCGTGACGACAACCATCAAGGTGGCGCATGTCCGGCTCTGCCACAGCCGGATGATGTATGTAAGGGCCTATCCGCGAGAGACACAGGAGATGGTCTTCGACGCCCATGACCGGGCATTCGCCTTCTTCGGCGGGGCTTGTACGCGCGGGATCTATGACAACATGAAGACCGCGGTGGAGACGGTCTTTGTCGGCAAGGAAAGGCAATACAACCGCCGTTTGTCTCACAGATGTGCAGTCATTTCCTTGTCGAGCCAGTGGCCTGTACGCCGGCGTCCGGCTGGGAGAAGGGACAGGTCGAGAACCAGGTTAACCTGGTCAGGGAGCGCTTCTTCACACCAAGACTACGCTTCAAGTCCTATGGGGAGCTGAACGGGTGGCTGCTGGACAAATGCATCAATTACGCCCGTGCCCACAAACATGTCGATCAGCCACAGCGCACGGTCTGGGACGTCTTCGAGGAAGAGCGATCCAATCTGATCGGATACCCGGGCAAGTTCGATGGCTTCCATGCTGTTCAGGCCGCGATCGGCAAGACTTGCCTCGTCCGCTTCGACAACAACAAGTATTCCGTACTGTCGACCGCTGTGGGCCGTCCGGCCGAGATCCACGCATACGCTGAGCACATCGTCATTCGCCAGGATGGCGTCGAGATCGGTCAGCATGAGCGCTGCTTCGGCCGTGTTTGGCGACGCAAAGATGACCGCTGCGCTCCTCGACCGGCTCACGCACCACTGCGAGATCATCGAAACCGGAAACGAATCCTGGCGCTTCAGAAACCGTTCTCAAAGCTAAAGCCGAAGAAGCCAAACAACCCGCGCCCGCAAGCCTCTACGCTAAATTGATGGCTCCGGGCCTGCGCGCGCTGATCGCCGAGTGCAACCCAAGGGAGGGGTTCCTTTTGGACGCCTAAATGGGGTCCCATTACAACGCTGATTGACAATCAGCTGAAGTCCGCACTTCCCGCGCTCACAAAGTCAGGTTTTCCAACACCAGATCCGCTCTTCTTTAACCGCCGCTACTGGCCGGCATGCGAAGCATTTCTTGATCGTCGCTATGGATTGGTCGAATCTGCAGTGCAGGCCAATCCCGGCCTAGATGGAGAAGAAACATGGAATTGAAAGCACCCGGCCTGAAAGCAAGGCGCAGGACAAATGGCACGGTCGCGTATTATTGGGTTGCGTCAGCGGTTTCCCGCGACACTGCAGGTTATCCGATCAAAACCGTTCGCGTGCACGGCGATGACAATGAAATCAGGCATCGTTGCCGTGTCCTCACTGCAGAATTGAAAGAGTGGCTGTCGCAACAAGACAGAGGGCAGAACAAACGATACGACGGTACTTTGAGATCGTTGATCCGCCTTTATCAGACAACACCAGAGAGCCCTTACAATCATGTTAAAGCGAATACGCGCGCAATGTATGACGAGAGCCTCGGGCTATTGGAAAAATCGGTCGGAGCTCGCCGTCTGGGAAAGCTGACTGGGCTCGACTTCGTCCGGTGGTACAACAATTTTAAACTGCCTGCGAGCGGGGGCAAACCAGAACGTCAACGGCGCGCCTATAAGGCTATGCAACTGCTCCGGATAGTAATCAAGTTCGGCGTGGTTATGAATATCGCTGAATGCTTTCGTCTCGCAACGATCCTTTCCGGCATGGAATTTACCGCGCCAGCGGCACGCACCAAGTCAGTTACCTACGACCAAGCCCAGACAATTTGCGAAAGAGCCATCGAAAAAGGGCTATTGTCGATCGCCATCGCCCAGGCACTCCAGTTCGACCTGACTTTGAGACAGATAGATGTCATTGGTCGTTGGGAGAGAACCAAAGATCCAGAGACCGGCGGTATTGTTGATCGTGGCCAGCGTTGGGTCGACGGGCTATTGTGGTCGCATATTGGCGCAGATGGCGTGTTATCAAAGCCAACGAGCAAAACTGGGCAGACGGCAGAGCATGACACACACGCATACCCAATGCTCCAAAAGCTACTGGATATGGTGCCCCAGGACCAGAGAGTCGGGCCGGTGGTAAAATCCGAAACGACCGGCCTTCCGTATCGCTATCGTTATTTCTACAAAATCTGGCGTGAGGTCGCGACTGAAGCAGGCGTTCCGAAAGATGTCTGGAACAGGGATAGTCGAGCCGGTGGCGTGACGGAAGGCTCGGATGCAGGTGCCGATATCGAACATCTGCGCCACCACGCAAACCATAAAAACATCCAAACGACGACGCGCTACAATCGCACGACACTGGAGAAAACACGCCATGTCGCCGAGCTTCGAATCGCCCGCAGAAAGGCCATGAACACACAGAAAACAGACGTGTAGGAACGCCGTCGGGAACGTGTAGGAACGCATGATAGACTATCTGATTGAAATCTTTGGTGATCCCGACGCGATTCGAACGCGTGACCCTCAGATTAGGAATCTGTTATATCCGCATACTCACTAATACCTTGATCTACGATTGAGTACGTTATATCATTGATTTAACGCCATTAATTTTAACATTGAATACGATGAAACGCGCTACAGTTCTACCCACTCTGCTTACCTCATGCTTACCTGGCGCTTACCCGAATAAGAAACAGATTTTGCGCCACGCCTGTTTCAGACAAGTTAATGCAGCCACCTCGCAGAAATGAAAGACAGTCGCTGTCACGGCTGTCATCGCCGTCATTAGACTTTGAATTCAAATAGCTAGAGAGAATGCAGTCGGTGTCAGAGGCCGTCATGCCGTCGCAGCCCTCGACAGGAACCACAATGGTCAAACTGACGAAGCGTGTCGTCGACACACTGAAAGCAACCGATAAAGAACAGGTCGTGTGGGATGACGAGCTGCGGGGCTTCGGCATCCGCATCAAGCCAACAGGTGTTAAGAGCTACATTGTACAATACCGCAATGCGGGCGGTCGATCAAAACGCAAGACACTTGGACGACATGGTGAAATCACCCCTGATCAAGCGCGGAAGCTCGCGGCCGAAGTCCGCCACGAGGTATCGAAAGGAGGCGACCCGGTAGCGGCTCGCGCTGCATGGAAAGCCGAGCCGACCGTCGACGACCTCATGACTGAATACGTTACGAGCCACGTCGAGGTTCATAACAAGCCTACGACCCAGGCAGAGGTAAAACGCCTGGTAGATCGTCGCATCCGTCCAGCCCTTGGCAAACTTAAGGTCAAAGAGGTCACGCGGCAGGACATCGCCAAATTGCACAGGAACATGCGGGAAACACCCCGGCAGGCCAACTTTGTCCTTTCCGTGATATCAAAAGCTTTCAACCTTGCGGAGGTCTGGGGATATCGAAACGATGGCACGAACCCAGTCAACAAGTTGCAACGCTACAAGGAAAACATCCGCAACCGACCTATCCCCGATGCCGACTTAGAAAAGATTGGGGTGGTGTTTCGTGCGGCCGAACTAGACGGCTCGGTCTCGGCCGGTTTGATCAACTTCTTTCGCCTGCTCGCGCTTACCGGCTGCCGCCTTTCAGAACTGCTCTCGTTGACTTGGGCCGAAATCGACTTCGAACGCGGCGTTCTCAATCTGAAAGACGCTAAGGCAGGCGCACGATCTCATGTCACCTCGACAATCGCCCTTGATCTTTTAGCCTCCATGGAAAGGGTTCCGGGCAGCGAGTTTGTCTTCACCTCCGGGTCGGGCACAACACCTTTTGATAAATCCAATGCCGAACGCGCCTGGCGCAAGTTGCGGAAGAGAGCAGGCCTTGAAGATCTGAGAATACACGACCTCCGACACATGGTCGGAACCATGGCGGGCTCAAGCGGAGCGAATGCTTTTCAGATCCGCGATCTACTTGGGCACAAAACAATTGCTGTTACCGGACGCTATGTCGCACGTGACGATAATCCGATCAGAGAAATCCAAGATCGGATTTCGACACACGTGGCGCAAGGGTTGTCGGCAAAAATACAATAGTAAAAGGTTGATGAGTAAAAGGTTGATGGACGTCCTGCAGGTATTGCCGTGAGCACGAGTCAGGAGAAAGCAGATCATGTTGATGAGACATGCTCCGCCTCTCAGCGGAGCACGCTGTCCGCTTTGCGCCCCATTTCGGCCACTAGATCTCTCTCGACCTTATCCTGAAAGCTGCCATTCGTTGCGCAACGTGCGAACGTCTAAAAAAGGGCGGGGAGCGTTTCTTCGCGGCAGTCGAAATAAACGGCAGCTAAGCGCAGGGAGTAGGCATGCCCCGAGGACAGTCCCCTCCCTATCCGCGTGGTGCCTTGGCCCCATATTGGTTTTCTGACCGCATACCATCCAGCCCCTCCTTGATCGTGTTTGCCCAGCCAGATCGCTGTAATCGCTAACTTGCGGTCGGTATTATCCCGCGCGTTCGAAGCGTGTCGAAGACCGAAAGAAACATCGCTTCAGTGTAGACGAATTCGTGGAAGCCGTAGCGTCTTGCTTTCGAGCCGTCAGAAAAGAAGTCGTAGTTCCAGCCGAACACCCCATCTGCAAACTCCCATGAAGAGACCTGCTCGTAGGAGGAAACAGCCAAGTCATAACGGGATACCAGGTTCTCCCAGAGCGGACCCTTGTCTGCCATGATCGTGGACAGGGACATGGGCAGAGGCGGCGCAACCTCCAGGTCGAAGTATCTTGCGATTTTTGGCCACATCTCGGACCAGCGAAACATGTCGCCGTTTGTGATGTTGAACGCCTGGTTGGCACAGGCTGGTGTGGTCGCGGCCCAGACTGTCGCATGGGCCAGGAGCGCGGCATCCGTCATCTCCAGCAGGCTGTCATAGGCACCCGGCTTACCCGGAAACCGCAAGGGCAGCCCGAGTTCCTTGGACATCGAGGCGTAGACAGCGATTGCGATGGCGAGGTTCATTGGATTTCCCAGGCCGAAGCCGATCACGACCGAGGGACGCAGTGCCGACCATGACCAGTCATTGCCGGCCTGACGACGCTGGAGAAAGGCCTGCTGGTCGATGTTAAACTCCGGCGGCATATGGTCGGGGTCGTCCTCTCGTGCCGGTGTCTTGAACGGGCCGAGATGCGCCCCGTAGACCTTGTATCCCTGCATCAGGCTGACATGCTCCAGCCGCGGTGCCACCGGCTCGATTGCGTCGACCACATTGCTCAGCATGGCGAGGTTGGGGGGCACCAGTTCAGCCCAACTCGGGCGATCCTGATAGGCTGCGTAGAAGATATGCGTGACCTCGGTGAGCCCCGAGAGCTTTGCGCTGGTGTCCTGTGCATCCAACAGATCGACGCTGATGTAGCGGATGCGTTCGGTGGACTGTCCGCCGCGACGAGACAGCCCGATGATCTGCCAGTCATCCAGCGTCGACAGATAGTCGATCAGGTTGCCGCCGATCACGCCGTTTGCCCCGACCACAAGCGCCACTCTTGGTGCGGTTCCCATTGTTCTTCTCCATTTTGCATTGCGATGGACAAGGTTTCACACATAAGTCATGATGCGAGAAGTTGGCCAAATCTTCTAAGATCCATTATCTGAGCGAATGAATTTCGATGGACATGCTGCGCGCAATGACGATCTTCCTTCGCGTCTCGAATACCGGCAGCCTTACGGCTGCGGGACGGGACCTGGGCCTGTCCCAGTCGGCGGTCAGCCAGCAGATTGCAGCGCTGGAGCGGCATCTCAGCACCCGACTGATCCAGCGAACGACCCGGCGATTGACACTGACCGATGCCGGAGAGGAGTTTCGCAGACGATCCCTAGGCATCCTGGATGCGGTTCATGAAGCGACCGAGGTGGCGTCCGATGGCAAGGCTGCATTCAGGGGGCCGCTCCGGGTGCATGCGCCCATCGGGCTGGGGCAGAGCCATATCGCGAATGCTGCGGTCAGGTTTCACCAGCTCCACCCGGATCTGGAACTGGACCTGGTGCTGGACGACCGTATTGCAGACCTCACCGCTGAAGCCGTCGATATCGCGATCCGCCTCGGGACCTTGCCTTCTTCGACTCTTGTCGCGCGGCGCCTGGGTGAGGTGCGTCGAATTCTGGTGGCCTCTCCCGCTTATCTGGCGGCAAATGGGATGCCGGAGAGCATCGTGGATCTGAAACAGCATGTTCAAGTGCGCTTCAACGCTTCCCCTAACGGAGACGCATGCCCTTGATCGGCCCGGCTGGCCCTGAGGAATGCCCTGTAAGAACCGTCTTTAAAGCCAATAATGCCTACGTGCTGACGAGGGCGCTGGTGGCGGGGCTTGGTTTAGGCGCGGCGCAAATGCCATTGATCAGCAGGGAGTTGGAAGATGGGCGCTTGCAACGTGTTCTCCCTGACTATGAATATGCTCCACTGGAAGTCCACGCGGTCTATCCCTCTGCGCATTTCATTCCCGCGCGCGTACGGGCTTTCGTGGAATTCCTGCAGACGGAAACCGCAAGTCTCTTGCGTTCATAGAACGTCAGAAACGCGGGCTGGAAACATCGAGGGAAAGGGCAGTTTAGAGCGGCGGCCGGTCATCCGCAGCGCCTGGTACGGACGTCTGTTCTGGGCCGTCAGCGACTATGCGTCGCCATTTTGGACGTTGGCTTGGGGCGCGCGTGGTTCCCGAAAGCAGTCATTAAGGCGGCGCACGGCAGAAGGCGCCGATCAGGCGTGGCGCTTCGGTTTGCGGGCCTTGTGTTTCGCCGCTTTGCCGCGGTCGGCCGACGGAGGCTGGTGTTTGCGGGCCGGCTTGCCGTCCTGCTTGAACTTCGGTTTCGCTTGTCTCGGCTTTTCGGGCATCTTGCCGGCCGGCGCGATCCTGATGCCTTTCTCGAGGCTGCCGGGCTGCCTGATCAGTTCCGAGTAATCGGCAGCCTTGTCGGCGGAAATTTCGAAACGGGTTTCGGTGTCATCGATCTTGATCCTGCCGACATCGCGTTTGGTCACACCGCCGGCATTGCAGATCATGGGCAGCAGGAATTTCGGGTCGGCACGCTGTTTGCGCCCGAGCGAGATGGTGAACCATACGCCATCCTGCAAGTCCGTGTTGCGCGGCTCGCGTGCTGACATGTGTTTGTCTTCAGACCGGCGGGCGCGAGCGGAAGTCTTCGCCTTGAGCGTTTCGGCGGGAAGCGGCCACAGTTCCTCGGGAACGGGGTGAGCAGCCCGTTGCAGGCGGAGGAACGCCGCTCTGCGATGCGCTCGGGCCCCGCACGCTCCAGCAATTCGGCGATGATCTCCGCTTCCGCTCCGTCGGGCGGCGCGGAAGAGACGGCGGCATCGATGATCCGCCGGCGGTAGCGCGCCTCGATGTCGGCAATGCCGGGTGCTGCACGGACGGGCGCCGTCAACTTCGCCAATGAAAGCACGCGCTGGGCAGCACCGCGCCTGTTTTCCGGGACGATGAGCACGCAGACGCCCTTTCGACCGGCGCGACCGGTCCGGCCGGAGCGATGCAGCAGCGTTTCCGGGTTGCTCGGCACGTCGGCGTGGATCACGAGGTCGAGGTTCGGAAGGTCGATGCCGCGCGCAGCCACATCGGTCGCCACGCAGACATGCGAGCGCCCGTCGCGCATGGATTGCAGCGCATTCGACCGCTCCGACTTTGCCATCTCGCCCGAAAGCGAAACCACCGCGAAGCCGCGATTTGAAAGGCGCGCCGTCAGATAGCGAACGGCTTCGCGTGTGTGGCAGAACACCAGGGCGCTTGAACTGTCGGAATCGAGCAGCGTATTGATGATGGCGTGTTCGCGTTCGTCGCGCCGCACCAGCAGATCGGCGTCAACGTGATCTTCATTCGTCATCGCCATTTGGACCGGCGTCAGCGCGCTGTAGCCTTTCGCCGCGAGGGCGGAGGCAAGCGCCGGATGTATGTCGGCATCGGGGATTTGGCGTTGCTATCGGTATTCGGGGTCATGGTCACCACCTTTGTGAGCCGCCGAACAACAGCATGTGCGCGCTCTGGATAGCAATAGTTTGCCGGGTCTGCGCCCCTTGGAACGCCGGGCTAATGAATGCATCCAGCGAAATCGAACAGAGGACGAAGCCGGCATCTCGCCCGGGCCCGATTTGGACAACCAACTGACTGAGTGGGGAGCGTGTCGACCTGGATGTTATTCACCCGTCCAAAGATTGCCCTTCGATATTGCCAACGGATACGTCCTACAGATGGATTTCCGACATTCAATGTGAAATGCATGATTGGCATTTCAGAATGCCCATCGACAGGCACCCCAACTGCCGTCCAGAGGTCAAAGGCGTTGAGGCATGTCAGTCTTGCGAAATTCCATGATGCCTTCGGTTTCCTCTGGCTAACTGCGCCAGGCATCGAGCCGATAGCTTACGCAGGTGGGATTTGTCGTGTAAGGTGTAAAAGAAGCGGTATGAGACGAAAACTTGTCTCGCGGCTTGCCATAAGGCTTTTCTCCAACAGGAATGAACAGATGAACGAATTCGACTATCAGGTCGAAGCAGCCCTCTATCCCGGTCGCAAGGCCAAGGGAAGCCGCGGCCCTCGCTACAAACGGTTTGATACTGCCGCTGACGCGGTGCGTTTTGCCGTGGAAGAGAGAGAAGGCTGCAAGCTTCGGGGATCGGTGCTGGAGATTGATGAAAACCGCTACGACGACAGACAGATCCGTATGCTGTACGACGCGCCGGATTATCCGCTAGTGCGCAGCGAAAAGTGATGGAAGCATTCGATCTCAAGGGGCTATCCCGGCACTGTCCGCGTGACTGTGCAGGTGTTGAATGACGATCTTTTCGGTGCGCCATCTCACCGTCTATCGTTATCGGCGACCGGTCGGTTTCGGGCGCCACCGGCTGATGTTCCGCCCCCGTGACAGCTTCGACCAGACGCTTCTGAATTGCGCGCTGAAGGTTTTTCCGCGAGAGGCACGCATTCGCTGGATTCACGATGTCTTCGGCAACTGCATCGCGCTTGTCGATGTCGATGTAACCGCCCCGGAACTGCGGTTTGAAACCACGATCGAGGTTGATCATACGGCGCACATCCCGCTCGATCTGGAGATGGACCAGAGAGCATCCGGCTTCCCGTTTTCCTATGATCCGGAAGAAGCAATCGATCTCGAGAAGACCATTGCGCGGCACTACCCCGATCCCGGCGATGAAGTCGGCCGGTGGGCGAAACGCTTCGTGCCCTATGGCAATACGGCGCGCACCGGCCATGTGCTGATGACGCTGTGCAACGGGATCAGGGAAAGTTTCAGCTATGTCCGGCGCAGCCAGTACGGCACCCAGACGCCCTGCGAAACGCTCCTGCTTCGCAGCGGCACCTGCCGCGACTTCGCGCTTTTGATGATGGAGGCGGCCCGCTCGCTCGGGCTCGCGGCCGGCTTTGTTACCGGCTATATCTATGTGCCGGACCGCGATGGGTCCGTGACGCTGGGCGGCGGCTCGACGCATGCCTGGTGCCAGGTCTATCTGCCGGGTGCAGGATGGGTGGAGTTCGATCCGACCAACGGCATTGTCGGCAATCGCGATCTCATTCGCGTCGGCATCGCCCGGGACCCGAGCCAGGCGGTTCCCCTGTCAGGCTGCTATGATGGCGGGGCGCTCGATTTCGACGGCATGGAAGTGCAGGTTAACGTCACGACGCAGCCGGACGACATAAGCGCGGCAATCTGACCACGCCACCGTGGCGGCTTGCAGAGCCGACGCGCCAACGTTCCGACGAGGACATTGCGGAGTAAGGCCGATTTATTCTGCCGTTCGACGGACGGAACGGCGTTATGCCGCGTTACCTCTGGAGACGTGATCGATCAATCAATCAAAGCAAGGGACAGGTAAGACATGAAGATACGCGCTGGCTTCCATATCGGCTATGACTGTGAACATCCGACGCCGATGCTGCTGACCCTCAACGTCTTCCCGTCCCGCTGGGCGGATCTCCTGACGGCGCAGGTCCTGTCCTTCGATCGTCCGATCGACGTATCGGCCTATCCCGACGTTTTCGGCAATGCCTGCAACCGCATCGTCGCGCCCCCGGGCAGGACCACGATTTCCACCGCGTTTGAGATCCATGACGACGGCCTACCCGATCCTGTTCCCCATGGCGCCATTCAGCACCAGATCAACGATCTGCCGGATGACGTGCTGGTCTATCTGCTCGGCAGCCGCTACTGCGACACCGACCGTCTTGCCGATTTTGCCTGGAGCTACTTTGCCAATACGCCGCTTGGCTGGCCGCGCGTGCAGGCGATCCTGGATTTCACCCATCAGCGGATCGCATTCGATTATATGAAGGCCGACCCGTTCAGGACTGCCTTTGGCGGCTTCACAGATGGCGTCGGGGTTTGTCGCGACTATGCCCATCTCGCCATCACGCTCTGCCGGTGCCTCAATATCCCGGCGCGTTATTGCACAGGCTATCTCGGCGATATCGGCGTACCGATGGACCCGAACCCGATGGATTTCAGCGCCTGGATGGAAGTCTATCTCGGCGGTCGCTGGTACACGGTCGATGCGCGGCACAACAGCCCACGCATCGGCCGCATCCTGATGGCGAGAGGCCGCGATGCAACCGATGTGGCGATGTCGACGGCCTTCGGCCCGGCCATTCTCCGGCAGTTCGATGTCGTCACCGAGGAAGTCTGAACCGGCGGCGCGTCATCCACGCCCCCAACGGCATCAGTTCAAAAGCAATGTATGCTTGCCGCCGTCGATCGGCACCCGTGCGATGTTTTCGAACAGCGTCAACGCATCGCCATCCAGCATGGCCGACCATGCGTCCGCGCCCGGTCGGCGGCCATTATCAACGCGGATATCGAAGCGGGTCTTGCCAACCGTCACAACAGCTTCGAAGCCCGGCCATTCCGCCGGGAGGGAAGGGGTGACCAGCAGGAAGGCGCCTTCGCGGCGAATGCCGAGAATGCCTTCGATGCCCGAGCGGTACATCCAGCCACCGGAGCCGGTATACCATGTCCAGCCGCCACGCCCGACATGCGGCGCGACGGAATAGACATCGGCGGCGACGACATAGGGCTCGACCTTGTAGCGCTCCGCGTCGGCGGCGGTGAGGGCATGATTGACGGGGTTCAGCAGCGAAAAGAGCGCCTGCGCCTTGTCGCCGTTTCCCGACTTGGCAAACGCCATGATCGCCCACATGGCCGCATGGCTGTATTGTCCGCCATTTTCGCGCAGGCCCGGCGGGTAGCCCTTGATATAGCCCGGATCGCGCGCGCCGTCGTCGAAGGGCGGGGTGAACAGCAGTGCCAGGCCTTCATCGGGCCGGATGAGGTGCCGTTCGAGCGAAGAAAGCGCGGTCGCGGCGCGGGCCGGATCCCCGGCGCCCGACAGGACGGCCCAGGACTGTGCAATCGAGTCAATACGGCACTTCGGATTGTCGCTTGTGCCAAGCCATGTGCCGTCGTCGAAGGTTGCCCGGCCATACCATTCGCCGTCCCAGGCATGGGTTTCGATGGCTGCGCGCAGCGTTTCGGCATGGGCGCGCCAGCGGCCGGCGCGCTGCGGATCGCGCCGGTCGGCAAGAGGGGCGCAAAGATCGATTGCCGCCAGCAGCAGCCAGCCGAGCCAAACGCTCTCGCCCCTGCCGCCTTCGCCGACCCGGTTCATGCCGTCATTCCAGTCGCCGGTGCCCATCAGCGGCAGGCCATGCCCTCCGGTCAGTTCAATGGACTGGTCAAGACCGCGCGCCATGTGTTCGAAAAGCGCAGCCTCTTCGACTGCGACAGTCGGATGGAAAAACGCATCGTGCTGTCCGGGTTCGAGCAGCGGGCCTTCGAGGAAGGGCACGGGTACATCGAGCACGGCGTCATCGCCGGTGGTTTTCACATAGGTCGCGGCCGCGTAGGCGAGCCAGACCCGGTCGTCGGAGATGCGGGTTCTGACGCCCTGGCCGGACTGGGGCAGCCACCAATGCTGGACGTCGCCCTCGATAAACTGCCGGGAGGCGGCGCGCAGGAGGTGATGCCGGGTCTCCTCCGGTCGGGCAAAGGTCAGCGCCATGCCATCCTGAAGTTGGTCGCGGAAACCATAGGCGCCGCTTGCCTGGTAGAAGGCGGAGCGGGCGGTGACGCGGCAGGCAACCGTCTGGTAGAGCAGCCAGCCGTTCAACATGATATCCATCGCCCGGTCCGGCGTTTTCACCTGAACGGTCTGCAAAAGATCGCTCCAGTGATCGGTGACCGCCTGCAGGACCGCGTCGAGATCGGCCTCGCGGTAGCACGCAATCAAGCTGCGCGCCTCGTCCACAGAGGTGCATTCACCCAGAAACGAAGTGATCTCCATCGTTTCGCCGGGGCTGATCACGATCGTCCGCTGCAGGGCGGCACAGGGATCAAGGCCAGCGCCTGTGGCGCCTGAAAGCGGCTGGTCACGACCAAGGGCGCGCGGCCCGGAGGCATTGCCGTGACGGCCGAGGAATTCGCTCCTGTCCGCCGTCCAGGCCGTCTGTTCGCCGCCAAGGTCGGCAAAAGCGACGCGACCGGGAAAGCCGGCGCTCCACGGATTTCGCGCAAACAGGGCTCCGGTCTTTACATCGATGTCTGTGATGACGAACGGCGCCGTAGCACCGCGCGAGCCGCCAAGAACGAGTTCGGCGTAACTTGTGACCGTCAGACGCCGCGGCCGACCGGACGTGTTGCGGAGCGTCAGGCGTGAAATCTTGATCGGGTCGGCGAGCGGTACGTATTGGAGAAGATCAGCCGAAATTCCGTCTTGCTCATGTTCGAACCGGCTATAGCCGAAGCCGTGGCGGGCGATATAGGCCCCTTCGCGCCGGATAGGCTGCGCCGTCGGGCAGAAAAGTTCGCCCGTTTCTTCATCGCGGATATAAAACGCTTCGCCGGCCGGATCGGTGACCGGGTCATTCGACCAAGCTGTCAGCTGGTTTTCGCGGCTGTTTTCAGCCCACGTGTAGCCGTTGCCTTCCGCAGAAACCTGAAAACCGAAACGGGAATTGGCGATCACATTGATCCAGGGCGCAGGGGTGACCGCATCCGCTTCGAGAATGGTCACATACTCCCTGCCATCCTTGTCAAAGCCGCCAAATCCGTTGAAGAACTCGAGTGCCGGGCGCTGATAGGGCGCAATGTCTTTCCTTGAGGCGCGCTTCGGCCATGCCGGTTTTACTGGCATGGCAGGCGGAGACGGCAATTGTGGATATTGCTGTGCAATCGGGCCGCACCGGGCATTCAGCCTGACACGGGCGACCGAATGAAGCTGCGCGAGCGCCTCTGCGCTCATCAGGTCCGCCCGGAGAACGAAGACCGAGCCCTGTGCCAGTTCGATACCGGGGCGTGGCCGCGACTGGCTGCTGCGATGCGCGGTCTCGATGGCGATCTGCAGGTCCTGTGTGTAGGACGAGGCACGGGCGTTGACGATGACGAGATCGACCGCAAGGCTCTTCATCCGCCAGTATTCGTGCGCCCGCAGCAATTGATGGACCTGCGCCATGTCCTGCGCGTCGTCTATGCTGAGTAGCACGATCGGCAAATCACCGGAAATACCGAGATGCCAGAGATCGGACTGGGATCCGGCGCCGCGCGCAATTTCGGTTGCCGATGCCCGATAGCGCAGATCCGCGTAGATGATCGGGGCGGCCAATCGCTGAAAATCCGCGACTTCACCCGATTTGACATCGAGATGGCGAAGCTGAACCTGGGCCTGGGTCCAGGCGAGCGTCCGGGCGCGTTCGAAGGCGCTGCGATCAAGATGCCTGTCGATCAGGTCGATGAGTTCGGCACGCGAAGACGCGACGACGGTCCAGTAGGCGATGCGGGCGGACTTTCCGGCAGCGACCTTCAAGCGCTGCCGGATCGCGAAAACCGGATCGAGCACTGTGCCGACCGTATTCGAAAGCGGCGTGTCGCCCGCCATGGATGTCGCGGTGGCGACCGTATTGCCGCGACCGATGAAACGGGCCCGGTCGGTCTCGTATTGCGGGTCGGCGGCGGGTTGGCCTTCGACCACGGCAAAATGGGCGGCCCATATGCGGGGTTCATCCGGCGTGCGCGGGCGGCGGGTTGCGATCAGCGCGCCATATTCAGCGGCATATTCCGTTTGGACGAACATCTTCGAAAACGCCGGGTGGGCGGTATCGGCCGAAGCCGGCGCGAGAACCAGTTCGGCACAGGATGTGATTTCGATTTCGCGTGCGCGCCTGCCGGTGTTGGAGATGGAGACGCGCCGGACCTCACAGTCGTCCTCGCCCGAAACCAGCACCTCCATTGTCGTGGTCAGCGTATCGTGAACGGAGACGAAACGGGCCTTGTCTTCGTCGAAAACGACATGGCCGCTTTCGTCTTCCCCGCCGAGAGGCCGGGCGCCTGCGGACCAGACTGCGCCATCATCGACATCGCGCAAAAAGATCGGCGAGCCGTCATCATCGCAGGTGACGTCCTCATGCCAGCGCGTGATGGCAAGGTCATGCCAGCGGCTGTAGCCGGAGCCTTTATCCGTCAGCATCACCGCATAGCGGCCGTTTGAAAGCAGATGGGTTGCCGGAGGGCCGGTCACGACCCCGGAAAGTCGCCGTGATGTATCGGGACCTAGTGAAGATTTGACGGGCGAGACGGGAGCGTCTTCGATCTTTTGACGCCCGTTGATCACCGTGCGGGGTATGCGTTCCTGCAACAGCAGTTCACAAGCCTGAATGATCGGTTCGCGATGGAAATAGGCGCGCATGATCCCGTCATCAAGCGTGTTGGCGATGGCCACAATCGTCATGCCCTGATGGTGGGCCATGCTTGTGCGCACGATTGCGACCTTGTCATTCTCCGGCAGCCTCGCAGGCGTGAAATCCAGCGCTTCGTAAAAGCCATAGCGACCGAGCGCGCCTAGGGCGGCCAGCCGGGCAAAGTTCGCGCACGCGGCCTTTGGATCGACCATGGTGGCAAGACCGGTTGCATAGGGCGCTATGACGGCATTTTCGGAAAGGCCGCGCTTCAGCCCGAGGCCGGGAACGCCGAAATTGGAATACTGGTAGGTCAGTTCCGTATCACGGGCATTGTAGGCGGATTCGGAAATGCCCCATGGCGTGCCAAGCTTGACGGCATATGCTTGCTGGCGCCGGACCACAAGCCGGTTGGTCTGGGCAAGCAGGCTGGTTTCCGATGCGCGCATGACCAGAGAGGGCATCAGATATTCGAACATCGAGCCTGACCATGAGATCAGTGCCGAGGTCCGTCCGACCGGCGTTGCGGAGCGTCCCAGCAGAAACCAGTGCCGGGTTTCAACGTCGCCCTTGGCGATTGCGAACAGGCTCGCCAGTCGGGCTTCGGAAGCCAGAAGGTCATAACAGTTCTCGTCAAGACTTTCGTCCGGCAGAGAATAGCCGATCGAAAGGAGCTTGCGTTCGGGATCAAGCAGGAAGGCGAAATCCATCGCCATTGCCATCGCCCGCGCTTCGGTCGCAATCGCCGATAGTCGGATATCCAGACTCCTGTCAGCCAGGCAATCGCGCCGATCCTCGACCAGCCGTCTGTTCAGGCTGCCAAGCCAGAAAATGAGATCGTCGGAAGCATCCTCGCTGGTTTTGGGAATGGTCTCCCGTGCCACGGCGACGGCCTTGTCGCCAAGGCGGGCCAGAATGGGGCCTAACGTTTCAAAGGACTCTGATCCGTTCAGCCTGAGTTCGATATCGTCGAGCAGGCCGGTCAGCCGTTCATCAGCGTGTCTGCCCTTTCCGGAGGTCGCGTCGAGCGCCTGCCGGGCCAGCGTCAGACTGTCGGTCAGCCCTGTCCGTATATTTGAAGCCGAAGGCGCTGCGACCCAGGATTCACAGGCATTGGCAAGAGCAAGCAGATGGCCCGCGAGGTTGCCACTGTCGACCGAGGAGACGTAAGCGGGATCGAGCACGCGCATGTCATCGGTCGCATACCAGTTGAAGAGATGGCCGTTGTGCTTGGCCAATGCCTGCATCGTTTTCAGCGTGGCCTCAAGCCTGTCGGCGGTCTCGACCTTGCCGTTCCAGCCGAAATCGCGGGCCGCGACGGTAGAGAGAAGATAAAGCCCGATATTGGTGGGCGAGGTGCGCCGGGCGATGACGGGCTTCGGATCCTCCTGAAAATTGTCCGGCGGCAACATGTTGCTTTCAGGCGTTACGAAGGTCTCAAAGAAGCGCCATGTCCGGCGGGCGATCAGACGCAGTGCGATTGCGTCAGCATCGGATGTCGCGCCCCCCACCTTTTCTGCAGGCGGGCGGCTCGTCCAAAGGGCAATGGCGGGCCCCGCCAGCCACAAAAGGGCAAAGGGAAGAATGAGCGGCCATGATGACGGCGACAGCAGGCAGGCAGTCCCGGCGATGGCAAGGGCGATCAGCGTGCCGGGCGCCATGCGGCGGTAGAAACCGGTTAGGTCGAGGCGCGGGCTGCCCTGCGACTGGGCGGCTGTTGTCCATTCCAGGAAATGGCGTCGAGTGCGATAGAGCCGGTTCATCGTCGTTACGATCGCGTCCGTCATCCGCCATGCCCTGTCGGGAAGAAAGGCAAGGTCGAGACCGGTTCGCAAGGCAGCAAGGCGAAGATCCGCGCCCAGCGTGCTCAGGTGACTGCGCAGATGAATGCCGGTGCTGTGCGGCATGGCGGTGAATAAAACCGGAAGAAAGGCTGTGATTGCCAGAGTGGCGAAGACCAGCGCGATCGCCACCAGTGCGGCGGAAAACGGCATCGTCCAGGCAAGGCCAAGGGCCAGAAGCGTGAACGGAGCGATGAGGGAGCGCCTCAGATTGTCGACCATCATGCCACGATTGACTGCAGGCAGGACGCCATCGTCCCTGTATTGTCCGGTCAGCCAGGGCAGAAGCTGCCAGTCGCCCCGCGTCCAGCGATGCTGTCGCTTGGCGTCGACGTCGTAGCGGGCCGGAAATTCCTCGATGAGTTCGACGTCGGAGGCCAGGGCCGCCCGGGCAAATGAACCCTCGAAAAGATCGTGGCTGAGCATCGTGTTCTCCGGCACACGCTCGCCAAGTGCCTGTTCAAAAGAGTCGATGTCGTAGATGCCCTTGCCGGTATAACCGCCAATGCCGAAAAGATCCTGGTAGACATTCGAGGCGGCGGCGGCATAGGGGTCGATGCCGCCTGGCGCGGAAAAGACTTGCTGATAGAGGGAGCCCTCATGGCCCACCGGTAGCGAGGGCGTCACACGCGGCTGGAGAATGGCATAACCATCGACAATCCGTTGGTCCGCCGAACTGAAACGCGGACGGTTAAGCGGATGTGCCATCTTGCCGATCAGGCGGTGTGCCGCATCGCGCGGCAAGCGCGTATCTGCATCGAGCGTGATCACATAACGCACGTCCGCCGGAACCTCGGGCGGAACGCCTGCAATCGGAGCAAAGCTGGTGTCATCGGCGCCGCGCAGCAAGCGATTGAGCTCGTGCAGCTTGCCGCGCTTGCGCTCCCACCCCATCCAGCGGTTTTCGAGAGGGTTGAACAGACGGCGGCGGTGCAAAAGCAGGAAGCGATTGCCGCCATTCACGATCCCGTGGCGTTCGTTCAGCCGCGCGATCGCGGCAGCGGCAACGGCCAGTAAAGGGCCGTCCGCTTCAATCTCTTCCTGATCGGCATCGGTTCCATCCGTGACAAGCGCGAAGACGATGTCGCCACCCGCGCCGGAAAGGTGATGGACCTCAAGGCGCTCGACCTGCTCCAGAATATCCGCTTCATTCGTCAGAAGCGTGGGAACGGCGACGAGCGTGCGCAACGACGGCGGGACACCGTGCCTGAGAGAGAGGCCGGGCAGAATGACGGCGCCGAAACACCAGCTCATTGTCCGGTTGACGATGGCTGTCGCGACTTCGCTTGTCGGCAGCAGTGCCAGAATCGCAAACAGCGCAAGCCAGACGGCCGTCAGGCCAGTTTGCAACAACAGCAACAGCGACAGGGCCATCAGCAGTGTCGTAACAAGCAGGATCGACGCGATATAACCACCAATGCCTAATCGGATATTGAGGCGTCCGAGCCGGAGGCGCACAGGCGGCTGAAACCCGATCACCCGCTCCAGGGCTGGCCGACCCTCGGCGATGAGGTGATAGCCCGGATCGGCGACCCGCGCGGCATTGGTCGGGTCATCCTCGTCGAATGCCGGTTTTCGCGCTGCCTCAAGCGCCTGATCGGCGACCTCCAGCTCCGTCCATGACGAGCCGCGCGCAAGCTGTTCGATCGCCTTGCGATAGAGGTCGCGCGTCGGGAAGTCCATGTCCGCAAAAGCGCTCGCAGCGCGCATCCGCACGTCAACGGGACTTACGCTTTCGAACACGTCCGCCCAGTCGATATCGGAAATCAGCCTGAGGCTGGTGACGATGTTGCGCACAGTGACATTCGAGGCGCCTTGTCTTTGCTGGGAATGCTGCACGACATCTTCGATGGTGCATCCCTGCAGCGCAAGCCGTTTCTCCAGCCATCCGAGCGCGGGCGTGGTCTCGGGATCCCGGTTTCTAAGTTGCCGCGCCAGATGTCCGGCAAAGAGTTCCGACAGCGGTTCTTTGGAACGTGAGACGATATCGTCCTGAAGAGCCGTCTCGCCGTCGTCGGCTGAAAGAATTTTGATGGCCAGATTCGTAGCGTCGAGCCGGGCGGCGCGCGCCACCGTAATCTGATCGGCCAGCCGCCGCAGGTTTTCGATGAGAACGATCCTGAGCGTGATCGCAACGGCCCACAACTCGCCGATCGTCAGCGGCTGGACCTGCTGATAGGCCATCAGAAACCGCTCGAGCTTGTCGCGATCAAAAAGGCTGTCGGTATGGGCAACGAAGGCCCAGGCCAATTCGAAGACACGCGGATAACCGGCAAAGGGCCCATCCGAAAGCTTGGGCAACTGGCGATAATAGCCGGGCGGCAGGTCGTTCCTGATTTCCTGAATATGCTTTTCGACCAGATGATAATTGTCGAGCAGCCATTCCGCCGCCGGCACCACTTCCCGGCCGTTCTTCAGTTCATTGATGCCGGCTCGGTAGGCAGACAGAAGAACGACGGCATTGTCGCCCAGTCTTTTGTGCAGGGATATCACCGCCGGAGCCTTGCCGGACACGGGTTGCGCCGCTGCAAGGCTGATCGCATGCTGTTCCAGCCGTTCGGTGCTGAACAGTTCCTGTCTGACCGGTGACCGGTCATTCCAAAGAGGGGACACTGTTCGGTTATGGAGGAATTCGATTTTCAAGTTTTGCCTTTCCACCGGGACGCAAGTCTCGGCGCAACGGCTGTGTGTCTGAAAACCCAGACATGGGGTTTGGATGATGGGTATGGGTTTCCGCTATTCTGCAAGAGCGGTAGCGGCTCGTTTGCGCCGCTCGGACCTTCATGACGTTCATGACGCAGTGTCGGGTTGCTTCGCCCCTTGATGTGAAGTTATGGGACGTGAAGTTCGGGCGGCGGAGCCTCTGGCGGATCAGGTGAAATCGGCCGCCGTCAGGACATAGACTGCCTTGCGGCCCTTCAGGTAAATCTTGCGAGCGGCGTCGTAGATCGTCTCGCGGGCTGCATCGAATGCAGCGAGAAAACTCGCCTCGCCTTCGGCCGGATCACTCAGCGCATCGGCCCTGATGAAAAACATCACTTCGAACATGCCGTCATGCCCGGTAAAGCGGACACGTCCGCCGTTTTTGTCGTAACTGCGGCTTTGATTGGGAAAATCGAGTGCCATGGCTGAATACATCCTTGAGAAGGTGGCGCGAAATGCCACTGTTAAAAACACGCGATCAGACCAGACACGATCGCCGGCAAAGAAGCTTGGCAGAAGATGGTTCGGCCCGGATCGCGGTAGTGCATTCACCGGCAGCCTGCGTGCGGTTCAGCCTTTCGGCTTGCCACGCGCCACATTGCTGTTCCCGGCATTTCTGACCAGTGAACCGAGCGGTGGCGCTTCGACGGATGTCGTGCTTTTTTCCTTCTTGGGCTTTCTGATTTCGCGATTGCTTCGCTTCTGACCTTTGGCCATCTGGAGACTCCATGTGTCCGGCGCACTTTGTTGCGGTGGCGCCTCTTGCTTGCCGCTCGTAAATCTGGGCATCGCGCACGATGAGAAAGCCGTTGCCGGCTGCCTCATCGGCATTTCATTCTCTGTGATTTTTCATCCAACGAGCGCGCTGGCGCATGCCGTGGCGGCGCCGCGACTTGCGTTGTCGTCTCCCGGCATCGTTGCCCAGCCGCCAGCTTCAATGAATTGACGCTGCTTGTAGGAACTGTCGATGGCCTTCAACTCGCTCAACTGCTGTGCTGAATCAGGCGCCGATTTGAACCTCTGGACGCAAATAACCGTCGCCAACTCATCGCGGGAGAGGTCCCCGGCTTCCGCAGCGAGTGTTCTTGACGTGCCGCCTGTCACCCATCCGCCCCAGGTGAAGCCGACGACGATCGTGACGATGGCGGTGACGATACAGGCCCACACGAGTGTCGATTTTGCCGGGTGATAGGCTTTCCACCGTTCTCCGATGGATGATGCTCCATTGTTTTCTGCTGCCATGATGCCGATTCCTTCCGATTTGGGATCAATTGTCTGGTGTGATCGGCGGCAGCGCTCCCCGGCCGCTTTAGCGTAAATGGACGCGCTCTGTTGGCGTCGAGGGCCTGACAAAGACGCTCCCTGTTGCGCGCATGCGCTATCATCGCTTCACAATGTGAGCGAAATCCTGAAGAGCATTTTTTACAGGCGATTTTTTAAGAGGTCGGATTTAGCGGACCGCAAAACTACATATATCTACGATTCCGATTGAATAATAGGTCATAACGGAAATATTTTTATAATAATTATATTTTTCATTTTCGCTTTTTCTTTAATAAAACTAAAATCAGGCCTTGATTTAAACACGAAAGAAGCGCATATGACGCTCATCGATCTTGTTTGACGAACTTTATTTTGCGCATCGCGCTCTGGTGATTTTCCCATCAACATCGACTTTGTCGTTCGGTCGCGGCCCTCAGTGCCCGCCGGGCATTCTCTCTGATTGATTGAAAGGAAATCGTCATGAGCACTGGCACAGTGAAATTTTTCAACACCACCAAGGGTTTTGGCTTCATCGAGGTCGAAGGCGGCGGCTCGGATGTATTCGTCCATATTTCCGCTGTTGAACGCTCCGGAATGAGCACCATCGCCGAAGGCCAGAAGCTGACCTTTGACGTCGTTGCGGACGACAGGTCCGGCAAAAGCGCTGCGGAAAACCTGCGCGCTGCATAAGGATTGTCTTTGCTTCCGTGACCACGGATGTACTGGCACGGAATATGAAGACGGATGGATCGGCCGAGCAATGCGCTCGGCCTTTCTTGCTTTGAGCGCCCTTACGAAGGTTGGGGCGAGACTTTCGAGACCAATGATCGCGCGTCCCGGTCAAGCGTGGACCGGAGCCAGGAGAATCCTTGAAAAGCAATACCGCGAAGGCCGAAATCGAACGGAACCACCGTTCCTGGATCGCAGCGCTTGCGCTCTACCGGCAGGCCAGCCCTCTCCGCAGCACGATCGAGATCGCCGTCACGGCCTTACCTTTCGTGGCTTTGTGGGTTGTGGTCGCCCTGGCTGTCCTGAACGGCCATTGGTGGGCGCTGTTGCTGACGGTTCCCGCGGCCGGTTTCCTTGTTCGCCTGTTTGTCCTGCAGCATGATTGCGGCCATGGCGCGCTCTTCGCCCGCCGGCGCGCCAACGACTGGACCGGTCGCGTCATCGGCGTTTTCACCCTGACGCCCTATGATTACTGGCGCCGGACCCACGCGGTTCATCATGCGACGACCGGCAATCTCGACAAGCGCGGCATCGGCGATGTCGATATGCTGACGGTCCGGGAATATCGTACCCGGTCCTCCTGGGGACGGCTGCGTTATCGTCTTTATCGCCATCCAGTCGTGATGTTCGGGTTTGGTCCCGCCTGGCTGTTTATCTGCCAGTATCGTTTGCCACTCGGCCTGATGCGGGCAGGTCTGGAGCCATGGACATCGACCATCGCCACCACGATAGGCGCCGCCATTCCCGTTGCCCTGCTGATGTGGCTCATAGGTCCGGTTGCGTTTTTGATGGTGCAACTGCCGATCACGCTGATGGCCGCGACAGCCGGAGTATGGCTGTTCTATATCCAGCATCAGTTTGAGGAAACCCACTGGTCTGACAGCCGCAACTGGGATTTCCAGAATGCGGCGCTCAACGGCAGCTCGCATTACGACCTCCCGTTTCCGCTGCGCTGGATCACCGGCAATATCGGTATCCATCACGTTCACCACCTTGCGGCCAAGGTGCCGTTCTACCGCTTGCCGGAAGTGCTCCGCGATTACCCGGAACTGCGCGACACGGGACGGATTACGCTCTTGGAGAGCCTGCGCTGTGTCAGGTTTGTGCTGTGGGATGAAAGGACCAACCGATTGGTTTCATTCCGGCAGGCGCGCTTAAGCACATGATGTCGCGACTGCAAAAAGCGATTTCCAGCTTTACAACCAGTTGTCGATTCTTTTCGAAGTCATATAACCAATAGTTGACAATCTGATGGAAAGAATCCATATATCAAAAGTCGATATTTGCTCGTTAAGCTTTGGCAACTGTGCGTTTGACAGCGCTCCCTGAACGAACCTTTTCTTTCAAAAATCGCTATTATCATCCGCAGCACTTCGGGCGTTGTGGTCTTCTATTGCTATGAAAGGGTTCATCATGTCCACGGGCACAGTCAAATGGTTCAACTCGACCAAGGGCTTCGGCTTTATTCAACCTGACAATGGCGGCACAGATGCATTTGTCCACATCTCTGCTGTAGAGCGCTCCGGAATGCGCGAGCTCCTGGAAGGCCAGAAGGTCGGCTACGATCTCGAGCGTGACAGCAAGTCGGGCAAGATGTCGGCCTGCAACCTCCAGGCTGCGTGAAGCAGCTTGTATCCGCTCTCCGTTGACCACGGATGTGCTGGCACTGTCGAGAGCACGATACCAGCAAAGTCAGGCTGATCGCCTGGCCTTTTTTTTGTTGCCGCGTTACCGCGCGGCGTCCAATTCGGGAAAGATCATGTCACAGACACACAGCAAATCTCGCCAGAAGGCGGAGATCGCTTTCGCCAATGCCCAATCGCAATTCCTTGCGCGCAATGCTGCCGTCGAGGAGCTCGATTTCCTCGCTCTGGCCCGCGAAGAAAAGACCCGGCGGCTTCGTGAAGCCCGCCTTGCAAAAGAACTGAAAGACCGGAAGACGGCGACCGCCGCTCTCATCGCCAAGCGGGCCAAGCTGGCATGACGTGTCCAGTATGACGTGCAGATAGCGTTTTGAAGAACGCCGGACACAGCGGCTTCTCCGACCGTCTTACTGCGGCCACTGAAGAAAAGTCCGCTGTTTCGCGCGCCGATCTCCTGGAAAAGGTGGCTGTCGAAGCCGCCAGATATACCACAGATCGAAGGTCGTTCGCGGGATATGCGTTACAATCCGAGCACCCTGAGGAAACGGCCTCTGTCCTCTGAGGGCTCTTTCAAGGCTATTTGTGGACGAAGCAGTAGCTTTCAGAGCTAACTCCAACAGATCTTTGCCGACCAGTATCACGTCGACTTCTCTTGCAAAGACCAACATGCGAAACGTCAGCTAGTCGGCCCTCATCGTCCAATCGCAGCAAGTCTCTTCGCGGCCTGTTAGGTTTACCATGTTCGCCTATCCTCCTGGCGGTCAATAGTGGCCGAAGGAGTATCAACATGGGAATAGCACAGTATGATCCTGCCGCTTGCGGCAGGCCTGCATGGAACGCCGGACGAATGGTCGGTGTTAAGAAACCCCTGAAGCAGCGCCAGATCTGGGCGATCCGCTTCTTTCTCGATCGCGAAGGGCGAATGCGTGATCGCGCCCTGTTTGATCTGGCCATAGACAGCAAGCTTCGGGGCTGTGATCTCGTCAAGATCAAGATCGGAACGCTGGTCTCGGGGCCGTCAGTCCGGGCTCGCGCCATAGTAGTCCAGCAGAAAACGGGTCGCCCGGTTCAGTTTGAGATTACAGCGGACGTGAGAGCGAGCTTGCTCGCCTGGCTGGAGCGAAGAGGTGGAACTGTTGACGACTACGCTTTCCCCAGTCGGGTCGATCCTGCCGGTCACTTGAGCACCCGGCAATATGCACGATTGGTTGATGAATGGGTAACAGCAATCGGCTTACGGCGGGAAGACTACGGTACTCATTCACTCCGCCGGACCAAGGCGGCGATGATCTACAAGGCAACCGCTAACCTCCGTGCAATCCAGATTCTGCTTGGTCATAGCAAGATCGAAAACACGGTCCGATACCTCGGTGTGGACATCGAAGATGCCCTCGAGTTGGCAGAGCACACCGAGATCTAGAAATGTGCGGTTCCGTTTCGGCGGGGCCATACCCTAAAGGGCTTCTACTGTGTTCAGATTGCTGACGCACGGCTTTTTCGCGCCAAGAGGAGCCATTGCGTCAGCCGACGATCGTCTCCACGAAATCGGCGAATGCCCGTGCCTTGGCGCTGGCCAGCCGCCCCGTTGGATAGACCGCCCAAAGGTCGATGTCCGGAAGCGTCCAATCCTTTAGCACGCGGAGAACTTCCCCGTTCTGAAGCTCCGGCCAGAACATCCAGTCCGATGTTACTGCCAGTCCCATATCGGCCTTGACGGCGGCGCGGATGCCCTCGGCGGCGGTGAAGCGCACACGTCCCGACACGGCGACCGAGGCCTCGGTGCCATCTCTGCGGAATATCCAACTATTGCCGAGTTGGGTGTAGACGACGGCCTGATGCGTGGCGATGTCGGCAGGAACCTGCGGGATGCCATACTGATTGAGATAGGCGGGTGTCGCGACCACGGACCGGCAGCCGGTTGCGATCTTGCGGGCGACCGCGGCACTGTCGGAGAGCTCGCCCATACGCAGTGCGATGTCGATGCCTTCGGAGACGAGGTCGATCACCCGGTCGTCGAGAACGATGTCGACCTCAAGGTCAGGATTGGTGGCGAGGAAATCCGGCAGGCTCGGCACGATCATCAGCCTCGCGAATGTCGTTGCCGCACTGACACGGAGGCGGCCAGACAAGCCCGCACCGGCACCCTTCGCCTCCAGCTCGGCCTCGTCCGCCTCATGGATCGCGGTCTTTGCTCGCTCGTAAAAGCGAACCCCCGCATCGGTCGGAGATAGGCCATGGGTGGATCGGATAAGCAGACGCACCTGAAGACGGTCTTCGAGCTGCGCAATCGTCTTCGAGATCGCCGGCTGCCCAACGCCAATCTGCCGCGCGGCCTGCGAGAACGACCCCGTCTCCACCACCCGCACGAACGCGGTCATCGCCTGAAGTCTGTCCATCATCTATTCTCCTTGGGAATAACCACTATCGCGCCGAGCTGCCTGCCGCAAGGCTCGAGGAATGGTCATAACTGTCTTCAACGGAACACTACCCGATGGAGACAAACGATGATCGAAGTCCACGCCTTTGCCACCCCGAACAGCGTCAAAGTACTGATCGCCCTCGAAGAGATGCGGCTGCCCTACGAATTGAAGCCGGTCAACGTCCGCAAGGGCGAGCAGAAGTCCGAAGCCTTTCTTGCGCTCAATCCGAACGGCAAGGTGCCGGTCCTGATCGATGACGGCTTTGTGCTGGCCGAGAGCGCCGCCATCCTCGTCCACCTCGCCGAGAAAACCGGCAAGCTTCTGCCAAAAGATGGCATCACCCATGCCCGCGTCTTCGAACAGCTTTTCTTCCATGCCTCCGGCCTGAGCCCGGCTTTCGGAAACGCCGGCTTCTTCAAACGCTCGTCGCCGGAACCGCAGCCGATCGCCGAGTCGCGGTTCAAGACCGAAGGCGAACGGCTCCTTGGCTTGCTTGATACGAAGCTCGCCTCGCAGTCTTTCGTAGCCGGCGAGGAATTCACGATCGCCGACATCGCCCATTTCGGCTGGATTGGGCGCATCGCCTTCCCCGGCCTGACCCTTGATGGTCGCCCCAACCTTTCCCGTTGGTTCGAGACCGTGGCCGCGCGCCCGGCCGTTCAGCAGGCCATCGCCCGCGTCGAAACCATCGTGCCAGCCGCCTGATCCTTCCATCCACGAATTCCACTCAGACACACAGGAGAACCACCATGTCCAAGTTCGAAACCTACAAGAATTCCTTCCCCAACGCCCGCCTGACCCGCACTCCGAGCGGCGTCCTCGAGGTCGCACTGCATACCGGTGGCGGCAAGCTCGTCTTCAACGGCCATGCCCATGAGCAGTTCGTCGAGCT
Source organism: Martelella endophytica (assembly GCF_000960975.1). Lineage (NCBI taxonomy): Bacteria > Pseudomonadati > Pseudomonadota > Alphaproteobacteria > Hyphomicrobiales > Aurantimonadaceae > Martelella > Martelella endophytica. The sequence continues at coordinate 2,651,164 of NZ_CP010803.1, read as the reverse complement.
CTTCCACCAGGTCGGCGCCGACACCGAAAACCGCGTCGTCATCCTGACCGGCACGGGAGATGCGTTCATGGACGAGATCAGCCCCGAAGGCTTCGATTTCTTCTCGCCGCGCGGCTACGACAAGATTTTTCGCGAAGGCCGCAAGGTCCTGATGAACATCCTCGACATCGAGGTCCCGATGATCGCCGCGCTGAACGGACCGGTGCTGCTTCACTCGGAATATGCGCTGTTGACCGACATCATCCTCGCCACGCCCGAGACGGTTTTCCAAGACAAGCCGCATTTCGATTTCGGCATCGTGCCCGGCGATGGCGTCAACCTGCTCTGGCCGGAAGTGATCGGCAGCATCCGCGGTCGCTACTTCATCCTCACCCGCCACGTGCTCGATGCGGGGACCGCAAAGGACTGGGGCGTCGTGAACGAGATTGTGCCGGCCGACACCCTGCTTGCCCGTGCACACGAGATTGCTGAGGGCATTGCAGCTCTGCCGCCGCTGACCTTGAGCTACACCCGCATCGCGCTGACCCAGAAGCTGCGCCGGATCATCGACGAAGGCGCCGGCTACGGCCTCGCCCTCGAAGGCATCAGCGCTGCCGAAGTGGCCCGCTCCATGGCTGCCAACGACTGATCACTCCCCCGCTTATCGCCGGACCTGAGCCAGTTCCTGAAGTCCGGCACGCCCCGGGCTCCAGATTCCATTCCAATCAAAGGACAATCGCCATGTCGCTGCAATCCAAGCTCGACGCCTTCAAGGCCGATTTCGAAGCCGGGAAGCCGCCCTATAACGCCCCCTATTCGGTGATAGAGACGATGCACCGCGCCACTGCCGAGCTGATCGCTTCGGGCGCGGCCCAGAAGGCCCTGAAGGCCGGCGACAAGCTGCCTGAGTTCACACTGTCGGATCCGGACGGAAATCAGGTCTCATCCGCCGATCTTCTGGCTCACGGTCCGCTGGTCATCAGTTTCTATCGGGGCGTCTGGTGCCCCTATTGCAACATGGAACTTCAGGCCCTGCAGGAAGTCCTGCCGCAGTTCGAGGCACTCGGCGCGAAACTCGTCGCCATCTCGCCGCAGAACCCCGTCAACAGCCGCAAGTCGGTTCGCCAGAACATCCTGACCTTCCCGATATTGTCCGACCCGCACAACGATGTCGCAGCCGCCTTCGGCCTGCGTTTCGAGATGCAGGACTATCTGATCGACCTCTACAAGTCGCTGAAGAACGACCTGCCCGCCTTCAACGGTGATCCGAGCTGGACCCTGCCGATGCCGGCCCGCTACGTCGTCGGACAGGTTGGGGGGATCCTCTATGCCGAGGTGAATGCGGACTACACGCGTCGTCCTGAGCCGGAAGACATGCTGCCGGCGTTGCGCCACGCGGCAAGCCTTGCCGCCGGCTGATCCAATCCCCATCGAAACCAATGGAGACAAGGCCCCGCTTCCCGCCGAAGCGGGGCCAAAAGAATATGTGATGAAGAAGACATTTCTGATTACGGGTGCCAGCAAGGGCATCGGGCTGGCGCTCGCGAACCGGCTTTCAGCGGAGGGCAACGCGGTGATCGGCATTGCCCGCCATGCCGTCGAGGACTTTCCCGGCAGCCTGCATCTGCTGGATCTCGGCAACCACGACGCGCTGGACAGGCTTGCTGACATCGTGCGCGACAGCGACGTCGACGGCATCGTTAACAATGTCGGCCTCGTACGTGCCGCGCCGCTGGGGAGCATTGCCATCGATACGCTCGACGAGGTGTTGCGGGTCAACCTGCATCCGGCGCTCGTCGCGGCGCAGGCGGCTCTCGTCGGAATGACGGCGCGCGGATGGGGCAGGATCGTCAATATTTCCAGCCTTACGGTGCTCGGCAGTATCGAGCGCACGAGCTATGCGGCGGCCAAGGCCGGCCTTGAAAGCTTTACGCGCAGCTGGGCGCTTGAACTGGCGGCCGGCGGCATCACGGTCAATGCGGTTGCGCCTGGCCCAACAGAGACGGAGCTGTTCCGGGCCAACAATGCACCTGGCAGCGAAGGTGAGGCCCGTTATCTCGCAGGCATTCCGATGCACCGTTTCGGCCGGCCGGAGGAGATCGCCGCAGCGATCGCCTTCCTGCTCTCGGACGATGCCGCCTTCATGACCGGACAGGTGCTGCATGTCGATGGCGGCGCTTCGATTGGCAAGGCATCGATTTAAGGTCCGAGTTCGACCCAAAGTCCGCTTTGGGTCAAATTCGAACCACATCGCCAGATGCTGGATGTCCGCTATCGCCATTCGGCCCTCCAACACCGGACAGTCTGTTCACGGCCCCATCCTAGCCATTTAGCAAATCCACCGCCAATAGCCTCCGGCTAGGCAAGCAACGGATAAGCCTCCAGTGCCCGCGCGGTGCCAAAGACACGCAGAGCAAAGGGCCGTGGGTCGGATCCGCGCATCGCACGCCACCTGCCCTGGCGACAAAGAACGGCCCCCGAACCGACGCGCGCTCGACAGTCTTATTCAGAGCACCCGTCCCGCTGATACGCTGCCATCGTGCTGAGGTACTGATGGATCATCTTTAACAGTCAGGGCTCATGCCCTGCCTATCACGGCGAGCGGTACGACTCTCGGCGTTAGCCGGCCAAACAGGTCGACCGTGGTGTTGCCGAGGCGGCGGAAGCGCTCTGTCCGATCCCCAAGAGCGTTTGAAGCGTCTGATTTTCGAGGCAAGTCCGAAGAGGCTTCGGGATCACGAGCCGGGCGAAATAGCGCCGTCGCAAATGAGAAGATAGCGGTGCTTTGAAGATTTTCCCAACTTACATTTTGTTACATAGTTTTGTAACGGAAAGTTGGCCGCCCCCCATTAAACCATTATCTCTAGCGATTTCAGCGCATTCAAATGGTCGGAGTGAAGAGATTCGAACTCCCGAACCTCTGGTCCCAAACGGGGGAATAGGAGGCTCATTCCCGAGAAATAATAACATTCATACATGAACTTCGCGACCATCGCTGCCCCGCCGGAGCCTCAGAGCGAGGCTAGAATGTAGTCCGGTGTGACGTCGCTGCGGCTGTCGAGGGGCACGCCGGTTTCCACGAAAACCGCTCTCACGCCGGCCGCCTGGCCTGCGAGAATGTCGGTATCGAGCTTGTCACCGATCATGATGGCCTCCTCTGCGGCGGCGCCAATGCGGGCGAGAGCCGTCAGCATGATCGTCGGGTCCGGTTTGCCCATGAAGATCGGGGTGGCGCCGGACGCGACAGCGATGGACTGGGCAATCGCGCCCGCGCCGGGTTCAAAGCCATCGGCAAGCGGGCGGATGAGGTCGGGATTGGTGCCGATAAGGCGGGCGCCGCCGAGCACATTGTCGAGCGCCGTCTTCATCATCGCATAGTTGAAGCTGCGATCGAGTGCCACGAGAACGGCGGCGGCGGCGGTCTCGACCAGTTCATAACCGGCCGAAACGACCCTGTCCTTGAAAGCCGTCGTGCCGATGACGTAGAGACCCGAGCCGACCGTATAATGTTTGCGTACATGATCGAGCGTAATGTCGCCGGAGGTGACGACCTGCCCGGCCTGACATGCGATCCCGAGACTGCGGATCTTCTCGGCGAAAGCGTCGGGCGCCTTTTCGGCGTTGTTGGTGACGAAGCAATACGGTATGCCCGCGCGCTCCCAGCGATTGAAACGGGCAACGGCGCCAGGCACGGCGTCCTCGCCGCGGTAGACGATGCCGTCGAGGTCGGACAGGACGGACGAGAAACCGAGTTCCTCGATCGAGCCGAGACGCAGCGCGTTCATTCGCCTTTTGCTCCGAGATTGGGGTCCAGAAGATCGCGCAGCCAGTCGCCGACAAGGCTGATGGCGAGCGTGGTGAGGAAGATCACCATGCCGGCGGGAATGCCCATCCACCAGGCCGTTGTCAGGTAGTTGCGGCCCTCGCCCAGCATCAGGCCGAGGCTGGTGCCCGGCGGCTGCACGCCGAGACCGAGAAAGGACAGCGAGGTTTCGAGCAGGATGATTTCGGGAAAATTGAGCGTGATCTGCACCATGATGACGCCCAGCATGTTGGGCAGGACATGGCGGATATAGACACGCGCCGGATGCACACCGAGCGTACGGATGGCAAAGGCATAGCCCTGACCATTGGTGGAGAGTACCAGACCGCGCGCGATGCGCGCATATCCGTCCCAACCGAACAACCCGATGAGGACGATCAGCAGGACGAAATTATTGCCGAAGAAGGCGAGCACCGCCAGCGCGACAATGAGAAAGGGCACTGAAGCCTGGAAATCCACCATCATCATGATGACGTCGTCGACGAAGCCGCGGAAATGCGCAGCGACGATGCCAAGCGCCGTGCCGACGGTCGCGCCGATCACAGTGGCCATGATGGCGATGAGTATGCTGGTGCGCATCGCGTAGAGCAAGCGGCTGAAGACATCGCGACCGAGATTGTCGCTGCCGAGGATGTATTGTTCCGGTCCGCCAAGGATGGCCGGCGGCTTCAGCCGGCTGAGGAGGCTCTGCTCGGCATAGTCGAACGGGGCGAGAGCCGGTGCGAACAGCGCAGCGACTATGACCAGCGCCAGCCAGCCGATGCACAGGCCGATGATCAGCGACGGCCGCCGTTTCCAGATGCGGGTGAGAAAGCCATGGCGCCTGAGCGCCGGCATTTGTCGGGAAATTTCGATGCTGCTCATGCCGTGGCTTTCCTGGTGTTGTGAACCTCGACGCGCGGGTCAAGCCAGCCATAGGTGAAATCGACGATGAGATTGACCGTGACCATGGTGAAGGCGATGAGCAGGACCACGGCCTGCACCACGGCGAGATCGCGCTGGTTGACGGCATTGACCAGCAACATGCCGACGCCGGGCCAGGCAAAGACGGTCTCGATGGTCACGGCGCCGCCGATCAGCCCGCCTATGCGCATGCCCACAACCGTGATCACCGGGATGGCCGCATTCGGCAGGGCATGGCGCAGAACCCGCCGGTCATGGGGAATGCCTTTGGCTCTCGCCGTGCGCATATAGGGCTGGTGCAGTACGTCGAGCATGGACGAGCGGGTGAAGCGGGCGACGGTCGCGGCCGTCGCGGTGGCAAGCGTCAGAGCCGGCATGATCAGATGCCAGAGGGTTCCGGTGCCCGAACTCGGCAACCAGCGCAGCGTCATCGAGAAGACGAGGATGAGGACGATCCCAAGGAAGAAATTCGGCACGCTCTGGCCGAAAATGGTGAAGCTCATGGCAGCATGATCGACCAGTTTGCCGCGATGGAGCGCCGCCAGAATGCCGGCGGGAATGCCGATGATCAGGGTGATGAGAAGAGCGGTGATGCCGAGTTGCAGGGTGGCGGGAATGCGCTCGACCACGACCTGCAACGCCGGGCGGCCATCACGGAAACTGTCGCCGAAATCACCCCGCACCACGGCCGCGAGATAGGTGCCATATTGTGCCAGATAGGAACGATCGAGCCCCCAGCGCTCGCGAAAGGCCTCGATCGCCTGCGGCGATGCCTCGTCCGAGAGCATCATCTCGGCCGGATCTCCCGAAGCGCGCAGAACAACGAAGACGAAAGTGACAGCGAGAAGCAGCGTCATCAGGCCGCGCAGAAGTTTGGTGAGATAGAACTGGATGTTCACTTGTTCCAGGCTCCTGTGCCCGCGCTCCAGCCGCAATCGACGATCGTGCGGCCTTCGATGACCCACTGCCGCAAATGCTGTTCATGGCCGTTCAGGCTGGCGCTCAGCGTGCGCGTCTCGACAGCGGGCGCGACGCCGAAGCGTGGATCGTCGCCGACGAGGGCCTCGACCAGCGGACGGCCTTCGGTGCCATCGGTTTCAAGTCCCATCGTGGTCAGGACGGTGGGAATGATATCCGGGAGCCAGCAGGGTGTTTCGGAGCGGAAGGCCTTGCGATATGCAGGCCCTTGCGCGGCCAGCACCGTTGAGAGTTCGCCGCGGTTAAGCCCGCCATGCATACCGCCGCCGGGCGTAATCCAGGCTGCAAAGAGGCAGGAATCGATGTCCGGCCCGTAATGCGTGGAGGAATCGGTCGCGATCAGCGTGAAGCCGACATCGGCGCCGCGGGCATGGTCGTTGCGCACGCTCGACCACGGTAAGGCTCCGGCGATTGGCGCGCCGTCAATTCCGTTGGCGAAGACCAGGCCGCAGAAATCCTGCCGCACCAACCAGTCGACGACCTTCGCCTTGTTCTTGTCGGAGGCGTCTTCGAGATAGATGCCGCTGAACGAACCGATCGAGGCGCGACCGAACTCGACCGGAACGATATCGAGTGTTGCGAGCTGGGCATGACCTTTGATCTGCCCGTGATCGGACATGACGACGATGTTTTCCGGCCCGTTTCCAGAGCACCACCATTCCAGGATTTGGCCGAAATTGTCATCGGCCATGCGCATGGCCGCTTCCGTCTCACGGCCGAGAACGCCGAACTTGTGCGAACTCGTGTCCGGCTCGTTCATCCAGAAAATACAGAAGTCAGGGGCGTAAGTGGGATAGATCACGTCCATCATCACCGTGGCCGCATAGGTGATCCGCTCACTGTTGGGCGCGGCCGCCGCCGGGATTTCCCCCAGCCGGGCGATGACAAGGTCGTGCACTTCGGTGGATGACACCGGCAGACCATGCACCGAAAACACTGGCTGGCCGAGGCTGTGGGCGCTCGAATTCATCATCCGCGAGGCGCCCTTGGTAGCGGTGCTGATCACGGCCATAGTCTTGCCGGCAACTGCCATGCGCTCGCCCATGGTGGCGCGGTCCAGGAGCTGGCCCGCCTGTGCCGCCAGTTCCAGATCTTCCCATTCAGAGGTGCGGAACAGGCCGCTCGGGCGAACGGAATGGACGAATTGGTTGGCGACCACGCCGTGGGCGCCGGGCGGCGAGCCGGTCATGGTCGAGGTTACGGCCACCCGGGTCTCGCTCGGAAAGATCGAGCGGGAATTCACGAAATCGCTGCCCTCGTCCATGAAGCGGCGAAGGTTGGGCATGAACTCGTCTGACACCCGGTCGCGGCGAAGCCCGTCAAAGGTCACAAGCAAGGTGGAACCGGATCTCATCGCAGGGTCTCCAGAATGATTTTGGTCATGGCCACATCGTTGACGAGAACGCCATCGATACCGGCGGCGGCCATGGCGGAAAGATTGTCGGCGGCTGTGTCGCCGGTATCGTGGATCGTGCCCACGCCGCCGGCCGTCGCCCATACCTCGGCACCGAGGGCCTGAAGCCGGGACACCCGTGCAGCGGTCACATCGCGCTCCCACAGACGGATGATGCCGGCGCCGGCGGCATTGAAGGCTTCGCCCTTCTCTCCATCGGGAATGAAGCCGAGGATTTCGACCTCTCCACCGCCCGAGAAGAAGGTCACGGCTTCAAGCGTGTGGCAGCCGGCGACGATGCGGCGGCGCGCCGCCGGCGGAACGGTCGCCACGATCGCGTTGCCGATCGCGACGAGTGCCGGCAGGCTTTCATCCTTGATATCCAGGAGCACCGCCCTGCCCTCAGCGGCATGGCACAGGACCTCTTCGAGGGTCGCAATCCGGGCGCCGGTTTCGCTTTCGAGGGCGAGCAACACATCCCGTGTCAGGTTTTCGGGGCGCTCCGGTCGACCGAACAGACGCGCCAGATCGGGGTCGTGGGCGCAAATACACGAACCGTCCTTCGACATGCGGATATCGGCCTCGATGGCGTAGGCGCCGTTGGCATAGGCGGCAGCCCAGCTCCGGGGCGTATTTTCGGGATGGCTGGCGCTGTCGCCGCGGTGAGCGATGATTTTCATGGCTGGATCGGAGTTTTTGGCGGGGTTGTGACGAAACGGACGGCAGCGGCGTCGCGCTGCTTGCGCTTTCGCGGAGTGTCGGCCGGAATGGCTGAGAGAAGGCGGCGGGTATAGGCATGCCGCGGATTGTCGAACAGGGCAGCGCTGTCGCCGATCTCTAGCAGTTCGCCGTTGTGCATGACGCCGACGCGATGGCTGATGTGACGGACGACGGACAGATCGTGTGAAATGAACATCAGGGACAGGTTGAGTCTTTCCCGCAGTTCGAGCAGCAGATTGATGATCTGGGCCTGGACCGACACATCGAGTGCGCTCACCGCCTCGTCGCAGACAACGAGGCGCGGATGAAGCACGAGCGCGCGGGCGATGACGGCGCGCTGTAACTGTCCGCCCGATAGCTGGTGTGGCAGACGCCTGCCCATGGTGCCAAGCCCGACCATGACCAGCATGGCCTGAGCGCGGTCATCGGCCTCCGAGGAAGCGAGCCGCTCATGTGTGGTGAGGGCTTCACGCACCTGGGCATGGATCGTCCAGCGCGGATCGACCACGGCGGCCGGGTTCTGAAACACGACTTGAACCTGGCGGCGCTGGCTGCGCCATTGCGGCGTGCCGACCCTGGCATAGTGCTCGCCCCAGAAGGTGACACTGCCGCCGGTTGGCGCCTCGATGCCGGCAATCATGCGTCCGAGCGTCGATTTGCCCGAGCCGCTCTCGCCGACGATGCCGAGAGTTTCCCCCTCGGCGATGGTGAGGCTTACGCCGTTTACCGCGCGGAAGCCCTCCGCCCTGCCCCACAGCTTGCGACCCGTAGCGTAGGTCTGGACCAGACTGGTGGCGACGACGCCTTTGCCGGGGTGTACGCTCATGCCATGGCCTCGCTGCCGGTTTCGGGAAAGTGACAGGCAACGCTGCGCTGCCCGTCCCTTAGCAATCGCGGGTCCTGCGCGCACCGCGCGCCGGCCCTGTGGCAGCGCGGCGCGAAATTGCAGCCTTTTGGCCGCGCCGACGGTGCGGGAACCGTGCCGCCGATTGCGTCAAGCGCCGTGCCGGGCATGCGGCCGAAGCCGATGCGGCTCGCCATCAGGGCGCGGGTATAGGGATGGCGTGGATCTTCGAAGAGCATATCGACCGGCGCCGACTCCACCACACGCCCGGCATACATCACCGAAACAGTGTCGGCGATTTCGGCGACCACGCCGAGATCGTGCGTGACGAACACGACGCCGAGGCCGAGTTCGGCCTGGATATCGCGCAGCAGCCGCAGGATCTGAGCCTGGATGGTCACATCAAGTGCCGTCGTCGGCTCGTCGGCGATGAGCAGTCTGGGTCGGCAGGCGAGCGCCATGGCGATCATTACCCGTTGGCACATGCCGCCGGAGAGTTGATACGGATAGCAGTTCCGGTTGCGGGGGACATTGGGAATGCCGACCTGATCGAGCAATTCCGCGACCCTTCTGTCCACGGCGCCGCCGCGAAGATCGGTATGCTCGATAATGGCTTCTGAGATCTGAGCGCCGACCCGCTTTACCGGGTTGAGCGAAACCATGGGATTCTGGAAGATCATGGCAACATCGCTGCCGCGCAGGCCATTAAGCACGCTTTCGGAGACGCCGACGATCTCGGCTCCGAAAAGCCGGATGGAGCCGCCGACCGTGAGGCCGGCATCGAGGAGGCCGAGCATCGACATGCAGGTCAGGCTCTTGCCGCAGCCGCTCTCGCCCACGAGGCAGAGCGTTTCGCCCGGACGGACGCTGAGGCTCACATCCTCGACGAGGGCATTGCGTCCGGCGTGAACGCTGAGGCCCGTGACATCGAGCACTGGTGCGGCCATGGCCTGACCGGCATGTGGAGAGGAGGCGGCACGATTGCCGCCTCCCGTGTGATTTTCTGTCGCGCTCATCAGTCGTTGAAGCTGAGGTTATAGGGCCGCAGGTCCATGTAATAGAAGGTGTAGGGCTTCCAGTTGATGTCCTTGGAGACGCCATAGGTCTCGAGCGGCTGGTAGAGGATGGTGCCGGGGGCGTCCTTCTCCCAGATTTCCACCATTTCGAACGCGGCGGGCCGGCGGGTTTCGAGATCCACATTGCTCTCGATGATGCGGCCAAGTTCGTTGAAGCGCTCGAGGTTCTCGGTGCCCGACCAGTTGCCGGCGCCGCGCTGCGGACCACCAAACGGCCCCCAGAGATTCCACAGCCCGCCGACCGGATCGGGGTAGCGGGTGGAGTTCGACCAGGTGCGAACCTGCAGATTGGCGAGGTCGAGGCCGGAATAGCTTTCGACCACGTTGAGTTCGACGTTGAGGCCGACGGCCTTCCACATCTCGATGATGGCCTGAGCGGCCGGCAAGGCGTTGAGATAGTAGTTCGGTCGGGTTGTGTACTTGATCAGCCCGCCATCATAGCCGGCCTCGGCAAGCAACTCCCTGGCGCGCTCGGGATCGTATTCGAGCCCCTTGTGGTCGGGATTGTACATGTCACCGAACTCGGGATACTGGTGGCCATTGGGCACCACGGCCTGGCCACCCCACAGCGCTTCATTCAGAAGCTGGCGGTCGATGGCGAGGTTCATCGCCTGACGAACGCGGGCGTCCTTGATCACCGGGTCCTGCGTGCCGTAGGCGAGGACATGCGAATTGGCGAGCACGACCGAACGGGTCTCGATGTCGTCATAGCTGTTGATCTGCGGAATCTGGTCCGGGGCGACATTGGTGATGATGTCGAACTCGCCCGATACGAGACCGGCGACGCGGGTCGAAGGCTCAGGGATTTCGCGGAAGGTGACGGAGGCGGCGGTGGGCTTGCCACCGAAATAATCGTCGAAGGCAACAAGGCGGATCGACTCGTCGGCCTTGTACTCATCGAGCATGAACGGGCCGGTGCCAACCGGGAACATCGGAATGCCGCCATTTTCGGCCGCCTTGGCTTCCCAGTCCTTCTTATTGACGATCCAGGAGGCCCAGGACGAAATACGGTGCTCGAGCAGCGGGTCGGGTTTCTTGGTAACGAACTGCACGGTCAGGTTGTTGACAGCCTTGACTTCGGACAGAACGGAGAAGTAAGCTGGACCTTCGGGAAGAATAGCATTCTCGCCGGAAAGGCGCTCGGGCGAGAAGGTGAAGACGACGTCTTCGGCCGTCAGCGGCGCACCATTATGGAATGTTACACCGTCCCGCAGCTTGACCTCCAAGGTGAGATCATCGACGCGGTGCCATTCGCTGGCGAGGCCCGGTACCAGACCCGAGCCACCACCGTCTTCGCTCGACAGGAAGTCGCGGCGGACCAGGGTGTCGAAGACGCTGTAATTGACGCGCGTCCCGACATTGGAAAGCTCCTTGCCGGGCTCGAGCGTCGCCGGCAGATCGGCAACGCCGACCACCAGATCAGGGCGCTCTTGCGCCAGGGCGAGCGACGATGTTGCCGCGAGAAGCAACGCCGCGCCAGCACGTAAGATATTCCGTTTGATCGCGAAAATTGTCATTTGTCAGCCAACGTTTGGTTGTGGATGACGCTTAGCTAAGGTAGGCACTTAACAGTCGAGTGACAGTTGAATGTCATTTCTGCAAAACTGATGCCTATAGGGTCGCAGGACGTCGCTATTGGATATTCGGCGCGAATATCTGCTGGATTCTTCCGCGCCCATTTTCTTTCGGTCCGGAAGGCGCCCCATCTCGGCCGTTCGAGGAACTGAGGTCGTACCCCCAATTGCCGACACACATTCTGAGCGCGACGAACTCCCGCAATGAGCCCGTTGCTGAGCAACGTGCAGCTGCTTAGTCTCCAGCTCTTCTCCCCTCGCGAGCCGTTGCAACATCCGGCTTCCGGCAAACGGGTAGTTGAGATGCAGATCGTCGATTTGCCGCATTAGGGCCAGATCGCCGCCAGAGACCGGACGAAGCAGACAATAGACGCTGCACGGCTAAAATCGAAGAGCTTCGGGAAGAAGCGCTATCAACTCTTGAGCAACGTGACCTTTGGAGGAGGCCGAGGCGCGTGAACTGGCAAGCGGCTAGAAGGTCAGGCTCAGCGCGATGTATTGCGCCGAGCCATGCGGACATGGTCGGCCAACGCGCGCAGCTTCGGGGACATGTCCGTTCTCTGCGGGAAATAGAGATAAAACCCAGGAAAAGAGGGAAGGTAGTCCTGCAATACGCAGACCAGTTCGCCGCGCTCGATATGAGGCTGGAAGGTTTCCTCCGTCGCAAAGGTGAAGCCGGCTCCAGCAAGAGCGGCCCGCAGCATGACGTTGAGGTCGTTCGAGGTGATCTGCGGCTTCACGGCGATATCGAAGGCTTTGCCCTCCTTTTCGAACTCCCAGCGATAGGGTGCGGTCCGGTGGGTCGGTCGCCAACCGATGCATCGGTGTTTCAGAAGGTCTTCCGGCGTCTCCGGTGTTCCGTGAACTGCGATATAGGCGGGGGAAGCGACGACCGCCTCGCGTTGCGCGTCCGTCAGTGCGACCGCGATCATGTCCTGCGCGATGACCTCTCCAAGCCTTACGCCCGCATCAAAGCCTCTGGCGACGATGTCGAACTCGTCGTCGGTCACAGTGACATCGAGCGTCACCTCGGGATAGGCCTCAGCAAAGGACGCAACGAATGGACCGGAAAGGAACCGCTCTGCGATCGACGTGACTGCGACCTTGAGGTGCCCTCGCGGGATATCGCTGCCCGGGATGCGTTCCAGCGCCTCACGAATGTCTCCCATCGGCTGCGACAGTGTCCTGCGGAGTTGCTCTCCGGCCTCCGTCAACGACACGGCGCGAGTCGTTCGGGTTGCAAGCTGGACGCCGAAGAACGCTTCAAGCCGCCCCATGCCCTGGCTCACAGCCGATCGCGTCACGCCGAGGCGATCGGAGGCTTCACGGAAATTCTGCGTTTCCGCGACGGCGAGAAACATCGAAAGCAGATTGAGGTCCATTGGCATTGGTTACTCCAACTTTACAAACTGTCCATTACAAGACGCCTACACTATCCAAAAGCCAGGGTCCATCTTCCCTCTCGGCAACTGCATCACAGCGTTGTGGACTGAAGAAAGGAAAATGAGACATGAAAACTCTCGCACTCGCAGCGTTCTCCCTGCTGGCCGTCCCTGCCCTCGCGGCGGCACAAACCTGCCCGCAGGCAGGCCCGGACGCCCCGGCCGAACTGCATGCCGATTGGATCATGGACGGATGGGAACGCCGGAAAAGCGACCCCGACTTCGTCTTTGCTGAAAAGATGGACCGCTACTATGACCTCAACAACGTCGAGGGCGTGTTCTACGACAATTTCGCCCCGGGCAAGACCCAGCTATTCCGCGACGCAGCCGTCTATGGAGCGAACTGGGAGGAGCTGCAAAACGCGGCGATAACAGTAAGGCACGGGCTGACCATCGCCAACGACGCGATCGTCGGCCAGACTGTCGCCTCGACCACGCTGGGTTTCGTCGGGCGGATCGAAAGGGCTGATGGTGAGGTGATCGCCTTTGATGGTCGCTCGCAACTGGGCTGGGCCTGCACCGATAATGGCTGGAAGATCCGACACGAGTTGAACTACGCCGGGCCGGTCGATCCGGAAGAGATCGCCGACGCCCTCGGACAGCGTGGAGCGGACGAATGAGCAGCGGAAACGATTTTACCGGTCTCTGGGTGACGGACGATGGCCATATCCGGCACGAGCTTCTCCCCGGCGGTCGCTACGTTGAAGCGCGCGGCACGCGAGAACGCGCCTATGAGGGAAGCTACGTGATCACCGGAAACCACATCGACTATCGCGACGACACCGGTTTTTCGGCCGACGGAGATTTCGTCGGCGGTGTCCTGTACCACGCAGGCATGATTCTCAGGCGTCGGTGAAAACCAGGCTGCGCCCCAACAGGGGGCGCCTCTCGTCCTCTTCGATAAAGTAAACCTACCATGACGGAAGAAACCAGATTCGAACGCGGCAGGCGGATGCTCGGTCGCCTCGTCTGCGAGGCCAGTCAGTCTGCGAGGCCAGTCAGGACGTGATCGACGCGCTCGCGGATATCGCACCCGACTTCATCGATTACCTCTTCGTATATGGACGGCCGTTTCGCTACATGTTCAAACAAGAAGAAAGTCGCCAGTTCCCTCCCGCTCCCGTTTCCGCTGGTCGGTACGTCCCCATTTCGGACGACTTATGGTTCGCGACCTAATCTTGATGGCTGACGTCCGATATCCGGTGAATGAAGGACAATAAAGGGCGAGTTCTGCTCGCTCCCGCAAGTGTCAAGGCGCAAGTATTTCGATTGCCGCACAGGGAAAATGCGACCGAATTCGGGATTTGGCGCTTGCTCGGACATGCAGGTTCCATATTCTCGATCGGTATGCGGATAAAACGACCACGAGGAGACAATCAATGACGGGCCAACTCGGTCTCCTGAAGACCGCCAAAACCGATATTCTGGAAATCGCCTACTGCCAGAGCGGACCTGACGATGGCTGGCCCGTGGTGCTGTCCCATGGTTTTCCCTATGACGTTCACGCCTACGCGGAGGTCGCCCCGGTCCTGGCTGCCGCGGGCGCGAAAGTGATCGTTCCTTATCTGCGCGGCTTCGGTCTGACCCGCTTCCTGTCGAAACAGACCATGCGTAGCGGACAGCAGGCAGCGCTTGGCGCCGACGTCATCGGGCTTATGGACGCGCTCGGGCTCGAAACAGCAATCCTCGCAGGCTTCGACTGGGGTGGCCTTGCTTCTTGCGTTGCCTCTGCGCTCTGGCCGGAGCGGGTGGAGGGCCTGGTCTCCTATGCAGGATACGACATCATCGATGTCGAGCGTCAGCGCCATGCGTTTTCGCCCTCGCTCGAACAGGCGATGTGGTACCAGCACCTGTTTCAAAGCGAGAGAGGCAGGGAATGCCTGCGTGAGAATCGGCATGAGTTGTGCCGGATTCTGTGGTCACAATGGTCGCCGAACTGGTCTTTTGACGACAACACCTTTCTGCGGTCCGCCGCCGCCTTCGAAAACCCCGATTTCGTCGATGTGGTTACGCATTCCTATCGGTTCGATTTCGGACTTGAGGAAGGCGATCCTGCGCTCGCCGCTCTCGAACGAAAGCTGTCCAATAGCCCGAAAATTGTCGTTCCGGCAGTGACGCTGGATGGAACCCAGGACCCCTTGAAACCGGGTGGGACTGCAGATCACGCGAACATGTTCGCCAGCTACCATGAGCACAGGGTCTATGCATGCGGCCATGCCTTCCCGTTCGAGACCCCCGAAGCATTTGCGGACGCAGTGCTCACCATTCACGACAGAGCGGCGTAGCCCGAAGTTTTCGCGCTATCCTTTGGGGGTTGGTATTCTCGCAACGCGCCGAAACGAGGAAGCGCCGAGCTGTGCCGTAAGTTTCAGCAGCGAAGAAGGGCATACGAACGTAACAGAGCGGGTCTGCATCGCGGGGACACGCATCCAGGTACGGGCTCGCCTTGTCTGACAAATGATCAACGAAGATTTGCTCTCAGGAACGTGTCCATCGTCACCGGTGGTCGGCCAAGAATTTCGGCCAGGGTGCCATCAACCGCGGCGAATTCTCCCGCGCGTGCAGCACGATAATAGCCCATCGCGACGGCGATGGCGCCCGGCGGAAGACCGACACTCCGCAATTTCGCCTCCGTTTCTTCCTCGCTCGCGAGAACGCGCCCGACGGGACGCCCCAAAATTTCGCCCGCAAGTGCGGCAAGATCCGCGAGATCCAGGGCCTGGCTTCCGGTCAGAGGCGGGGTTGGCCCGTCGATAACGGCGTCTCCCGCCAAGAGCGCAGCGTCGGCGGCGGCCAGATCGTCATGGGTCGTCCAGGCGACCTTGCCGTCCTCCGGCGCGATCAATTCGCCCGTTTCAAAGGCACGCGCATTCATTGCAAGAGCACTTGCAGCATAGAAGCCGTGACGAAGCGCGGTCCAGCGAAGCTGCGAGTCCGCCAGCATCTTCTCGGTGGCGGCATGGGTCCTGCCGGGAGGAAACTGAGAGGTCGGGGAGCTCGCCACCTGGCTCGTGTAGAGGACACGTTCGACGCGGAGTTCGCGCGCCACAGCAATCGCCGTCGCGTGCTGCTTCAACGGATCCCCGCCCGTTGCGGCCGCATTCGAGGAGACAAGCAGCAGACGTTCGGCGCCCTGCCAGGCAAACCGAAGGCTGTCAGCGTCATCGTAATCGCCCTGGCGCACACGAACGCCGGCCGCCTTCAGGTCCGAGACCGTTTCGGGATCGCGGACGCTGATGCCTATCCTTTCAGCGGGCACGTGATGAAGAAGACTATTCACAACCTTGCGACCGAGTTGGCCCGAGGCGCCGGTGATGATCAGCATTCCGTTTCTCCTGCACTTGATTTCCGGGCGGACGAGACCGCCGCTTTCATCTTCGGGAGACAAACTGACTGTTTTAACTTGCTTTGATAATCCGTTATTTTTGGAATAGACTGTTCTCCATGAAGAACAATGTTTCCCCTGACGACCTGCAGGTCTTTCTGACGGTCCTCACCGAAGGCGGGTTCCGTGCCGCGGCCGGTCGCCTCGGTGTTGCTCCGTCAAAGGTCAGCACGACCATTTCGAGGATCGAGGAAAAGCTTGGCGTGCCGCTTCTTCTGCGTACGACGCGCAGCGTGAGGGCGACGGAGCAGGGGCAGTTGCTGGCCGAGCGCGTTGCGCCACTCCTGTGTGAGGTGAATGCGGCTGTGATGGAAACGGCAAGTTCCAAAGGCCTCGTGCGGGGACGATTGAAGCTCAATGTACCGGGCGCGGTGATGCCTGATATCCTGCCGCCACTGCTCAGCGATTTTCAGCATCGTCATCCGGCAGTGGAGGTTGAACTCGTCGTGGAAAACGGCCTCGTGGATATCATCGCAGCCGGCTGTGATGCGGGCATCCGCTATGGCGCCCATCTGGAAAAGGACATGATCTCCATTCGGATCGGCCCCCGGGTCCAGCAGGTCGCGCTTGCTGCATCGCCCGGCTATCTCGCCGAACGCGAGCATCCGCGAACGCCCGCCGATCTCCTGCGCCACGATGCGATCCGTTATCGCCTGCTGAGCGGGCGGCTTCTGCCTTGGGTGTTGAAGGACGGCGACCAGACGATCGACGTGGAGGCCGTTACACGGCTCACATTGAGCGTAAATGCCTTGAATACAGGCCTCACATTTGCCCGAAACGGATTGGGCATTATCGGCGCGTTCCGAAGCTGGCTTGAAAGCGACTTCGCCGGCGGAACACTCGTTCCGGTTCTCCCGGACCACTGGACGGAACAGGACGGGCCGCGCCTGTATTATCCGAGCCGTTCCACCTCGGCCCCTCTGCGGGCCTTTATCGATTTCTGCCAGAATTCTTCACGACAAAATTGCCGGCTTCGCCCGGACATCTGAACTGTGCTTCGCGCGGAGGAGCGAAAGGCGTGTGTTTGAACGTCCGCTTTCACGGCGAATTTTCAAATAGCAGTCAGTCGACTCACGGCCCCTTTTTGCCGGTCCGGAAGGCGCCCCCAAGTCGGAAGTTCTACAACTTAAGCCTGGTTCCTGAAAACAGCCATTCGCTAACCACACGCACACGTCCAGAAAGGGCGGGGAGTGGACGTTCGCTGCGCGAAGCCTCAAGGTATGAAATACCCAGATCGTCGCCTCCCACTTTTAAACGAGGGAAGTGGGTTACAGGTAAAATTTCTCAAGCCAGACCGCTCGCTGGCGCCGAGAGGCCGCTCTTCGGTCCGACCTCCCCCCCTTTCGTGGGTCAACTTCGCTGCATTCCCCGCGTTTTGGAGGGCGTGCCGCCCCAATCAATTGATCAACTGGAGAAGCGGTCAGTCATGGACTAGATAGTTCACCCTTGCCGTAGTCCGATAGTTGCACTAGCGTCCCTAAAAGGCCTTTCGGTATTGTCCCTTGTCGGATGAGCGCCATAAATCGGGTTGGTGAAAGATTGAGTGCCGTGGAAGACGATATATTCGGATGGACCCTTGAGAAAATCAGCGCTGTAAAACCTTGCCTGAGACAAGGTGATCTCATAGTTTTTTCCGATTACGAGGATGAGACCAAACGCTGCGCTATTGTTGTTACTGCGGATTGCGATTTGGAACAAAAAAAGCACGCAAACCTAGTCACGCTAGTGCCTGTCGTCAGCGAAAAGACAATTCTTGAGCGATACCTTCTCCCGGATGACTGTAACAGCAAAATAGATCATATCGTCAAATTTGCTCTCAAAGAATATAAAATTGACGAAAAATTGGATCATCTGGTCCAAGTGGAACTGCTGATAGAAGCACTGTCTAGTGACGCGAAAAGTGATCCGATAGCCCTATTGATGGCCGAAATCATCTCTGATGATTTAAGGGAAGTCAGTATCGAAGGTTATAAAGACCTCCTGAAAAGGGTTAAGCTTCACGCCAAAAAGGCCAGTTCACTTGCCGATCAAATAGCGAAACGAGGCGATCTGATGATCTTGCCAGACGCCCAAGTCCTCGGGGTTGATGCCAGAATTGCGTGGGTACGTCATGTTTGGCAGGCCCCAGCAAGTAGCATCGCGCTTAAAACCTCTGATACTTCGGCGCGCCGCGGAGAACGAATAGCTCGTCTCTCATCACCATTTAGATATAGGTTGACGCAGATAATGGCACAAGTCTTCTCCGATATAGGTCTTCCAGATGTGCCACTCGACCTTAAAAAGTCCGTCATGGAGACATTTGGTGATGCCTAAGTATATACTGATTTCCTCAAGGGCACTGGATGCCGCTCTGATGGGTGAGGGGTTTTCAGATGCTACAGCTTTTCCAAATGAGGAAGGGTCAATTCATAGGATCGCACTGACAGATCAAATCGTCGGATTCCGTCTGGCGACCGAGAAGGAGCCAACATATAGCGCCTTGATAAACATTGGCGAGCTTGAAAGGTTGGCGCTGACTAGCGCATCATTGCAGGATATATATCGTCGCATCGCCCGTGTTGTAACTGGCTTAAGGTCGCCACCTATCCATTTGCCAAGAGCTTGGTCAGAGTATCACTATAAAAACCTCCTAGCTTTTTTTGCCTGCCCTCGAGAGGCGTCAAGCTACAGATGGATTTCGGAGATTGATGGTGAACGGAAATGCATCCGTTTCGAAGCGCTTACTGATGCCTCTATTGAAACCAGTCTTCAGGACTATAGACCTCCCAGTTGGCCCGAAGATTTTTCAAAGTATTTTCAGATTTTTTTTGATACCGAGATAAAGAGTGTGCGTCCAGAGCTCACAGAAGATGATGCTTTGGCAAGACATGTCGAATTGCCTGCAATCGGTAGCGCCTCAGTAGTACAAGGTCGTACCTTTGAGGACTGGTCGTACTACCTCACTGAAGACCAAGCGAATGTTCTGAAAGAAGATTTACGAACATCCATTAGGATCGTAGGGCCAGCTGGCTCTGGAAAGACTTTGACCTTGTGCCTAAGGGCGCTCCAGATATCTCGTGATGAAGCAATAATAAGAGGAGAGGAAAGAGTTCTCATCGCGACACATAGCTGGGCAATGTCCGAAAGAATTGATGGAGTGCTTCGCTCGCTCAATTCTGGTGTTGCGCCCGAGCGAATTACTGTTTTTCCGTTGATGTCTCTTCTTGAAGTTCATGCCGGGCATGTTGGAAGCAGCAAGATCGAAGTAATAGGTGACGACTCGTCTGACGGCCGAAACAGGACAATAGAGATCATTTCCGATGTGGTCTCATCCTTGACAGATTTTTCACCAAGCGGGCTGTCCACGTGGGTTACGGAAGGCTTGCGAAGTGACGCAGGCACCAAACCGCGCCGGGAACTGGTCATAAATCTGTATGAGGAGATTACGGGAGTCTTGTCAGCGTCCGGTGTCGCACCCGATGATGTAGAAGCCACAAGGCTTTATCTAAGAGCGCAACGCGAAGACTGGATGCCCCCATTCAATTCCATTCAGGATCGCGGCCTCGTAATTGCAGCGTACCGTGCTTTCTTGCGCGACCTTGTCGATAGAGCATCGATCACCACAGACCAGTTTATTCTGGATTCGATACGAATTCTGGAAACCTTCTCTTGGAGAATGAGGCGCGAGACCGAAGGGTATGACTTTATTTTGGTGGACGAACTGCAGTTATTTGATCCACAAGAAAGAGCGTGCTTGGAACTCCTTGGGCGAACTAAGACTGGCGTTCCATTTATCTCGGCAGAAGACCCCTCGCAGGGCGTATTCTCCTCTTTGAACGCAAGACATTCAACAACACCGAATAAACCTGTTTATCTTGAAACATTGCATCGTTTTAAGAAGGGTATTTTCGATTTTATCTCCTTTATTTATCGGCAGTTTCCGTTGAATGCTCTGCCGTTAAGAATAGAGAACAGTTCCGATGACGATATTATTCGCCCCGTTCATTATATATGTGACCTCGGCGAAGATCCTGTGGAAACGGTAATTGCTATTACTTCTAATATTGCAGACTCATCGTCTTCCAATATTACAACTTGCGTTATCACAGTTGGGGAGGATGAAGGCAGCATTTCGGATGCTTTAAAAATGAACGGGATTCATTGCACTCAACTCAAAAGTTTTGATGACGTCGAGAAGCTAGCTTACGTTAGGAGGACGGTTGTGGTCTCTCCGTGGGAGTATATTGGCGGGACGCAATTTGATCAGGTAATCGTAGCAGCCATTGGTATCTCGCAACCAGAGTCCCAGTTTGCTAAGCTTCGAGAAATGATATCCGTCTACTTGGCATGTAGCCGAGCTTCGCAGAGCCTGTACATCGTTACCCAGGGATATGCCCCATCCGTTATTACTAGTGCCCAAGAGCAAGGGCTTATCAAGAGCACACAGCTGTGATTCGGATCGACCAATATTCTTTGTTCCGATAGCGGTCACCTGCTTAGCCCGATACAAGAGACCGGTTAGGGCCGGAAGTGACGTTCCTTTTGGACTCGAATGTCTGCTTTCCCCGCTTCGTTGCAAGAATCTGCCTGTCGGCTACCGGCCCCATTCCGGACTTATCGCGAAGACCTTGTGGAAATGAACGGGGCATCTCAAGCTTTCTGGTAGGACGACTGTTCGCGTATTGATCATGCCTGTTTTAAAAACGGCGTCATTCGTGCTTAGAACTTGAGATCAATCCGAAACAGCTGAGCGACGTCCCTCATCCTACGAACACTGGTAACATAGTGCGCAACCAATCTCACCCGAAGCAGAACAGCTCAGAATGGGCAGCCCTCGTGGCTGCCGACGAGAAATACGCCGCATCGACATTGCAGTCACTTGAGGATACGGCCGACACTGCGGAGGATTACGCGCGACTGGACCGCGCTCGGCGCCTGCTGGCGCTCAGCACACGCCTGTTCGGCGGCTTTCGTCGTGATGTGACACTGGAATACCTGCCGCCCGCCTGGGACAAGAACATACGCCCGCGTGAACCCTTTGGCTATGAGCGGGTAATCTCGCAGCTGATGGATGCCGCCGGTCACCGCAATGCCATCAGCGGGTACGGAGAATGCACATACTGGTTCTGCCGGGGCGCGCTCTTTGCAGCGTTTGAGAATGTCGAGCGCATCCGTGATGGAGCCAGCGCGAACCGCGGCCTTTCAGCCCAGTTCGCCGAGGTGGAGAAGCTGACATCCGACATCCAGAGCAAGCTGTTCGATCTGCAGGTTACTCTCGAAGAACTGCACTTGGTGGACATCCCTGAGAAGACGTTTCCCATCCATCTGATTGAGGACGAAAGCCTCGCCAAACGCCACCGAGAGCCGGCGGACGAACATCTCTGGCGGATCAAACCGAGCTACAGGCTGCATGAGTTGATGGACCCACGCCAGATCGGTCATATCGCAGAGTGGTGTCGCGCGCTGGAGGAAGAGAGCGAACGGCTGAAGTTTGAGACCCGGAACCCGGCAGGTGCCCCGGCTCGATTTGACCGGCTCTACTTTATGCATGTAGTTGGCCTGCTCTGGCTCTTCATCACCGGAGCAGCGCCGACACTGTCATCGCCGGAGCAATACTCCCCAATAGTGCCGTTTGAATCTTCCCCATGCGCTGCTGCCGCCGGTCTTCCGGGGCGAGCCCCGGAAGACCGGCGGCGCGTCATCGCCGATACTTCTTCCGATGGTCGGAAGGGGGATTTTGGTGATCAAGCTGAGGGAGACAATTATGATACTGGATCTGCATCAACAGGGGCTGACGGTGTCGGCCATTTCCAGAGAAACGGGCATCGACCGCAAGACGGTGCGCAAATACATAGAGCGCGGCCTTGAGGCTCCAGCCTATGGCCCCAGAAAGCCTCGGGCAACGGTGATCGATCCGTTTGCTTCTTATCTGCGGGAGCGCGTGAAGGCCTACCCCGGCCTGACCGGGAGCCGGTTATTTCGAGAACTGCGCGAGCGAGGCTATAAGGGCGGCTACACCGCCGTGACGGATTTTCTTCGCGATGCGCGGCCTCCGGCCAGCCAGGGTTTCGAAGTGCGCTTTGAGACGCCGCCCGGCGAGCAGGCCCAGGTCGATTTCGCCCAATTTCATGTCATATTCACCGACGAACCAATGACGCCGAGGATTGTGTGGCTGTTCTCGATGGTGCTGGGGCATAGCCGCCTCATCTGGGCGCGCTTCGTCATGCATCAGAACCTGCCGACCGTCCTGCGCTGCCATATCGCTGCGTTCGAAGCCCTTGGCGGCGCTCCAAGGGAGGTGCTTTATGATCGGATGAAGACTGCCGTTATCGGCGAAGGGCAGACGGAGGGCATCATCTACAATCGTGCGCTCATCGATCTGGCACGCCACTACGGTTTCCATCCCAAGGCATGCAAACCTTATCGTGCCAAGACGAAGGGCAAGGTCGAGCGGCCGTTCCGTTATATCCGAGAGGACTTCTTCCTGGCCCGCTCGTTTCGCAATCTCGATGACCTGAATGCCCAGTTGCGGCACTGGCTGGACACTGTTGCCAATCCGAGAAAGCATGCCACGACCCTTCGCGTCGTCAACGAAGCCTTTGCCGAAGAGCGGCCGCACCTGCGGCCGTTACCGCTGGCACCGTTCAAATCCGTTCTCAAGCTTGAGCGCCGCGTGTCGCGGGAAGGCATGGTCAGCGTTGGTGGCAATGCCTATAGCGTCCCTGATGCCACGCGCAGTCGGACGGTTGAGGTCCATTCGTTCGCCGACGAGGTCCGGATCTTCGAGAACGGCACCCTGATCGCAGCTCATCCCGTCTTGGAGGGCCGTAAGCAGCGCCGGGTTCATCCGGATCATCGGCGATCCATTCACCCGCAACTCCGGCCGGGGGCACGGCAGGAATCCCATATTGTCAAACCCGCCGGCGACATCGTGCTCCAGCGGTCGCTCGCCTTCTATGATGCCGTTGGCAAGGTGCTGGCACAGGAGAACCGGCCATGAGCGCGACCCTCGATCCTGTTCCGTCGATGATCGACCGTATCCGTCATGATCTCGTCGGACTGAAGATGCCGCGCGCACTGGAAGCGCTCGACCATGTCGTGCGTCGCCTCGAACACGGCGAGCTGTCGGCACTTGAGGCCATCGATATCCTCTTGTCGGAGGAACTGACGCTGCGCGAGAACAGCCGCATCAAGACGGCTCTGCGCATGGGCAGACTTGCAACCATCAAGACGCTCGCCGGCTTCGATTTCACATTCCAGCCTTCACTCGACCGCGATCGCATTCTGACCCTGGCCCAGCTCGGCTTCGTCGACCGTCACGAAGCGGTGCATTTCCTCGGCCCTCCGGGAACGGGCAAGAGCCATCTCGCCACAGCGCTCGGCGTCGAAGCCGTGAAGGCCGGAAAGAGCGTTTACTTTACCACACTCGCAGACCTGATCGCTTCGCTTGCCAAATCTGAACGGGAAGGCAGGCTGCAGGAGCGCATTCGCTTCTTCTGCAGGCCGAGCCTGCTCATCGTCGACGAGATCGGCTATCTGCCGGTCGTCCAGGGCGGCGGCAATCTGTTCTTCCAGCTTGTCAACGCCCGCTATGAACGCGGCGCCATGATCCTGACGTCAAACCGCGGCTTTGCAGAATGGGGCGATGTCTTCGGCGATCCCGTCGTCGCAACGGCACTGCTCGACAGATTGCTCCATCATGCCGTCGTCATACAGATCGAAGGCTCCAGCTACCGGCTGCGGCAGCACGCTGAACTCATGCCGGAACATGTCCGCTCGAAAGCGCTGATCGCGCCGCCCGCATTCACACCACCTCAAAAGCCGCGAGGCCGACCCCCGAAAAATCCTCAAGCCATGTCGTCGACAGCGGCATAACTGGGGAATTTTACTTCGGCACTTCTGGGGAAATTTCACGCGGCATTGACAGACACAGAGCAACAACACCTTCATGGATTTCCTCGATAGCTGCGAGAGCGTGTTCTGGAATGAAGAGCCCGGTACCGATGTCCGTAACCGAGCGAACACGGTGGCAACCAACTTTGCCAGCTGGGAGGTCCGTGTTCCGGAGGACATCCCATTTGCGGGACGCGGTTTGCATGATGCCTTTGTAGCGCTTTGCGCCCATGTCGAAGGGCAGCTGTTCACGCAATACCGGTGAACGACTTTAGGCCTTGTCAGTCCGGCTAAACTTTAGCAGCCAATCCGGAAAACTGAACGGCAATTGGCTGGCGGATTAAATTCGGCTCCATCGTCATTTTGGCGGCTCCCAATCACAAGGAGCCGCAAGATGCAGCAATCCCCCCTCTCCCTCGATCCCGACTTCCTGATGACGGAAACGCTGACGTGCGAACTGCTGTCCGTTTCAGCCCGCACTCTTCAGGCCTGGCGCCTGCGTGGCGGTGGCCCTCCCTTCGTCAAGATCGGCAAGTCGGTGCGCTACAAGCGCCGTGACATCACGGCCTGGCTCAGCGCCAACACCCTCACCTCGACAAGCCAGAGGGGTTAACGGCCATGAGGAAAATCGCTTTCGATCATATCAACCGTGCGGCGCTGTCAAATGCGCCGCTTCTTCTATCCCGCTGGCTGCCGGACGGCCGGCGGCTTGGGCATGAATGGACGGCACGTAATCCGAGGCGGGCCGATCGCAAGCCGGGCAGTTTCCGCGTCAACGTCCTCTCAGGGCGCTGGGCCGATTTTGCCACCGGTGACCGCGGGCGCGATCTGATCTCGCTTGCAGCCTATCTGTTCACCAATGACGACCAGGGCGAAGCCGCACGTCGGCTTGCCGAAGCTCTGGAGGTATCGCTCTATGAGAAATGATCCCTTCGCGCCCGTTGAGCATAACGCTAATTCGGCAGTTACTACCCCCGCCTCTGGCTGGACGGCAGTCGCTCCGGTTCCGGAGAATGCAGAACCGCCGCCGGTCCGGCACTCACGGCTCGGCACACCGTCGCAGCGCTGGTCCTACCGGGACGATTCTGGAAAGCTGCTGTTCATCGCCTGCCGTTTCGATACGAACGAGGGAAAGCAGTTCCTGCCGTTAAGCTATGGTAGAGACGAGCAGACCGGCGGCAACGGCTGGCGCTGGAAGGGCCTTCCCGAACCGCGGCCGCTCTACGGACTCGACAGGCTTGAGGCGGACCCGGATGTCGCTGTCATCGTCACCGAGGGTGAGAAGGCCGCAGATGCGGCAGCGGCAATGCTTCCCGGCTTCGTCGTCACGACATCGCCGAATGGCTCGAAGAGTGCCCGCAAGGCCGACTGGTCTCCGCTCTCCGGCCGTCGTGTCATCATCTGGCCCGATGCAGATGAACCAGGTGCAGCCTATGCAGAGGCCGTTGCGGAATGCCTGGCACAGGCAGGGGTCGCGTCAGTTGCGGTCATGCGTCTGCCGCAGGGATTACCTGCTGGCTTTGATGCCGCCGATGCTTTCGCAGAAGGCTGGACGGATGCTCAGTTGCAGGCGCTGATTCCGGCGTCCGACGAAGCGGGCGTGTCGGCCACTGTCAGCGATGCTGACGATGGTGAAGCGGAGGGCGCGGCTGAACCAAAGAAGCAACGTAAGAAGAAGCCCTCTGCCTTTGATTTCCTGCCGGACGAGATCGAGTTCTGGCATGATCCGGATCGCGAAAGTCACGTGACTTACCCTACCGGCGATCACTTCGAGCACTGGCCTGTCAGGCATCGCTTCTTCAAATCCTATGTGGCCGGCGTCTACTACGAGAAGACCGGCGAAGCCCTTGGAAGCTCGGCGCTTGATGACACGATCAGGATCATGGAGGCAAAAGCTCAGAGCGGAGCATGCTACCCGACCTTCAGGCGTGTCGGTTCCCATGATGGAGATTACTTCCTCGATCTCTGCGATCAGGACTGGCGGGCAGTACGGGTCACGAAGGGGCGCTGGACGGTCGGCCAATTTCCGCATGTGAAGTTCCTGCGCTCGGCTTCCGCGCGTGCGCTGCCCGAACCACAGAGGGGCGCCGGCTACAGAGACCTGAAGCCGTTTATCAATGTCGGTAGCGAGCAGGATCTGATGCTGGTCACCGCCTGGCTGGTTGCAGCGCTTCGCCCGGAAGGGCCCTACCCGCTTCTCTGCGTCAGCGGCGAGCAGGGCAGCGGCAAGAGTTCGGTCACCGACCTGCTTGCCAACCTGATCGATGCCGAGATCGGCAAGAAGCGCACGGTATCGAAGGATGAACGGGATCTGGTCATTGCCGCCAAGAACGGCCATGTACTTGCCTTCGACAACATGTCGAGCGTCGCCAACTGGTTCTCGGATTCGCTCTGCAGGCTTTCGACAGGTGGTGGCTTTGCGACCCGTGCGCTGCATACCGACAACGAGCAGATCGTGCTTGAAGCGCAGCGCCCGGTCATCCTGAACGGTATCCCGGACCTGACAGGACGGGCAGACCTTTCTGACCGTGCCATTGCAATCCATCTGCCGCGCATCCCGGAAGAAGAACGCCAGACAGAACGGCATCTGAAAGAAGAGCTGGAGCGGATGCGACCATACCTCTTGGGGGCGCTGCTCGATGCCGTCTCGGAGGGACTGAGTCGCCGGGCATCGGTCAAGCTCGCAAACCCGCCACGCATGGCGGACTTCGCCGAATGGATCGAAGCCTGCTCTCCGGCTTTTGGCTGGGAGCCAGGCCAGTTCCTCGAAGCCTATCGTCTTAGCAGGACCGATGCCGCCAAGGTCGCGCTTGAGAACGATCCCTTCGGCAGCGAGCTGATCCGCATCATCAAGCGGCATCGTGCGACCGGCTTCAGCGGGACAGCCACGCATCTCCTGGAAGTTCTCAACGAGCATGCAGCGCCGGCGATCAAGAGCATGCGGGTATGGCCGTCGACAGCGGCAACGCTCGGCACGCTCGTCCGTCGGTCAGCGCCGCTGCTCCGGAGCGAAGGCTATGCCGTCACTGACAGCCGGACGGCAGAAGGCCGCATGATCATCATCCGGCCACTTTCGTCTGCGCACCAAAAAGAAGAGACCGGAGCCTGAAGCCAGCTTTGCTACTTCGGTCAAAGCCGCCCGCAGGCGCCCTTCCCCCGCGCCCCTTTGTTTTGATCGTCCGCACCAGACTGCGGCTGTCAGAAGAGGCGTGGGTCCTTCCTGTGTCACTCTGCCATGCGGGTATTTGGCACCGCGCGGTCGGGCTAGCCTGAGAACGGATACAAAGCCTAAAGTCTCAACGCTCGGGGCCGTTTCGGCTAAACTCCAGCTCTCTCCACACGTTATGCCTGCACCACGGGTGACCGGATCAGCACCACACTGGCCCGGCAGCGTTGTGTCGTACGTGAGAGAAAAGCCGCAGACTAGACAGCCTCGCAAGCCGCCGCCGGGTGGATGACAGGCGCATGACGGAGATCTGAGCGAGGCTGTCACGGTCAACCTATTGAATAGATTATGGAATGACAGTGATGACGGCGATGACAGCGCCAATTTTATAGAATCAAAAGGGTTTTGAGTTTTGGCGACACGAGCCGTCGCGGAACCGTCTTGAAATCGATCCTGCTGCTTACCCTGCGCTTACCCGGAAATTTCTCGGAAAAGGCGCGAGAAATATGAAACTCGTAAACATTTGAAACCAATAAGAAAAAATGGTGATCCCGACGCGATTCGAACGCGTGACCCTCAGATTAGGAATCTGATGCTCTATCCTGCTGAGCTACGGGACCACTCGCCCCTCAATACAAAAGAGACGGCGAGAAGGAAAGCCCTGATTTGGGTGGGCTGTTCCGGTGTTTTTCAGGCGGAGAGCCGGCTTTCCGCGAGGCGCACCCAGTAGGATATGCCGTAGGGCAGCGCCTCGTCGTCGAAATCGTAGGCGGGATTGTGCAGGCCCGCGGTATCGCCGTTTCCGAGCATGATGAAGGCGCCGGGACGGGCCTCCAGCATGTAGGAAAAATCCTCGGCGGCCGTCCACGGGGCAAAATCGGTATCGACCGATGCCTCGCCGGCAACATCGATGGCGGCCGCAGCAGCATGAAGCGTCTCGTCCGGGTGATTGACGGTCGGCGGATAGTTGCGGTGATAGCGAAGCTCGGCCTCTGCGCCATGGGCGGCTGCAATGCCGGTTGCGATCGCACCGATCCGTGCCTCGGCAAGGTCGCGGCTTTCGGGCGTGAAGGAACGCACCGTGCCGCCGAGCTCGGCGTCGTCGGGGATGATGTTGTGGGCAAAGCCGGCGTGAAATTCCGTGACGGAGACGACCAGCGGCGTCACCGGGCCGATGTTGCGCGAGACGATCACCTGCAGCGCCTGGACGATCTGGCTGCCGATCAGCAGCGGATCGATGGTCTTGTCCGGTTGGGCCGCGTGGCCGCCCTGGCCCCTGACAATGATGCGGAATTCGTCGGTCGCGGCCATGATCGGGCCCGGACGGATCGCGAATGTGCCGACCGGACGGCCCGGAAAATTGTGCATGCCATAGATCTCGTCGATGGCAAAACGCTCCATCAGACCGTCGTCGATCATCGCCTTGCCGCCGGCGCCGCCCTCTTCGGCGGGCTGGAAGATCAGGGCGACGGCGCCCTTGAAGTTGCGGGTCTCGGCAAGGTGCTTTGCAGCGCCGAGCAGCATCGCCATGTGGCCGTCATGGCCGCAGGCATGCATCCGGCCATTGACCGTCGACGCCCATGCCTTGCCGCTCTTCTCGACCAGCGGAAGCGCATCCATGTCGGCGCGCAGTCCGATCACCCGGCCGCCCTCGCCGCGGCCGCGGATCAGTCCGACAACGCCTGTACGACCAATCCCCTCGACGACCTCATCGACACCAAATGACCGCAATTTCTCTGCTATGAAGGCCGCCGTGCCGTCGACGTCATAAAGCAGCTCCGGATATTGGTGAAGGTGCCGCCGCCAGTCTCGAGCCTCCTCCTGGAGCTTCACGGCAGAGTTCAACAATGGCATTAAGCATACCCCTGCATTTTTTTAGAATTCCATGTAAAACGCGCTAGAACCCTATTAGGGAGCGGCGGGCCGGAGCGAACCGGTCCTGTTGCACAAGGGGTATATGGATAACGGACGGCAGGCAAGTGGAGACAGATTCGTGTTTCAGCATACCTCGATAGCGGGCAACCGGAGAAGAGCGTTCACCATGGCGGCTCTCGCGCTTGCGGCCGCGCTCGCGTCCGGCTTTGCGGGAAAGGCCGCGGCCAATCCCTATATCGTCGTCGACGCGAATACCGATCGCGTGCTGTTTGCCGAAGAGCCCTTCCGGCGCTGGTACCCGGCGTCTCTCACCAAGCTGATGAGCGCCTATCTTGCCTTTTCCGACATCAAGGCCGGGCTTCTCGACAAGAATTCGGTCGTCACTTTTTCGGCCGCCGCCGCCAACGAGCCTGCCACGAAAATGTATTTCGCGCCGGGCGCGCGCGTCACACTCGACTCCGCCTTGAAGATGATGCTCGTCCATTCCGCCAATGACGCTGCACGCGCTCTGGCCGAAAGCTCTCCTGGCGGCCGTGATGTCTTCATCCAGCGCATGAATGCGACAGCGGCGAAGCTCGGCATGGCCGACACCCATTTCGTCAATGCAAACGGCATGTCCTCGATGAGCAATCCGCAGCCCGGCCAATATACGACCGCCCGCGACATGGCGGTCCTGGCGCTTGCGATCGAACGGGACTTTCCGGAATATCTCTATTATTTCAAGATCCCGGGCATCGCCAGCAACAGCGGCCGCTACCGCAACACCAACCTGCTGATCGGCAACTTCGATGGCGCGACGGGCATGAAGACCGGCTATGTCTGCGCCTCCGGCTACAACCAGGTCTCCACGGCGACCCGCGATGGCAAAGCCGTGGTCGTCGTGGCGCTCGGAACCATGACCATTCCCGAGCGCGCGGAGCTTTCCGCCAAGCTGCTGCAGGCCGGCCTCACCACGACCGAACGCAACGGGCCGCTGATCTCCGGCTATCTGCCGACGGAACCGGTGGACGCCGCTGTCGCCGACATCACCTCCTCAACCTGTTCGCAGGCTGCAATGGAAGCCAAGGCGGGCCTGATCGACGAGGACGGCGACTATGTGCTCAACTCGCCCTATCTGAAGCCGATTCCGGATGACTTTGCCACGGTCGACGCCTTCCGCCTGCCGAACGACACGGAAATGGCCTCCAGCACACTCGACAGTCTCACCATCGTGCCGCTGCCCTATGCGCGGCCGGTGCAGTGACAGGTTCAAATGCATGTATCAGTTACCCCACCCCATTCCCGTATCGATCGTCACCGGCTTTCTCGGCGCCGGCAAGTCCACACTCATCAACAGGCTCTTGCGTGACCCGGCACTGTCGGATGCGGCGGTGATCATCAATGAGTTCGGCGAGATCGGCATCGACCATCTTCTCGTCGAAAGCGCCGGCGACGGCATCATCGAGCTCTCGAACGGCTGCCTGTGCTGCTCGGTGCGCGGTGAACTGATCGACACGCTCGCCAACCTTCTGGACGCGGTGCAGACCGAAAGGGTCAGGCCGGTCGGCCGGGTGATCATCGAGACCACCGGCCTTGCCGACCCCGTGCCGGTCCTGCAGGCGGTGATGGCGCATCCGGCCATTGCCGCAAGCTTCCGGATCGATGGTGTGGTGACGCTCGTCGATGCGCTCGCCGGCCTCGCAACGCTCGACGGCCATATCGAGGCTGTGCGCCAGGCCGCCGTGGCCGATCGCATCGTGCTGACCAAAACCGATATCGCATCGGCAGAACAGACAAACGCGCTGCAGGACAGGCTGACGGCGCTGAACCCGATGGCAAAGATCGTCGATGTGGCGGATGGCGAAGCCGTGCGGCCGGGCCTGCTGGCTGCCGGCCTGTTCGATCTTGCGCGCAAGCCGGATGCTGTCGGCGACTGGCTTTCGGCAGAGCCCGCCCATCATCACCATCACCATGACGTCAATCGCCATGACGAGCATATCCGCGCTTTTGCCCTTGCCGCCGACCGTCCGCTTGCACCGGGCGCTATCGAAGCCTTCCAGCATCGGCTGGCCGCAAATCATGGTGACCGGCTGTTGCGGCTGAAAGGCGTCGTCGCGGTTGAGGGCATGGCCCGGCCGCTGGTCGTCCATGGCGTGCGCGACATGGTCTATCCGCCGTCGAGGCTTGAGGCCTGGCCACCGGGAAGCGAGGGACTGACACGGATCGTCGTCATCACCCGCGACCTGCCTGAAGCGCCGGTGAGCGAGCTCTTTGCCGCCTTCACGGGCCGGCCCGGCATCGACAGGCCCGACCGCGCGGCGCTGGAGGAAAACCCGCTCTCAGCCTTCGGCTTCAGACGTTAATACCGCGCCGCGCTCGATCGTGAACCGGTGACCGGTTGCCGTTTCTTCCGAAGCCAGCAGGACATGGCCCTGCTGCTGGCAAAGGTGGGGAATGTCGATAATGGCGAGCGGATCGGTGGTTTCGACCTCGAGAACGTCACCCGGCTTCAGCCCGGCGAGGCGCCGGCCGGTCTTCAGCGCCGGCAAAGGACATTTCAGTCCCCTGAGGTCGTAGCGGCGCGTGGCCTGCGTCACCAGAATTTCCAGAACGGCTTGCTTTCCTTCACCGGTTCGGGTTCGGCATAGGCCGTGATCGGGCTGCGCTCGGGGATCGGAACATCCGCAACGGCGACAGGCAGATCGGCAGGTGCCGGCACCGGCTGAGCCGCCGAGGCAACGGCCGCTCCCGCGTCGGACGCCGGCGGAATGGCTGCGGTCTGGGTCGCGGTGTCGATCGTGTCGGGCACGTCCACCGCACCATACTTGGCGATGCGGTATTGCTCGAGCGAAACGAAGCGGCCGGCTTCAAGCGACGGTCCCGTCGGCTGGTAGAGCGCATCCATCGGGTCCGGCCGGGTGTCGGCGACCAGCGCCTTGCGCTCGGCTTCGGTCGGATCGATCCAGACACGGCCATCGTCCTTGGACAGCGCCTTGTCAAAGTCGGTCATGTATTTGGACTTGTACTCGGTCAGCAGCGCCACCTGGCTCGCCGGCACATTCGATGTCATCACCGGGCAGGACTGATCGGAAGCGATCGCAGCGCCGTTGACCGGGTCCTTGTTGAAGACGTAGCGACCGCCGCAAACGTCGACATCGGGCACCACATGGGTGACGTCGAAATAGTCGTAGCCTTCCTTCAGCATCTGCCAGAACGGATAGTTGTCGTTATAGCGATGGCGGGCCATGTTCTCGGCGGTCATGCGGAACGGATAGGCCTGCAGCATGATCGACTGCTGGCCGCCCTTGAAGGCGTCACGGGCGAAGGCGAAGATTTCCAGGATCTGCTCGTCGGTCATCGAATAGCAGCCGCGCGAGGAGCAGGCACCGTGGATCATCAGATCCGAGCCGGTGAACTGGTTGGCGCGGTCGTAACGGTTCGGATACCCCGTGTTGATCGCCAGGAAATACTGCGAATAGGGGTTCAGCAGGCCCTGCGACAGCGGATAGAAGCCCTCGGGCGCCTGTCGGTCGCCCTCTTTCTTCTTCGGCCCCAGCGAGCCGGACCAGGCGCAGATTTCGTAGGATTCCAGCTCGCCGTAGGTACCGTCGCGCTTCTGCTTCCAGATTTCGAGGATACCCTCCTCCTTGAAGATCCGGATTGTAATCGGGGCGTACTTGTCCATGTTCTTCGCGGTCATGCGGGCGACGACCGGCGACGGCAGGGCATAGTTCATCTTGTCCTGCACGGTGGCAAAATCGGTGCTGTCAAAGAAGCTGTTGCACCCCGTCAACGCCAGACCGGCGAATACAATCGGGGCTATCATTCGCAAACGCATGGATCGAACCTGCCGGATTTTCCCTCGCGGCGCCCTGCTTCCGGCACGGCGCCTTCGCGACTATACTGGAACAATAACCGTCAAGAAACCGTTAACTCTTTCTTGTCCGGTCTGCAACCGCGCCCGAGGAAATGCGCACAGGCTCCACGCGTCAGAGGTTACGGCCGATCGCAAGAAATTTCTGACGACGCTCGTTCCTGATCTCCTCGGCCGACATTCCGTCGAAACCGGCGAGCGCTTCGGCGATCTGATCGCCGGAGGCGTCGATGACCGTATCCGGCGCGCGGTGCGCACCACCGACGGGCTCGGGAATGATTTCATCGACGACACCAAAGCCCTTCAGGTCCTGGGCGGTAATGCGCATGTTGGTTGCCGCTTCCTTGGCGCGGGTCGAATCGCGCCACAGGATCGAGGCGGCCCCTTCCGGCGAGATCACCGAATAAATGGCGTGTTCGAGCATATAGACGCGGCTTGCGGCCGCGATCGCGATGGCGCCGCCGGACATGCCCTCGCCGATGACCAGCGCGACCATCGGCACGCCGAGCCTGAGACACATCTGCGTCGAACGCGCGATCGCCTCGGCCTGCCCGCGCTCTTCGGCACCGACACCCGGATAAGCGCCCTGCGTATCGATCAGCGAGATGACCGGCAGGTTGAAGCGGTCGGCCAGCTCCATGACGCGGATTGCCTTGCGGTAACCCTCTGGACGCGGCATGCCGAAATTGTGCTTGAGACGGCTCTTGGTGTCATGGCCTTTTTCCTCGCCGATGAAGGCGACGGGGCGGCCGCGGAACCGGGCAAAGCCGGCCTGGATCGCGGCATCCTCACCGAAATTCCGGTCGCCGGCGAGCGTGGTGAGATCGGTGAAAAGGCGCTTGGCATAATCGACGAAATGCGGACGCTGGGGGTGGCGGGCGACCTGCGCCTTCTGCCACGGATTGAGCTTCTGGTAGATCTCGGTCATCGCCTCGCTGACGCGGGTCTCCAGCCGGGCAATCTCTTCGGTGGTGTCGATACTCTCGTCTTCGGAAGCGAGTTTCTTGAGCTCGATAATCTTGGCTTCAAGATCGGAAATCGGCCTTTCGAAATCGAGATAGCTGTACATTTTCGAACTTTCCGTGGTTTGTCCGACATGCCCGGGGCGCGTCCCCTGAGGCTCTTCCATACGATATTGTGCCGCTTAATCCCGTTTTTTCACATCTTTTGCAAGGGGGTGATGCATTTCCACGAGTTCGCGCAGCCGTTCTTCAAGGACATGCGTGTAAATCTGCGTTGTGGATATGTCTGCATGACCGAGCAATTCCTGGACGGCGCGCAGATCCGCTCCGTTCTGCAGCAGATGGCTTGCGAAAGCGTGACGCAGCACGTGCGGCGAGATTGCCGAAGCCTTGAGACCGGCCCGCGCGGCAAGGCCCTTCAGGTCGCGGGCGAAGACCTGGCGGGAAAGGTGGCCGGCAACCCCTCTGGAGGCAAACAGGTACGGATTTTCCTCATCCTCACCGACCGCCCGTCGTTCGATATCGAAGGCTTCGAGCGCGGCAATGGCACGGCGCGACAGCGGCACTGCCCGCTCCTTGTTGCCCTTGCCACGAATGGTGAGGAAGCGCTCCTTCCGCTTCAGCACCGAGGCGGGAAGCGTCACCAATTCGGAAACCCGCATGCCGCTCGCATAAAGCGTTTCGAGGAGGGCGGCCATGCGCAACCGTTCAAACCGGCCGGGGCCGGGCTCGGCGGCTTCCGTCTCCGCCTGGCGCAGCAAACGGTCGACCTCGGCGACGGAGAGCGTCTTCGGCAGCGGCATCGCCTTTTTCGGGCCATCAATGACACCGGTCGGATCATCCTGGCGGAGACCCTCCGCATAGAGAAAGCGGTAGAACTGGCGCAGCGCCGAAAGCCGCCGCGCCTGCGAGGTGGCGGCAAAGCCGCGGCGCGCGAGGTCGCCGAGATAGGCGGAGATATCGGCGCTCGCCGCCGCATCGGCCGTCACCTTGCGGGGGCCGAGAAATTCGCGGAAATCATCGAGGTCGCGCTCATAGGCTTCAAGCGTATTGCCGGCGGCACCGCGCTCGGCGCTCAGCATTTCCAGAAATGCCTCGATATGCGCGCCCGACAGGTCAAGCGTCTCTGCCAATGCCGTTTCCCTCCGGAAAGCCCGCGATTCTCGCCGCCTCGTCTTGACGCCCAATGGACATTTGCCGATACGTGGCGGGAACAGATTGGGCGCACTATGAACGCAAAACAAGATTCGGGTAAACCAGGGCTCCGTCAAAAGGCACTTGCCGGCCTCGCGGGCCGCAACCTGATTCTGGTCGGTCTCATGGGCGCCGGCAAGACTGCGATCGGCAAGCTTGTCGCCAACACGCTTAACCTTCCCTATATCGACACGGACCAGGAAATCGAGACGGCCGCGCGGATGACGGTATCGGAACTCTTCACCCGCTATGGCGAACCCGAGTTCCGGGCGCTCGAAACCCGCGTCTTCGAGCGTATCCTGGCGGAAGGTCCGGCCGTGGTCTCCACCGGTGGCGGCGCCTTCATCAATCCGGTCAACCGCGAGCTGATTGCCCGCTCGGGTCTCTCGATGTGGCTGAAGGCCGATCTCGAAACGCTGTGGGATCGGGTCAAGCGCCGCCAGACGCGGCCGCTTCTCAAGACCGAAAATCCGAAGCAGACGCTGAAGGAACTGATGGACAAGCGCTATCCGGTCTATGCCGAGGCGGAGCTCACCGTCTGGTCGCGCAATGTCCGCAAGGAAACGGTAATGCGCGACGTGCTGAAGGCGCTTGCCGGCCTCGCCGAGAATGAAGGAACGAATTCAGATGCCTGATATGGTCGCCGACAAACGCATCGTCCGCGTCGATCTGGGAAGCCGCAGCTATGACATCCTCATCGGCCGCGATCTCATTGCCCATGCCGGCGGCGAGATGCTGGCGCGGCTTTCCGCCCGCAAGGTCGCGATCGTCACCGACGCGAACGTCGCGCCGCTCTATCTCGACGCGCTGACCGAAAGCCTGCAGACGGACGGCATCGAGACCTTTGCCATGACGCTGGCCGCGGGTGAAAAGACCAAGAGCTTCGACAACCTGACGGCCGTCACCGACTTTATTCTCGACGCCCGCATCGAGCGCTCCGACGCGGTGATCGCGCTCGGCGGCGGCGTGATTGGCGATCTCACCGGCTTTGCCGCCGCCATCGTTCGCCGCGGCGTGCGCTTCATCCAGGTGCCGACTTCGCTTCTGGCGCAGGTCGACAGTTCGGTCGGCGGCAAGACCGGCATCAATGCCCGCCAGGGCAAGAACCTCGTCGGCGCCTTCCACCAGCCCGACCTCGTCATCGCCGACACCGCGACGCTCGACACGCTGAGCCCACGCGAATTTGCCGCCGGCTATGCCGAAGTGGTCAAGTACGGCCTGATCGACCAGCCCGACTTCTTCCACTGGCTGGAAAAGCACCGGGCCGACGTGTTCTCCGGCGGCATCGAGCGCACCGAGGCGATCGCCCGCAGCTGTCAGGCCAAGGCCGCGGTTGTCGCGGCGGACGAGCGCGAGACCGGCGCGAGGGCGCTGCTCAACCTCGGCCACACTTTCGGCCACGCGCTGGAGCGCGCGACCAACTACGACAG
Organism: Martelella endophytica; assembly: GCF_000960975.1. Classification (NCBI taxonomy): domain Bacteria; kingdom Pseudomonadati; phylum Pseudomonadota; class Alphaproteobacteria; order Hyphomicrobiales; family Aurantimonadaceae; genus Martelella; species Martelella endophytica. The sequence continues at coordinate 2,614,695 of NZ_CP010803.1, read as the reverse complement.
CGCCCGTCTCGTCCATGGCGAGGGCGTGGCGATCGGCATGGTGCTCGCGCACGAGTTTTCCGCGCGGATGAACCTTGCGAGCCCCGATGATGCAAAGCGCGTCGCGGCACACCTGAAGGCCGCGGGCCTGCCAACCTCCATGCACGATATTGACGGGAAGCTCCCGCCGCCCGATATATTGATGGATGCAATCGGTCAGGACAAAAAGGTGAAGGGCGGCAAGCTCACCTTCATTCTCACCCGCGGCATCGGCGAGGCCTTCATCGCCGATGATGTACCGCCCTCCGAAGTGTTGAGTTTTCTCACGGAAAAACATCCGCAATGACGATCAGCGATATTTCGCACTTTCTATCCGAATACTGGGGGACGCTTGCGATCATCGCCGCGCTGATCCTGGTATCTGCCTTCTTCTCCGGTTCGGAGACCGCTCTGACGGCGGTCTCGCGCGCGCGCATGCACACGCTGGAACAGCAGGGCGACCGGCGCGCCGGGTTCGTCAATGTGATGATCAGCCATCGCGACCGCCTGATCGGCGCGCTGCTGATCGGCAACAACCTCGTCAACATCCTCGCCTCGTCGCTGACGACGACGCTGTTCCTCAGCATCTTCGGCGATAGCGGCGTGGCCTATGCGACGCTGATCATGACGGCGCTGCTGGTGATCTTCGCGGAAGTTCTGCCGAAGAGCTGGGCGATCTCGGCCACCGACCGGTTCGCGCTCACCGTCGCGCCGGCCGTCAGGATCGTGTTCATGATCATCGGCCCGCTCTCGAGCCTGGTGAACATGATCGTCCGGCTGATCCTCGGCCTGTTTGGCGTCACCCTCACCAAGGGCACCTCGATGCTGTCGGCCCATGACGAGTTGCGTGGCGCCGTGGACCTGCTGCACAAGGAAGGCTCGGTGATCAAGGCCGACCGCGACCGCCTTGGCGGCGTTCTCGATCTCGGCGAGCTCGAAGTCTCTGATGTGATGATCCACCGCACCGCCATGCGCGCGGTCAATGCCGACGACCCACCCGAGATCGCCGTCAAGACCGTGCTTGAAAGCCCCTACACGCGCCTGCCGGTCTGGCGCGGCTCGATCGACAACATCATCGGCGTCGTGCACTCCAAGGACCTGTCGCGCGCGCTGGCCGAGCCGCACGCCGCCCCTTCGACCATCGACATCGTCAAGGTGGCGCAGAAGCCGTGGTTCGTGCCGGACAGCACCAACCTCAAGGATCAGCTCAACGCCTTTCTTCGCCGCAAGGTGCATATCGCCGTCGTCGTTGACGAATATGGCGAGGTGCAGGGCATCGTGACGCTGGAGGACATTCTCGAGGAGATCGTCGGCGATATCGCCGACGAGCACGACCTCGAAATCTCCGGCGTCATGCAGGAGGCCGACGGCTCGATCGTCGTCGACGGCACGGTTCCGATCCGCGACCTCAACCGCGCGCTTGACTGGAACCTGCCGGACGAGGAAGCGACGACCATTGCCGGCCTCGTCATCCACGAAAGCCAGACGATCCCCGAGGAACGCCAGTCATTCACCTTCTACGGCAAGCGCTTCACGGTGATGAAACGGGAAAAGAACCGCATCACCCGCCTGCGCATCCGCCCCCTCGGCGGCGCAGCCGCCGCCACGGCAACGCCGCCGGCGGAGTGAGTATCGTCGGGGAAAAGCCTCTGAAGTCGCGCGTTAAACGGCCTCTCCGGAAACGATCTCCCCCTCAAGGAGGGAGATAGAAGGCTGCAAGGTTTGTGGTCGTATCAAGCGCAAAAATCCACTGCCGCCGCCGGCATCACCACCGCGTCTTCTCGCCCGGAGCGGCCGCCTCGATCGCGAGCGCGTGCAGGCCTTCGGAGAATTCCGGGCCGAGTGCCTCATTGACGGCACGATGTCGGGCTAGGCGATTCAGCCCTTCGAACTTGCCGGAGACGATCCGAATCCTTAAATGGGTGATCTCGGGTGCGTCGGGGTCATCGTAATGGCCGGCGTGCTGCCCGCTTTCGTCCTTAAGCTCCAGTCGCTCGGGGTTGAACAGGCTCCTCAGCCTGTCTTCAATTCGAGCTGCCATTGTCATTTTCTGCTCCTTCTTGGCGCCCGGGCGCGTTAACCGGTCAGGAAGCCAGTAACAAAACCCGTTGTCAATTCTTGTTGTGACGGTTTCAGAAGGCCATAATCAAGCGCTATGAATCTTGACTCCAAATATTTCGACCGCCTGCGCACCAAACGCAAACGCCCGACCACGACGCGGGCGGAGCAGGAAGCTGCGAACCCGGTCTGCCAATGGGACGGCTGCAACAAGCCCGGCAAGCATCGCGCGCCGGTCGGTCGCAACGCCGAGGGCCAGTTTTTCCTTTTCTGCTTTGAGCACGTGAAGGAATACAACAAGGGCTACAATTATTTCGATGGTCTCTCCGACAGCGAGATCGCGCGCTACCAGAAGGAAGCGCTGACCGGCCACCGCCCGACCTGGACCGTGGGCGTCAACGGCGATACCCGACGCGCGCCGCTGAACGGCTCCAAGAAGGCCGGAAATGCCGCGTCATTTTCGCGCATGCGCGACCCCTTCGGTTTCGTCAATGACGGCGAAGGCGCCCGGCCGCAACGTCCGAAGCGCGAACGCAAGCTGAAGACGCTGGAGGCAAGGGCGTTCGACACACTGGGACTGACAGCGTCCGCAACCTCGGATGACATCAAGAAGCAGTACAAGGCCCTTGTGAAGAAGCACCACCCGGACACCAATGGCGGCGATCGCGGTTCTGAAGAGATTTTTCGCGCCGTCGTGCAGGCGTACCAATTGTTAAAGCAGTCCGGATTCTGCTAGGACCGTTTCTCAGACAACAATCATAAGCAGAGACAAGCATTTCAAGCGGTTTGCCCGAGACGCCGCGCTGGAGACATGATGAGCAAGATTGAACTGGATTATTCCAACGGACCGGACACCACCGTTTCAGTTCGCGAGACATTCGGCATCGATATCGACCTGAAGGTTCCCGCCTATTCGGCCGACGATCCTTACGTGCCGGACATCGATACCGACTACCTGTTCGATCGCGACACCACGCTCGCCATTCTCGCCGGTTTCGCTCACAACCGTCGCGTGATGATCTCCGGCTATCACGGCACGGGTAAGTCCACCCATATCGAGCAGGTCGCAGCGCGTCTCAACTGGCCGTGCGTGCGCGTCAATCTCGACAGCCATGTCAGCCGTATTGACCTCGTCGGCAAGGATGCGATCGTCGTCAAGGATGGCCTGCAGGTCACCGAGTTCAAGGACGGCATCCTGCCCTGGGCCTACCAGCACAACGTCGCCCTCGTCTTCGACGAATACGATGCCGGCCGCCCGGACGTCATGTTCGTTATCCAGCGCGTGCTGGAATCGTCGGGCCGGCTGACCCTGCTCGACCAGAGCCGCGTCATCAGCCCCCACCCGGCCTTCCGCCTGTTTGCGACCGCCAACACCGTCGGCCTCGGCGACACGACCGGCCTCTACCACGGCACGCAGCAGATCAACCAGGCACAGATGGACCGCTGGTCGATCGTCACCACGCTGAACTACCTGCCGCACGAGCAGGAGGTGAACATCATCCTCGCCAAGGTGAAGAGCTTTGCCGCGACGGCCGAGGGCCGCGAGACCGTGTCCAACATGGTGCGCGTCGCCGACCTCACCCGTTCGGCCTTCGTCAATGGCGACCTTTCGACCGTCATGAGCCCCCGTACCGTCATCAACTGGGCGGAAAATGCGGAAATCTTCGGCGATATCGGCTTTGCCTTCCGCGTCACCTTCCTCAACAAGTGCGACGAACTCGAGCGTACGCTGGTGGCCGAGCAGTATCAGCGCGCCTTCGGCGAGGAACTGAAGGAAAGCGCCGCAAACGTCGTCATCAGCGCCTGAGGAAAGACCCATGGCCGGTCCCGGCGACAATCACAAATCGAACCCCTACGCTCCCGTCGATCTGGAGCCGTTGCACCGCGCCGTCTCGGGCTGTGTGCGCGCGGTCTCGGGCGAGCGGGAGGCGGAGGTCGTGTTCTCGCGCGATCGTCCGGGGATGAGCGGCAACCAGATCCGGCTGCCGGAATTTTCCAAGCGCCCGACCGCGAGCGAACTCGCCGTTGTCCGCGGGCTTGGCGATTCCATGGCGCTCAGGATGTCTTGTCACAATCCGGTGACGCATGCACAGATGTCGCCCGGCGGCAATGATGCGCAGGCGATCTTCGACGCGGTCGAACAGGCGCGCGTCGATTCCATCGGCGCCAAGCGCATGCCCGGCATGGCGAAAAACCTTGCCGCCATGCATGCCGAGAAATACGACAAGGCCAATTTTTCCGCGATCGACCGCAAGGAGGACGCGCCCGTCTCCGAGGCCGTCGCCATGCTGGTCCGCGAGAAGCTGACAGGCGAAAAGCCGCCGGAATCGGCCGGCCACGTGCTCGACTATTGGCGCGATTTCATCGAGGAAAAGGCTGGCGTCGACCTCGACAAGCTCGGCGACGCGCTGGAGGACCAGAACGCCTTTGCTCGTGTTGTCCGCTCGATGCTGTCATCGATGGAGATGGCGGACGACTATCTCGACGACAACATGGACAGCGAGGAAGACGAGGACACAGTCTCCGACGAGGATCAACCCCGCTCCGAGCGGCAGAACGACGAGCAAATGGAAGAAGAGGCCGGAGACGACTCCGCGCCTGCCGAAGACAGCGACAACGCCGACGAGGAGATGGATCAGGGCGAGCTCGACGGCGCCGAAGTCGCCGATACCGAGATGGACGAAGACACCGATCCCGACTCGGAAGTTGCCGGCGAGACGAAGCGTCCGAACACGCCCTTCGACGACTTCAACGAGAAGGTCGACTACCGCGTCTATTGCGACGAGTTCGATGAGGAAGTGACCGCCGAGGAGCTTTGCGATGCCGAGGAGCTGGCGCGGCTCCGCGCCCATCTCGACAAGCAGCTCGCTCACCTTCAGGGTGCCGTCGGCCGGCTTGCCAACCGGATGCAGCGGCGGCTGATGGCCAAACAGAACCGCTCCTGGGATTTCGACCTCGAGGAAGGCTATCTCGATACCGCGCGCCTGGTGCGCATGGTCATCGACCCGATGCAGCCGCTCTCTTTCAAGATGGAGCGTGACACCCAGTTCCGCGACACCGTGGTGTCGCTGCTGATCGACAATTCCGGCTCGATGCGCGGCCGCCCGATCACGGTGGCCGCCACCTGCGGCGACATTCTGGCGCGCACGCTGGAGCGCTGCGGCGTGAAGGTCGAGATCCTCGGCTTCACCACCAAGGCCTGGAAGGGCGGACAGTCGCGCGAGAAGTGGCTGGAGGATGGCAAGCCGGCAACGCCGGGGCGCCTCAACGACCTGCGCCACATCGTCTACAAGTCCGCAGACCAACCGTGGCGGCGCTCGCGCGCCAATCTCGGTCTGATGATGCGCGAAGGGTTGCTGAAGGAAAACATCGACGGCGAAGCGCTGATCTGGGCGCATGACCGGTTGATGGCCCGGCCCGAGCAGCGCCGCATCCTGATGATGATCTCGGACGGCGCGCCGGTCGACGATTCGACGTTGTCCGTCAATCCGGGCAATTTCCTTGAACGGCATCTCCGCGCCGTCATCGAACAGATCGAGACGAAGTCGCCGGTGGAACTGCTTGCGATCGGCATCGGCCACGATGTCACCCGCTACTATCGCCGCGCCGTCACCATCGTCGACGCCGATGAGCTGGCGGGCGCGATGACCGACCAGCTCGCCGCCCTGTTCGAGGAACAGGCCGCCGGCGGCCCGGCCCGACGCCGCGCACGATGAAGCGCGCAGCATGGCTTCTTGCGCTGGCGCTGTTTTCGGCGCCGGCCACGGCATCTGAAGTTGCCGTTTCGGCGACGCCGATCGAGCATTTCGGCACGGTCACCAACGAGATTCGCTTCGGTCAGCTCGAATATCTCGGCGGGATGACGCTGTCCGGCCTGCATTCGATATCGGCAATCCGTTTCCTGCCCGATAACCGCAGCTTCATCGCAGTCGCCGATGACGGCTACTGGATCGATGGCTCGATCACCCGTGATGCCAACCGACGGCTCTCCGGCCTCACCGACGTTGACGTCACGGCGATGAAGAACGCCAAAGGCGTGCACGCCGGCAAGAGCGGCATGGATGCCGAAAGCCTCACCATCGCCGGCAACAGACTGCTCGTCGGCTTCGAGGGCAAACATCGCATCGACAGCTATCCGCTGAAGGGCCACGATACCGCGACCGCCAAACCCGGTCCCGATTTCCTGATCCCGATCTACGAGCTGAGGCGCAACGGCTCGTTTGAAGCGCTGGCGACGAATGCCGACGGCCGCACCGTGGTGATCGCCGAGCAGAGCATCGACACGGACGGCAATCTCTTTGCCGCGATCGTCGAGGGCCGCGGCAAGGGCATCTTCAAGGTGGTCAAGCGGCAGGGGTTCGATGTCACCGATGCCGCCTATCTGCCGGATGGCAATCTTCTCATCCTGGAACGACGGTTCTCTCTGCTTGCCGGTGTCGCCATGCGCATCCGCCTGATCGACGGCGATGCGATCCGAGCCGGTGCTGTCGTTGATGGTCCGGTGATCATGCAGGCGAACGGCGGCCAGCACCATATCGACAATATGGAAGGGATGGCGCTGCTGCCGATGGCCGACGGCTCGCTGCATCTGATCCTTGTCTCCGACGACAACGCCTCGCCGCTGCAGGACACGATCATGCTGGAATTCAAGCTTCTCTAGCAGGTTTCCCTCAGGCGTCGCGCCAGCCCTGCAGATACTCCACCCGCTCGACACCGGTGAATCGCGCGAGGCGCGTCAGTTCGGCATCGAGCTTTTCGAAGCGCCCTGCCGAAGCGCGCACGCCCGGCTCCAGCCACAGCTTCCTGACATCGAGCGTCGAGCGCTTGCGGTCTGCCTTCATGTCGATGCGGCCGATCATCCGGTCGCCTTCCATCAGCGGGAAGACGTAATAGCCGTACTGGCGTTTCGGCTCCGGCACGAAGATCTCGATGCGATAGAAGAAGCCGAACAGCCGCTCCGCCCGCGCCCGGTCGCGCAACAGCGGATCGAACGGGCTCAGCACCCGGATGCGCGAGGGCGGCGTCGGTACGTCGGTGAGCGTCTCGAGTTCATCGGTCAAGACAAAGGCGCGCCTCGGGCGACCGGCCTCCACCGTCTCGATCGCGATCTCGGTCAGGATATCGCGGTTTTCGTCTACCCAGTCCTTCGCCTCCTGCGGCGTCACCAGCGCGAAGAAGGCGGCAATCTCGCCGGATGTGGCAAAGCCGAGCCGTTCGAGCGCGGCCCGGCAGGCCCAGTCCACGAATTCATCATGCGGCACCTCCGGCAGACGGAAGGCGTCGGGGATGACCCGCTCGGAGAGATCGTAGGCTTTCTGGAAATTGACCCGGTGGCAGATCGAGAAGCGGCCGGTGCGCCAGTGATATTCCAGCGCGGTCTTGCCCGGATGCCAGTTCCACCAGCCGCCGGAGACATGGTCCTCCGCTTTCAGGTCACGGGCAAACACTGGCCCGTTGGCCTTCACCGCGGCGTAGGTCTGTTCGAACTCGCGTTCGTAGCCCTCCCCCTGCCAATTGCTCCAGCGCTTGCGGATCTTCGCCTCCTCGCGGGCGAAACGGTGTTTCCAGTAGGGATAGAAGCGGACGGGAATGAACGAGGCGTCGTGGGTCCAGTGCTCGAACAGCATCCGATCGCTTTCCAGCAGCGCCTGCAGATGCTCGCGGCGAAAAGTCTGGTTGCGCGAATAGAGGATCATGTCATGGGCGCGTTCAACGGTGCGGATCGAATCGACCTGCACGAAGCCGATCTGCTCGATCAGCGCCAGAAGCGCCGCCTGGTCCATCGCTCGTCCGGGCGCTCCGGAAAGCCCCTGCCGCGCCATGAACACGCGCCGTGCATCGCTGTTGGAAATCGTTCTGGTCATGGGCGGAGCCTAGAGCGATTCGGACAAAATAAGAACATCGAAAGCTTTGCGCCGGCGAAAGACATGCCTATAAGGAAACCGAGGCGAACGACGAGACGGAACCCAAGCCCTTGCATATCGAATTCGACCAGGCCGGTGTTGCCTATGACGGGCGCACGGCGCTCCACAGGCTGAGCCTGACGCTCACCGGTCGCCGCATCGGCGTCATCGGCCTGAACGGCTCGGGCAAGACCACCTTCGCTCGGCTGATCAACGGGCTGACGAAGCCAAGCGTGGGGCGGGTCCGCGTCAACGGCCGCGATACGGTCGACGATGCCGACGGCGTTCTGGCCGACACCGGCTATGTGTTCCAGGCGCCGCAGAACCAGATCATCCTGCCGATCGTCGAAGATGATATCGCGCTTGGGCTGAAGGCGCGCGGCGTGGCAAAGGCCGACATTCCGGTGCGTGCGGAAGAGGCGCTCTCCCGGCTTGGCATCTCTCATCTCGGCAAGCGCCGTTCGCATGAACTCTCCGGCGGCGAACTGCAGCTCGCAGCGCTTGCCGCGGTGCTGGCGACACGCCCCTCGCTCGTCATCCTCGACGAGCCGACCAACCAGCTCGACCTGAAGAACCGCCGTCGGGTGGCCGAGACGATCGACGCGCTTTCCGAAGACGTGATCGCGATCTCGCACGACCTTGCGACGCTTTCCCGGTTCGAACGCGTGCTGCTGTTTCATGAGGCGCGGCTGATCGCGGATGGGCCGGCCGACGCGGTGATCGGCGAATACGAGGCCATGAACCGCTGATGCAGTCGCTTTATGTCGAGGGAAACAGCCTGCTCCACCGCCTGCCCGCGGGGGTAAAGTTGTCCGTGCTTCTCGCCTTCAGCATCGCGATCTTCTTCAGCGCCAGCCTGGCCGTCACCGGCGGTTTCCTGGCCGTCGCCGCAATCGTCTATTTCACCCTTCCCATGCGGCCGAAGCAGGCGCTCGCGCGGCTTTTGCCGATTGCCTTCGCCATTCTGCTCGTCGGCGGCTTCGGCCTGCTGTTCAACCCATGGCAGCTGACCGCACTCTCCGTTATCAGGCTGACGGCGCTGATGCTGCTGGCGGCCGCCATCACCGCGTCGACCCCCGTGCCCGCTTTCATCGACACCGTCACCAGTGCCGCAAGGCCTCTGGAAAAGGCAGGCCTCGTGCGGGCGGCCGATATCGGGCTTGCCGTGGGGCTTGTCATCCGCTTCGTCCCGGATATCCTCGCGCGGTATGGAGCCATCCGCGATGCGCACCAGGCGCGGGGCATCCGCTTTCGCCCGACCCGCGCCATCGTGCCGCTGATCATCTTGACGCTGAAGGATGCGGACAGTATCGCCGATGCCATCGATGCCCGCGGCATTCGCGGCACCGCAGAGAAAAGGAACAGAAAATGACCTCTCGCGACCTCGTTCTCGTGTCGTTGTTCACGGCCATCATCGTGGCGCTCGGCATCCTGCCGCCGATCCCGCTAGCCTTCTCGCCCGTGCCCATCACCGCGCAGACGCTCGGCGTCATGCTGGCCGGACTGGTTCTCGGCCGCAAGCGCGGGGCGCTCGCCGTGCTGTTGCTGTTCGTGCTGGTTGCGATTGGCCTTCCGGTGCTCTCGGGCGGCCGCGGTGGCCTTGCGACCTTCGTCAGCCCGACGGCCGGCTTCCTGATCGGCTTCCTGCCCGCCGCCTACGTCTGCGGCGCCTTCGCCGAGCAGGCTGCGGAAAACCAGAGCCCGCTGCGGCAGACGGTCGGCTTCTTCATCGCCGCGATCGCCGGCGGCATCGTCGTCGAATATTTCCTCGGCATCGCCTGGCTCGCCTTCGGTGTCGGCATGGGTATTTCGGGAGCAACGGCGGCCAGCATCGGCTTCCTGCCCGGTGACCTGATCAAGGCCGGGCTTGCAGCACTTGCAGCGCGCGCCGTCATGCTTGGCTATCCGCTGCTACCGAAAAAGGCCGGCAGCAGCGCCGATCTCTAGATCGCTCCCGCTTTTATTCGAATCGCGAAAGCGCTCTATCTCTTTGTTTTTGCGCGTTTCCTGGAAACGCTCTAGCTGAGGTAGGAATAAAGCCAGTCCCGCGTCGCCTCCGGCAGCGGGGCCGGCTCGCCGCTTTCGGCGTGGACGGCCGTCCACAGAAGTTCGACCTCGGCGGCGATCTCGTTGCCCGTCTGGACCGCGACGTTGAAGCCGACGGACTTGCCACCGATCTTGGCGGCCCGCACGGTCAGGAGCGCCACTTCGCCGTTGCGCAGGCCTCGATAGAAGGTGCAGCCGACCTTGCGCACGACATAGGCCGGTTCATTGCGGACTTCGGGCCGGAACCGCCAGAAGCGCGCCAGCGCCTCTTCCGCATGCTCGATATAGGCAGCGGTGTGCATGCGGCCATGCATGTCGATATCGCGGTAGGGAACCCGGATTTCCGTTCGGTCCGGTTGCCTTTCATCCATCGGCCAACACCTTAACTCTCTCGCTTGCCGCTGAGCGAACGCATACGCTTGAGGCCGCCGGGAGAGCGGCCCTTTCGGGTTCTATAGAACCTTTCCAGCCTGAATGCCATGGCGATATTCGCCCATGGTGAACGCCGCAGCCGGGTTGGCGGCTTCGCCAGCCGTGCGGTTCATCGCTTGCAATCGCCGCCCGAGCTATTACCTTGCCGGAAAAGCCGCACGCAAGGCGGCAATCGAAATGCGCCGACGAGGACTGACATGAGCGAACAAGCCCCCCTGCCCCCGGTTTCCGGGCTCTCCTTCGAGCGCGCCGTCGACGAACTCGAACGCATCGTCGCCCGGCTGGAACGCGGCGACGTGGCGCTAGACGAATCGATCGCGATCTACGCCCGCGGCGAGGAACTGAAGAAGCATTGCGAAAAACTGCTGAACGCAGCCGAGGCCCGTGTCGAGAAAATCCGCCTCGACCGTGAGGGCAGGCCGGCCGGCACAGAGCCGCTCGACCAGGGCTGAGCCTTATCTCTTTCGCGCCAAAGCGGCGCCGGGAACGTCAAAGATGTCATTCTTTCCGGGAAAAGATCCTGAATTCGGCGATGCCGCTTCCTGCGACGCCGTCAGTCAGATCATCGTGCCGCGCACAAGCGACATCGGTGGCTTCGAGGTGCGCCGGGCGCTGCCGACGATCAAGCGCCGGCTTGTCGGGCCGTTCATCTTCTTCGACCGGATGGGACCGGCGCGCTTCGGTGGCCATGGCGAGGCGCTCGACGTCAAGCCGCATCCCCATATCGGGCTCTCGACCGTCACCTATCTGACCGAGGGCGAGATCGGCCACCGCGACACGCTCGGCAATCACACCGTGATCCGCCCAGGCGACGTCAACCTGATGACGGCGGGCCGCGGCATCGTTCATTCCGAGCGCACGCCGGAGGATCTGCGCCTGCGTCCGCACGCGCTTTCCGGGGTTCAGACGTGGCTGGCGCTGCCGGAAAGCGACGAGGAAACCGACCCTGCCTTCGGCCACACCGAGAAGAACGCCCTGCCGACGATTTCTGACAACGGCGTTGCCGGCCGCGTCGTGCTCGGCAATTTCTGCGGCCTGAAGGCCGACGTGAAGACCTTTACCGACACGCTGTTCGTCGACATTGCTCTGCGCCCCGGCGCTCGTTTCCAGTTCCCCGCCGAACACGAGGAGCGCGCGATTTATGTGCTGGAAGGGGAACTGACGGTGGCCGGTGACCGTTTCGGTCAGGAGCAGTTGCTTGTCCTCTCGCCGAAGGACCCGATCGTCATCGAGGGCGCCGGACCGACAGGGTGTCGCATCATGCTCTTCGGCGGCGCCGCCCTCGACAAGCCGCGCCATATCTGGTGGAATTTCGTTTCCTCCTCGAAGGAGCGGATCGAGGAGGCCAAGGAAGACTGGCGCCGTGGCCGTTTCGGTGTCGTCCCGGGCGACGAGGAAGAATTTGTTCCTTTGCCCGAACGCTGATATTGGCTAAAACGGTTGAACCAACAGAACCGGCGCATAGCTGCGCATGAGGCATAAGAAGTGACGCTACCGTCCAAAACCTCCATTCTCGATCGTATCGCCGCGCCGTCCGACCTCCGGGACGTGCCGGACCGCGACCTGCCGCAGCTTGCCGATGAGGTGCGCGCGGAGATGATCGAGGCGGTCTCGCGCACCGGCGGCCATCTTGGCGCAGGGCTTGGCGTGGTCGAGTTGACGATCGCGATCCACAAGGTTTTCAACACCCCGGACGACCGACTGATCTTCGACGTCGGGCACCAGTGCTACCCCCACAAGATCCTGACGGGCCGGCGCGAGCGGATGACGACGCTGCGCCAGGAAAACGGCCTCTCCGGCTTCACCCGCCGCGCCGAGAGCGAATATGATCCCTTCGGCGCCGGGCACTCTTCCACTTCGATCTCCGCGGGTCTCGGCATGGCGGTCGCTTCCGAGCTTTCCGGCACGCCGCGCAACATCATCTCGGTGATCGGCGACGGCGCGATGTCGGCCGGCATGGCCTTCGAGGCGCTGAACAATGCCGGCGCCATCGGCGCCCGCCAGATCGTCATCCTCAACGACAACGACATGTCGATCGCGCGCCCGACCGGCGCGCTCAGCGCCTATCTCGCCCGTCTCGCCTCGGGCCGGACCTATCTCGAGGTACGCGATTTCTCGCGGCGTCTGACGTCCTATCTCGGCCGCTCCATCGACCGCGCGATCTCGCGCGCCGTCGGCCATGTGCGCGGTTTCGTCACCGGCGGCACATTGTTCGAGGAGCTCGGCTTCTATCATATCGGCCCGATCGACGGCCATTCCTTCGATCATCTCCTGCCGGTGCTTCGCAACGCCCGCGACAATGCCCGAGGCCCGGTGCTGATCCACGTCGTGACCCAGAAGGGCAAGGGCTATGCTCCGGCGGAGGCCGCAGCAGACAAGTGCCACGCCGTCAGCCGCTTCGATGTCGTTACCGGCCACCAGGCAAAAGCCAAGCCGAACGCGCCGAGCTACACGTCGGTGTTTGCCAAGGGACTGATCGAGGAAGCTCGCCACGACGACAAGATCGTCGCGGTCACGGCGGCGATGCCGGCCGGCACCGGTCTCGACAAGTTCGAGGACATCTTTCCGAAGCGCTGCTTCGATGTCGGCATTGCCGAGCAGCACGCCGTGACCTTCGCGGCCGGCCTTGCCACCGAAGGCATGAAGCCCTTCTGCGCGCTTTACTCCACCTTCCTGCAGCGGGGCTACGACCAGGTCGTCCACGATGTGGCCATCCAGGGCCTGCCCGTCCGTTTTCCGATCGATCGCGCCGGTTTCGTCGGTGCCGACGGGCCGACCCATGCCGGCTCGTTCGACACCACCTATCTTTCGACCCTACCGGGTTTCGTGGTGATGGCCGCTGCCGACGAGGCGGAGCTGATGCACATGGTGCGCACCGCTGCCGCCTATGACGATGGTCCGATTTCGTTCCGTTACCCGCGCGGCGAGGGCGTCGGCATCGAGCTTCCCGCCCGCGGCGAAATCCTCGAAATCGGCAAGGGCCGGATTGTTGCCGAGGGCTCCAAGGTGGCGCTGCTGTCGTTTGGCACCCGGCTTGCAGAATGTCGCGAGGCCGCGACCGTGCTTTCGGCCGCGGGACTTTCGACGACGGTTGCCGATGCCCGCTTCGCCAAGCCGCTGGACCACGACCTGATCCGCCAGCTTGCCGCCCATCACGAGGTTCTCGTCACCATCGAGGAAGGCTCCGCCGGTGGTTTCGGCGCCCATGTGGTGCAATTCCTCGCCAATGAGGGCCTGCTCGACAGCGGGCTTCGGGTGCGCCAGATGGTGCTGCCCGATGTCTGGATGGAACAGGCCAAGCCCGAAGTGATGTACAAGAAGGCCGGCCTCGACCGCGACGGCATCGTCAACACCGTGTTCCGGGCGCTGGGCCACAGCGGCATCTCGACCGGCACAATCGGCTAAGGCTTGCCTCGGCACCGGAAAACCGGCATGGAACGCCGATGAACCCGATGCGCCTCGACCAGCTTCTCGTCAGCCTCAACCGTTTCGATACCCGTTCGCGGGCGCGCGACGCGATCGAGCGTGGAACGGTGACGGTCGATGGCCGCGTCGTTCGCAAAGCGGGTACCACAGTCAGACCGGACGCGGACATCGCGGTCGATGACCCTGCCGGCGCCTATGTTTCGCGCGCTGCATTGAAACTTGTGTCAGCGCTCGATCATTTCGGGCTGTCGCCACAAGGTTTGAACGCGCTCGATATCGGCGCCTCCACCGGCGGCTTCACCGAGGTGCTGCTGGAGCGAGGCGCCGGGCATGTCACGGCGATCGACGTCGGCCACGGACAGATGGCGGCGCGCATTGCCGATGACGCGCGCGTCACCAATATCGAGGGCCTCAACGCTCGCAACCTGACGCGCGACGATATCGGCGATGCCGAAATCGGCTTCGTCGTTTCGGATGTGTCCTTCATATCGCTGAAGCTGGCGCTTCCCCCGTCACTTTCGCTCGCCGAGCCGGGTGCCACCTGCGTGCTTCTGGTCAAGCCGCAATTCGAGGCGGGCCGCGAGAATATCGGCAAGAAGGGGCTGCTGCGGGACGCAAATCTCGGCCCGGTCATCGCGCGCGAGCTCGAACAGTGGCTTGTGTCGGATCAGGGCTGGGAGAGCCTCGGCATCACCGCCTCGCCCATCGAAGGCGGCGATGGCAACCGCGAATATCTGCTCGCCGGCCGCAAGCCCGGGCGAGCCAAAGAACAGGAATAAATCCCCATGGCCGCGGAAACGCTCACCATTGACAGGCTCGGCAAGGAAGGCGACGGCGTTGCCGAGACCGGCGCCGCACCGGTTTTCGTCCCCTTCACGCTTCCCGGCGAACGAGTGACGGTGGCGCGGGAGAAGTCCCGGGCGGTGATGCTGTCGCTGCTGGAGCCGGCGCCCGAACGGATCGCGCCCGCCTGTCGCCATTTCGGCCCCGACGGCAAAAATGGCACCTGCGGCGGCTGCACGCTGCAGCACCTGGAAGCTGAGGCCTACAGCACCTTCAAGCGGCAGGTCGTGGTCGATGCGCTCGCCGCCCATGGCCTGACGCCGCCGGTGGCACCGCTCGTGACGTCTGGCCCCGGCGAACGCCGGCGTGCGCGCTTTTCGGCCCGGCGCACAGAACAGGGCATCCTGCTCGGATTTTCGAGCCCGGAAAGCCACCACATCGTCGCGATCGAGGAATGTCCGGTGCTGGCGCCGTCGCTTTTCGCACGGCTGCCGGCGGTCAAACTTCTGGCAGGCATCCTGGCAAGCGACAGCGAGCCTTTCCACATCGCCGTGCTGGAGACCGAGACGGGTCTCGACATCTCCTTTTCCGGCCTCAAGGCCCCTTCGGAAAAACGTCGCCAGGCCGCGGTGCGGGCGGTGATGACGGTCAAGGGCATCGCCCGGCTTGCGATCGGTGACGAGATCGTCGTCGAGCCGGTCAAGCCAGCGCTCAATATCGCCGGCACCAAGGTCGAGCCGCCGCCGGCGGGCTTCGCCCAGGCAACCCAGGAAGCCGAGTCGGCGATGGCCAAACTCGTCACCTCTCACCTCAAGGGCGCCAAACGGGTCGCGGACCTGTTCAGCGGCTTCGGCACCTTCGCGCTGCGGCTTGCGGCGAAATCGCAGGTGCATGCGGTGGAATTCGACGGCCCGGCGCTTGCCGCACTCGATCTGGCGGTGCGCAACCGGCAGGGCCTGAAGCCGGTCACGACCGAGCGGCGCGATCTCTTCCGCCGGCCGCTGATGCCGCGCGAGCTTGCCCCTTATGATGGCCTCGTCTTCGATCCGCCGCGCGCCGGCGCGAAGGAGCAGGCGGCCGAACTGGCCCAGGCCAAGGTGCCGCGCGTCGTCGCGGTTTCCTGCAATCCGGCAACGCTTGCCCGCGATCTCGCCATTCTGACGGAGGGTGGCTACCGCATCGAGGGCGTCACGCCGATCGACCAGTTCTTCTGGAGTGCCCATGTCGAGGCGGTTGCCTTCCTGACGAAGCCCTGAACGCGAAAAACCCCGATGGCCAAGCCACCGGGGTTCTTGATGCGATTATCCGTGCCGATCAATAGTAGGGCGAAAGGCACTGTTCGCGCGGCCCGTGATAGGGCTGGAAGCTGTTGTCCGAAGGACGATAGGAGCGATAACGCTGCTCGCACCATGCGTAGTGCTTCGGATTGAGGCCACTAACACGCTGACGCGGAGCGTTATTGCCGGCGGCAACCGCACCACCGATGATCAGCGCGCCAGCACCGAGAATGGCGAGCGGCACCCAGTTGTCGCCGTCCCAGCCGTAATCGCGACGCGGCGGCGGGCCCGGAGGCGGGCGATGGCCGTGATAGTGGTTGTTGTAGCCGTTATTGTAACGTTTGCCATGGCCGCGGCCATCGTAGCGACGGTAGTTCGGTCCACCGTGATACTGGACGGTCTGGACATTGCTGCTGTCGCCAGCCGGTGCCTTGACGATCGGCATGGCTTCTGCAGGCAGAACACTCGCCGCCACAAGCGCGGACGCAATCGCGGTGGCCGCCATTTTCTTTGCCGTGTTGAACATCTCTGTCTCCTGTTTCTGCTTCTTCGCCGAAACCCGTCTGGGCTCCCTGGCGTTGTTGACAGCCTGAAGCTAAAACTTTCTACCTGAACTCAGGATTAACGACTGTTTTAGTGATTGGTTAACGTTTGAATCGGCCTTTCGGGTGCAAAAAAGCCGCCTCGCAGGGAGGCGGCCTCTATATTTCTCATGCAAGCAATTGATATCGATGCGGTCAACGCATCCCTTTCTCGCTCAGTAGTAGGGCGAGTAACACTGCTGACGGGGCCCGTTATAGGGCTGGAAGGTATTATCCGAAGCGCGGTAGGACTTATAGCGATCCTCACACCACTGATAATGCTTCGGGTTGATGCCGGTGCTCGGCACCACCACCGTATTGTTGTTCTGAGTCGCTGCAGCGATGCCACCGCCAATCAGCGCCCCGGCGCCGAAGGTGATGATCGGACCGGGACCACCCCAGCCGCCATACCAGCCGGGCCCATAAGCGGGGCCGAAATACGGTCCGGGCGGCGGACCCCGCCAGGGACTGGGAGGCGGGCCGCGCCAGGGACCGCGCGGCGGCGGCCCGTAGCCGCCGTGATAGCCGTGCGGCGGAGGGCCACCGTGATGTCCGCCACCGCCATGATGACCGCCACCACCACCATGATGGCCGCCACCGCCGTGATGGCCACCACCACCGGGGCCGCCCACCTGATGTACGAAACCGCCCGGACCATGTCCGCCGTGAAAGCCGCCAACCGGCATGGCCTGCGCCGGAACGACCGCCGAAGCAATGAAGCCCGCGGCAAACACCGCGGTCAGAACTTTGCCTGCTGCCTTGATCATCTCTCTATCTCCGATCGGGACGGACCCCGCCCCTTTGTGCCATTAACTACGCTCTGGCGGCTGAACCGAAGATGAACGGGTATATCGAGATACCTGCAACCTGGAGGCGGTTCTACTCGGCCTCGATGCCGATCAGCACATTGGCGACATTGTACCCGATTTCCGGCACGCCGTAGCCGCCTTCCATAACCGTCAGAGCCGGCAATCCTGTGGCGGCGAGCATCCTGCCCATTTCCAGATAGTCGGGCGTTTTCAGCCTGAAGAAGGAGATCGGGTCCTTCTCGAAGGTATCGACGCCGAGCGAAACGATCAACGCCTCGGCCCCGAAATCGGCGATGCGCCCGAGGGCCGCCGCAAGCGCCTCGCGATAGGCTGGCCAGGCCGTTCCGGCCGGCATCGGGAAATTGGCATTGAAGCCTTCGCCCCTGCCCCGCCCGGTCTCCTCGGCATGCCCCCAGAAATAGGGAAAGGCATCGTCCGGATCTCCATGCAGCGAGGCGAAAAAGATGTCATCCCGCTCATAGGTGACATCCTGCGTGCCGTTGCCATGGTGGAAGTCGACATCGAGAATGGCGACCTTTCCCGCCCCCTTGTCCAGCAGGCGCTGGGCGGCGATCGCGGCATTGTTTAGGAAGCAGTAGCCACCGAAGAGATCAATACCCGCATGATGCCCCGGCGGCCGGCAGAGCGAGAAGGCGAACCGGTTGCCGGCGGCGAGATGATCGGCACCGGAGAGAGCGCAGTCCTTGGCGGCAATCGCGGCCCTGTAGGTGCCCTCCGTGATAGAGGTCTCCACCGAGTTGGCATAATAGCCGAGAAGCCCGTCGATGTTGCGCGGCGGGCGGGCCTTGTAGGAGCGCCGCACCGGCAGGGAAATCGGGATCGCCTCGGAGGTGAAGCCGGCGGCGATCCAGCGTTCCCAGACCGTTTCCAGAAATTCGAGATAGCCGGCATCATGCAGCTTGAGCGGCACCGAAAGATCGTGCGCTTCGGGCGCCACGATCTCGGAAAACTCCTTTTCCTTCAGCGCGGCCAATATCCACTCCGCCCGGAATGGTCCTTCGAACGGCCTGACCAGTTCGCCGCCGTGAAGTTCGGTTTTCGCATCCCGGAACTTGTGATCTTCGGAATAGATGACCCGCATTGCCCTCGCCTTTCTCGCTTTCTCCCGCCGGAACCGGCGGCATGGTCACTGTTCTAGCGCGTTTGAAGGCAGGGTGAATACCGGTTTCATTCCTGGAATTGCGTAAAAACAAGCGGATAGCGGTGTTTTCCCGCAACCCGGCCTGTGCCGGTTGCGGTGGCACCGGCTAACCTTCAGGCGACCAGCTTCTTGTAGAAATAGGTCGATCCGCAATATGAGCCGTCTGGATTCAATGCGTAAAGCGGGATTTCGCCGACCCGGTTCCAGCCGAGCCGCGGATAGATCGCTTCTGCAGGCGATCCGGTCGCCGTATCGAGCACCAGCAGCCAGCGACCCTGGCGCAGGCTCTCGGCCTCGGCTGCTTCCATCAGACGTCTGGCGATCCCCCTGCCGCGCGCAGACCGCAGGACGATCAGTTTCATCAGGTCGGCGCGATGCGGCTGGTTGGCCTTCTGCGCAAAGCCCACCTGCACCGTGCCGACGATCTCGCCAGCCTCTTCGGCGATAAACAGGATGTGGCTGCCGGAGCGGATGCCCGCGGCCGTCTGCTGCCAGAATTTCCGCACGGAAGGCCCATCGAAGGGCGCCATGAAGCCCATCGAGGCGTTGTCATCGAGACTGTCTTCCAGGAGCGCGACCATTGCCGGCAGTGCGGCTTCAAGCGCATCCGCATCGAGCAGGCGGATTTCAGTCATGCGGGTCTTCCTTTCGATCAGCGCCCGCCGCGATGGATAACCATCGCATATCGGGCGTCCTCGTTGGTGGAATTGGAGAAAACGTGCGGCAGGGCGATTTCCATGAAAAGGCAGTCACCGGAGCCCAGGCGGTAGTCTTGATCCTCTATCGTGACTTCGATCTCTCCCTCGATCAGCCAGAGATACTGGCTGGCTCCGGCAGCAGCCGGCTCCGGCGGAAAGGCAATGCGGGCGCCGGCGGGAAAGGTCACGGCGACGATATCGACATCCGGGCCGATGCCCTGTGGCGAGACCGCCCGGCGGATATAGCCGGTCTCCGGGTCGCGCCATATCGGCTGGTCCGCGTACCGCGAGAGCGGATCGACGGGCTTGTCGGCATCGGCGAAGAAGGCCGAAAGCGAGGTGCCCAGCGCCGCACAGAGCCTGGCCAGCAGCAAAGCCGTCGGCGATGCCTCGGCCCGCTCGATGCGCGAAATCATCGCCCGGCTGACGCCTGAACGCTCCGAAAGCCCCTCAAGGGTCAGACCTCTTGCGGCACGCAAGCGCTTCAGGTTTTCGGCGATGGAAAGATCAACGGCGGCTTCATCCATTATCAGATCATTCCTTTCTATTATAAGAGAGTCAAGCCTTCTCCGCCTTCCCGTCCACAGCCCGCAATCGGCTGAACCGATTACGCCAATGCCCTCATCCCTATCCTTTCGGATACGCCCGCTTGCCGGACACCAATGCTAGTTTCCGGCCCAATGGATGGAACGGCGGCAACTCAGCCGATCAGGGAATATCATGGAAACTGCGCGTCAAATCGTTGAAAGCATGCTTTCGGGCCTCGGGCTGATCTCGATCATCGTCATCGTCTTCACAGTCGTCCTGCGCCTTTCTGGGACAAGCCGCCCGAGCCCGTTCTGGCTCGGCATCGTCTTCGGGGTTGGGGCGATTGCTGGCATGGTACATCCGAGCGAGCTGGCACCCGGCATCCTGATCGATTCCCGCGCCGTGATGGTGGCGCTTGCCGCACCTTTCGGTGGCCCGGTCGCTGCAATCGTTGCGATGTCGATGGCGGCCGCAGTGCGCGCATTCCTCGGTGGCGTCGGAGCCTATGCCGGAATTGCCGGCATTCTGATCGTCGGCCTCGTCGGCATTGTCCATGCCCGGATATTCACGCAGCGACGCGATCTCGTCAGCTTCAGCATTCTGGGCTTTGCAAGCACGATCCATCTGCTGGCGCTCGCCTTGCTGCCGCCGGACCTCGCCATGAAAGTCCTGCTTTCTGCCGCCCCCTATCTGGTCGGAATGGATTTCCTCGGCATTGTTCTTCTCGGCATAGTCCTCTCGTTGGAACTGAAATACCGCAACAACCTCATCCTGCTGCAGACCGCCGCCGAGATTGATCCTCTGACGCGGCTTGCCAATCGGCGCGCACTGGAGCGTTTCAGCGGAAAGATCCGAGGACGAGCGGAAAGCGACCGCATCGACTTTTCGGTGATCATGTTCGACATCGATCACTTCAAATCGGTCAATGATCGTTTCGGACACCAGATCGGCGACATGGTGCTGGAGGAGGTGTCGCGGGTCATCGTCACCCATGTGCGCAAGGCCGATCTCGTCGTGCGCTATGGCGGCGAGGAGATCGCCGCAGTCTTGCCGGCCTCGACCTGGCAGGCGACGATGACGATCGCGGAGACCATCCGCGCGAAAGTTGAAGAAACGGTCTTCATACATCACGGACACCGCATCCAGTTGACCATCAGCGCCGGCATCTCGACGTCGCATGACGGCAACACCGATTTCGAGGCCGTGCTCAAGGAGGCTGACCTCGCCGTCTACGATGCCAAGCAGTACGGCCGCAACCGCGTCGAAGTCTATGGCAGGAGTGAAGTGAGTACCGACCGCCAGTCGGCCTGACGCAAGGCGCTTGGGGGCCGATCTCGCGGTTCGGCCCGCAATTTCGCTTTGAAGATACCGCGCGCGCTGCTATATGCGCGCGCATGAGCACAAATGACGATCGCGTTCCACTCGACCATATCCGCAACTTTTCCATCGTGGCCCATATCGACCACGGCAAGTCGACGCTTGCCGACCGGCTGATCCAGGCCTGCGGCGGCCTTGCCGAGCGCGAAATGTCGGCGCAGGTCCTTGACAACATGGATATCGAGCGCGAGCGCGGCATCACCATCAAGGCCCAGACCGTGCGTCTGCACTACAAGGCCAACAATGGCGAAACATATGTGCTGAACCTGATCGACACTCCCGGCCATGTCGACTTTGCCTACGAGGTCTCGCGCTCGCTGTCGGCCTGCGAAGGCTCGCTGCTCGTCGTCGACGCATCGCAGGGCGTCGAGGCGCAGACACTCGCCAACGTCTATCAGGCGATCGACAACGATCATGAACTGGTGACCGTTCTCAACAAGATCGACCTGCCCGCCGCCGAACCTGAGCGGGTGAAGGAGCAGATCGAGGACGTGATCGGCATCGATGCCTCAGACGCCGTGATGATTTCGGCCAAGACCGGCCTCGGCATCCCCGACGTGCTGGAAGCGATCGTCAAGCGCCTGCCGCCGCCGAAGACGGAAAAGGGCGCGGAGGCTCCGCTGAAGGCGCTTCTGGTCGATAGCTGGTACGACACCTATCTCGGCGTCATGGTTCTCGTGCGCGTCATCGACGGCGTGCTGAAGAAAGGCCAGACCATCCGCATGATGGGTACCGACGCCAAGTATCCGGTCGACCGCGTCGGCGTTCTGACCCCGAAGATGCTGGTCGTCGATGAGCTCGGTCCGGGCGAGATCGGCGTCATCACCGCCTCCATCAAGGAAGTGGCCGATACCCGCGTCGGCGATACCATCACCGAGGACAAGCGCCCGACCGAGAAGATGCTGCCGGGCTTCAAGCCGGCGCAGCCTGTGGTGTTCTGCGGCCTGTTCCCGGTCGATGCCAACGACTTCGAGGATCTGCGCGCCGCCGTCGGCAAGCTGCGCCTAAACGATGCTTCTTTCTCCTTCGAGATGGAAAGCTCGGCCGCCCTCGGCTTCGGTTTCCGCTGCGGCTTCCTTGGCCTCTTGCACCTCGAAATCATCCAGGAGCGTCTGGAGCGCGAATTCGATCTCGATCTGATCGCGACCGCGCCGTCGGTGGTCTATGAACTGACCATGACGGACGGCAGCGAGATCGAGCTGCACAATCCCGCAGATATGCCCGAGGTCGTCAAGATCGCCGAAATCCGCGAACCGTGGATCAAGGCCTCGATCCTGACGCCGGACGAGCATCTCGGATCGATCTTGAAACTCTGCCAGGACCGCCGCGGCATCCAGACCGACCTCACCTATGTCGGCAACCGGGCGATGCTCTCCTACGACCTGCCGCTGAACGAAGTCGTGTTCGATTTCTATGACCGGCTGAAGTCGATCTCCAAGGGCTACGCCTCGTTCGACTATCACCTCGCCGACTATCGCGCCGGCAATCTGGTGAAGATGTCGATCCTCGTGAACGGCGAGCCTGTCGATGCGCTCTCCATGCTCGTCCACCGCACCGCCGCCGAGAAGCGCGGCCGCGACATGTGCGAGAAGCTGAAGGAATTGATCCCGAAGCACATGTTCAAGATCCCGATCCAGGCCGCCATCGGCGGCACCGTGATCGCGCGCGAGACGATCTCGGCGCTCAGGAAGGATGTGACCGCGAAATGCTACGGCGGCGACGCCACCCGCAAGCGCAAGCTTCTGGAAAAGCAGAAGGCCGGCAAGAAGCGCATGCGCCAGTTCGGCAAGGTCGAAATCCCGCAGGAAGCCTTCATCGCCGCGCTGAAGATGAGCGACGAGTAGGCAGCTCTGCCGCCGCCTCACACCGGGTGAGGCGCGAGCTCTCAGTTCCCGCCGTCAGCCTTCAACTCCTTGAACCGGGCCTCATATTCACGCCGCAGCGTGTGGCGCATCTGGGCCTCCTTGAAGCGGCGCGCCTTATCGGGTGAGGAAATGTCGAGCTTCGGGACCGGGGTCGGCTTGCCGTTCTCGTCGACGGCGACCATGGTGAAATAGCAGGAATTGGTGTGGCGGCGCTGGCCGGTGCGGACATTTTCAGCCTCGACCCGGATACCGACTTCCATCGAAGTGCGACCGGTATAGTTCACCGAAGCGCGGAAGGTGACGAGCTCGCCGACATCGATCGGTTCGCGGAATGTGACCTGATCGACCGAGAGCGTCACGACGTAATCCTGCGAATAGCGCGATGCGCAGGAAAAGGCGACGCGGTCCAGCAGGTTCAGAAGCGCACCGCCGTGCACCTTTCCTGAAAAGTTCGCCATATCAGGCGACATGAGAACAACCATCTCGAGCTGGCTCGGGTCGTGGGCACGGTCCATCGTCAATCCTCGTGGTGCTGAAAGGCCGGGCGAGTGTCCCGGCAAATGTGAATTAAATCAAGCGTGGATTTATCGGCCCTCAGGCCGCGGCAAGGTCCTCGGCGGAAATCCAGAACACGGCATCCTGCGAGTTCTCGGTCTCGATCCAGACGAAGTCGAGGGCCGGAAACTCCTCTTCGAGGATTTCGCGGCCGGAGCCGATCTCGCAGAGCAGCCCGCCGCCGGGATTGAGATGATCAGACGCCGTCCTGAGGATGGTCCGGACCAGATCGAGCCCGTCGACACCGCCGTCATGCGCCATCGCCGGCTCGGCCTGGTATTCGGCGGGATAGCCGTCCATGGCATCGTGGTCGACATAGGGGGGATTGGTGATGATCAGATCGTAGCGCCGACCTGCAAGCGGCGCGAACAGATCGCCCGCAATCAGGTTGACCTGCTCCTCCACCTCGTGCTCGGTGACATTGCGCCTGGCAACCTCGAGCGCGTCCTCGGACAGATCGACGGCGTCGACGGTGGCGTTCGGCAGGAACTTCGCGGCAAGGATGGCCAGACAGCCGGAGCCGGTGCAGATATCGGCAGCCGTCTCGACACTCATCGGATCCGGCAGGAAGGACGAGCCTTCCTGCTCCAGATATTCCGAAAACAGGAGCTCCCCGATATGCGAGCGCGGCACGATCACCCGCTCGTCGACGAAGAAGCGCACGCCCTGGATATAGGCGCGGCCGGTGATGTAGGACGAGGGCCTGCGCGTCGTCACGCGGTCCTCGATGCGTTCAGCCAATAGCCGCCGCTCGGCGGGCAGGAGTCTGGCATCCAGAAACGGGTCGAGCACATCGATCGGAAGCTCCAGCGAATCGAGCAGCAGGAAGGCGGCATCGTCGCCCGCCGTCGAGGTGCCGTGGCCATAGGCAAGATCGGCGGCATTGAAGCGCGAGATCGCGTAGCGCCAGTAGTCGCGCAGCGTCACCAGTTCGCGGGTCACATCATCATCAATCGGCATCGTTTCGCTTCCAAACTCAGCTATGGTCGGTTATGGCCGGAGCAGAAACCGAATAACGCATCGGCGGGACAAACGGAATCCTTTTGTCGCGCCCGGCGGTGAGAGGCGGCGCATGAAGCGAGGCAATATCCGCAAGGCCCGGACCGAGGGTGGCAAGCGCGTGATGATCGCACGCGCGCTCTCCAAGCTTGGCTATTGCTCGCGCACCGAAGCCGAGGCGCTGGTTCGCGCCGGCCGGGTCTCGCTCGACGGCCGGACGGTGACCGACCCGACCGCCTGGCTCGACCTTGCGGCCGCGCGGCTTGCCGTCGACGGCAAGCCTGTTGCCGCAACCGATCGTGTTCACCTGATGCTGAACAAGCCGCGCGGGGTCGTCACCACGCGGCAGGACCCCGAAGGCCGGCCGACGGTGTTCGATTGCCTCGGCGGTTTTTCAGATGTTCACATCTCCCCTGTCGGTCGCCTCGATATGGCAAGCGAAGGGCTGCTGGTCTTCACCAATGACACCGAGTTCGCCCAGGCGCTGCTGGACCCCGAAACCCACGTGGCAAAGACCTACCACGTGCAGATCGACCGCATCGCCGACGATGCGCTGATCGGGGCACTGATCGCCGGCGTCGAGGATGAGGGCGAGTTCCTGTCGGCGAAATCCGTCAGTCTGCTGCGCGCCGGCGAGCGCAATTCCTGGATCGAAATCGTGCTCACCGAGGGCCGCAACCGCCAGATCCGCCGCATGCTGGCAGCACTCGACACGGCCTGCCTGCGGCTGGTGCGGGTGCGGTTCGGCTCACTCGAACTCGGCGACCTCGGCAAGGGTGCGGTCAGGGCGCTGACCGAAGCCGAAGTCGAAGCGCTCAGGCGGGATGTCGGGAAGTAAGCAAAAGCCGGTGTACCGAAACAACACGCCTCTTGCCGAGAAGCATCTGGCTTTTCCGCAAAGCCCGCGCCTCTTCTCGCCCCGGAGGGGAGAGATGTCGCGACAGCGACAGTGAGGGGGGAAGCTTATCCACGCAAACGCCCTCACGAACGGCAACCCTGCTTCACCCTCACTGCCCCTTTCGGGGCATCTCTCCCGCAGGCGGGAGAGAGTATCTGGAGCAAGCCGTAAGGCCATTTGCGGTTAGCAACCCCTCAAGGGGGGGAGATCGGTTGGGGGCTTTGCGGATAATCCTTCAGGCAGCCAGCCCCGCCAGGACCTCGCTCGAAACATGCTCCGGAACATCGCCGATCTCCGCCATCTTGGCGTCGAGCCTGGCCAGCATGTCGCGGAAGACGGCTGCATATTCCGGGTCGCCGGCGCGGTTGTGCAGTTCGAAGGGGTCGGCCTCGCAATCGAACAGTTCCCATTCCGGCGGCTCATCGCCTGCCGTCGCGCCGATCTGGTCGAGCGGGTCGTTATACCAGTAGATCAGCTTGTAGCGCTCGGTGCGGATGCCGTAGTGGGCGAAGGCGTTGTGGATGACGTCCTTGTGCATCCAGTAGCGGTGATAGGCGACATCCTGCCAGTCATCGCCGGCGCTGCCGTCGAACACCGGGCGCATGCTGGTGCCCTGCATGTAGCTCGGGACGGTGAGGCCCGCATAGTCAAGGAAGGTCGGGGCGAAGTCGACATTGGTGGCAATGTCCCTGGTGATGCTGCCGGGTTTGATACCGTCCGGATAACGCACCAGGAAGGGCATCTGCAGCGATTCCTCGTACATGAAGCGCTTGTCGAACCAGCCATGCTCGCCGAGGAAGAAACCCTGGTCGGAGGTGTAGATGACGATGGTGTTGTCGGCGAGCCCTTCCTCATCGAGATAATCGAGAAGACGGCCGACATTGTCGTCGATCGACTGAACCGTGCGCAGGTAGCGCTTCATGTAGCGCTGGTACTTGAACTCGGCGAGTTTGGCCGGATCGGTGAAGGTGTATTTCTCGCCGGTGCGAACATCGATGAGGGTGATGGTTTCCCCCTCCTTCAGCTCCGGCACCTTGCGGACGTGAATGTTCGGATGCGGGAACATCAGTTCGCCGACCTCCGAACCGCCCTCCGGCTGGACCAGCCCAAGATCCTCGTAGGTCATGTCGGACTTGACCCGCATCTTCGCTTCCTTTGCGGCGGCCGCGCGGTTGGCGTAGTCGTCCGAAAAGCTCTCCGGCAGCGGCAGGTCGTCCTCATACATCGTCTCGTGCTTGTGATCGCAGACGAAGTGCCGGTGGGGCGCCTTGTGGTGGCACATCAGAAAGAACGGCCGGTCCTTGTCGCGCGCCTTGATGAAGTCGATGCTCATATCGGTGGTGATGTCGGTGACATAGCCCGGATGCACCTTGGGGCCGTCGCGATCGATGAAGATCGGGTCGTAATAGACGCCCTGCCCCGGTATGACGGCCCATTGGTCAAAACCGGTCGGCTCGTGCGCCCTGCCCTCGCCCAGATGCCACTTGCCGAAGATCGCCGTCTGGTAGCCGCCCTGGCGCAGATGCTTGGCGACGTTGGGCAGGCGGTTGTCGATGTGGGTGTCGAGCGTGGTGACCTGGTTGACGTGATTGTAGGTGCCCGTGACGATCGCGGCCCGGCTCGGCGTGCAGATCGAATTGGTGACGTAGCAGCGATCCATGCGCATGCCCTCATTCGCCAGACGGTCGAGATTGGGCGTATTGTTGAGGCCGCCGCCATAGGCAGAGATGGCGCGCGCGGCGTGGTCGTCTGACATGATGAAGATGATGTTGGGTCTCATGGAAACGCTTTCTGTCTCGGTGGATCAGGCGGGAATGGGTGCGAGGCCGCTGAGCGCCTTGCCATCACCGTCGAACACATGGGTCTTCCCGGAAAGGGCGAGGCCGATCGTCGCGCCCTCCGGCGTATTGCTGCCGCCATCGACGCGCACCACCAGCTCCTGATCCCAGGCGGTGCGGATATAGACGAATTCGGCATCGCCGAGACGCTCGACGACGCTCACCGTGCCGTCGAAATTGCCGGCGCCGGGCGCGACCAATCTGATCTGGTCGGCCCGGACGCCCAGCACGGCCGCCTGGGAGGCATTGGCTCCGGAAAGAGCCACGGCGCTGCCGTCCTTGAGGCGGAAGGCACCTCCGCCCCCCGCCTCAAGGTCGAGAAAGTTCATCTTCGGCGAGCCGATGAAGCCGGCAACGAAAAGGTTCTGCGGGTTCTCATAGAGCTCCATCGGAGCGCCGATCTGCTCGACTCGGCCCTTGCGCAGCACCACGATCTTGTCGGCAAGCGTCATCGCCTCGACCTGGTCGTGGGTCACGTAGATCATCGTCGAGCCGGCGAGTTGCTGGTGCAGCTTGGCAATCTCCAGCCTCGTCGCCACGCGCAGCTCGGCGTCGAGGTTCGAAAGCGGTTCATCGAACAGGAAGACCTGCGGATGGCGCACGATGGCACGGCCGATGGCGACGCGCTGGCGCTGGCCGCCGGAAAGCTGTTTCGGCTTGCGGTCGAGCAGCTCCTCGATCTGCAGGATCCGCGCCGCCTCGTTCACGCGTTTGGCGACTTCGGCCTTGGGTGTGCCGTTCATCCTGAGGCCGAAGCCCATGTTCTGGTCGACCGTCATGTGCGGATAGAGCGCATAGGTCTGGAACACCATGGCGACGCCGCGGTTCGACGGATCGACATTGTTGACCCGCTGGCCGTGGATATGGAGGTCGCCGCCGGAGATTTCCTCCAGGCCTGCGATCATCCGGAGAAGGGTCGACTTGCCGCAGCCGGACGGGCCGACGAAGACGACGAACTCGCCCTTTTCGATTTCGATGTCGACGCCGTGGATGACTTCGACGCTGCCATAGGCTTTCTTGATATTCTTGAGACTGACGCCAGTCATGCTTGGTCTCCGAATTGAGCGCGCTCAGCCCTTCACCGCGCCGGCGAGGCCGTCGATGAAGTAGCGCTGCAGGAACAGGAACAGGATCACCACCGGAAGGATGGAGATGGTCGAGGCCGCCGTCATGCCGCCCCAGTCGATGAAGTTCTCGCCACGGAAGGCATAGACACCGACCGAGAGCGTGCGGATAGCGGGATTGGCAAGGGTGACCACCAATGGCAGCAGGAAGTCGTTCCAGGCATAGAGCGTCTGCATGACGATCACGGTCACGACGATCGGCTTGGAAAGCGGCAGCATCACGTACCAGAAGGTCTTGATGAAGCTGACGCCATCCATCTTGGCAGCCTCTTCGAGCTCGTTCGGGATCTGGCTGAAATAGCCGGCGAACAGCAGCACGAAGATGACGAATGAACCGCCGCAGGTGGCAAGCATCACGCCCCAGAGCGACTGACCGATGCCAAGCCGGGTCAGAAGATCGAACACCGGGATGATGGTGTAGCCCTGCGGCACGAAGATGGTGAAGGCGATCAGCGCGAACACCAGCCGGCGTCCGACGAAACGTCGTCGCCCGAGCACATAGCCCATCATCGACGACGAGATCGTCACGATGACCACCGAACCGACGGTAACGAAGACGGTGTTGAAGAAGTAGGCGCCGATATGCGCTTCCTTCCACGCCCTGAGATAATTCGCGATCGTCGGCTTGCTCGGGATCAGCCCCTCATTGGCGAAGATCGCGGCATTGTCCTTGAGCGAGGCCGAGACCATCCACAACAGCGGATAGATCCAGAAGCAGCAGATCGCGGCCAGAATGATCGAGATGACGATGCGGCGGGCGCGGGGCGATATCATCGGCTGCCGGATAGCGGCGCTTTCATCACGCGGCATTGGTACGCTCCCGGTTGCGCAGATGGCGTACGGCGAAGATCTGCAACAGTGTCAGGCCCATGATGGAAAGGCCGAAGAACACGCCGGCGGCACTGGCATAGCCAAGCCGCGGTATGGCGCCGGCGGTGGCGAAGGCATAGCGGAAGATGTAGACCTCCATCACTTCCGAGGCGAAATAGGGCCCACCCTGGGTCATCGACTGGATCAGCGGAAAGACATTGAGCGCGCTGATGGCCGAGATGAGCGCGATGACGATCGCGAACGGCATGATCATCGGCATCACCACGTAGAGCGTCACCTGCCAGCCCTTGACGCCGTCAAGCTTGCAGGCTTCGTAGAGCTCGGCGGGCACGGTCTGCAGTGCTGCAAGCCAGTAGACCATGGTGACGCCAACCCACTTCCAGACGTAGATCGCGGCGAGCGTCCACAGCACCAGCTTGGGATCGCCGAGGAAATCAAGCGGACGGGCGAGCAGCCTGAGGTCGAGCAGGCCCATGTTGATCGGCCCGTTGAACGGCGACAGCATGATCGTCATCACGATGCCGATGACGGCAACCGGGGTGACGACCGGCAGGAAGATCAGCGTGCGGAACAGCGCGGAGAGCTTCAGGAGCTTGTTGTTGAGGATGATCGCGAAGATCAGCGACACGAACATCTGCGCCGGCACAGTGCTGAGCGTGAAGATGAAGGAGCGCTTGAAGGCGTTCCAGAAGAAACTGTCCTGCAAAAGCTCGGCATAGTTCGCGAGACCGACGAATTTCGCGTTCGCGTCGAAACCAGACCAGTTGAGCAGCGAAAAATATTCGGAGGCGAAGATCGGGTAGAGAATGAACGCCCCGAAAATCAGCATGCCGGGAACAAGGAAAAGATAGTCGGTTCGGCTCGCCCATATGCGCGCACCAAGGCGCTGCGACGGACTTCCTGACAGGTTGGTGTCGGCCATTGAAGCACTCTTTTTTCAAAGCAGGCCCACCCTTTGGGCAGACCCATTTTATGGCTTTTGTGGTCGATGCCGGGCGGCGCTAGACCCGCCCGGCACAAGATAGAGGGTTATCAGAGCTGCTCGTAGTCGGCGGCGACATAATCCTTGGACGGATCCCAGTTCGGGAACACCAGATCGTCGCGGCTGACATTTGCACCATTGCTCTTGGCGGTCTCGAACGCCGCATCGAGCGCCTTGTTGGTGGCGGAGACCAGCTTGGTCAGCTCACCCTTGATATCCGTGGTCTGCCCGGTGAACAGGCCCTGGATGGTCTGCGGCGCGTTCGGGGTCGGCTCCTGATAGATGCTGGCGACGGCCGCCAGCTCCGGATTGCGCGCGAAAGGATTCGGCGCGATGCGGATGCCGTTCTGGAACATCTGCAGCGCCTTCTTCGAACGATCCGACATGGTGGACTGCTCGACCGCCGCCGGGAAGATCGGCGGGTCGGATGCGCCAACGACATTGCCCCAGGCGATCTGCCCTTCCTCGGTCCCGAGGTAATGGAACATGTCCGCAGCAACGGAAGCGTTCTTCGATTTCGAATAGATGAACATCGTGTTCGACGTCGATGCCAGCGATCCGACGAACAGCGGGCTGCCGGAGCCGGGCGGCGGAGCAACGCCGAAGTCGAAGTTCGGGCTTTCGCGCTCCCATTGCGGAATGTTCCACGGTCCCTGCAGAATGATGCCAGCCGCGCCCTGTGGCGTCATCGCACGCGCCTGCGGCGCGTTGAGGCTCATGACGCCGGGGAAGATCGAGCCATCGGCCTTCATCGCCAGAAGGAGTTCGATCGCGCCGACGATCTCATCCGCATCGAAGACGATTTCGCCGGTGCGGAAATCCATGCCGTTGCCGATGGAGGTATCACCGCAGGCAAGGCCGTTCGACTGGGCCAGCGTGCGGGTGATGTCCCACCAGCGATTGACCTGGTTGCCGCCGAGGATGAAGCCGAAGGCCCGGCCGGCGTTCATCTCGGTCACCTTGTTGGCGGCCTCGCGGAACGTATCCCAGGTCAGTGGCGTCGCTTCCGGATCGAAACCGGCATCGTTGAGGTATTTCTTGTTGTAGAGCGTCATCGCCGAAGTGACGCGAGCCGAAGTATAGGGCAAGCCATAGGTCTTGCCGTCGAAGACGTTGAGACCCTCGAGGAAAGCGCCATCCGGGAAGCCCTTCTTCCAGGTTTCGATATCCGGAATCAGGTCGTCGTAGGGCTGCACCCAGCCTTCGTTGACGGCATAGGCCGGCGGCATGTTGAGCGGCAGGTTGAACACATCCTGCGCATTGCCGTTACGGATACCAAGCGGCAGGACCTGGTTGATCTCGTTCCAGGGCAGGCCGTCATAGACGACTTCGATATCGCGCGCCTTGGCATATTCGGGGAAGAACGCCTTGTAGAAGGTCGCCTTCTGGTCGCCGCTGTCGAGCCAGCGGAATGGGCCATCGGCGCTGAAATCGCCGATCGGTGCGGGAATATCGAATTGCTGCGCAAAGGCGCGGCCGGCGCCTGTGACCGCGAAGGCGGCTAGAGCAGACGCGCCCGCCAGAAAATGGCGGCGGCTGACCGAGGTGACAATTTTCCGGGTCATGTTTCCTCCCTGTGGCGGCTGCGACATCGCAGCCCGATCTCCATCAATTTATCGTGCGAACCGTGTTTGATCAGGAATGGGCTTTTGTCATTTTGGCGACGAAAGCGGAAAATGATACCCCGCAAGACATCACCGGGCGCAGCCAGCATTCCATGTCACGATTTCCTCCGGATGCCGCGATCTCCCTTGCCGCTGGCACCCCACTCGATGGGGATAGCAATTGAAGTTATCGAAAACAAATGCCATTCTTCGCAGGAGCGATAATGGAATTTGATACCTATGCTGGACCGAATGAGCCTGCTTTTCCGCTTCCGTGCCATTGCCGAGGCGGGCAGTGTGCGCAAGGCTTCCGAAATACTGAATGTCACCCAGCCGGCGCTGTCGCGCTCCCTTGCCCAGCTCGAGGACTTCTACGACCGGCAGCTTCTGGAGCGCCACGCCCGTGGTGTGCGCCCGACCCCTTTCGGCGAGAAGATGCTGTCGACGATCGCCCGGCTGTCGCGCGACTGGGAGTTGGCGGAGGCGGAGCTTGCAGGCAGCGATCCGGGCGCCGAAGGGCAGTTGCGCATCCACGCCGGACCGCTCTGGTCATCGGTCGTGCTGCCCTCAGTGACGTCGAAGCTGCACGAACGCTTTCCCAACCTGACCGTGGAAATGGCGCCGAGCACGGCTGGCTCGACGCAGGCGCTGATCGACGGACATATCGATGTCTCCTTCGGTGGGCTTTATGCGCCCGAAAGAGACCATCCGAACCTTGCCGCGCAAGCCTTCAGCCGCATCTGCGACAGGCTGGTTGCACGCGCCGGGCATCCGATCCACAACTGCGCGGCGGACGACTATGAGGCGGTTCACCGCTACCCCTGGATCATCTACTCCGCCGACCCGGTCTACGAGGCCGAAACGCTGCATGCGGTGATGGAACGGACCGGACGGCTGCCGCAGATCAGGGTGCGTTCAAGCTCGCTTCTGGCCATCTTCAGGCTGCTTCAGGACGGCGATTACCTCTGCATCCTGCCGGATGCTGCCGCGCTCGGCATTCCCGGCCGGCCGATCCTGACGGTCGATATCGAACTCGGCCGGCGCAACTCCGATACCGGCGCCACCTATCGCAAGGCAATCAGCCACTATCCGCCGCTTCAGGAACTGATGCGACTGTGTGCAGCGTATTTCGAGGATATGGAAAATCCTTGAGGTGTTGTCGGCCGCCCTCACGCCCCGGCGATGCGGGGCATGCGCGTCGGTTCGGATTTCATTACGCCCTGCACCATGGCAAGCAGCATACGGGTCTTCAACGTGGCCGCCTCGGGCTCGTTCCAGAGATTGTTGATCTCGCCCGGATCGTTGACGAGATCGAAGAGCTCGCCGAAATCGCCCTGGCGATAGACGGTGACCTTGGCATCCTTCTCGATATAGGTCTCGGCATGCGGCATCACCGGATTGTGACGGTTTTCGCAGATGGCGAAGTCGCGCGCGGCCTCACCGCCCTGCCAATTGTCCCATTGCGAAACGCCCTGCATTTCTCCCGGAACGGCCAGCCCCGCCGCATCGAGAAAAGTCGGCGCCAGATCGACAAGGCTCTGGATATCTTCAGAAACGACGCCCGCCGGCACCTTGCCCGGCATGCGGACGATCATCGGGATGCGCAGCATGTCCTCGTAGTGGAAGGGTCCCTTGGCGACGAGACCGTGCTGGCCGAGGAAATGACCGTGATCGGTGGTGAACACCAGAAGCGTGTTTTCCGTGAGCCCCAGTTCGTCCAGCGTATCGAGAATGCGGCCGATCTCGGCATCAAGGAAGCTCATCATGCCGAAATAGGTCGCCTTGTCCTTCTTCAGTTCATCGACCGGATAGACATGGCTCTCGCAGCCATGCGCCTGATAGGGCAGGTGCCAGGCCGAAAAATCCGGATTTTCCTGCTGGGTCATGGCGAAGTGCGGCGGGTTTCTGTCGTGCTCGCCCGGTGTCACCTGATCGACATCCATGGCGTCAGGATCGTACATCGAGGCCCAGGGCTCGCTGACGGTGTAGGGCGGATGCGGATCGTGGAAGCTTGCCCACAGAAAGAACGGCTTCTCGTCACCGGCATGCGCCTTCAGATAGGCAGCGCTGCGCTCGCCCGTCCACGTGGTGTAATGCAGATCGGCGGGAAGCTTCCAGTGGCGCTCGGCGCGGGTGTAGCCGCCCTTCGGGCCAACCTTCGGCGCCTTGGCGGCGGCGTCGCCCGGCAGCGGCTGGAAATAGTCGCGCCAGTCGGGAAGCCCCTTCTCCTCCATCCAGATCGCATAATGCTGGCCCACATGGCTTTCATCGGCATGATTGCGAGCAAGCTCCAGATGCTCGAAACCGTACCAGACGCGGTTGAAGCCGCGCCAGAAATCGAGATCGCGCAGCACCGGCTGGCATTCGAGCGATTGCGAGCCGTCGGCCGTCGAAAGCGGCTGAAAATGTGCCTTGCCGACAAGCGCGGTGGAATAGCCGGCCGCCATCAGATGTGCGCCCAGCGTCGGCACGTCCTCCGGCAGCTTGACCCCGATGGTCCAGGCGCCGTGATGGGAGGGATACTGGCCGGTGATGATGCTCGCCCGCGACGGCGTGCAGACCGGAGACGGGCAATAGGCCCGCTCGAAGCGCGTGCCCTCGCCGCAGAGGCGATCGAGATTGGGGGTCTTGAGCTTGGGATCCTTCACGCCGAGCGCGTTGAAGTGCTGCTGATCGGTTGTGATCAGCACAATATTCGGGCTTTTCATTGATTTCCTCCGTCGCCGCAGGCCAGCATAACGAAAGCAGTGAGAAAGGAGGCGTCGAAAGGCAGCCCCACGCCATGCCGGAATTTTATCGCTTG
Source organism: Martelella endophytica (assembly GCF_000960975.1). Classification (NCBI taxonomy): domain Bacteria; kingdom Pseudomonadati; phylum Pseudomonadota; class Alphaproteobacteria; order Hyphomicrobiales; family Aurantimonadaceae; genus Martelella; species Martelella endophytica. The sequence goes on along the minus strand of NZ_CP010803.1, from coordinate 2,580,098 downwards.
GTCGGCCGAAGCGGACGGTCGACCAGCCCCTCCCTGATCGGACTTGTTGTCCGTCCTCGCGTCCAGAAAAGATGACAGACCTTTTCTGGTGTTCTACCAGACGAAGGCAGACCGTTTCCGCCGAATGCGTTAGCGGTTCTTGAGCAGCCGCAAACCCGATACCGATGAAGAGTGATTGACATGACCGAAGGCCAGAGCGACGCAACCGGCGCGGCCGACACCCCGACGGCGGACCAGCAGGCCACTGCGGATATCCCCGGCGCCACCGTCGATCCGGCCGTCCTGCAGACCAGCATCACCTGCTCGCGCGGCTTTCCGCAATGGCTCGCCATGCATGGCTGCTCGCTCGCCTTCACCTCCTACCAGACCGGACAGCTTTTCCTGGTCGGCGTGCTGCCGAACGGCGCGCTCTCGATCCACCAGCGCAACTTCGTGCGCGCCATGGGCCTGATCGGCGACGCCCAGCGGCTGCTGCTGGCAGGCCTCGCCCAGATATGGCGCTTCGAAAACGTGCTCGGGCCCAATGAACGGGCCAATGAGAGCTTCGACAAGCTCTACGTTCCGCGCCGGGGACAGACGGTGTCGGATCTCGATGTCCACGAACTGGGCGTCGATACGGCCGGCAGGCTGCTCTTCGTCAACACCAAATATTCCTGTCTTGCGACCGACAGCATCGCCCATTCCTTCAAGCCGGTCTGGCGGCCGCCCTATATTTCCAAGCTGGCGCCGGAGGATCGCTGCCACCTTAACGGGCTTGCCATGGAAAACGGCGTGCCCCGCTTCGTCACCTCGGTTTCCACCACCGACATCGTCGATGGCTGGCGCAACGAGCGCCGCGACGGCGGCGTCATCGTCGATATCGAGACCGATGAAATCGTCGCCGAGGGCCTGTCGATGCCGCATTCGCCGCGGCTCTACAAAGGCGCGCTGTGGTTCCTCGATTCGGGCAACGGTTATCTCACCCGGCTGGATCTTCAGAGCAAGCAGCGCGAACAGGTGGCCTTCTGCCCGGGCTTCCTGCGCGGCCTCTCCTTCCACGACGGCCATGCCTTCGTCGGCCTGTCGCTTGCCCGCCGCGAGGGTGTGTTTTCGGGCCTCAACCTGCAGGACGAACTGGAAAAGCGGCGTGCGGATGCCTGGTGCGGCCTGCAGATCATCAACACGGCCAATGGAGACATCGTCGAATGGCTGCGGCTCGAAGGCGGTATCAAGGAACTCTTCGACGTGCGCGTGCTTCCCGGCGTGCGCTGCCCGATGGCGCTGCCGACCTTCGGCCCGGAACTCGCAAGCTTCATCACCATCGAAGCGCCCGACCAGCCGCTCACCGAACGCGGCTGGCACCCGGCGGGATAGACGGAAAGTGCGCCCGCTTAACGCGGGTGCCCCTCAAACCCTCCAGGCTTTCGCCAGCAGCCTAGACACTCAGGCAGAGATATTTGATCTCCAGATAGTCTTCGATGCCGTATTTGGAGCCCTCGCGCCCCTGGCCAGACTGCTTGATGCCGCCGAAGGGCGCGACCTCGGTCGAAATCAGGCCGGTATTGATGCCGACCATGCCGTATTCCAGCGCTTCGGCAACCCGGAACACCTTCGACATGTCCTTGGCATAGAAATAGGAGGCGAGCCCGAATTCGGTGTTGTTGGCCATCGCGATCACGTCTTCTTCCGTCTCGAAACGGAACAGCGGCGCGACCGGTCCGAAGGTCTCCTCGCGGGCGACCTTCATCTCGCTGGTCACGCCGGTCAGCACGGTCGGCTGGAAGAATAGGCCACCCTTCTCGTCCGGCTTGCCGCCGAGCAATATCCTCGCACCCGAGGAAACGGCGTCGGCGATGTGCTCCTCGACCTTTTCGAGCGCCTTTTCGGTGATCAGCGGGCCGGCTTTGACGCCCTCCTCGAAGCCGTCGCCGACCTTGAGTTCGGCAACCTTTTCGGAGAGCTTGCGCGCGAATTCGTCATAGACGCCGGCCTGGACATAGAGCCGGTTGGCGCAGACACAGGTCTGGCCGTTGTTGCGATATTTCGAGACCATCGCCCCTTCGACCGCCGCATCGAGATCGGCATCATCAAAGACAATGAACGGCGCATTGCCACCGAGTTCCAGCCCGAGCTTCATGATCTGGTCGGCGCCCTGACGCATCAGGATCCTGCCGACATTGGTCGAGCCGGTGAAGGTGAGTTTTCGGACCTTGTCGTTTTCGGTGAACTCCTTGCCGATCGAGGCGGAATCGGACGATGTGACGACGCTGAAGACGCCCGCCGGAAGGCCGGCGCGCTCCGCAAGCAGTGCCAGAGCCAGGGCGGAGAGCGGCGTTTCGGAGGCAGGCTTCGAGATCATCGCGCAGCCGGCAGCGATCGCGGGCGCGAACTTGCGGGCAAGCATGGCGTTGGGGAAGTTCCAGGGCGTGATCGCGCCGACGACACCGACCGGCTGCTTGATGACGATGATCCGCTTGTCGGCCTGGTGACCGGGGATTGTATCGCCATAGATGCGTTTCGCCTCCTCGCCGAACCATTCGACATAGGAGGCACCATAGAGGATTTCACCCTTGGCTTCGGCCAGCGGCTTGCCCATTTCCATCGTCAGGATGGCGGCAAGGTCATCGGCGTTCTTGACCATCAGGTCATAGAGGCGGCGCAGGATCGCAGCGCGCTCCTTACCCGTCTTCGCGGCCCATGTCTTCTGCGCGGTATAGGCAGCGTCAATCGCACGGGCGGTCTCGGCGCGGCCCAGGTCGGGCAGCGTCGCAATCACGTCGCCATTCGCAGGATTGGTGACCTCGAAGGTGGCGCTCCCCGCGCTCGCGCCAACCCATTCGCCGGCGATCAGCGCCTTCTCGGTGACAAGGGAGGGGTCTTTCAGTCGCGACAGGAGTTTTTCTGAGATAGCCATGGTTCAAACTTCCGATGCGCATATGCGCCATATGGTTTCAAAAGGTCGGCTGCCGTCCGTCAAAGCCAGCGCCGACGATCGGCGCCGGAGGACGGCGGGCCTGAAATAGACCCTGCCTCCGAAAAAGGTGCAAGCCCGCATGGGCGTACCTGTTGCAAAATTCCAAGAGGGGCGATCTGGTTCCTGAAAAACGGCGCGCCAAGCAAGACGCCGGATCAGTCGCCAAAAGATATGTTGCCGGCGGGCTCCGGGAGGTGAAAGGCGTAGCCCTGCGCCAGATCGACGCCCATTTCGCTCAGCCGTCCGGCGATGCACTCGTCGGAAACGCACTCGGCAACGGTCCTGATCTGCAGCACCCGCGCCATTTCGACGAAGCAACGGATCGTCGCTTCATCGACCGGGTGGCTTGCTATAAGCCCCTGCGAGAACTGACCGTCGATCTTCAGGAAATCGATGGAGAAGCGTTTGAGATAGCTGAAGGACGAGGCACCGGCGCCGAAATCATCGAGCGCGATCAACACGCCCCGCGACCGCATTGCGCCGATGAAATCCATGGCTTCGGCCATGTTCGAGATCACGGCGGTTTCGGTGATCTCGATGCACAGGCTTTTCTCCATACCTGCCCCGACAGTGTCGATGAGCCCGAGGGCAAACTTGTGGAAGGCGCGATCGCCGATCGACTGGCCGGAAAGGTTGACGGAAACGATGTCCCCCTCCCCGGCGCCGGCCTTCCGCATCCAGGCAAGGGCGCGGGAAAAGACCCAGCGGTCGATGCGCGGCGCGAGATTGAAGCGCTCGGCTGCCGGCAGGAAGGCGTCCGGTCCGATGATCCCACCGTCTGCACCGAGCATGCGCAACAGAAGCTCGACATGCGTCCTTTCGGTTTCCCCCGAGAAGGGAACGATCTTCTGGGCATAGAGGACAAAACCGTCCTCGCGCAGCGCCTGCTCGATGCGCGAAACCCAGCCGGTTTCGCCGAGCCTTGCCTGGATGGCCTCGTCCTTTTCCTTCCAGACGTGGACCCGGTTGCGGCCCTCTTCCTTGGCCGCATAACAGGCAGCGTCCGCGGCCTGCAGCACGGAGGCGACGCTCGGCGCCGATCCGTTGATGCCGACAAGGCCGACGCTGGCGCCGATACTGTACTGACGACCGTCGTGGACGAGCCGGAAACCGCCGACCTCGTCGCAAATCGTCTGGGCGATGTGAAGGGCGATTTCCGATGTGCAGTTTTCAACGATCACCGCAAACTCGTCGCCGCCGAGCCGCGCCAGCGTGTCGGTGGAACGGACAATGCCCAGCATGATCTGGCTGACCTTTCGCAGCAGCTCGTCGCCGACGGAATGGCCGCAGCTGTCGTTGACGATCTTGAACCGGTCGAGATCGATGTAGAGAAGCACCGATTCCGGTCCGCGGGCATGGGCGCGCTCGAAGAGCTTATGCAGGCGCCGTTCGAATTCGGAGCGGTTGATCAGCCCCGTCAACTGGTCGTGGCTCGCCCGATAGGACATTTCGCGCGAAAGCCGCCTCTGTTCGCTGACATCGTGGAAGACGAGAACGGCGCCGAGCACGGTCCCGTCGCCGCCCCTGATCGGCGCGCAGGAATCCTCGATCGCGAACTCCGTGCCGCTCTGCGAGATCAGAACCGTATCTTCCGGCAAGCCGACGATCTGCTTGAGCTCAAGACAGGTGCTGATGGGATCGAGCGCCCGTTCGCGGGTCTCTTCATGGATGATGTGAAAGACCTCATCCGATGGCCGCCCCTCGGCATCTTCTGCGGCCCAGCCGGTCATCTGTTCGGCAATCGGGTTCAGCCAGCGCACACGGCCGCCGGCATCCGTGGTGATCACCGCGTCGCCAATGGATGTCAGGGTCACCTGCATCAACTCGTGCTGCTCGGCGAGCGCAAGCGCCATCTCTCGCTCATCCGTGACATCCCAGGCGGCACCGACGAGCCGTGGCGATCCCCCGTCCGTGCCGTGAACAAGGCGGGCCGAGACGTGCAGATGATGGATGGACCCATCCGACCAGATGATCCGGTACTCTTCTTCCATGGGCTCGGTTCCATCGACGGCGCGCCAGACGGCGGCGGCGACGCGTTCGATGTCGTCTGGATGGGTATATTCGCGCCAGAGCTCCCGCAGCGGCCTGTCGGTGTCTTCAGACAGACCGTACAGGCGATACATCCACGCATCCCAGCGCACCACTTCGCCTTCAAGCTCGACCTCCCATATGCCGATGCCACCATTATCGGCGGCAATCGCCATACGCTGGCCCATCAGCAGACGTTCCTCCTCCTCGCGTTTCTGGCGGGTGATGTCGGTGTGGGTGCCGATCATACGCAAAGGCCGGCCTTCCTCATCCCGCGCCACCACCTCGCCGCGGTCGAGAATCCAGATCCAGCGTCCATCCTTGTGACGCATGCGGAACTGTTCCTCGAAGAACGGTTCCTCGCCGCGGATATGCGCGGCATCGGCCTTCAGCGCGCGCGCGCGATCGTCGGGATGAAGAAAGTCCTGCCACCGGTCGCCATCATCGGACAGTTCCTCGGGCGTGTAGCCGAGAAGCGCGCACCAGATGTCTGAATAGATAGTCTTTCCGGTCGTCAGGTCGGCATCCCAGACACCGATACGGCCGTTTTCGGTGGCAATCGTGAAGCGGTTGTTGATCGCCTCAATCGCGGTCCGCTGGGCGACCTTCTCGTCGATGTTCTGAAAGGCCCCGATGAGCCGCACCGCCCGGCCGTCTTCGAACTGCGCCGATCCGAATGCACGGATCCAGATCAGCGCCCCTTTGGCGGTGACAAGCTGCAATTCGAGATCAAAGCCCTTGCCAGTCGCAATGCACTCCTCGACAGCCGCCTGGACGACCGGCTGCGACTGCGGGGTGTAGAAACCGATGGCCTCCTCAAGGCTCGGCCGGAAACCGGGCTCCAGGCCATGAATGCGGCAGGTTTCATCGGACCAGTGAACGGTGCCCTCGACCAGGTCGAGCTCCCAGCCGCCCACGCCGGCAATCTGCCCGGTCCTGTCCAGGAATGCCTGGCTCTGGCGAAGCTGTTCCTCTTCCTCTTTCTTCTCGGAAATGTCCTGATGCGTGCCGAACATCCACTCGGGCGCGCCATCCGCATCGCGTGTCAGAACCCGACCACGACTTTCGACCCAGACCCAGTGGCCGTCCTTGTGTCGCATCCGGATTTCGGTCTCGTAAAAATCCGTGGCGCCGCTGAAATGCGCCTTGAGCCGCCTGTCGGCTTCGATCCAGTCATCGGGATGGGCAAGAGCGGTGAAGGTCGCGATCGTCACCGGTTCGAGTTCCGCCAGGGAATAGCCCAGCATGCGGGCCCACCGGGAATTCACCCTGTTTTGCCCGGAGGCGACATTCCATTCCCACGTCCCGGCACGGGTGCCCTCTATGATCTGTCCAAGCCGGCGCTCGGTTTCCTCAAGCTCCTTCTGAGCCTCGAGAATGTCCGAGATATCGCGAATGGTCTCGGTGGCTCCTTCGATATGGCCGTCTTTCGATACCACCGGGCCGATCGAAACGGAGACCGGGATGCGCCCGCCATCCTTGTGCTGTCGTTCGGTGCGGAAGGTGCGGGCCTTGCCGGGAGTATCCAGCCTCGCGACGGGCGACTGAGCGCGCGCGCGCTGATCCTCGGTGAGGATGATGCCGACGGAAGCACCCTTCGCTTCCCCGGCCGAATAACCGAACATGCGCTCGGCAGCGCTGTTCCACTGGGTGATCACCCCGTCCATATCCATCGTCAGAATGGCGTCTTCGCTATGCTGGAGAATGGAATGCGACTGGGCGGCGAGCGAAAGCAGCTCCCTCTCGTGCAGGGCCGCCCTGCGAACCTCAAGTGCCCTGACCGCAGCCTGCGCGAGGTTCCAGAGGATTTCCCTCTGATCGTCTGAAAGATGCCGCACCTGATGATCGATGACGCAGAGCGAACCGACATTCTCTCCGCCCGAAAGCGTCAACGGAACACCGGCGTAAAAGCGAATGTTGGCGTCGCCGGTGACGAACGGATTATTCGAAAAGCGCCTGTCCTTGGTGGCGTCGTTCACCTCCATAATGTCGTTGCCCTCGATCACGTGGGTGCAAAACGACAGGCGCCTTTCGGTTTCCTGCAGGTCTCCCAGGCCGACATTGGCCTTGAACCATTGCCGGTCCTTTTCGATCAGCGAAATCAGAGAGATCGGTGTGCCGCAGACAAGCGCGGCAGCCCTGGCGAGCGAATCGAATTCCGCTTCCGGCTCGGTGTCGACCACCTCCAGCCTTTCAAGCGCGGCAAGGCGTCGATGCTCGCGTTGTTGGTCTGTCAGGTTTGTGTTCAATTTTCTTTGCTCGTTGCTGGCGCGACCGAACCTAACGTATCACAATTTAGCGCAGCGTAATACCAGCGCGACAGCAAGAAGACGTGATCGCACGCCCCCCTTGCTCCCGGGATACCACCCGTCGGGCAATCACTTGGCGGCCAGCGATCGCCACACTCGCCACGGCCCCAAACAAAAGAATAGCCATGTTATATAGTAAATAAACCTGTAATATAATTACGAAATTTGGAATATTATTAAAATAATACTAGTTATATTGAAATATATAATCAGATAACCGATTGTCTGGCGGGTAACCTAAACTGAAGGTTATCGCAGATGCCCCCGTCACGCAGAAGAAGCGCCGGTGACCACGACAATTGCATTCATCATATCCAGTCCCGAGCTTATGCCCTGATCCTGGCTTCGGCCCTGAACGCGCTGTCGTGTGCCCCGTCCGCGCGGGCCGCCGACGCTGGCATGGTGCGGTCGCCACCGGCCATACCGGATCAAGGCACGCCGCACGCGACATCCCATGCGAGCCGCCAGTGGCCTGTCGGCGGTGATGATGCCGAAAAGGATGGCGCGGCCGATGGAACAAGCGCCTATGTTCCGCAACAGGACACCTATGATCTGTTCGACATGCCAGCGCCGCCGTCTCTCAAGCAGCGCTCCGGCAACCGGTACGAGGACGGAGAGGCCATCTCGACCTGGCCTGCGCCGAGTGCTGCCTGGGTGCGAACCGGAAAGCCGATCGACAATCCCGTTCGCCCTGGCAGCGATGGCAGGCAGAACATGACACCCGCCAATCTGAACGCGGGGCTCGATGGTATTTTCTTCGACAGTGACGCCGGGATCCTGATCGGCAGCTTCAGTACCCGCTATCAACCAGGCGATGCCAGGCTTTTCCCACCGCACGGCATCAGCAAGATCTACCCCGATGACTACCGTTTTGCCGGCACGCTGACCTGGTTCGGCGCCGCCGGCTTCTATCTCGACGCCCAGGCGGAGCTGAGCTGGACTGTCAACGACGTCGCGACGGATGTCAATCAGCGTTGTAATGGGACCCCATTTAGGCGTCCAAAAGGAACCCCTCCCTTGGGTTGCACTCGGCGATCAGCGCGCGCAGGCCCGGAGCCATCAATTTAGCGTAGAGGCTTGCGGGCGCGGGTTGTTTGGCTTCTTCGGCTTTAGCTTTGAGAACGGTTTCTGAAGCGCCAGGATTCGTTTCCGGTTTCGATGATCTCGCAGTGGTGCGTGAGCCGGTCGAGGAGCGCAGCGGTCATCTTTGCGTCGCCAAACACGGCTGGCCACTCGCCGAATGCAAGATTGGTGGTGACGATGATTGATGTGCGCTCGTAGAGCCTGCTGACCAGATGGAAGAGAAGCTGGCCACCAGCCTGGGCAAACGGAAGATACCCCAGTTCATCCATGATAACGAAGTCGAGTCTGGTGATGAAGTCGGCGAGCCGCCCTTGTTTGCCATTTCGTGCTTCTGTCTCGAGCTGATTGACGAGGTCGACAACATTGAAGAACCGTCCTCTTGCCCCGTTGCGGATCAGGGCGCGGGCAAGTGCGATCGACAAATGCGACTTTCCTGTTCCCGTTCCGCCGACCAGAACCAGGTTATGTTGCGGAGAGAGGAAGTCGCCTGTGGCGAGCTGGCGGACCAATCCTTCGTTGACCGGCGTATCCGAGAAGTCGAAGTCATCAATGTCCTTAGCCAGCGGCAACTTGGCGACGGTGAGCTGGTATTTGATGGAGCGCGCCTGCTTCTCGGCGATCTCAGACTGCAGCAGGTTACCCACGATGCGCGGCGGCTCATGCTGCCGCTTGATACCGGAGGCCATGATCTCGTCGTAGGCGCCACGCATACCGAACAGCTTCAGCGCACCCATCATGTCGAGGATTTGGGATCGTTCCATATCAGCTTGCCCTCCGGAGGCTATCGTAACGTGCGCAATCTGCCAGAGGCTCATGGGTCAGACGAAGGGCGTCGGGAATGGAGAGAATGGCGGGTGGCTGCGGATCACGATTGCGAGCCAGGATATTGATGATGATGGCGGCCGAGAACACGCCTTGATCGAGCGCTTCCTGGCAGGCCGCCTCGACAGCGGGAAGTCCGTCCAGCCCTACACATTCCAGGATCGACACCATCTGACGATCACCGTCAGCCATGGCCTTTAGCCGACGGCGCACCTTCTCCATGGCAGCCGGCAGAACCCAGTCATGGAAGGGCGCGCCGTTTCTGAGTGCTCCCGGCTTGCGGGTCAGGACCGGTACATAATGCCAGGGATTATAGATCGTCTCGCCGCGGCCGAAGCAGCGCTCATGCTGACCGATCTCGACGCCATCCTGGCGAATGACGATGTGCTCAGCGTATGCGTGGATCTCGGCCGGACGGCCCACAGCGGTCGACAGTACGGAATACTTGTTGTTGTCGAAGCGGACGAGGCAAGTCTTGCCGATCGCGGCCTGAACAGCAYGGAAGCCATCGAACTTGCCCGGGTATCCGATCAGATTGGATCGCTCTTCCTCGAAGACGTCCCAGACCGTGCGCTGTGGCTGATCGACATGTTTGTGGGCACGGGCGTAATTGATGCATTTGTCCAGCAGCCACCCGTTCAGCTCCCCATAGGACTTGAAGCGTAGTCTTGGTGTGAAGAAGCGCTCCCTGACCAGGTTAACCTGGTTCTCGACCTGTCCCTTCTCCCAGCCGGACGCCGGCGTACAGGCCACTGGCTCGACAAGGAAATGACTGCACATCTGTGAGACAAACGGCGGTTGTATTGCCTTTCCTTGCCGACAAAGACCGTCTCCACCGCGGTCTTCATGTTGTCATAGATCCCGCGCGTACAAGCCCCGCCGAAGAAGGCGAATGCCCGGTCATGGGCGTCGAAGACCATCTCCTGTGTCTCTCGCGGATAGGCCCTTACATACATCATCCGGCTGTGGCAGAGCCGGACATGCGCCACCTTGATGGTTGTCGTCACGCCGTTCAGCACGACAATCTCGTGGCTCCAGTCGAACTGGTAGGCCTCACCGGGTGCGTAATAGAGCGGCACATAGGCTTCTGTCGAAACAGAACCGCGCTCCTTAGACCATTTGCGGGCATAACGCCGGACGGCATCGTAGCCGCCTTCGTAACCTTGATCGCGCAGATCTTCATATATCCGGATGAGCGTCAGCCGTTCGCGCGACGGCTTGGCATCATTGGCGAGCAGTATTCCATCGAGCTGGTCCTGCCACGGTCCAAGCTTCGGGCGAGGCTGCGTCGTGCGCTCATAGGAGAACGCTGTCTCACCACCGCGCAGAACCTTCCGTACCACTTTACGCGAAATGCCCAATTCCCGGCAGATCGCTTTGATCGGCATGCCTTGCGTCAGGGCAAGCCGGCGTATCTTCGCAATTGTTTCCACAACAAGCATCCAAATAAAAAGCCTCCGAGATAAACCGGAGGCTGTTGTAACCCCTGTGCCAGAAGGGGTCCCTTTTGGAAGCCGATCACCCCTCTAACGGGGTCCTTATTCCACGCCTAATCACAGCCTGTCGGTCATTGCGAAATCGCGCTTTCGCAGCGGTGAAAGAGGATCTGCCCACCCGAAACGGCCATTGACCGTATCACGAAAGGAATCCCAAAGGCTGCGGCTGACTTTTCCGGGCGGATTGGCGTTATAGGCGCGCGGGCTACCATCTGCTTTCAAAACCGCCCGCGGCAGCATGATGTTCACCTCCAGTCGGCCGGTATGAGTGTGCGTGCCGACAAGCGAATGAAGGCAGGCCCTCTGCGGCAGCCCGGCATAGGCCACATGGAAGAAGAGGTTCAATGTCTGGCCAACCTGCATTCGCGAGGCGGCATCACCGGCATTGAATGCGACGACATCAATATCGCTGCGATCAAAGGACAGGGTCGCGACCGAATAGCGATGCTTGGTCTCCAAAAGCTGCATCGCAGCCAGCACGAGCCGCGGGTCACTGATCAGGACTTCCGGCGCAGGGTCGCGGAGAACAGAAAGGCGCTGCCCGTTCATGTCCTTGGTGACGCGCTGCGCGATCAGATACCGGATCGCTGCCATCAGGTTGGTCCGCAGATCCGCTCCGCTATGCGGCGACCATCCCAGGATCATCGGAACACCAAGCCGTCAACGACACGATCATAGGCACGCTCAAGTCGGAGAAGCGCCTGGAGCACTTCAGCATTCCCGCCGTTCCTGTCAATCACATCGACCAGATGGTCCTGCCGATCCCGGATACCTTGCAAGGTCTCGATAATCAGCAATCCCTGCCTGGCGCTGATCGGGCGGTCACTACGCCTCTGGCGGAGATAGGCTGAGATCGTCATTCCGGCAGCCTTTGCCTCCTTACGGATCTCCTCCCAACGACAATCTGTAATCCACACTTCCCTCTTTTTGCTCTTTTCCGCTTCAGCTTTCCTTGGGCGTCCAGCCATGATCTTATCCTTCACTTTCCGGTTCACAGGGAATTTTACCCCCGGCGTGCGAGGAGCATTGAATGAATCAAAAGTGCTCGATTTTTGTGAAAAAACAAAACGGAAAGAAGAGTCGCCTCGAGCATAATCCGACCGGAGCAAAGCGAGGATCGATAAGATTATGCGGCTAAAACAAATAGCTAAAGCGCCGATCTGATCCAATCAGACCGGCGCTTTAGCCACCGACGTCAGTTCGTTACGGATGCGGTGGTAACAAAATCCGCCTTTCATCCATCGGGGCAAATTGTTCGTGACTGCGCCGACGCTACGCCCGATCGGCTCACCGAAACATCGAAAGCCGTTTACCAATCACGATTGCGAACCAGCCTCGAACGTCTGACAAAACGGTTCCAGGGCAGCAATACGCGGCAAGAGATCGATGGTTGCACGAAGGTTGGCGATGCTGGTGCCGCTGCCATATCTGCTGGAGCCAATACTCTCACCGAGATGACCAAGGAGGTCGTTGCGATACTCACTTTTGACCGAGGTATTGTTGATCACATCGATGATATAATGCCGGAAAGAATGTAGGGATTTTTTATCTACATCGGAGATTTGGTCATTCATCGCGTTTGCGAAAGCCGGGTAGGCTTGGTCTCCGAAATTTCCTGTTGCTTTGCTCGGTTTCAGGTCAGGAAACAGATCGACCGTCGCGCCGCGACGGGCCATGCTTCTCACATACTTGATCAAGCCCAGGTCAAGAAGCTGCGCGTGAATCGGAACACGCCTCTCCGACTGGCGGTTCTTGAGGCGACGGTTTGCGTTAGGCTTGATATCGAAGCACCAGGTGCCGTCAACCTGAATGATTTCAGCAGCCTTAATACCCGCAATTTCTTCTCGCCTCGCGCCTGTCAATGCCGCTATCAATGGAACCCAGTATCGGCCGTCCATGATAACTTGAGAGCCGGGTTCACGACGTCGATGTTTGCCGGCGCAACCAGTCCACATGGGATGCTGAAAAATTTTCTGGACCTCTTCTGGTGTAAACGCGTTTTTCATCGCGCGCCTTGACCGTCTTTCGCGGCTTCAGGCCTTTCAGGTCGATTTTCGGATCAACGTCATGGCCCTCCGATCTCGCCTTCTGCAAAAGCATACCGAGAAACGTCAGGTTTCGGTTGAGCGTTGAGGCCGACATACCCTTCTTGTCATCAGGCAGATCTCGCGCTTCCTCGAGAATTTCAATCAATGGACGGTCCCTATCGCGCGGGCTCTTCCGATAGGTCGTGGGCAATTCGCCCAGCGTGTCCACGTAGCGAGCGAAATGATGCTGCCGCAGTTCCTGAATCTTCTGGACGCCGATGATTTCCCGAAAAACACCGAATACCTGATTGAACTGCCGCAGCGCCTTCTCGTCGGCTCCCTCGCGCTTCTTGATCGCTTTCAGACGGCAAATGACATCAGTGATATCGTCCGAATAGCTGCTCCCCTGGAAAACGAGCGGTTCGACCTGCTTGACGGATATGGCTTCGGGCTCGGGCGTTGCGCCACCGAGCGCGGCATCCTGTCCTTGCGGGGCAGCTGCCGTGCCGTCGGCAAAAATATTGCGGCGAGCGCTTTCCCGCGCTTCGATCACCCTGCTCGCGGCCGCAATGGCGTCGCCCAAGCGGTCATCATCCGGGTTCAGCGAAGCGGAAAGGGCAACTGATCTTCCTTCCATCTGTATCCGTCTGAGCTCCATGTAAACCAGAGACGATATTTCATTCTGACCAAGCACACGACCGGCTTCGCGCACGGTCTTGCCATGTCGCGCATCAGACCAGAAATCCCGCTTGTAGATATCCAGCAGATAACCGCCGCGTACGATCTCCTCCTCGGAAAAGCCACGCGCCGCCAGCGCCTTGTCTTTCGACGGATCAAATGCTGCGCTCTTTCCCTGCCGAGCCAGAAGGCGAAAACAATGCCCGGCCAATTCATCAAGAAGGCGGTTGTCCTCGTAGCCGCCTCCCGAGATATCGTCATGTTCCGCAAGGCGGCGATTGTCGATCGCATCAAGTTCTGATTTTACGACGTGCTCGAGCCATGCCCTTGCCTGCTCGGCGGTTAATCGTGAAGCTGCCATCAATTCGAACGCTCTCTCGCTTGTCGCATGCAGGGCTGCACCGATCACGCGAGCCTTGGCGGGGTCGTGTGTGTGCAGGCTTACCTGAATATAACTAGCTTTGGTTGTATTTCCAGAGCGAACGGGAACACGGCGGCGCCAGGTGTAAACGGCACCTCGGCGGAAAACATGGGCGATCATCGGCATGGGCTTCAACCTCATCTGAAGCAGCCTGATGCCGTTTGCGATACAGTCATGTGTGACACTGCGGTGTGAATTCGCAGGGAAACAGATAAAACTGCGTCTTATTTCAATGACTTGAAGATAGATTTGGCTGGGGTGGCTGGATTCGAACCAGCGCATACCGGTACCAAAAACCGGTGCCTTACCGCTTGGCTACACCCCATGATGCCGGATCGCGGATCGGAAGCCTCATAGCAAAGCCGAAGGGGAGCGACAATGTCTAATTGGAAGACATGTCAGGGTTTTTCGCGACCGGGCTCTTGCGCATCCACAAGCCCGCAGGCGATAAGGCGTCAACCTGATGACAGCGAGCGGATATGGCGGAGCCGGACTTCGACAGGGACTTCGACCCCTCTTACGGGACGCCGGTGAGGATCACCGACGGGCTATACCGGCTGACGGCCGAAAACCCCTCGCCCTTCACATTCGCGGGCACCAATGGCTATCTCCTCGGCGAACGGGATCTCGTCATCGTCGATCCGGGGCCGGATCTGCCCGGCCATCTCGACCATTGGCTCAAGGCCATCGACGGGCGGCGCGTCGCGGCTATCGCCATCACCCACACCCACCTCGACCACACGCCGCTGGCGCATCGGCTGAAGGCCGAGACAGGCGCGCCGATCGCCGGCTTCGGTCCGCACCAGCCCGCACGGCCGCTGCACGCGGGCGAAACCAATCCATTTGCCGAAAGCGGCGACATGGCGCTGACGCCCGATATCATACTCGCCGACGGTGACCGTCTGGCGGCGGGCGAGCGGGTGCTCGAAGCGGTGCACACGCCGGGACATACGGCCAACCACCTCGCCTTCGCGCTTGCCGGCACGCCCTATCTGCTTTCCGGCGACCATGTGATGGGCTGGTCGACCACCATCGTCTCGCCGCCGGATGGTTCGATGCGCGACTACATGGCTTCGCTCGAGAAGCTGCTGCAGCGGCCGGAGACGATCTACCTGCCAGGCCATGGCGGACCGGTGACCGGCGCCCACGGCTTCGTGCGCGGCATCCGTTCGCACCGGCGCATGCGCGAGCGGGCGATCCTCGCGCGCCTCGCCGCCGGCGACGAGACCATCGAGGCCATGGTGAAGGTCATCTACCGCACCACCAGCGAAACCCTGCACGGGGCCGCGGCCCTCTCCGTGCTCGCCCATATCGAGGATCTCGTCGAGCGCGGCAAGGTGGAGACCGACGGGCCAGCGCTGCTCAAGGGGCACTACCGGCTGCCGCGGACCTGATCGGTATCAGCTTTCCGTCGTGTGGCGGATGGTCGCCTGAGCGGCGGCCAGACGGGCGGTCGGCACGCGGAAGGGCGAGCAGGAAACGTAGTCGAGCCCCAGCCCCTCGCAGAAATTGATCGACACCGGGTCGCCGCCATGCTCCCCGCAGATGCCGATCGGAAGATCCGGCTTCGTCGTCCGCCCGCGCTCGGCGGCGAGCTTCAGGAGTTCGCCGACGCCATCGAAATCGAGCGAGATGAAGGGATCGCGCTCGATGATGCCCTTCTTCTGGTAATTGCCGAGAAAACCCGGCGCATCGTCGCGCGAGAGGCCGAAGGTCGTCTGCGTCAGGTCGTTGGTGCCAAGCGAGAAAAAGGCGGCCGTCTCGGCGATCTCGTGGGCGCGCAGTGCAGCGCGCGGCAGCTCGATCATGGAGCCGACGAGATAATCGAGTTCCATGCCGCTCTCGTCCATCACCGCGCGCGCCACCGCTTCGATGCGCGCTTTCACGTAATCGAGCTCGGCGCGCAGGCTGACAAGCGGCACCAGGATCTCCGGCACCACCGGTTCCCCCGTCATCCGCGCCGCGGCCACGGCCGCCTCGAAGATCGCACGGGCCTGCATCTCGGCGATTTCCGGATAGGAGATCGCCAGCCGACAGCCGCGATGGCCAAGCATCGGGTTGAATTCATAGAGCGCGTCCAGCCGGTGGCGAAGCGCGTCGGTATCCATCCCAAGTCCCTGGGCCACGTCCTCGACCTCGCCCGCCGTCTTCGGCAGGAATTCGTGCAGCGGCGGGTCGAGCAGACGGATCGTCACCGGCAGGCCGTGCATGATGGCGAACAATTCCTCGAAGTCGGCGCGCTGCATCGGCAGCAGCTGGTCCAAAGCCTCGCGACGGCCCTCTTCGGTTTCGGCAAGGATCATCCGGCGCATGGTGTGGATGCGGCCGCCATCGAAGAACATGTGCTCGGTGCGGCAAAGCCCGATTCCCTCCGCGCCGAAATCGCGGGCGGCGCGCGCGTCACCGGGGGTATCGGCATTGGTGCGCACCCTCATGCGGCGGACATCGTCGGCCCAGCCCATCAGACGCTGGAAATCCTCGGAAAGCGCCGGCTTCTGGGTCGGTGCGGCGCCCTTGAGGATGCGGCCGGTCGAACCATCGATGGTGATGCGATCGCCGGGATGCATCATCGCACCGCCGATGCCATGGAGAATATTGGCAAACCGGTCGACGCGCATGTTGCCGGCACCCGTCACGCAAGGGACCCCCATGCCACGAGCGACGACAGCGGCGTGGCTGGTCATGCCGCCGCGCGTGGTCAGCACGCCAACGGCAGCCGTCATGCCGTGGATATCCTCCGGGCTCGTTTCGGTGCGCACCAGAATGACCTTGCGGCCCTCGGCATGGGCGCTGATCGCCTCCTCGGCCGAAAACACGATCTCGCCGGTCACCGCACCCGGGGACGCCGGCAGGCCGGAGCCGATCTGCGTGCCTTTGTAGTCGGGCGAAATCGTCGGATGCAGCATCTGGTCGAGGGTTGCGGGATCGACGCGGATGATGGCCTCGGAGCGGCTGATCAGCCCCTCATCGGCCATGTCCATCGCGATCTTCATCGCCGCCCCCGCCGAGCGCTTGCCTGCGCGGGTCTGCAGCATGAAAAGCCGGCCGCGCTCGATGGTAAACTCCATGTCCTGCACGTCGCCATAATGGCGCTCCAGCCGGGCGGAGACCTTGACCAGCGCATCGAAGGCTTCGGGCATCAGTTTTTCCAGCGACGGCCGGTCGCTGCCGGAAGCAATGCGCCCGGCTTCAGTCACGCTCTGCGGCGTGCGGATGCCGGCCACCACATCCTCGCCCTGGGCATTGACCAGGAACTCGCCGTAGAGCGCTTTCTCTCCCGTCGACGGATTGCGGGTAAAGGCGACGCCGGTGGCGGAATCATTGCCGAGATTGCCGAACACCATGGCCTGGATATTGACCGCGGTGCCCCATTCGAAGGGGATTGCGTGCAGCGCCCGGAAGGTGGTCGCACGCGCGCTGGTCCAGCTTGAAAAGACCGCCGAGATCGCGCCCCAGAGCTGTTCGTACGGGTCCTGCGGAAAGCTCTCGCCGAGCTCCTCCTCGAGGAAATCCTTGTAGTGCGTAACGATATCCTTGAGCTCGGCGGCGGAAAGGCGGGTATCCTGATGATGGCCGAGCTCGGAAAGCCGCTCTTCCAGCAGTTCCTCGAACAGTTCCGCGTCAAGCCCCAGCACGACATCGGCATACATCTGGATGAAGCGGCGATAGCTGTCATAGGCGAAACGCTCGTCGCCGGTATCTTCCGCCAGCGCCCGCACGGTCTCGTCGTTGAGCCCGAGATTCAGCACCGTGTCCATCATGCCGGGCATCGAGACACGCGAGCCGGAACGCACCGAGAGCAGGAGTGGCTTTTTGCGCTCGCCGAAATGCCGGCCGGTCGCCGCCTCCACCTGTCGCAGCCCCGCCTCGACCGCCTCCTTCAACCCCTCCGGAAAGCGCTTGTCGTTGTCGTAGAAATAGCGGCAGACATCGGCGATGATGGTGATGCCCGGCGGCACGGGGAGCCCCATGCGGGCCATCTCGGCGAGGCTCGCGCCCTTGCCGCCCAGCCGGTCCCGATCGATGTCGTGGCCCTCCGTCGCGTCAAATCCGAAGCCATATACCCAGTTCGTCATCGTCCCGTCCGGTTCCCGCAAACCCGGCAAATCACCTGAGGTTTGTGTATCGCTTTCGCTGTCTTTTCCGGACGTTATTGCATTGGCGGGAAAATGAGAATTGGTTTGACGCGAATTTTTGCCGCATCCCACACTTCGGCCTTCAGCTCAGCGCGGATGCTCCCAATACGGAAGGACTTGGGTGACATGTCAGAGGCGGCGCCATTGCGCTGTTGACGTGTCACAACCGTTGTCACAAAATTGCAATATTCCGCCAACAGCCGGAGCAAAGCCGCACGCACAGCGCCGGTATTCCGCATGAAGGAGCCCGCATGCCCTCGCCCATTGTCCGCCTCTCCACAATGTCCGCCCTGACCCTGTCGTTGACCGCAGCCTGCCTTGCCGGCCCGGCCATGGCCCAGGACGCCACCGTTCCTCAGAACGACCTGCTGAATGCAACGCTCTGGATGGAAACCTCGGTCGAATACAAGGCGACCGTTTCCCAGCTCTTCACGCTTGCGAAGCTGCAACTCGATGCGGCGCTTGCCGACGCGGACTGGACGGCGGTTTCCGACAAGCAGCCGGAAGGCTATGCCGACCTTCCGGTCGCGATCATCACCGACCTCGACGAGACCATGCTCGACAACGGCAATTACGAAGCTTCTCTGGTCACGCGCGGCACCGATTACAGCTCGAAGGAATGGACCGACTACGTCAACAGCGAGACCTCGACGGCGGTTCCCGGTGCGCTCGATTTCCTGAACTATGCCGACAGCAAGGGCGTCAAGATCTTCTACGTCTCCAACCGCAAGGCAATCGAGAAGGACGGCACGGTCAGCAATCTTGAAGCCCTCGGTTTCCCGATGGGCGGCAATGTCGATACCGTGCTTTTGCGCGGTGACAAGGAAGAATGGACCTCGGCCAAGGAAAGCCGCATCGACTATGTCGCCAAGGACTATCGCGTGCTGCTGCTGATGGGCGACAACCTCGGCGACTTCACCGACAAGGCCGATGGTTCGATTGCCGATCGCGACGCGGTCTTCGACGAGACCGCCGATCACTGGGGTCATGACTGGATCATGTTCCCCAACCCGGAATACGGCTCATGGGAATCGGCGGCCTTCGGCGGCGATTACGGCAAGTCGACCGACCAGCGCCGCCAGGACAAGATCGACGCGCTCGATCCCTGGACGCCCGCACAGTAAGAACAAGGCGCCCGCCCCTTGTCGGCGGGCGCTCTTTACGCCTCGAGCCGCGCATTGTCCTTCAGCCAGTCGAGAAGCGTCAGCGCATCCGGATTGGGTGCGCGGTCCCTAGGCCAGGTCGGCCTAACGATGAAGCCATCTTCGAAGGTGACGAAGCCGGCCGGCGCAATCAACTCGCCGCTTTCCAGCATGCTGCGGACGAGAAAGGATGGCGCCATTACCGCGCCCATGCCGGTCCGTGCCGCCTGAAAGCCGAGATAGGTGTGGTCGAACACCAGCTCCTTTTGCGTCTTCACTGCAATGCCCGAAAGCTGCGACCAGGTCTGCCACATGGTCTCCGTCCGCCGCCGGTCGATCCGTGTTGCGAAGGAAAGCGTCCCCGCCTCCAGACGATGCGGATAATCCGGCGCAAGCACGGGGCCCATCGCGATATCCCCGAGCGATACGGCGCCATCAAGCATTTCGGGGCTCAAGAGTCGGTTGTAGGAAAAGCTGAGATCGGAAACGCCTTCATAATCGCGGCTGCCACCGGGGCCGACGAGCTGCAGCGCGATCTCGATATCGGAGAAGGCCGTACTGAACCGCGACAGCACCGGTATCAGCCAGGTCCGGGCGAAGGTGGCACTTGCGAGCAGCTTTACGGGTTGCCTGCAGCAGGAGGCGACGAGCGTGTCATAGCCGCCGCGAATGTCGTCGAGCGCCGCCGCCACCGTCCTGGCGAAGGCACGACCGTGATCCGTCAGCATAAGGCCGGAACCATGCTTTTCAAAAAGATCGACACCCGAATGCTCGTGCAGCTGCTTCAACTGCTTCGACACCGCGCCATGGGTGCGGCCCAGCATGCGCGCCGCATCGGTCACCGAGCCGGTGCGATAGACGGCCTCGAAGGCGAGCAGACTGGAGAGCGGCGGAAGATTGGCCATGCGTTGTGAATTTCTCTCACAAATTGGGTGACGATTACTCAATTTTCTTGTTGCCCCGGAGAGCCTATATCAATGGGCATAGAGAGGAAAGAAGAAATGGATTATCAAGCCGCACGCAAAGTTGAGAAAATCGCACGAACGGAGTTCCTGAACAGGATGGAGGCGCGTCGTGACCAGACCGCGACCGGCCTCGCCCTGATGAAACTCTGGGCCCATCGCTATATCGAACGCCGCAGGATGCGCCGCGATCTGCCGGACCTGACACCGGAAATGCTGCAGGATTTCGGCCTGACCCGCACCGAAGCCGAAAAGCTCGCCCGCACCCCGTTCTGGCGCCCCTTGCCCTGAGCCAAGGCGATCGGTTTATGAAACCGGGGGCGCTGTCCCGAATGGGAACCGAAACCCGATCCACTTCGGACTGTCCCCTTTCCCACACGAACTCTCCCTCTGAGAGAGTGTGTGACTAGAGCCCCCTGCCCGGCAAGACACCTGCTATCGGTTCTTTCGACGCTCAGACCTGCTCGACCAGCTGTTCCGCGGTCTGCAGATCGACGGAGACCAGCTGGGAAACGCCCTGTTCGGCCATGGTCACGCCGAAAAGACGATCCATCCGCGCCATAGTGATGGGATTGTGGGTGATGATCAGGAAGCGGGTTTCGGTGGTCGCCGCCATCTCTTCCAGAAGATTGCAGTAGCGTTCGACGTTGTGATCATCGAGCGGCGCATCGACCTCGTCGAGTACGCAGATCGGCGCCGGGTTGGTCAGGAAGACAGCGAAGATCAGCGCCATCGCGGTCAGCGCCTGCTCGCCGCCGGAAAGCAGCGTCATCGTCTGCGGCTTCTTGCCCGGCGGGCGGGCGAGGATCTCGAGACCGGCTTCGAGCGGATCCTCGGATTCGACGAGCTGCAGCTCGGCCATGCCACCGCCGAAGAGATGGACGAAGAGCCGCTGGAACTGCTCGTTCACTGCATCGAAGGCGGCCAGCAGCCGCTCCCGCCCCTCGCGGTTCAGGCTCTGGATCGCACCGCGCAGCTTGCGGATGGCATCGATAATGTCGTCGCGTTCGCGGACGATGAGTTCGAGCTGGCCGGAAAGCTCAGCCTGCTCCTCCTCGGCGCGCAGGTTGACGGCACCAAGCCGTTCACGCTCGATCTTCAGCCGCTCCAGCGCCCGTTCCACCGATATGGGCTCCGGCAGATCGGCGTCGGGCGCAAGACCGGTCAGCCGGAAGGCCTCGTGCGGAGCCACTTCCAGCACCTCGCGGATGCGCGTCTCGGAAGACTCGCGGCGCTCGCGCGCGGATACCAACCGCTCTTCGGCGCGCCCGCGTTTTTCGCGCACCTCGGCAAGACTGGCAAGCGCCTCGGCAGCAACCTTGTCGGCGGCGCGCTGGGCGTTCTCCGCTTCGGCAAGCCGGTCGGTCGCGGCCTTGCGGGCCTCTTCGGCCTTTTCGATCTCACGCGCCATCTGCCGGCGTTTTTCGTCGAGCGCCTCGGGCGCCTCTTCCAGCGTCTCCAGCTCGTCACGTGCTTCCAGTTCACGCGTCCTCAATGTCTCGATCTGGGCGGCGGCGCTTTTGGCGCGGTTTTCCCAACTCGCCCGTTCCTGACCGATGGCCGTGATCCGGCGGCGGCGTGAATCGTTCTCGCGCATCAGGCCATCATGGCGAGCGCGGGCCTCGGCCAATTCACCCCGATAGCGCGCGACTTCCGCCTCCTGCGTATCGAGCTGCTGCTCCAGCAGAGAAAAATCAGGGGCCTCGGCGCGCTGTGCTTCCGCTTCCTCGGTGCGCACGGCGATATCCTCCAGCTGAGCCACGAGCTGGCTGCGCGCTTCCGTGACCACGTCGCGGCGACGCACGAGTTCGCCGGAAGCGCGCTCTGCCTCAGCCAGTGCCGTGCGCGCTTCGGCCACCTTGCGCCCTGCCATACGCACACCTTCGCGCGCGGCCGAAAGTGCCATCTCGGCATCGCGGACCGCTACGCCTGCCTGCTCCTGCACAAGCCGGGCATCTTCCAGCGCCACCTCTGCCTCGCGGCGTTCGTTTTCCAGTGTCGCAAGCCGGTTCTTCTGGGAGAGCCGGAGCGCCGCGGCACTTGGCGCATCCGCTCCCTTCACCAGTCCGTCCCAGCGATAGACGGCGCCTGCCTTCGTCACCAGTTCCTGCCCGGGCTTCAGCGAAGCCATGGCCGCTTCCGCAGTTTCGCCTGCGACAAGCCCGACCTGACGCAAACGCCGCATCACCTCAGCCGGTGCCTCGACGATCTCCGCCAGCGGCGGGATGCCATCCGGCAGCGACGGGTCGCCTGTGCCATCGCCATTGCCATGCCAGTGGGCGGGAGCGGAAGGGTCAAGCGGGGTTTCGAGATCGTCACCGAGCACGGCGCCGAGGGCCGTCTCGTATCCCTGTTCGATGCTCAGAAGATCGGCGAGCGGGGTGAAATCGCCGGCAGCGGCACTGGCCGCCAGCATGCGTTCGATCGTGCGCGCCTCGGTCTCGATTTCCGACAGCTTGGCTTTCGCCGCCTCCACCGGCTGGCGCGTCATCGCTTCGTCGCGACGCGCCGCGTCCACGGCGGCCTCCGCCTGTTCCTGCGCGCCGATTGCCTCTTCCTCGGCCATGCTTGCCGCCTCCAGCGCCTCCTGCCGTTCGGCAGGATCGGGAAGGGCTGCCATGCGCGACGCAAGATCGGCAAGCTCTGCATCGGCCTCCGATACCTGATGCGAAAGCCGAACACTGCGTGAAGCCAGATCCTCGATGGCGCGGTCAAGTTGGACCCTGAGGGCCGCGGCTTCGGCACGTTCAGACGTCAGCGCGGCAAACACCCGCTCGCTCTCGCCAAGCCGCGCGGCGGCCTCTTCACGTCGCGCTTCAGCTTCAGCCAGTTCCTCGCCGGAAAAGCCGATGAGCTCGGAAAGCTCTGCTTCCTCGGCGGCAAGGCGCTCGAGAATGGCGCTGTTGTCAGCCACCATCGCCTCTTCGCGGCGGATGTCCTCGGCAAGCTGCAACAGCCGCCGGGAAAGCTCGTCGCGGCGGCGCAGCAGCCGTTCGGCATCATCCTCAAGCTGGCGGCGGGCGATCTGCAGGCGCTGCAGCAGGGCGGCGGCGGCGACCTCCTCATCGCGCAGCTCGGGCATCTTCAGCCCGGCGATCGCCTGCGCCTTGGCCGCCTCCATCTGCTGGTTGGCGCGACCGGCGACCTCGGAGGTCAACTGGTTGAGAACACTCTCCGCCTCGCCCTCCGCCGCCTTGGCATCAACCCAGCGCAAATGCAGCAGGATCGCGTCATGGGCGCGGATTTCGGCGGAAAGCGACTTGAAGCGGATCGCCTGCCGGGTCTGGCGCTTCAGGCTCTCGATCTGCGTCGAAAGCTGCGCGGTGACGTCTTCCAGCCGCTCCAGATTGGTTTCGGCACCGCGCAGCCGGAGTTCGGCCTCGTGCCGGCGCGAATAGAGCCCGGAAATGCCGGCGGCCTCTTCGAGAAGCTGGCGACGGGCCTGCGGCTTTGCCTGGATCAGCTCGCCGATCCGCCCCTGCCCGACCATCGAGGGCGAGCGTGCGCCGGTCGAGGCATCGGCGAACAGGAGCTGCACGTCCTTGGCGCGCGCCTCCTTGCCGTTGATGCGGTAGAGCGAGCCCTGCTCGCGCATGATCCTGCGCGACACTTGGATTTCATCGCTGTCGTTGAAGGCGGCAGGCGCCGTGCGGTCGGAATTGTCGATCGCGAGGCCGACTTCGGCGGAATTGCGCGCCGGTCGGTTACCCGAGCCGGAGAAGATCACGTCATCCATGCCGGAGGCGCGCATGTTCTTGTAGGAATTCTCGCCCATCACCCATCGAAGTGCCTCGACGAGATTGGACTTGCCGCAGCCATTCGGGCCGACGACACCCGTCAGCCCCGGCGCGATGACGAACTCGCTCGCATCGACGAAGGATTTGAAACCGACAAGACGCAGCCCGGTGAACTTCATGAGCCGGCGCCCGGGAGGGGAGAACCCGTCACAAAAAAGCGCGCGCCAAGGAAGGCGCGCGCCACAGCATCAGCGGTGATGCACTCAAAGCATGCTGTTGATGAGGGCCGACATGATGTCAACCGACATTTCCCCCGAATACTTCTTTCCGTTGATCAGGAAGGTCGGCGTGGCATTCACCCCGAAATCGTCCGTCGCCCGTTCCCTGACCGCATTTATCTCATCGAGCAGTTTCTGGTCCGTCAAGCAAGCCTGGAAGCTTTCCTGTGTAAAACCGGCCAGTTTCGCCATCTGAAGCATTGCGGCGCTGCCATCCTCGGCCGTTGCCCAAGTGCGCTGCTGCTGGAGCATCATGTCGACAAACGGAACATAGTTGTCGCCCGGGGCGCAGCGGGCCAGCATAACGGCGGCCATGGCGCGCGGATCGAACGGGAACTCGCGGAAGATGTAATAGACCTTGCCGGTGTCGATGAAGTTTTCCTTGATCGCCGGGAAAGTGTCTTCCTGGAAACGGGCGCAATGCGGGCAGGTAAGCGACAAATATTCGATGATCTTGACCGGCGCGTTTTCGTCGCCAAGTGCGATCTCGGGAAGCGGCCCCGGCTTCAGCGCCTCTTCCATGTCGATATTGCCCTGGCTCTTGGGCAGCTCCTGCGCATGCGCGGGAACGAAGGAAAGCGTGGCAGCGCCCGCTCCGCCAATGGCAAGGCCGCGCAGGAGGGTGCGTTTGGTGATATCAGGCATGTCGCGTCTCTCGTTTGGTTCTTCCGTTGGGCATTTCAGTAGCCTTGCCAGCCGGCCCGCACAAGCACCGGGCTCAGCTTTCAAGCAAATGTGACCTTGTAGCGCACCCCATCTAAACCCGGAATGAACACATGTCATGACGATGCGCAAATGGAGGCAATCAGGCCGCCTCCGGGCGAACGCGCGCCCCGCTTTCCGCAGCCTGGGCAATGGCGTGGATGACGGCTTCGTAGTGGAAGGCATCGGCAAAGGACGGGAAAGTCAGCGTCCCGTCCGCGATCGCCTTCAGGAACGACCGCACCTCGATCACCTTCAGGTCGTTGAAACCGAGCTGATGACCGGGCGCCGGCACGAATTCGCCATAAGGCGGATGCGCCGGTCCGGTCAGAATGGTCGTGAACCCCTGCGTCGCGCCCGTTCCGTCATTGCGATAAAGCCGGAGCTCGTTCATGCGCTCCTGTTCGTAGGTGATCATGCCTTTGGTGCCATGAATTTCGAGCCCGATCCGGCTCTTGCGACCCCAGGCGCTGCGCGAGCAGGAAAACAGGCCGTTGACGCCACTTTCGAACGTCAGCAGCGCGGAGGCGACATCCTCGTTTTCGACCGGCCGGCGTTCGTCGCTGTCGGCGAGCTTGCGGGTCTCATGCACGGTCTGCATTTCGGCGATGACGCTCGCGACCGGGCCCAGCAGCAAGACGGCGAGGCTGACGAGATGGCAGCCGAGATCGCCAAGCGCGCCAAGACCGGCATCCGCACGGCGTGCGCGCCAGGTCCAGGGCAGGTCCGGATCGGCCTGGTAGTCCTCGTCAACCAGCCCGCGGAAATGGATCGGCCGGCCGATGGCACCTTCCTCTATCAGCTTTCGCGCATGGGCAATCGCCGGATTATGGAGGTAGTTGTAGCCGACCATAGTGCGGCCGGGCGCGCGTGCTGCGGCTTCGGCCATCTCCCGCGCGTCTTGGAGCGTCAGCGCCATCGGCTTTTCAAGATGCACGTGCTTGCCGGCGGCAAGGGCCGCCAGCGCCATCTCCTTGTGCATGCCGTTCGGCGTGGTGATGGAAACGATATCGACGGCGGGATCGTCGATCACCGCCCGCCAGTCAGATGTCGCACGCTGAAAGCCGAACTGCGTCGCGAAGCGTCCGGCCTTCTCTTCCGGCGTATCGCATAGAATCTCCATTCGTGGTGCGGCGACATCGCCGAACACCGCCGTTGCCGAACGATAGGCCAATGCGTGGCACTTGCCCATGAAGCCCGTGCCGATCAGGCCATAGCCGAGTGACTGCGTCATGCTTTCCCCCACGATCTTCAGATTTCCGAGATCGCGACACGGCGACCTTCGCGGACCGATTTCAGCGCTGCCTCGGCGATCACCAGCGCCTTCAGCCCGTCATCACCACCGGGCGACGCCGGAACGCCATCCTGAAGCGCTGCGGCAAAGGCCGCTATTTCGGCGGCATAAGCTTCGACATAGCGGGTCATGAAGAAGTCGTAGAGCGGCGGGCGCTGGAAGCCTTTTGCATTGGCGATCTCGATGGAGACCGGCCGCTGGTTTTCGGCGGCAACGGAGCCGAGCGAACCCAAAACCTCGATGCGCTGATCATAGCCGAAGGTGGCGCGGCGCGAATTCGAGATAGAGCACTGCCGGCCGGATGCCGTGGTCAGGATGATCGAGGCGCTATCATAATCCCCCGCCTTGCCGATCTCGGGATCGACAAGGCTCGAAGCACTCGCCATCACGCTGTCGATCTCCTCGCCAAGCAGGAAGCGGGCCATGTCGAAATCGTGGATGGTCATGTCGCGGAAGATGCCGCCGGAAGCCATGACATAGGCCGGCGGCGGCGGAGCGGGATCGCGCGAGACGATCTGCACCATCTCGACATCGCCGATCGCGCCATCGTCGATCGCCTTGCGCACGGCGCGGAAATGCGGATCGAAACGGCGGTTGAAGCCAAGCATCAGCGTGCCGTTTTCAGCCCGCACGACATCGAGGCAGGCGCGCACGCGCTCAACCGAAAGGTCGATCGGCTTTTCGCAGAACACCGCTTTCTTCGCCTTCACAAAACGCTCGATAAGGTCGGCATGCGTGGGTGTCGGCGTGCAGATAATTACGGCAGCGATCGAATCATCCGCCTCGATCTGATCGATGCTCAGCGCCGGTGCGCCATATGCTGCGGAAATGGCCTCTGCCGCTTCGGGCATGGCGTCGGCGACGGCGGCAAGCGCCACGCCGGGCGTGGCCGCAATTGCGCGTGCATGGACCTTGCCGATACGGCCCGCGCCGAGAAGCGCGATCTGAATTGTCATGGGTACTCCTCCGGAAATCGATTGCTTGCCACGATAGAATAAAAATTCTAAAACCGTCAATATTGGAATATGCGCTAAAGGATACCGAAACGAAAATGCCGCAGAACGCCGCGCCCGAAACGATCGACGACTTCTTCGAGCGCCTCGGCGCACGCCTTCCGGACCTGCCGAAACGGCTGAAGCAGTGCGGCGATTTCATTGCGGCCAATCCGGACCGGGTGGCAGTGTCGACGGTAGCGGAGCTCTCCGCCGATGCCGGCGTGCAGCCGTCCGCCTTCATGCGCTTCTGTCAGGAACTCGGCTTTTCCGGATTCTCGGAGATGCAGAAGCTGTTCCGCACCGACTATTCGCGCAAATGGCCGGATTACGGCACCCGCATCCAGACGCTGAAGGACCATGGCAGCGGCTCGCCGGCCGCCCTTCTTGCCGAATTCGTCGATGTCGGTCGGACTTCGCTCGAAAACCTGCTGACTTCGGTGGACGCCGCCTCGCTCGAGGAGGCCGTCAAGACGCTGGCCGGGGCACGCACCATCCATCTCGCCGGCTTCCGCCGTGCCTTTCCGGTGACCTCCTACCTCGCCTACGCCTTCGAGAAGATGGACATTCCGGCCGTCCTCCACAGCGGCCTTGCCGATGTCAGCCTCACCCACACCATCGGCCCGGAAGACGCCGTCATCGCCGTCACCTTCGCGCCCTACAGCGAAAAGACGATCACGCTTGCCGATGTCGGCGCCGCCCAGGGCGCGAAGCTGGTCGCCATCACCGACTTTATCACAAGCCCGCTGACGCGGCTCGGCGCCATCCCGCTTTATGTGGCCGAACTCGATGTCGGTGCCTTCCGTGCACTGTCGGCCAGCCTTTCACTCGCCATCGCGCTGGCAGTCGCGGTCGGCTCGGCACGTGAAAGCCTCAAAATGGAAAAAAAATATTGAAATGAGAAATTTTGGAATATAAATTCCTTTGGAGCGGTCGGCGGGGAGGCTGGCCGTATTGGGAGAGGGCTCTCGCATCTGAGGAGCTGCGACAGCCCTGAACGGGAGGACCACATGAAGAAATATCTTTTGGCATTCGCGGCGACAGCCATGGCATTTGGCGCCATGCTGCCCGCAGCCGCC
Organism: Martelella endophytica; assembly: GCF_000960975.1. Classification (NCBI taxonomy): domain Bacteria; kingdom Pseudomonadati; phylum Pseudomonadota; class Alphaproteobacteria; order Hyphomicrobiales; family Aurantimonadaceae; genus Martelella; species Martelella endophytica. Next base: position 2,551,959 of record NZ_CP010803.1, on the reverse strand, counting down.
CAGGCGGAAGGCGAACGTTTCGTACTGATTTCCCACGCACCGGACAGCGACAGCTGGTGGAACACCATCAAGAACGCCATCAAGGTGGCGGGCGAGCAGATGGATGTGGAAGTCGAATATCGCAACCCGCCGACCGGCGACCTCGCCGACATGGCCCGCATCGTCCAGCAGGCGACCGCCTCGAACCCGGACGGCATCATCGTCACCATCGCCGATTTCGACGTGCTCTCCGGCCCGGTTTCGGACGCCGTCGCCAAGGGCATTCCGGTGATCACCATCAATTCGGGCACGGAAGAACAGTCGAAGAAGCTCGGCGCGATGATGCATGTCGGCCAGCCGGAATATACCGCCGGCAAGCTGGCGGGCGAGCGCGCCAAGAAGGAGTCCGGCGCGACAAGCTTCGTCTGCGTCAATCACTACATCACCAACCCGGCCTCGGTGGAACGCTGCCAGGGCTTTGCCGATGGTCTCGGCGTCGAACTCGGCGACCAGATGATCGACAGCGGCATGGACCCGTCGGAAGTCAAGTCGAAGGTGCAGGCCTATCTGAACGCCCACCCGGATACCGGCGCGATCCTGACGCTCGGCCCGAACTCGGCCGAGCCGACGCTCGCAGCACTCGACGAGATGGGCAAGTCCGGTCAGATCTATTTCGGCACCTTCGATCTTTCGACCGCGATCGCCGATGCGATCAAGGCCGGGACGATCAACTTCGCCATCGACCAGCAGCCCTATCTGCAGGGCTATCTGCCGGTGGTGCTGCTGACCAACTACGCCCGCTATGGGGTGATGCCTTCCAACTCGATCAATTCGGGTCCGGGCTTCACCACCAAGGACAATATCGAACTGGTCGAGAAATACGCCGGCCAGTACCGCTGACAACCGGAAACGCCGCGTCTTCGACGGCGCGGCGTTTCTTCCGACAACACGCACCGGATGACCTGAGCGCGCCCCATATGGCTGCGCCGGTGTCCCTGCGCCCGCCACAAACCACGGGTGAGACCACATGTCCCAAGCCCAGACTCACAAACCGATAGAACAGCTCATCGAGGAAGAGCGCATGCGCCCCGTGCCGGCATGGCGCAAGGCGCTGGTGCGCCCGGAAACCGGCAGCATCTGCGGCACCATCCTCGTCTTCGTCTTCTTCGCCATGATCGCCGGTAATAGCGGCATGTTCTCCGCCGAAGGTTTCATCAATTGGGGAACGGTCTCGGCCCAGTTCGCGATCATCGCCGTCGGCGCCTGCCTCCTGATGATCGCAGGCGAATTCGATCTGTCGATCGGCTCGATGATCGGTTTTTCCGGCATCATCATCGCGCTGTTGACGGTGCAGCTTGGCGTTCCGACCTGGATCGCGATCATTGCGGCCTTCGCGCTCGCCGTCGCCATCGGCGGGCTCAACGGCTATCTGGTGATCCGCACCGGCCTGCCCTCTTTCATCGTCACGCTCGCCTTCCTGTTCATTCTCAGGGGACTGACGATCTACATCGCCATCGCCACCACCTCGAAGACCATCATCGGCGGCGTCAAGGAAGCCTCCGAGGGTGACTGGCTGGCCGCGCTCTTCGGCGGCCATGTGCTGACCGGACTGTTCTCGTGGCTTGCGGACAAGGGCCTCATCGGCCAGTTCGTCGCCGGCCCCCGCGCCGGCCAGCCGGTGGTCGAAGGGATCCCGATGCTGATGGTCTGGGCGCTGGCGCTGATCATCGTCGGCCACTTCATTCTGGTGCGCACCAAGTTCGGCAACTGGATCTTTGCCGCCGGCGGGGATGCGCAGGCGGCGCGCTATGTCGGCGTGCCGGTGAACCGGGTGAAGATCCTGATGTTCATGCTGACAGCCTTCTGCGCCACCGTTTTCGCCACCTGCCAGGTGATGGAATTCGGCTCGGCGGCGGCCGACCGCGGCCTTTTGAAGGAGTTCGAGGCGATCATTTCGGTGGTCATCGGCGGCGCCCTTCTGACTGGCGGCTACGGCTCCGTGATCGGCGCCGCTCTTGGCGCCCTGATCTTCGGCGTGGTCCAGCAGGGCCTGTTCTTTGCCGGCGTCGAGAGTTCGCTGTTTCGGGTCTTCCTCGGCGTCATCCTGCTCCTGGCGGTGATCCTCAACACCTATATCCGCCGCCGCATCACGGGGGAGCGATGAGATGAGTACGCCCCTGATCGAACTCGTCGATATCGAGAAACACTTCGGCCCCGTCATTGCCCTTGCCGGCGTCTCGCTGTCGGTCATGGCCGGCGAATGCCACTGCCTGCTCGGCGACAACGGCGCGGGCAAGTCGACCTTCATCAAGACCATGTCCGGGGTCCACAAGCCGAGTTACGGCCGCATCCTCGTCGATGGCGAGGAGAAGGTGTTCAACGACCCGCGAGACGCCATGGCGGCGGGCATCGCCACCGTCTATCAGGATCTGGCGATGATCCCGCTGATGTCGGTGACCCGCAATTTCTGGATGGGCCGCGAGCCGGAGAAGCGCTTCGGCCCGATCAAGGTCTTCGACCACAAGCGGGCCGGCGCCATCACCGTGGAGGAAATGGCGAAGATGGGCATCATGCTGCGCTCGGCCGACCAGGCCGTCGGCACGCTTTCGGGCGGGGAGCGGCAGACGGTAGCGATCGCCCGCGCGGTCTATTTCGGCGCCCGCGTGCTGATCCTCGACGAGCCAACCTCCGCGCTCGGCGTCCGCCAGACAGCTAACGTGCTGTCGACCATCGACCGGGTCCGCAAGGCCGGCGTCGGCGTCATCTTCATCACCCACAATGTCCGCCACGCGCTCGCCGTCGGCGATCGTTTTACCGTCATCAACCACGGCCACACGCTCGGCACGGCAAAGCGCGGCGAGATCGGTGCTGAGGAACTGCAGGACATGATGGCCGGCGGCCGTGACATGGCTGAACTCGAATCCTCACTCGGAGGGACTGTATAGACAATGGAAATGCTGGACTGCCTCACCATCGGCCGCTCGTCGGTCGACCTTTACGGCGCGCAGGTTGGTGGGAGACTGGAAGACATGCGCTCCTTCGAAAAATATATCGGCGGCTCGCCGACCAACATGGCCGCGGGCGCCGCCCGTCTCGGACTGAAATCCGGCGTCATCACCCGCGTTGGTGACGAGCATATGGGCCGCTTCATCCGCGAGCAGCTGACCCGCGAAGGCGTCGACGTGGCAGGCGTTGCCACCGACCCGGAGCGACTGACGGCGCTTGTTATCCTCGGCATCCGCGACGAGGAGCAGTTCCCGCTGATCTTCTATCGCGAGAACTGCGCCGACATGGCGCTGAGCGAAGATGATATCGATCCGGCGCTCATCGCCCGCAGCCGCTCGGTGGTCGCCACAGGCACGCATCTCAGCAATCCCAAGACTGAGGCTGCGGTGCTCAAGGCCCTGGAGCTTGCGCGCGAAAACGGCGCCCGCACCGCGCTCGACATCGACTACCGCCCGAACCTCTGGGGGCTTTCCGGCCATGGCGACGGCGAGAACCGGTTCATCGCCTCCGACAAGGTGACCGCCAAGCTGCAATCGACGCTTTCCCTGTTCGACCTGATCGTCGGCACCGAGGAGGAATTCCACATCGCCGGCGGCACGACGGACACGCTGCAGGCGCTGAGGAACGTCCGCGCCATATCCGCTGCCACGCTGGTACTGAAGCGCGGCGCGCTCGGCGCCAGCGCCTATGAGGGTGATATCCCCGCAAGCCTCGATGACGGCATTGCCGGCCGCAGCTTCCGGATCGAGGTGTTCAACGTGCTCGGCGCGGGCGATGGCTTCATGGCCGGCCTGCTGAAGGGCTGGATGACCGATGCCGGCTGGGAAAAGACGCTGACCTACGCGAACGCCTGCGGCGCTTTCGCCGTCTCCCGCCATGGCTGCACCCCGGCCTATCCGAGCCTTACCGAGCTGGAATATTTCCTGAAGAACGGTTCCTCGACGCCGGCGCTGCGCAAGGATGCGGCATTGGAACAAATCCACTGGTCGACCAACCGCGATGGCGACTGGCCGGAAATGCGCGTCTTCGCCTTCGACCACCGCATTCAACTCGAGGAGATGGCCGAGGCGGAGGGTGTTGATGCCGAGCGTATCGGCGCGTTCAAATCGCTCTGCCTGAAGGCGGCGCTCACCGTCGCGGACGGTAGACCGGGCTATGGCATCCTCTGCGACAACCGGCTCGGCAAGCACGCCCTGCATCAGGCCGCTGGCACCGGGCTCTGGATCGGCCGGCCGACCGAATGGCCGGGTTCGCGCCCGCTGACGCTGGAACCCGAACTCGGCCCCGATTTCGGCGGGCTTTCGGAATGGCCGGCGGAGCATGTCGTCAAGGTGCTCTGCTTCTATCACCCGGATGACGACGAAGCTCTGAAGGCCGAGCAGGAGGAAACGCTTTCCCGTCTGTTTGCCGCCGCCCGCCGCAACAGGCTGGAGTTCCTGCTGGAAATCATCCCCTCCAAGGCCGGCCCGACGGATGACAACACCGCCGCCCGTGTGGTCGAGCGGATCTACGAGATCGGCATCCATCCCGACTGGTGGAAGCTCGAGCCGCTGAAGACAGCAGAGGCATGGGCCAATGTCACGGCGGCAATCGAGCAGCACGATCCGCACACCCGCGGCATCGTCATTCTCGGCCTCGACGCGCCGGAAGACGAACTTGCCGCGAGCTTCCGCGAGGCCGCCGGCTTCCCGCTGGTCAAGGGCTTTGCGGTCGGCCGCACGATCTTTGGCGAGGCCGCGCGCCAGTGGCTTGCCGGCGGCATCTCCGACGATGAGGCTGTCGCGATGATGCGCGACAATTACAGCCGCCTCTGCGGCATCTGGAATGAAGCCCGCGAGGGCGCCCCCAAGCTGAAAGAAGCATACCGATGAGCACGATCCGTCTTACCGCAGCGCAGGCGCTGGTGCGCTATCTCGCCGCCCAGAAAAACGAGGAGGGCGAACAGCTCATCCCCGGTTGCTGGGCGATCTTTGGTCACGGCAATGTCGCCGGCATCGGCGAGGCGCTGGCGGGTGCCGGCGATGCGCTGCCGACATGGCGCGGCCATAACGAACAGACCATGGCGCATGCAGCGATCGCGTTTGCCAAGGCCAAGGGCCGGCGTCAGTTCATGGCGGTCACCACGTCCATCGGCCCCGGCGCCACCAACATGGTGACGGCTGCGGCACTCGCCCACGTCAACCGCCTGCCGGTGCTGCTGATCCCCGGCGATGTCTTCGCCAACCGCGCGCCCGATCCGGTGCTGCAGCAGGTCGAGGATTTCGACGACGGCACCGTCTCGGCCAATGACTGCTTCCGCCCCGTCAGCCGCTATTTCGACCGCATCACTCGCCCGGAACAGCTTCTCTCCGCCCTGCCCCGCGCCATCGCCACGCTGACCGATCCGGAACGCTGCGGGCCAGCAACGCTTGCCTTCTGCCAGGATGTGCAGGCGGAAGCCTATGACTATCCCGAGAGCTTCTTCGCGCCGAAGACGTGGCGCCGTCGCCGGCCGCAGCCGGATCAGGTGCAGTTCGAGGAGGCCGTGGCCGCGATCAAGGCGGCACGGCGGCCGGTGATCATCGCCGGCGGCGGCGTACATTATTCCGGCGCCTGCGAGACACTGAAGGCCTTTGCCGAAGCGCATGACATCCCCGTCACCGAAACGCAGGCCGGCAAGTCGGCGCTTGCCCACGACCACCCGCTGAACCTCGGCTCCATCGGCGTCACCGGCACCTCCGCTTCGAATGCCGTTGCCGAGGATGCCGACCTCGTCATCGGCGTTGGCACCCGCTTTCAGGATTTCACCACCGGCTCCTGGGCGCTGTTCAAGAACCCCGCCCGGAAAATCCTCGCGATCAACACCAGCAGCTACGACGCGGTGAAGCACAATGCGCTGTCGCTGGTCGCCGATGCCAGGATCGCGCTTGAGCGGCTTTCCGATGCCCTCGGCGACACCCGCTTCACCCCGCCCTCCCCGTCGCTCAAGGAGGACTGGATGGCCGCCGCCAATGCCGCGACGGCCGATCCCGGCGGCAATGCGCTGCCGACCGACGCGCAGGTGATCGGCGCCGTTCAGCGCCAGTCGACGAAGGACAGCGTCGTCGTCTGCGCCGCAGGCGGGCTTCCGGGCGAGCTCCACAAGCTCTGGCTCGCCTCGCGGCCCGGCGGTTACCACATGGAATACGGCTATTCCTGCATGGGCTACGAAATCGCCGCCGGCCTCGGCGTCAAGATGGCGGAGCCGGAGCGCGACGTGATCGTGATGATCGGCGACGGCTCCTATATGATGGCGAACTCCGAGCTTGCGACCTCCGTCATGCTCGGCCTGAAGATCACCGTCGTGCTGCTCGACAATCGCGGCTTCGGCTGTATCAACCGGCTGCAGATGGCAACCGGCGGCAAGAGCTTCAACAACCTGCTCGACACCGCCCGCCACCAGGTCGCCTCCGATATCGATTTCGCCGCCCATGCGGCCGCCCTTGGCGCGACCTCGGAAAAGGTCGACAGCATCTCAGCGCTTGAGGAAGCGCTCGCGCGGGCGAAGAACAGCGAAAAAAGCCACGCCATCGTCATCGATACCGACCCCCTGCCTTCCACCGAGGCCGGTGGCCACTGGTGGGATGTCGCGGTGCCCGAAGTCTCGACGCGGGCCGAGGTGAATGCCGCCCGCAAGGCCTACGAGGAAGACCGCCGCAGACAGCGGACGGCAGACTGAACCCCTTATCCGGAAACATAGCCATGGTACTTTTTGGAACCAACCCCATCGCCTGGTCGAACGACGACGACCGCACGCTCGGCGCCGACATCCCGCTCGAAACCTGCCTTTCCGAAACGGCAAAAATCGGTTTCGACGGCATAGAGAAGGGCCACAAATTCCCGACCGAGCCGGACGCCCTTAAAGCGACGCTCGCACCCTATGGGCTGCGATTCGTCTCCGGCTGGCACTCGCTCAATCTCCTCACGCAGTCCGTCGAGGATGAGAAAAAGGCGATCCGCCCGCATCTTGACCTGCTGAAGGCGCTCGGATGCGATGTCTGCATCGTCTGCGAAACCTCCAACGCCATTCACGGTGATGATGACGCGGCCCTTGCCGACCGGCCGCTGATGGCCGATGCCGACTGGCCGGCCTTCGGAGAAAAGCTCGAGGCAATCGCCGCCTATTGCGCTAAGGACGGCATCCGCCTCGCCTATCACCACCATATGGGCACCATCGTGCAGAGCGGCGCGGACATTGACCACCTGATGGCGGTCGCCGGGCCAAACACATGGCTGCTGCTCGACACCGGCCACGCCACCTTCGGCGGTGCGGACGCCACACTGATCGCCCGGCGCTACATGGATCGCGTCGCCCACATCCACGCCAAGAATGTGCGTGGCGACATTAGGCATCAGGTCGAGACCGAGCGGCTGAGCTTCCTCGAGGGCGTGCGCCGCGGCGTCTTCACCGTGCCGGGCGATCCGGAAGGCATGGTCGATTTTCCGCCGGTCTTGAAATGCGCCGCCGAACACGGCTATTCCGGTTGGGTCGTTATCGAGGCGGAGCAGGACCCTGCGGTGCGCAATCCCTTCACCTATCAGTCCATGGGGCTGAAGGCGCTGAAGGCGATGGCTGCGGAGGCCGGTCTCAGATAGAGCATCGCCGCTTTTTGCGGCAATGCGCTATCTATTCGTTTTGCCGCATTTTCGCGGACGTCAGGTGATCCTCACCTGACTGCGAAATGCTTGAGGAGGATAAACCCGTGGCCGATACCCCCGACTGGCGTCGCATGTTCGACCTGAAGCATCCGATGCTGAAGCCGCTTTGGGTGCGGCTAGTGCTGATTGCGGTCTGCTTCGCCTGGGCCGTGGTCGAGCTCACCATGGGCTCGCTCTACTGGGCAATCGCCGTCGCCATCATCGGGCTCTATATGGCCTGGGTGTTCTTCGTGTCGGCCGACCGCACCTATTTTTCGAGTAACGACAAGGAGGAACCATGAACAAGCTTCTGGTGAAGCCCAAGGGCACGAGCGGCAAGGTGCACGACATTACGCCGGAAAGCGCCGGCTGGGGCTATGTCGGCTTTTCGCTCTATCATCTGAAACCCGGCGAAACGGCGTCGGAAAAGACCGGCGACCGCGAAGTCATCCTTGTGCTGGTCGAAGGCAAGGCCACGATTTCTGGAAACGGACAGGATTTCGGCCTGCTCGGCGAGCGCATGAACGTGTTCGAACGGAAGAAGCCCGCCTGCGTCTACCTGCCCGATGGCAGCGAATGGACGGCGACGGCCGAAACGGACTGCACCCTCGCCATCTGCTCCGCCCCCGGCAAGGGCGGCCACAAGGCGCAGGTGATCGGCGATATCGGCTTCGAGGAGCGCGGCAAGGGCGCCAATACCCGGTTCATCCATCCGATCGCGATGGAAGACAAGGACATTGCCGACAGCCTGCTGGTGACGGAAGTGTTCACCCCGGCCGGCAACTGGTCGTCCTACCCGCCGCACCGCCATGACGAGGACAATTTTCCGGAGATGACCTATCTGGAGGAGACCTATTATCACCGCCTGAACCCCGCCCAGGGCTTTGGCTTCCAGCGCGTCTTCACCGAGGACGGCGAACTCGATGAAACCATGGCTGTCTCCAGCGGCGATGTCGTGCTGGTGCCGAAGGGCCATCATCCCTGCGGCGCACCCTATGGCTACGAGATGTATTATCTCAACGTCATGGCCGGCCCGATGCGCAAATGGCGCTTCAAGAACCACCCTGACCACGACTGGATCGCGAAGAAGCAGGCGGCAGAGGGTTAGCGCCGTACTGACTGCAAGCCTCACCCCTCTACAGGCGTCATCCTCGGGCTTGACCCGAGGATCCAATCACGTGTGTCGCGAGAAGCGCGAGCGACTTTAAGACCACGATGGTCAAGACTGGCCGCAACCGCCAATCATGCGGAGATGTGGATAGATCCTCGGGTCAAGCCCGAGGATGACGCCGAGTGAGAGGAAAGGTTTGTCAAAGAGCGAGGCCGCCGAGGGCTAGCCCTCGTCGTAATCCACCGCCTCCTTGTGAACGCCGGGCGCCGCGTCCGGCGTTTCGGCGTTCAGCGAGATGATACTGGCCGCAAGCCCGATGCGGCGGAAGTCGGTGGGGCTGACGCGGAAGTAGCGACGGAACACCTTGGCGAAATAGTTGGGATCCGAAAAGCCGGTCATGCCGGCCACTTCCTTCACCGTGTGCTCGCCGCTCGTAAGCAGCCGGGTCGAAAGCTTCAGCCGCCGCAGCAGCACATATTCGGCGGGCGGCATGCCCTCCGTTTCGGCAAAGATGCGGGAAAAATGCGAGCGGCTAAAACCCGAGACCTCGGCCAACCGCTCCACCGGCAAGGGTGCATCCAGATTGGCGTCGATGAAGCGGATGACGCGGCGCATCGCCCGGCTTTCGAGCGGCGGGGCGGCATGGGCGCCAAACACGTCGTCATAAAGCAGCATCGTCACCTCGTAAGCCACCGCCGATGCCCGCGCCGGCGTGTCGGTGTCCTCCGAAAGCAGCCGGTTGACGCAGCCGGCTAGCTGCTCGACGGTCTTCTCCCGCAGCGACAGCACCGGCCCGGTCGTCGCCAGCACGGCGCGCTGGATGCGCATCGCCTCCTCGCCGTTGAGCGAGATCCAGAAAAACTCCCAGTGACCGCCCTCCTCCAGCCAGTAACGATGATTGTGGGGAATGAGCGTCAGCATCGTTTCACCGGGCTTTACCCGGAACCTGCGGTTTTCGAACCGGAGATTGCCCTCGCCGGCGATCGTGTACTGGATCACCGAAAACGGACTCTGGCCGCGCTTGCGGCCGTCCCAGTCATAATCCGGCTTTGTCCGGATTTCATAACCGGCGCTCACCGGCATGGCGTGCAGGTCCTGGTGGCCGCGCGGCAGCGAAATCAGCCGTCCAACCGGCGCCTTGCGGCGCAGTTCGTCGAGCACAAAATTACCCATGAAAGCACAATCCCTCTCTGTCATGGCGCTCAGGCTGCGGCATAATGCGTGCCGAGGCAGGGAAAGACAAGTCAGACAGCAGGCGCAATCCGGCTGAAGGCAAAGTCTTCGCCCTCAACAACAGCATTCGATCTTACCCCGTTCAGGGACAAGGGCCCTGGTTCACGAAGGCCCGGAGGAACATTCATGAAAACACAGCCCAAAATCACCTTCATCGGCGCCGGTTCGACGGTGTTCATGAAGAACATCATCGGCGACGTGCTGCAGCGCCCGGCGCTGAAGGATGCATCCATTGCACTGATGGACATCAACCCGCAGCGGCTTTCCGAAAGCGAAATCGTCGCCAGCAAGCTCGCCAAGACGCTGGGCTCCAAGTCGAAGATCACCACCCATTCGAGCCAGCGCGAAGCCCTCGACGGCGCCGATTTTGTTGTCGTCGCCTTCCAGATCGGTGGCTATGAACCGGCAACCGTCACCGATTTCGAGATCCCGAAGAAGTACGGCCTGCGGCAGACGATCGCCGATACGCTCGGCGTCGGCGGCATCATGCGCGGGCTGCGCACCGTGCCGCATCTCTGGTCGATCTGCGCCGACATGATGCAGGTCTGCCCGAACGCGATCCTCCTGCAATATGTGAACCCGATGGCGATCAACACCTGGGCGATTGCCGAAAAATTCCCGGATATCCAGCAGGTCGGCCTCTGCCATTCGGTGCAGGGCACGGCTGAGGAACTGGCCCGCGACCTCGACATCCCGATCGGCGAGATCCGTTACCGCGCGGCCGGCATCAACCACATGGCCTTCTACCTCGCCTTCGAGCACCGCCAGCCGGATGGCAGCTACCGCGATCTCTACCCGGCCCTGCTGCAGGGCTATCGCGAAGGACGCTTCCCGAAGCCGAGCACCTGGAACCCGCGTTGCCCCAACAAGGTGCGTTACGAAATGCTGACTCGTCTCGGCTATTTCGTTACCGAGAGTTCGGAGCATTTTTCGGAATACACGCCCTATTTCATCAAGGAGGGGCGCGAGGACCTGATCGAGAAATACGGCATTCCGCTTGACGAATATCCGAAGCGCTGCGTCGAGCAGGTCGCGCGCTGGCAGTCGCAAGCCGAGGAATTCCGCAATGCCGAGACGATCGAGGTGAAACCCAGCAAGGAATACGCCTCGGCGATCATGAATTCGGTTTGGACCGGCGAGCCCTCGGTGATCTACGGCAACGTCCGCAACAATGGCTGCATCACCTCGCTGCCGGAAAACTGCGCCGCGGAGGTTCCCTGCCTCGTCGACCATTCCGGCATCCAGCCGACCCATGTCGGCGCCTTGCCGCCGCAGCTTACCGCGCTGATGCGGACTAATATCAACGTGCAGGAACTGACGGTGGCCGCCCTCGTCAACGAGAACCCTGAGCACCTCTATCACGCCGCAATGATGGATCCGCATACGGCAGCCGAGCTTGATCTCGACCAGATCTGGTCGCTGGTCAGCGACCTGCTCGCCGCCCACCACGACTGGATCCCGGAATGGGCCCGAGTGGTGAAGCGCGCGGCGTAACAGCAAGTCTTGTCAGAAAACGATCTCCCCCTCTGAGGGGGAGATGTCGCGAAAGCGACAGAGGGGGCAAAAGCCGCATACTCCGAATTCGCCGAGAGGGTTCACCCCTCTCTGCCCCTGTCGGGGCATCTCTCCCTCAAGGGGAGAGATTAGTTCGCTCCCACGCCGAAAGGTGCCGTTCACGGCATGAATTGGCCGCCATTGATGTCGAGGATCTGGCCGGTGATGTAGCCGGACATGGTCGGCGAGGCGAAGAAGACGAAGCTCCAGGCGCATTCATCCGCCGTGCCGAGGCGGCCGAGCGGGATCGATGCGAGGGCAGATTCAAGATTGGCCTTCGGCGTGTCGTCATGAAACGGCGTGGTGATGACGCCCGGGGCGAGCGCGTTGACGCGGATGCCGTCGGCCGCCAGTTCCTTTGCCAAAGAGCGGGTCAGCGAATGCACGGCGGCCTTGGCGGCGGCATAGATGCCGGAGCCTGGTGCACCGCCATTGCGCCCGGCAATCGAGCCGAGATTGATGACGGAAGCGCGTTCGCTCGCCTTCAACGCCGGATGGGCATGGCGCACCAGCCTGAGGATCGAGCGGGTATTGAGGTCGAAGACGCGGTCAAAGACGTCGTCATCCGTGGCATAGACCGGCGTGCGTTCGATCGCGCCGGCATTGTTGATCAGGCAATCGAGCCCGCCCATGGCCGAAAGCGCCGCATCGACCACCGACTTCGCCCCTTCGGCGCTGCTGACATCGCCCGACACCAGATGGACCGTACGCCCCGCATCCTTGAGTTCCGCAGCGAGTGCTTCCGCCGGCGCGCGGCGGCTGTTGTAGTGAATGGCAACTTCGGCGCCGGAGGCGGCAAGCGCACGGGCAGCGGCGGCGCCTATGCCGGAACTTGCACCGGTGACGAGCACTTTCATGCCCTCGATATCGTGGACGGGAATCATTATCGGCCCCTTTCAAGCAATGGGGCCATGCTGGGCCCCTCCCCTGGATGCGGCGCGAAAACGCCTTGGCCCGAACCTAGCGCAAATCGGCGCAAGGGCAAGTCGACACTCAGCCGCGCGCGGTCGAGCCCCGTGCCACGATGCGCATAGCCAGGGCACGGCTTTCCGGCGTCTTCGCTGAAATCGCCGCAAGCGATTCCTCGGCCAGTTCGTTGAGGTCGGCGCCGATGGTCGACAGCGGCGGGATGGCGAAGCGGCCCTCCTCGATGTTGTCGTAGCCGATGACGGCGATGTCGCGTGGACAATCGAGCCCCGCCTCGCGGATCGCATGCAGCGCCCCCAGCGCCAGGAGATCGGAGAAGGCGAAGATGCCGTCCGGGCGCTCGGCGCCGGAGACAAGCGCGCGCGTCGCCTCGACGCCTGCCTCGCGGGAGAATTGTTCGACGGAAATCTGCGGACCGGGCTCAAGTCCGCGCTCGCGGTGGGCGGCGAGGAACCCCTTCAGACGGCTTTCGGAGGCACCGGTCTGCAGAATGGTCACGCCCACGGCGGCAACATGGCGACAGCCCTGGTCGAGCAGATGTCCAGTCGCAAGCCGCGCCGCCTCGACATTGTCGATGCCGATATGCACGAGGTTGTCCGGCACCGCCGTCGGCCCCATGAACACGCAGGAAACCTTGGCCATGGCGGCCGCCTCCGTCGGGGCAAGCTGGTTCAGCGTCATCAGCAGGCCATCGAAGTGGCCGAGCGTCAGAACACGCTCGACGGCCGCCCTCTCGCCCTTCAGCGAGCCACCGGTCGATTCGATGAAGACGCCGACATCGCGCGCATGCGCCGCCTCGATGACGGCGCCGGCAAGTGCCGCAAAATAAGGCTGACGGATATCCGGGACGATCAGCGCGATCATGTCGCTGCGGCCGGTGCGGAGCTGCCGGGCAGCGCGGTTGGGGCGATAGCCGAGCCGCTCGCATTCGGCCATCACCCGCTTGCGCACCCCCTCAGAGACATGGACATAGCCGTTGACGACGTTCGACACCGTGCGCGGCGAGACGCCTGCGGCACGAGCAATGTCCTTCAGTGTCGGACCGGATGATTCCACCCTGGCCTCCCTCGTTGCCGGCACGCGTTGCCACGCGGACCGCCTCTCCCATCGGGAGCATAATTGTCGTCCGTGCTGCCCAACTTATCAAGCGGCAGCCGCCACAAGCCCGTAATGCCGTCACCGATCGCTTCGGACACGCTCGCTTATGACACCCGAAATCTCCTCTTGCAACGTTGAAAAACTTGTGTCACGTTATTTGCCACGTTGCAAATTTGCATCGTTGCAAGTTCTGGGAGGAATTCAAAGTGCAGTCCGAAAAGGCGGCCCGGCGCCCCAATATCATCTATGTATTTGCCGACCAGCTCCGGCGCGACGCGCTTGGCTGCACCGGCATGGCTAATGCCGCCACACCGAATATCGACCGGTTCGCCACTGAAGCGATGGAGATGCGCCAGTTCGTCTCCAACACGCCGGTCTGCACCGCCTATCGCGCCTCGTTGATGACCGGCAAGCACACCACCTCGCATGGCATGGTCATCAATGAACTGCGGATGAACCCGAACCAGACCTGTCTTGGCCATCTTCTGACCGGCGCCGGCTACGAGACGAGCTATATCGGCAAGTGGCATCTCTTCGCCAACCAGCTCGGCAATCACTTCGACCCGAAGAATTCCTTTGTGCCGCGCGGACCGCACCGGCTGGGTTTTGACGGTGAGTGGAAGGCCTACAATTTCCATCACGACAATTTCAGCCCGGCCGCCTATTACCACGAGGAAACCCCGGAGAAGATCTTCTATCCCGATGGCGTCTACGAGGCGACTGCGCAGACCGACCTTGCGATCGACACGATCAGGCGGATGAGCGACGGCGCGTCGCCCTTCGCCATGGTGCTCTCCTACGGCCCGCCTCATGACCCCTGGGGTCCAGACAACGTGCCGGAGCAGTACTGGCGCCTGTTCGAACACGAGCGCTTCCCGAACCCGCCGAACTATCAGGACGAGAACGATCCCTATGCCGATGAATGGGCGCGGCTAAGCCCCGACGAGCGTGCAGAACTCGAAAGCTGGCGACGCGGTTATCACGCCCAGGTCGCCTCGCTGGATGCCGAATTCGGCCGGCTGATGGCGGCAATCGAGGCGGCGGGCATCGCAGACGACACCATTGTCGTCTTCACCGCCGATCATGGCGAGATGTTCGGTGCTCATGGCCGGCGGGCCAAGCTGATCTTCTACGAGGAGGCGGCGAGCGTGCCATTCTTCATCCGCTGGCCGGGCAGAACGCCGGCAGGCGGAGCAAGCGACGCCGCGATCGGTACGGTCGACGTGCTGCCGACGCTTTGCGGCCTGGCCGGCATTGCCTACCCCGATGATGTCGAGGGCAACAATCTTGCGGCAGAGGTCAAGGGCGCGCCTGGTGGACCGGAGGTCTCGCTGCTGATGGGCTGCGGAGCGACGGCAGCATGGGAAGATGGCCATGAATGGCGCGCCGCCCGCGACGCCCGCTACACGCTTGCCCGCTACCGGGTCGATGGCGCCACGCTGCTGTTCGACCGCGAGGCCGATCCATGGCAGTTGCAGAATGTTGCCGACAACCGCGCCTACAAAGCTGTACGCCAGCGGCTTGAAAGCTGGATGGCGGCGGAAATGGATCGCATCAAGGACGGTTTCCGGGCCTCGAGCTACTACGAAAAACACTGGACCGACGACGACCGCTGCATCCTGCGCTCCGAAACCGCGGAGTTCGGGCCCGCCGTTCCCGTCGGCCCCGCACTGAAGGCAGGGGAATAACCCCGGAAGCGATGAACACGCCGCGAAACGGCGGCAAATGGGAGGAGATTTCATGAGCGGAGTGAGCCTGAAGGGGCTGCGAAAGTCCTATGGCGCCATCGAGGTGATTTTCGGTGCGACACTCGATATCGAGCCGGGTGAATTCGTCGTCTTTGTCGGCCCGTCGGGCTGCGGCAAGTCGACGCTTCTGAGGATGATTGCCGGCCTGGAGGATATCACCGGCGGGGACCTTTCGATCGGCGGCCGTGTGGTCAACGATGTCGCAGCGCGTGATCGTGGCGTGGCGATGGTGTTCCAGAACTATGCGCTCTATCCGCATATGACGGTGCGCGAAAACATGGGCTTCGGGCTGAAGAACATGGGCTTTCCCAAGGCCGAGGTTGCAAGCGCGGTCGAGGCCGCCGCTTCGACGTTGCAGCTCACCGAATATCTGGAGCGCAAGCCGAAACAGCTTTCCGGCGGCCAGCGCCAGCGCGTTGCCATCGGCCGCGCCATCGTGCGCGAACCGGACGTCTTCCTGTTCGACGAGCCGCTCTCCAACCTTGACGCCGCCCTTCGTGTGCAGATGCGCACTGAGCTCTCCCAGCTTCACGCCCGCCTCGGCGCCACGATGATCTATGTGACGCACGACCAGACCGAAGCGTTGACCATGGCCGACCGGATCGTCGTGCTACGCGCGGGGCGCATCGAGCAGATCGGTGCACCGCTGGAACTCTACGACACGCCGGCCAACCTCTTCGTCGCCGGCTTCATCGGCGCGCCGAAGATGAATTTCTTCGAGGGCCGCGTCGAAACTGCCAATGGCGACACGATCACCGTCGCCACCCATGCCGGCGACCGGCTGCAGGCGCGGACCGCAAGCGGCGCGCTTGCGGCCGGTGACGGTGTAACGCTTGGCATTCGCCCGGAGCATCTGCTCGTTGCTGCGGATGGCCCGATTTCCGCGAAGGTTTCGCTGATCGAGCAGCTTGGCAACATCGTGCTTGTCTATGCCACCACCGGTGACGGCGCCCAGATCGTCGCGGAAAGCCGCACCCGAACCGTCCCCGGCATCGGTGAGACGGTAAAGTTCATGCCCGAGGGCACCGTCCATGTCTTCAACGCCGATGGCAATGCCGTGACTGCAGCCCTTCCCGAACAGGAGAGCGCGGCATGACCACGATCGACACAGGGCAGGTCGCGGCGTCCCAGGCCGTCGCCGTGCCCAAGACGCCGCACAGGCGCCGCAAGAGCGATATCGTGCCGGCCCTCATCTTTCTCGGGCCGTTCATGGCGCTCTATGCGGTGTTCCTGATCTTTCCGTTGTTCAAGGGCATCTACATCTCGTTTCACGACTGGGAACTCGCCGGCGGCTATCGCGAGTGGATCGGTTTCTTCAACTATGAAGACCTCTGGTACGACCGCGAATTCTGGCGAGCCACCGGCAACACCTTCCGCTTCGTGATCATGGCCGTGCCGGCAATGACCGCCCTGTCGCTTGTCCTGGCGCTGGCACTGCGCGGGCAGGATCGTATCCGTACGATCTTGCGGCCGGTGTTCTTTTCGTCCTCGGTGTTCTCCGTAACGGTCGTCACCCTGGTCTGGGGCATGGTGCTTTCGCCGGATCGCGGCCTCGTGACACCGGTTTTCGAGGCGTTCGGCCTTGAACCCATCAACATTCTCGGCAGCCTCACCTGGGCGATGCCGGCACTGGTCATCGCAACATTGTGGTGGGGTATCGGCCTGCCGATGGCGCTCTTCATCGCCGCCCTCGGCCAGATCCCCAGTGAACTCTACGAGGCGGCGGAGCTCGATTATGCGAGCCGCTGGCGCAAGTTCACCGCGATCACCATTCCCGGCATCCGCCGCACCATGCTGCTCGTGCTGGTGCTGCAGATCGTGCTGCAATTCCAGATCTTCGGCCAGGCACAGCTGATGACCAATGGCGGCCCGGCCCACACCACCGAAACCATCGTCATGTACATCTACAATACCGGCTTCCGCGACTGGCAGATCGGCTACGCAACGACCATCGCGCTCGCGCTGTTCGTCATCATGCTGTTCTTCTCGATGCTGCAGCTCTGGATCGGCGGCAGGGGAGATACCAATGACTGACACGACCCTGATGCGGCGCCTGACCCGGCGCCCGGCGGACAAGCTCATCCTCATCGCCACCATCGCCTTCGCCATCCTGTGGATGATCCCGATGCTGTGGGTGCTGGTGATGTCGTTCAAGCCGAATGAGGTGCTGATGCGCTCGACGGCGGGCTTCCTGCCCTACCCGTTCACGCTCGAGAACTTCATCAACGTCATCCGCATCGCGACCGTGCCGCGCTGGCTGATGAATTCGGCCATCGTCGCCACAACGATGACGGTGCTGGTGCTGGTGATCTCCTCAATGGCGGGTTACGCCTTCGCGCGGCTGCGGTTTCCGTTCAAACCGGCGATCTTCGTCATGGTCATTGCCGGCCTGATGGTGCCGGAGCAGGTGATCTTCATTCCGCTCCACACCATGTTCGCTGACTGGAACATGCACAACAGCTACACCGCGCTGGTGATCCCGCGCATCGCGACACCGATCGGCGTGTTCCTGATGACGCAGTTCTTCCGCGCTGTGCCGTCCGAGCTCGAAGAGGCGGCCCGGCTCGACCACGCCAGCCACTTCACGATCTTCACGAAGATCATGCTGCCGCTGTCGCTGCCGGCGTTGACCACGCTCGGTCTGTTCACATTCCTGCATGCCTGGAACGACTACCTCTGGCCGCTGGTCTCGGCGACCAACAAGGACATGTACACCGTCACCGTCGGTCTGGCGTCGATCCAGGGCAATTTCGCACAGTCGGAGGGGATCGGAACGCTGATGGCGTCTGCCGTCTTCGCATCCGCCCCCATTGTTCTGCTGTTTATCATTTTCCAGCGCTACATCGTGGCGGGGGTCGCCATGAGCGCCGGGAAGTAACGGCCGTTTCCGGTCGCATATGCATCACAAATGGAGGAGATGCCAATGACTAACCTAGGGAAGAGAATGGCACTGACGGCGGCGGCGCTGCTGGTCAGCACATCGTTCGCGTCGGCAACCGACATCAAGTTCGTCCGCTTCTTCGGCGATTGCCAGGCCGAGTTCGGCGATGTCACCGATCCTGCCGACGCCTATGGCGAATGCGGGATCATCACCGCGCTCACCAACCAGTTCAATGCTGAAAACACGATCGGCGCCCACGTCAACACGCAGACGGTCGATTGGGGTGCCTACTACACCCAGCTGACGTCGTCCTATTCGACGGGCGACATCCCGGACGTCGCCGTCATGCACGCATCCGACCTGATCAACTACACCGATCGCGACCTCGTCACCCCGATTGGCGAGGAGCTTGTCGCCGCCGGCGTCGATCCGGATGACTGGGTCGAGCAGGCCCGCAAGAACGTCACCAGTGACGGCGAGATCTATGCCCTGCCGTTCGATATCCATGCCGTTCTGATGCATGTGAATCTCGGACTGATGGAAGAAGCTGGCCTCGTCAACGAGGACGGTACCGCCAAATTGCCGACCTCGCTCGACGAACTGATCTCGATGGGCAAGACCTTCAAGGAGAAGACCGGCAAGTATTATCTCGCGATGGAAAGCCAGTCGACCGACGTCTCGTCCATGCGCCTGTTCATGAGCCTCGTCTGGCAGCAGGGCGGCGACCTGATCAGTGAGGACGGCAAGACCGCGACCGTGGACTCGCCCGAGGGCCTCAAGGCCGCGGAATTCATCAAGGCGATGTTCGACAACGACCTGCTTGATCCCGGCCTCGACTACAATGGCGCCGAGCAGGCCTTCCTGAATGGCGATGCGGGCATGTTCATCAACGGCACCTGGGTCGTCAACAGCTACGCCACCCAGGCCGAAAACGGCGCCGGGCTGACCGACTACGCCGTCTACGACCTGCCGACCTTTTTCGACAAGCCGGCGGTGTTCTCGAACTCGCACACCTGGATCATTCCGAAGGACGATACCCGCACGCCGGAAGAGCGTGAGGCCGCCATCGCCTTCCTCGCCTTCCTGAACGAGAACGACTACCAGTGGGCCCGCACCGGCCACCTGCCGGTCCGCCAGTCGGTCATCGACAGCGAAGAGTTCCAGGCGCTTCCCTACCGCGCCGGCTACGCAGGCACGGCAGACGCAGCCCACCGGCTCCCGCCGGTCAAGAACGAGCGCGGCATCTATCTCGACATCGCCGCCGAGCTTTCGCCGATGTGGCAGACCGACATGTCGCCGGAAGAGGCCGTCAGCAACGCCAACGACACGACCCAGCGCATCCTGCGCCGCAACCGCTGAGCGGAGTTTGGGACAAACAGGCCGGGGCGCATCAAGTGCCCCGGCTTTCGCGTGCTTGCGATAGGGGCCTAGAAGGCGATCTTCGCGTCGAGTTCCGAAAACGGACGGACGGAGGACAGCAGGGCCCTTGCCTGATCGGCATCGCGGTGCATCTGGGCGACGAGCGCTTCGAGGCCATCGAACTTCAGTTCGTCCCGCAGCCTGCCGAACAGCGAGACCGCACCGGTCTCGCCATAGAGATCGCCCTTGAAATCAAAGATATAGGTCTCGAGCAACGGCCGTCCGTCCTCGACCACGGTCGGGCGCCGGCCGAAGCTTGCCACACCGTCATGCAGCGTGCCGCAGGGGCGGCGATAGCGCACGGCATAGATACCAGGGCAGAGCTTGGCATCCGGATCGAAGGCCATGTTGGCGGTCGGGAAGCCGAGCGTTCGGCCGAGCTTCTCGCCGTGGATCACCTCGCCCATCACCGTGTAGCGATAACCGAGCAGGCCGGAGGCCGCGACCACCTCGCCGCGCGTCAGAAAATCGCGGATCCGGCTTGAGGAGACCACTTCGGCGCCCTCGTCGCGGAAGGCATCCATCAGCGTCACGCCGAAGCCGTGGCGCTTGCCGGCATTCATCAGATAGGCCGGCCCGCCTTCGCGATTGCGGCCAAAGTGGAAATCGAAACCGGTCACGACCTCGCTGACGCCCAGCCAGTCCATCAGCACGGTGGTGACGAACTCTTCCGGGGAACGCTGCGAGAAGGTGCGGTCGAAGGGATATTCGATGACGGCGTGATAGCCCATCGCCTCGAACAGCCGCGCCTTCATCGGCGCCGGCGTCAGACGGAAGACCGGCGCCTGCGGATTGAACACCGAGCGCGGATGCGGCTCGAAGGTCAACACCAGCGCCGGCACGCCGCGCTCCTCGGCAAGCGCCAGGGCGCGGCCCAGCACCGCCTGGTGGCCGCGATGGACGCCGTCGAAATTGCCGATGGCGACGACCCCGCCCTTCAGTTCCGCGGGCAGCGGTTCACGAAATTCATTGCGATGGAATACCGTCATGCTTCTCTTCCGGATGGTGCCGGCCGGTCAGGCCAGCTCTGGCATCCAGTATTTCGGGCTCGCGCCCTTTTCCGTCAAGAACCGCAGCAGAGACGCTTCGTCAACGATACCGTTGACGGTGTAATCCGCCGCATGGATGCCTTCAGCGATATAAAGGAGATCAAGGCCATAATCCATGGCACCGCGCACATCCGTCGGCATGCCGTCGCCGATCGCGAGCACGCGGGTTTTCTCGACATCGCCGAGAAGGCCACGGGCCTTGGCCAGCGCTGCCTCATAGATCGGCGTATGCGGTTTGCCGGCAATCAGGGTCTCACCGCCGAGCTCTTCATAAAGAGCCGCTAGGGCGCCCGCGCAGGGCACCAGCCGGTCACCGCGCGAGACGACGAGGTCGGGATTGGCGCAGATCAGTGGCACGCCGCGCGCGACAAAGCGCTCCAGCATGTCGCGGTAGTCTTCCGCGGTCTCGCTCTCGTCATCGAAAAGGCCGGTACAGAGAATGCCTTCGGCCGTCGCCTCGTCGACCAGCGCGACCTCGGTACCATCCGTGAGCGAGGTGTCGCGCGGTGGGCCGATGTGAAAAAGGCTGCGCGGCCCTTCGATGACGAGCTTGCGCGTGACGTCTCCGGAGGTGACGATCGCGTCGTAGCTCTCATCCGTCACCCCGAGCGCGGCAAGCTGTTCGGCGACAGCGGGGCCGAGCCGCGGCGAATTGGTGAGCAGGATGACCTTCACCCCGGCCGCGCGCGCCGTCTTCAGCGCCTCCTTCGGCGTCGGATAGGCAGCGACCCCGTTATGGAGAACGCCCCAGACATCGCTGAGCATCACATCGTAGTGTTCATGGAGGCGGCTGAGGGCGGGAATGCGGTCGACCATGGTATTTCCTTGTTTCGGGCGCTTGGGAGGCTGCGAGCCCTAAAGGTCATAACCATCGCCCGATGGCAAGCCCCGCAAGGCCGGCGGCAACGAGAAGTGCGACCACGCCGACGCGAAATCTGAAGATGGCGATCCCGGCAGCCACAGCGAGGACCAGAGACGGCAGATCTAGGCTCGGCCACTCCGGCCATGGCAGGCCGGCATCGAGGAAGGGTCGCAGGGCGAAGAAATCCTGGCGCCCGACCGATCCGAAGAGGACGTGCAGTGCGAACCAGACCGAAAGGTTGGCAATGACGCCGACGGTCGCGGCCCCGATGCCGGCGAGCGCGCCGGCAAGCCGGGGATTGCGGCGCAGATCCTCGATGAACGGAGCGCCGGCGAAGATGAAGACGAAGCTTGGCACGAAGATCGCCCACGCCGTCAGGAGCGCGGCAATGATGCCGGAGAGCAGCGGCCCGCCCGCCGCAGGCGCGCCGTGCCCCGCAAGAAAGCCGACGAAGGAAAGGGTCAGAACAAGCGGTCCCGGCGTCGTTTCCGCCAGCGCTAGCCCATCGAGCATCTGGGCCGGCGTCACCCAGTGCCATGTCGTCACCGCCTGCTGAGCAACATAGGACAACACGGCATAGGCACCGCCGAAGGAAAACAGCGCCACGCGGACGAAAAACGAAAACACGTCGGTGAAGGTATTCTCGCCGCCGATGGCCCGCATCAGGCCGAGCGGCGCGAGCCAGATTGCGCCCCAGACGAAAACGGCGACGACAGCTCTCAGCCCCTTGCGGCGGTGATGGCGCTCCGGCTCGGTCTCCGCTGCCGGTGCAGCGCGCAGGAGAAGCGAACCCGCAATGCCGGCGAGCAGGATGACCAGCGGAAAGGCTAGACCGAAGATGAACAGGGCAACAAAGGCTGTCGCCGCAAACGCAAGCGACAGCGGTCCTTTCAGCGACTTTGCGCCCATCCGCACCAGCGCCTGCAGCACGATCGCCAGAACGGCCGCCTTCAACCCGGTGAAGATCGCCTCAAGCCAGCTTGCATCGGCAAAGGTGGCATAGGCCGCCGCGAGCCCGATGATGAGGGCAAGCCCCGGTGCGACGAACAGGAGCCCTGCCGCAATCCCGCCGCGCACGCCATGGAGCAGCCAGCCGATATAGGTGGCAAGCTGCTGCGCTTCCGGTCCCGGCAGCAGCATGCAGTAGTTCAGCGCATGCAGATACCGCTCTTCCCTGATCCACCGCTTTTCCTCGACGACGATCCGGTGCATCAGTGCGATCTGTCCCGCCGGACCGCCGAAGGAGAGCAGGCCGATCCTCAAGAAGGTCGACAACAATTCGGAAAAGCTGGGTCGAGGATCGCTCAAGGGATGTACTCCCTCACTCCGGGAAAATTCGCTGAAGCCACAAAACTGACCGCGCTTATGTTGCTGTGTGCTTTCACGTAGGACCTCCGCGTTCCGGAGAAAACGCGATCATTGTGAAGGCTGCATGACGGGCCGGATTCGACGCGAGCCATTGTTATCGCTATAAGAGCGCTCTTGGCGGAAGCCGACAGCAGACAGGAGAGCGACCTTTGCCCAACCTTGGCCGCAAAATTTTGAGATAAAATAGCCTCTGCTGCGCCTTGACAGCGCCATGCCCCCCACCTAAATCTCCGCCATTAGCACTCGCCAACGGAGAGTGCTAACACTCATCCGCGTTGGCGCCTCAGGTGCCCGCGACATGTCATTTGATCGAGGGAATAGACAATGGCAAGCATTTCTTTCCGCCCCCTGCACGACCGCGTCGTCGTTCGTCGCGTCGAGTCTGAAGCCAAGACCAAGGGTGGTATCATCATCCCCGACACCGCCAAGGAAAAGCCGCAGGAAGGCGAAATCGTCGCCGTCGGTTCCGGCGCCCGTGACGAAAGCGGCAAGGTTGTCGCGCTCGACGTCAAGGTCGGCGACCGCGTCCTGTTCGGCAAGTGGTCGGGCACTGAAGTCAAGCTCGACGGCGAAGACCTTCTGATCATGAAGGAAGCCGACATCATGGGTATCGTCGCCTAATCGACGCTTCCTGAAGCATTTAGCCGGGCTGATGCCCATCCACGTTTGAGAAACCAGGAGTTTTCAAATGGCTGCTAAAGAAGTCAAATTCGGCCGCACCGCGCGCGAAAAGATGCTCGACGGCGTCGACATCCTCGCCAATGCCGTGAAGGTCACCCTCGGCCCCAAGGGTCGTAACGTTGTTATCGAAAAGTCCTTCGGCGCTCCGCGCATCACCAAGGACGGTGTTTCGGTCGCCAAGGAAATCGAACTCGAAGACAAGTTCGAAAACATGGGCGCCCAGATGGTCCGCGAAGTTGCTTCGAAGACCAACGACACGGCCGGTGACGGCACCACCACCGCGACGGTTCTGGCTCAGGCCATCGTCAAGGAAGGTTCGAAGGCCGTTGCTGCCGGCATGAACCCGATGGACGTCAAGCGCGGTATCGACCTCGCTGTCGCCGAAGTTGCCAAGGAACTCGTTGCCAAGGCAAAGAAGATCAACACCTCTGCTGAAGTTGCCCAGGTTGGCACCATCTCCGCCAACGGCGAAAAGCAGATCGGTGAAGACATTGCCGAAGCCATGCAGAAGGTCGGCAATGAAGGCGTGATCACGGTTGAAGAAGCCAAGACCGCTGAAACCGAACTGGAAGTCGTTGAAGGCATGCAGTTCGACCGCGGCTACCTGTCGCCCTATTTCGTCACCAACTCCGAGAAGATGGTTGCCGATCTGGAAGACGCCTACATCCTGCTGCACGAAAAGAAGCTCTCCAACCTTCAGGCCATGCTGCCGGTTCTGGAAGCTGTCGTTCAGTCCAACAAGCCGCTCATCATCATTGCTGAAGACGTCGAAGGCGAAGCCCTTGCTACGCTCGTCGTCAACAAGCTGCGTGGCGGCCTGAAGATTGCTGCCGTCAAGGCTCCGGGCTTCGGCGATCGCCGCAAGGCCATGCTGGAAGACATCGCCATCCTGACGGGCGGCACTGTCATCTCCGAAGATCTCGGCATCAAGCTCGAAAATGTCACGCTCGACATGCTCGGCACGGCCAAGAAGGTCTCGATCACCAAGGAAAACACCACGATCGTCGACGGCGCCGGCCAGAAGGCCGACATCGAGGCACGTGTTGCCCAGATCAAGGCTCAGATCGAAGAAACCACCTCCGACTACGACCGCGAGAAGCTGCAGGAACGTCTTGCCAAGCTCGCCGGCGGCGTTGCCGTGATCCGCGTTGGCGGTTCCACGGAAGTCGAAGTGAAGGAAAAGAAGGACCGCGTCGATGACGCCCTGAACGCGACCCGCGCGGCCGTTCAGGAAGGTATCGTCCCCGGTGGCGGTGTTGCCCTTCTGCGTGCCTCCGCTGGTGTTACGGTCAAGGGCGAAAACGCCGACCAGGATGCCGGCATCGCCATCGTCCGTCGCGCTCTGCAGGCTCCGGCCCGCCAGATCGTCACGAACACCGGCGACGAAGCTTCGATCGTTGTTGGCAAGATCCTCGAAAAGAGCGACTTCAACTACGGCTGGAACGCTCAGACCGGTGAATATGGCGACATGATCGCCATGGGCATCGTCGACCCGGTCAAGGTTGTCCGCACCGCTCTGCAGGACGCAGCTTCGGTTGCCTCGCTGCTGATCACCACCGAAGCCATGATTGCCGAAGCTCCTAAGAAGGAATCGGCTGGCGGCATGCCCGACATGGGCGGCATGGGTGGAATGGGCGGCATGGGCGGCATGATGTAATCAGGCGAAAGCCTGATTACAGAATAGCACGCCCATCATGTCCAATGGTTTGGCGCGGCAAGCGCGCCATTCCTTCCGGTTCGGCGTCGCAAGCGCGCCGAACCGGCGGCATGATGTAATCAGGCGAAAGCCTGATTGCGGAGTGACCCCACGGTCCATCCGGAATTACGAAAGGGGCGGTCTTCGGACCGCCCCTTTTTGCTTCGCTTTGCAACGATCAGACAGCGCGGGCAAAGAAGGCCGCGTTGGCTGCGATTTCCTGGCCAACCGACAGCAGTCTACCGCCATTGCGGCCAGCGGTTTCGCTGAGCCGGGAGGACGCCAGACCGAAAATAGCGGCGGCGCGGCGCGGCTGTGCGTCGATCGTTGCGACTGAACGAAGTACGGCCTCTGCCGCCCGCCTCTGACGCGAAGGAAGATCTCCGGCGCGCATGACCTGCAGATCATGGATGACGTCGGCAAGGTTTATGACCGCAATCCCGACACGGGCGATCTGTTCGATGCTATTGCCACGCTTTTCATGCCAGCGAACAAGCCTCAGTATGCGATAGTAGAGGCGCGCGCGGATGACCTCGACGTTCTGACCGGCGCCAGGACTTGCCGCCATTTCCCGCAGCATTCCGACAATGGCCCTTTCAAGCATCTCGGCTCGCCGTGCCGCGTCTGTCGGATAGATCAGGCGGTACATGAGGAGCGCAAGAACCGGCGCCGCCGCCACAGAGATTGCCCCGACAACCGACATTTCGAGCGTACCGGTCAAAGGCAATGCGGGTGACGACAGCAGCAGAAGGACCATGTTGTAGTCAAAGGCGAACTTGACTGTGCGCCTGTGCCCCATGAGGAAAGCACCGACAAGGATGAACGGAAACAGCATCAGGATCAGTTGCAATTCGCTCGTCGCATGCGGCCAGAAAACCCAGCGGCAAATGACCGCCACCGCCGCGCCGGATGCCTGCCCGACGAATACGAAGGGCATGAAGCTTGCGGGGTTCTCGAAAGTCGAGAACATCGACACCATGATCGAAAGACCAAGCAGCATGTAGGGGCCGCTGGAAATGCCGGTAACCGCCCACAGAATTCCGATGGCAAGCAGCGCCGTGAAGGCCCGGATTCCGGCCTGGCGCGCGCCGACAAAATCATGATGAAGCATCACCGGAACGCCCGTTCGGGCAAAGCCCCTGCCCTCGTCCTGGCCCGGCAGATAGCGCCGCAATGCAGCCCGAAGGTCGCCCAGAATATGCTCGAGCGGCGCCGGCATACCGGGGTCGGCTGACGCCGAGCAGACGTCGACGGCATGATCGAGATGCATCAGCATTTCCCGATGCGGCGCGTTTGCATTCGCCGCCTGCGCAGCCTTTTCCAGCGCATCCGCAACCTCCGGCGGCCAGGAGCGGACCGGCCCGTCGGTGAGCCACAGGATCGCCGCCAGTTCGGCCAGGAGAACCCCTCGTGCCGACTTGACGAAGCGTCTGGATTTGAGCGAGCCCGCGCCGTGGGGATCAAGCTTGTCATCAAGCTCGGCGATTTCAGAAAGAAGCCGCGCCCTGGAGTGCCCGCTTGCGGAGCGCTCGCCGCGCAGCGTGTTGGCCACCTCCTGAAGAACTCGCCCCGTCAGAAGCCG
This sequence comes from Martelella endophytica, assembly GCF_000960975.1. Classification (NCBI taxonomy): domain Bacteria; kingdom Pseudomonadati; phylum Pseudomonadota; class Alphaproteobacteria; order Hyphomicrobiales; family Aurantimonadaceae; genus Martelella; species Martelella endophytica. Next base: position 2,525,109 of record NZ_CP010803.1, on the reverse strand, counting down.
AACGCCCTGGGTCACCTCGCTCTCGTCGCCAGCCGATGCGAGAAGCCAGCTGACGACGATCGACACGATAACGCCCGTCAGGATCGTCGCCATACGGTCGAGACCAAGCCCGACGACATGATCGGGATGCGAACTGTCCAGCAGAACCACCATAGCGGCGGAATAGCCGGCGACGATCGTTCCGTAGGAGACATAGCCACGCTGCAGGTTTCCGATCGCGGCACAAAGGCCAACCCAAACGGCAAGGCCGGCGGCAATCACATAGGGGTTGCCCCCTGAAGTCATCATCAGCACCATGCCGGCCACAGCGCCGGCGATGGTGCCCGCGATGCGGAAAAACCCCTTTTCCAGCAGCTGGCCGCGTGTCGGCTGCGATGCAGCCCAGACCGTCATGCCGGCCCATTGCGGGTGATCAAGGCCCATGAGCCAGGCAATGAGGACCGCCAGACAGGCACCAATGGCAGTGCGAAGCGCAAAGATGGAGCGCGCGCGGTCCAGCCCGATACGCTCGCCCCAGCTTGCGAACCGGGCACTCGGTTTCAATGTTTTTGTCGTCATTTCTTCAGTTTCGCATCGATCTTCGCAAAGGCCGCGAGCACGGCTCTGATCTCATCCTCCGAAAGGTCGCTCAGAAGCTCCCCTTCCGCAGCGTGCAGAACACGCCGTATCGTCTCCACCGAGGTCCGTCCCTTGTCCGTCAGGCGGATGCGTTTGGCACGGCGGTCACGCGTATCGGCCACACGCACGATCTGACCGTCGGCTTCAAGCAGGTCCAGCAGCCGGACGATGCTCGACGTATCGAGCCCCGCCCGGCCTGCCAGTTCCTTCTGGCTGACATCGTCGCCGAAACGCCAGAGATAGAAGAGCGGAGTCCAGGTTGCATCGGAGAAGCCGATTGCAGCGAGCTCATCGTTGATGGCCTGTCGCCAGTGCCGTGCGAGCTGTACAAACTGAGCGCCGAATTGAAAGCGAGAAGAAATAGCAGGATCTGTCATGTCGCTCTCATTTCATAAAAATAGATTTTATACAAATTATTTTTATGACATCTAAATTACGGCTAGTCATGGGTCGTCGACCGCCCGAAAGCTCCAGTCTCCACCTGACAACCAAACACGTCGGTGGGTTGCGTCGTCTAATTGACACGCGTCAAGGCGGCATAAAGGTGATATTTTTGCCACTTCGCCCTTGGCGCGGAAGGGGAAGGCTGCAGCAGAGAACGCTTTCTTGTCGATTTACCAGAATTGACCTGCTCTTTTTGTGAGCTCAATTCAGGGGATGTGAGATGAAATCAGTTTTTGCGGCGGTCGGCATTGCAGCCGGGCTCGCCTCCGCAGCCTGCGCGGCCGATCTGACCGCGCAGGCGCCTGTTGTGACGCCGCCGTTGCCGCAGCCAGCGTTGACGTGGACCGGGGCCTATATCGGTTTCGAAGGCGGCTATGGCTGGACGGCCGGCGACATTCCGGAGACGCTTTTCGACAAGACTTCGGGGGAAGTCGCAAGCGGTGGTGGCGCGGCCATTTTCGGCGGCTACGACTACCAGTTCGACAACAATCTTGTCGTCGGCCTTGAGGGCTCCTACGGCTACGACTGGAACGAACACGACTACACCGTCGTTTCCGTCTATCCCTTCCTCAACGGCCAGACGGTGACGTTTGAAACCGAGTGGCAGGCAACCATCGGGGGACGGCTCGGCTATGCCTTCAGGAAGGCGCTCGTCTATGCGACCGGAGGCTATGCCGCGACCAATATTCACGGCACATTCTCGCTCACCGGCCGATCCTATGACGAGGTGATGAATGGCTGGACGATCGGCGCCGGTATCGACTACGCGGTCAACGAGCACGTCTTCGCCCGCCTGCAGGCGACCTACGCCGACTACGGAACCACCGATCTCATCAGCGAGGCGACCGGCCTTGCCGGCCTGCCGGATTCGAAACTGAGCCAGGCCCATGTGATGGCCGGTATCGGCTTCCGCTTCTAGATTTATCGCAAAACGACATGAGAAAGGCGGCCGAAGCCGCCTTTCCTGCCACCGGTCCGCCGCATATCTTTTCAGGCAGCCTGCGCCTCCAGGTTGATCGCCTTTTCGGCGAGCTTGGAAAGCTCGAGGTCAGCGTTCGATTCCTGTTCGTAGGTCTCCTCCAGAAGCTTCGCGATGGCATCGCGCTTCATCAGCTTCGCCCACGCAAGCAGCGTTCCGTAACGGGCCATCTCGTAGTGCTCGACGGCCTGGGCGGAAGAGATCAGCCCGGCATCGAGTGCAGGCGTGCCATCAAACTCCTCGATGATCTCCTCGCCTTCCGCGATGATGCCCTGGATGGCCTCGCACGTCTTGCCGCGGGCGGACTTGCCCAGAAGCTCGAACACTTCCTGCAGCCGCTCGATCTGCCCTTCCGTCTCTTCCTTGTGGTTGCGGAAGGCGACGGCGAGATCCTCCGACTGTGCCGCCCGCGCCATCTTCGGCAGCGCCTTCAAGATCTGGCGTTCGGCGAAATAGATGTCTTTCAGTGTATCCAGAAATAGGTCGTCCAGCGTTTTCTGCTTGGCCATTGGGGTCTCTCCTCGTTTTGCAGGGGTCGCAATCTCCACGACCAGCCAGAAACGCTTGGACGGACGAGGCTGTTCCCTCATGAAGAGCAGGGCACGCAAAAGAAAAAGGCGCGGTCTGTTGAACCGCGCCTTCCTTGGAATCTTTGCGAAGTCCTATGCCGTCGCCGGGACCGTGAAGCCCTTGACGCTCGCAGGCCGATCCGAGCAGCGCTCGACCCAGGCGGAAACACACGGGAAATCGGTGAGGCGTAGGGTTTCAGCCGCATCATAATGCACGCTGAGGCCGCGCACCCAGGGGAAGATCGCGATATCGGCGATGCTGTAATCGCCCGGCTCGTCGCCCATGATGAACTTGCGGTCGCGCAGCCGTCCCTCGAGCACACCGAGGAGACGACGGCTTTCGTTGGTGTAGCGCTCGACCGGATAGGGATTGTTGGCAACCTTGTCGGCCGCAAACTTGTAGAAATGCCCGAACTGGCCGAACATCGGCCCGATGCCGCCCATCTGGAACATCACCCACTGGATGGTCTCGTAGCGGCCGACCGGATCGTTCGGGATGAGCTTACCCGCCTTTTCGGCGAGATAGAGCAGGATGGCGCCACTCTCAAACAGCCCGATCGGAGCGTTGTCGGGGCCGTCCGGATCGATGATCGCCGGGATCTTGTTGTTCGGATTGAGCGACAGGAACTCGGGCGTCATCTGCTCGTCACGCGCAAAGGCTACGAGGTGAGCCTCATAGGGTAGACCGAGCTCTTCAAGGGCGATCGAAACCTTCACACCGTTCGGCGTCGGCAGTGAATAGAGCTGGATGACGTCGGGATTCTTCGCTGGCCAGCGCTGAGTAATCGGAAAATCGGACAGGCGGGACATTGACGCTCCTGCTGAAATGCGAGTTGAAAAGATAGGGGCCAGATGTGATGCGGAAGAGCTTTCCGCAAGATCACACTTGCCTTTTTTGTGGCTAAAAAGTGTCTCGCCGACAAAAAAGATGACGATTCCGCTTAATCGTCACCTTTCTGCACTGAAAACCTGCGTTTTCGAGACAAGAATCTGTTACCGGGTCTCAGCCGCGCATCGCCGCGATGATTTCCGCCGTCACCGGATCGCTCTCGTGCTCGGCTTTGCGCGCCCGGACGAAGCAGGCTTCCGACTTGAGAATCACACCGTCGGAAAGGATCTTCAGGTGGTTGGCCTTCAGCGTCGAGCCGGTGGAGGTGATATCGACGATGATATCGGCCTGCCCGGCCATCGGCGCGCCCTCTGTGGCGCCCAGGCTTTCGACGATGCGATAGAGCTGGATGCCGTGCTTTGCGGTGAAGAACTGCTGCGTCAGCCGCCAGAATTTGGTCGCGATCGCCAGCCGGCGGCCATGACGGCTGCGGAATTCTGAGGCGACGTCGTTGAGATCGGCCATGGTGTCGACATCGAGCCAGATCTCCGGCACGGCAACGACGACATCGGCCTGGCCGAAGCCGAGGCGGCTGATGAATTCGACCCGGGCGTCGGCATTGGCCACGTTCTCGCGCACCACGTCCTCGCCGGTGACGCCGAAATCGACGGCGCCGCGGCCGACCTCGCGCGAAATCTCCGACGCTGAAAGGAAGGCAACCTCGATATCCTCGCGGCCTTCGACATGGCCGCGATAGGAGCGGTCGTTACCATTGGTGACGACCTTCAGGCCGGCCCTGGCGAGCGCGGCCTCCGCACCTTCCTTGATGCGGCCCTTGGAGGGTAGAGCAATGGTGACAGTCATGGGGTTTCTCCGGCGCGTTCGATCCGGTCGAGCCAGAGCGAGAATCCGACGGCGGGGATGTGGCCTTCGGCGCCCAGCAGCGTCAGCAGCCGGTCGTAACGCCCGCCGCCGGCAAGAAGCGCGGCCCGCGGCCCCTTTTCGGCGATCTCGAAGACGAGGCCGGTGTAATAGTCAAGCGGACGGCCGAAGGCGGCGCGATAGGTGATGGCCGCGATATCCGTGCCCGTTGCCTCAAGCGCTTCAATGCGGCGGGCAAACACGGCGATCGCGCCGGCAATGTCGAGTTCGAATTTTTCGGCGAAGGCGCCCAGCGCGTCGCGCGCTTCGGACAGCGGCACCTCCAGCGCCAGAAAGGCACGCAGCGCGGAAAGCGCATCGGCATCGAGGCTGGTGACGGAGAGCGCGAGCTTCTCCTTCAGCCGGCGGGCGATTTCGTCGGGGCTGCGGCTGGCATTGGTGGAATAGCCGGTGGCATCCATCGTCGCGGCGATATGGCCGACGAGACCGGCCTCATCACCATCGGCGAGATAGGCGGCAACGCGGCGGTCAAGCCCGGCGACGGGCTGCGGTCGGGCCAGCGTCTCCATAAGCGCGGAAAGCCGCGCGTGATTGCCGAAGGCCTGGATCAGCCGCTTCTGCCAGCCGCCCGGCAGGCCGAGCGCACCGACCACGGCCTCGAAGATCGACTGATCGCCGAGCGTCACGGCGAATTCGGTATCCGGCAGGCATTCGACGAGTATGCTTGCGGCATCGGCAATCGCGCGGGCATCGGCGGCGGCGAAGTCAACCGCGCCCAGATCCTCGATGCCGGCCTGGAAGAACTCCGCAGCGCCATCATCACGCGCCTGGCGAAACACCATGCCGCAATAGGCATAGCGCTGCGGCGTGCCGGCGTTTTCGGCGATATGGTGGCGACAGACGGGAATGGTGAATTCCGGGCGCAGACACAGGCTCTCGCCGGTCTCGCTCTCGGTCATGAAAATGCGGCGGCGCAGTGCCTCGCCGGTCATATCGAGGAACGGTGCGGCAGGCTGGATCACCGGCGTATCGGTCAGAACCGTATCGCGTGCCGCAAAGGCCTCAAGGATGGCGCCGGCGCAATCCGGCTCTTTTGTGGACGGCATGGGTGGTCTCTACTGTTTGCCGCATCCGATGACCATCCTTTGCGGCAAAAGTCAACGATTGCGGCAGGCTTCAGCCCAAAACCTGCATCAGTTCGATGCGGTTGCCGAAGGGATCATGGATATAGCTGCGCAGAAACCCATCAAGCGGCTCGTCCGCCTTGACCTCGTAACCGGCCTGTTCCACCGCCGCTGCAACGGCCGCGACATCGTCCACCAGAAACGCCGGATGCGCCTTGCGGGCAGGCCTGAAATCCGGCTCGACACCGAAATGGACGCGCAGCTCGCCGGCTTCGAACCAGCACCCGCCCCGCGCTTTCAGATTGTCAGGCTTCTCCACCTCGGCGAGTCCGAGCACCCCGGCATAAAACGCCCGCGCCGCATCCTCGCCGCCTTTCGGCATGGCAAGCTGGATATGATGGATGGATTTGAGCATGATGGCCTCCGGAAAAGAGGATGAAGCATAGCCTGATGGCAGACAACCCGCTTTTCGAGGGACCAAACAGCTCCACCAAACAATCTCCCCCCTTGAGGGGGAGATGCCCCGACAGGGGCAGAGAGGGGTGCAGCGCAAACCGCATGTCCTGAGTTGGCGGAGAAGGTTCACCCCTCTCTGTCGCGTTCGCGACATCTCTCCCTCAAGGGGAGAGATTGGGGGCATGGGCGGCCCTGTCGCCAGACTTACCGACGCCGGTCTTCGGCCTGCGCTTCCAGCATGGCGCGGACCTTTTCGACCAGTTCCGCTTCCGGCACGGTTTCCTGCGCCACACGGGCCTCGCGCCATTCGGCGTTGTCCTCGATCTCGCCGGATAGCCGCTTGCCCTCGATCAGATCCTTGATCTGGACGACGCCCGCGGCGCGTTCGTCGCCGCCCTGGATGATGGCGATGGGGCAGCCGCGGCGATCGGCATATTTGAGCTGGTTGCCGAATTTCTTCCAGTTGCCCTGATACATTTCGGCACGAATGCCGGCCTTGCGCAGTTCCTGCGTCATCTTCTGATAGCGGCCCATGGCCTCGGCATCGCCGTCCATGACGGTGACGAGTACCGGTTCGGTGACCTCGGAAGCGCCGAGCTTGCCGAGATTCTTCAGCGCCGTCATCAGCCGCGACACGCCAATGGAAAAGCCCGTCGCCGGAACCGGCTGGCCCATGAACCGCGACACCAGCCCATCATACCGCCCGCCGCCGCCGACCGAGCCGAACACGACCTTTTCACCCTTTTCGTTGGTGACGTCGAATGTGAGTTCGGCTTCGTAGACGGGGCCGGTGTAGTATTCGAGACCGCGGACAACGGAGGGGTCGATTTTGATGCGGTCCTCGTTGTATCCGCAGGAACGCGCGATCGTTTCGATCGTCATTAGCTCGCCGATACCGTCCGCATAGGTCTGTGAAGCAGGATAAGTGTCTGTCGTGTCTTCGACAACGCCGACCCCCATCAGAACGGTATAGATCTGATCTTGGTTCAACCCGGCACCCTTGGTAAAGTCGCCGCTTTCATCCTTCCGACCCTCACCCAACAACAGCTTCACACCCTCAGACCCAAACTTGTCCAGCTTGTCGATCGCCCTGAGCACAGTCAGCCGCTGCGCCGCATTCTCCTCGCCGCCAAGGCCGATCGCCTCGAGCACACCGTCCAGCACCTTGCGATTGTTCACCCGGATCACATAATCGCCGCGCGGAATGCCGAGCGCTTCCATCGTGTCGGCCATCATCATGCACATTTCGGCATCCGTCTGGACGCCCGGCGCGCCGACGACGTCGGCGTCGAACTGCATGAACTGGCGGAAGCGGCCCGGGCCCGGCTTTTCGTTGCGGAACACGTAGCCGGCGCGATAGGTGCGGTAGGGCAGCTGGATGTCGTTGAAGTTTTCGGCGACATGACGGGCGAGCGGGGCCGTCAGATCGTAGCGGAGCGACATCCACTGGTCGTCGTCATCGGTGAGCGAAAACACGCCCTCGTTCGGCCGGTCCTGATCGGGCAGGAATTTGCCCAGCGCATCGGTATATTCGAACAGCGGCGTTTCGACAGGATCGAAGCCGTAATTCTCGTAGACCGCCTTGATCTTCGCCACCATCTCCTCGGTCGCGCGGATATCGGCGGCGGAACGGTCGACAAAGCCGCGCGGCAGACGCGCCTTCAGTTTCTGCGGTTTCTTCTTCTTGTTATCGCTCATCGGAGTTACGCCCGTCATCTTCAAAAAAACTCGGAAAAATCTGGCGGCAGTCTTAGAAGATGAGCGCCCGTGCGGCAAGGCTTTGCAGCAAACCATCCGCCGCAAGGCCAATCGCCTACGACCGCCTTTCGCAATTGCCGAAATTCACTATTCTGCCGGCGAGAAAAACCGGGCTGGAGACAACTGATGCGGTCCTTCGACGAAATTTATGACATCGCCGTGGCGCGCAAAGGTAGCGCGGAAGCGGTGGAGGCAGCGCTGCAACGCCCTGCCCCGGCAGATGAAATCCGCAACCGGCCGGATGATCGCTATCTCGCCCTGATGACCAAGTGCATCTTCAATGCCGGTTTCAACTGGAAGGTCGTCGAGGCAATGTGGCCGGGTTTCGAAGCGGCGTTCGAGAGCTTCGATATCGGCCATTGCCTGATGCTGCATGACGAGGATTTCGAGCGCCTGGTCTCCGATACCCGCATCGTCCGCCACGGCCAGAAAATCCGCGCCGTGCAGGAAAACGCCCGCTTCATTGCCAGCCTCGCGGAGGAGCACGGTTCGGCCGGCGCCTTTTTCGCCGACTGGCCTGTGGAGGACTATGCCGGACTGCTTGAAGCGCTGAAGAAGCGGGCCACCCGGCTCGGCGGCAATACCGGGCAGTATTTTCTCCGCTTTGCCGGCGTCGACAGTTTCGTGCTGTCATCAAGCGTCACCAACCGGCTGATCGCGGAGGGCATCGTCGACAAGGCCCCCTCCTCGAAATCGGCCATGACAGCGGTTCAAAACGCCTTCAACACCTGGCGGGGGCAGTCGGGCCGTTCGCTCACGGAAATCTCGCGCGTGCTGGCGATGAGCATCGACTGAGGCTCATCCTTCCAGCGAAAAGGCCACGAGCGCCTCGGCGGCCTTGCTCAGGTGCCGCTCCTTATGGCTCAAGAGCTGGAAGGCGCGTGACGGCAGGTCGAAGTTCACCCGCTTAAGGCCGCCCGAGGCGAGCCACGGTTCGGCCACTGCGCCGGAAATCGCCGTTGCCGCCTGGCCGGAACGGACGGCGGACAGCACCGCCTCGTTCGAGGGCAGCACCATCACCACATTCAGATCGGCCGGCGCAATGCCGAAATCGGCCATGGCATTTTCGAATTCGAAGCGCGTGCCGGACCCCTCCTCGCGCAGCACGAAGCCTGCCTGTCGCGCAAGCTCGCCCGGCGTCACCGGCCGGCCATCGGCCAGCGGATGTTCCGGACTGACGACCACCATCAGCGCATCGTCGGTCAGGTGCCGCTTTCTCAACAGCGGATTGTCGAGCGTCCCCTCGATATAGCCGAGTTCCGCTTCGCCATGGGCCACGGCATCGGCAACCGTGGTGGTGTTGCCGATCGAAAGCTTGAGTTTGATGCCGGGATAGCGGGCATGAAAACGCATCAGCACCTTCGGCAGCCAGTAGCTTCCGATCGTCTGGCTGGCGAATACCGAGAGCGCGCCGCGCTCCAGCCCGCCGAGTTCGGCGAGCACGCGTTCGGCCGAACGGATGCGGGAAAGCGTCGCCCGCGCCTCGTCCAGGAAAGCCTTCCCCTCCGCCGTCAGCACGATGCCGCGCCCCACCCGGTCGAACAGCGTTACCCGGTAAAAATCCTCAAGCTTGCGGATGGCGCTGGAGACGGCGGACGGCGTCAGGTTCAGCGCCTCGGCCGCGCGGGTCAGATGTTCGCGTTCGGCCACCTCGACGAAAATCGTCAACTGCTCAAGGGTCATCATGGAGAAAATGTTCGCGTTAATCGAATGAAACGTAAATTATTATTCGATGGAAGTCCACGTTTCGGAATGAGAAACTCGGCACATCCCAAGACGTTCGAGGCCGCATTCACCGCGACTGCAGACGCCACACCAAACATCGAAGTGACAGGTTCGCGCGTTGGCTTCGCATGCGGATCGTCATGCCGGAAGGCAATATCATGCAGATCGTTTCACACGCGGCGTCGGAAGATGACGCGAGCTTGATGCAAACTCTCACTCGCCTCGTGCCCGGGCTGCTGCTCGCTGGCCTCGTTTCCGCCGCCGCCTTCGGCCTGGAAGCGCTGGAAGTGCATCTCACCGGCCACAAGTTCATCGAAAACCTGGTGCTGGCGATCCTGCTCGGAACGGCCATCCGTTCGGTCATCAGCCTGCCGGCGGTGTTTCACCACGGCATTCGGTTCTCGGAAAAGTTCATCCTCGAAGTCGCGATCGTGCTGCTCGGCGCCTCGATCAGCGTTCAGGCGCTGAAGGCCGCAGGGCCGGCGCTAGTCATCGGCATCGTTGCCACGGTCGCGCTTGCCATCATGATCAGCTATGCCATCGGCCGCGGCCTTGGCCTGCATCACAAGCTTGCAACGCTGGTCGCCTGCGGCAATTCGATCTGCGGCAATTCGGCGATCGCCGCCGCCGCTCCCGTGATCGACGCGGAAGCCGAGGATGTCGCCGCCGCAATCGCGTTCACCGCAGTCCTCGGCGTCATCATGGTGCTGGCCCTGCCGCTGGCGCTGATCGGCTTCGGCATGACGGCGCCACAATATGGTGTGCTGTCGGGGCTGACGGTCTATGCCGTGCCGCAGGTACTCGCCGCCGCCCAGCCGGCCGGCACGATCGCGGTGCAGACCGGCACGCTGGTCAAGCTCATCCGCGTGATGATGCTCGGCCCGGTCCTCTTCACCCTCGGCATGGCCGGCCGTGCGGCCGCCTCTTCGAAGGGTGGCGCCAAGGTCAGGCTGAAGCATATCGCGCCCTGGTTCATCATCGGCTTTGCCATCATGATGGCGCTGCGCTCGGCAAACCTGATCCCGGACGATTTCGTCAGCCCACTCGCCCACACCTCGAACGCGCTGACGGTGATCGCCATGGCCGCCCTCGGTCTCTCCGTCGATATCCGCTCGCTAGGCCATGCCGGCGGCCGGGTGATCGCAACCGCGGTGCTGTCGATCGGCGTGCTGACGGCCATTGCCTTCAGCCTGATCTATCTGCTGCAGATCGCCTGATCTTCAGGCTTTCGCGACAGGGCGGACGAGTTCCGCCCTCAGCCTTTCCACCTCGTCCCGGCAGCAGCAGCCTTCGATGTGGTCGTTGACGAGCCCCATGGCCTGCATGAAGGCATAGACGGTGGTGGGGCCGACGAACTTCCAGCCCCGTTTCTTCAAATCCTTCGAAATCCTGACAGAGACCGGGGTCGTCGTGTTGGTACGCAGTGCCTCAAGCGTCAGGACCGACGGTCGCTCGTCTGGTCTTGGCTCATGCCCCCAGAAATACGCCGCAAGCGAGCCGAACTCGCGCTCCATCTCGATGGCGCGGCCGGCATTGTTGATCGACGCCTCGATCTTGCCGCGGTGGCGGATGATGCCGGCATTGCCGAGCAGGCGCTCGACATCGGCCCCGGTATAGGTCGCGACCTTATGGTAATCGAAGCCATCGAAGGCGGCGCGGAAATTTTCCCGCTTGCGCAGGATCGTCAACCACGACAGGCCCGACTGAAAGCCTTCGAGGCAGAGCTTCTCGAAAAGGCGAAAGTCGCTGGTGACCGGCCGACCCCATTCCTCGTCGTGATAGCGCAGATAATCCGGAAGGTTGCCGTGCCAGAAACACCGCATCCGCCCGTCATCACCGGCAATCAGTCCCTCGTCCATGGTTCATCCCTTCGATTGTTGCCGACGGCGTAACCGCTCGCCGACAGAACTTCTCCAAAACCTGGCATTTTGCAAGCACCCCGACGACGACTGTTGCCCTTTGGCCACCGTCATCGTTTAATCAACTGACAAAATGTCGGATATGGTAAATTTCCGACTGGCATCGATCAGACAGCCTGCCTACTTTCTGACAAGATTCAACGTCCTCGATTCGGTGAAACGGCATGCGTCTTTCCTATGCTCTCCCCATCGTCGCGCTCTTCGCCGGCATTCCCGCAACAGCTTCGGCAGAGATGGCGCTCTCCCTTTATAGCGGTTATCAAAGCGCGCCGCATTCCGATGTGGACGTCAACGGTACAAAGGTCGTCCATGCCGGCTGGGAAGGCAAATCCTTCGAAGCGCCGCCCTATTTCGGCGTGCGCGGCACATGGTGGCTCGATCAATTCGGCATGCCCGATCTCGGCATCGCGCTCGATTATGCCCACAACAAGGTCTATTCCGACGACGATACCCGAGCTCAGACCGGCTGGAGCCATTTCGAATTCACCGATGGGCTCAACATCCTGACGCTGAACGCGCTTTACCGTTTCCCGCTCGGCGAGAGCCGCTGGAAGCCCTATGTTGGCGTCGGCGCCGGCATCAACGTGCCGCATGTCGAGGTGACGCGGCCGAGCGGGCGCACCTACGAATACCAGTTCGGCGGCGCAAGCCTCCAGGCCCAGGCCGGCGTCGCCTACGAGATCGCCAAGCACTGGGACCTGTTCGTCGAATACAAGGCGAACTATTCCTGGATCGATGTCGATATCGACAGCGGCGACAGCCTGCAGACCAATATCCTCACCAACGCGATCAACCTCGGCGTCAGCTTCAAGTTCTGAGGTCTCGCCTCCCCGGCCACTCAGGCCGCGACATCCTTCAGCTTCAACGGCTTCGGGCCGCCATAGGCCCAGTCCAACAGCTCCACCGTGTGGAGGATCGGCGTTTGGGTGCCGGTCGCGATCTGGGTGATGCAGCCGATATTGCCGGTGGCGATGATGTCGGGCTTCAGCGCCTCGATGTTCTTGACCTTGCGCGCCTTGAGCTTCGCCGAAATCTCCGGCTGCATGATGTTGTAGGTGCCGGCCGAACCGCAACAAAGATGCCCCTCGGCAGGCTCGCGGACGGCAAAGCCCGCCGCCTCCAGCAACAGTTTCGGCTGCGCCTTGATCTGCTGTCCGTGCTGCATCGAGCAGGCGGAGTGATAGGCCACGGTCACGCCCTTGCGCGGCTGATCGGCAAGATCGAGCGTCGCCAGATATTCGGTCACGTCCTTCGCAAGCGCCGAAACCCGTGCGGCCTTTTCGGCATAATCGGGATCGAGCGCCAGCATGTGGCCGTAGTCCTTGATCGTCGTGCCGCAGCCGGATGCGGTGATGATGACGGCGTCGAGACCGCCCTCCTCCAGCTCCCGTGTCCAGACATCGACATTGCGCCGCGCCTCGTCGAGCGCCTGCGCTTCCCGGCCCATGTGGTGGACGAGGGAACCACAGCAACCCTCGCCCTTCGGCACGACAACCTCGACCCCGAGCCGGGTCAGAAGCCGCACCGTGGCCTCGTTGATTGCGGGATCGAGCACCGACTGGGCGCAACCGGTTAGCAGTGCCACACGGGCACGCCGCGCGCCGGAGGCGCCGTGGGTGGCAGGACGCGACACCGGCGACGACGATGGCAGCCGCGCGGGTGCGAGTTTCAGCATCGCCGAAAACGGCTTCAGGGCCGCGACACCACCGATGAGCCCGGCAAACGGCCGGCCGAAACGGGCAAGCGTGAGCGCAGTCCGGAACCGTGCCGGATAAGGCAGCACTGCCGCCAGCACCGCGCGGGTGAACCGATTGAGGAAAGGGCGCTTGTAGGTCTTCTCGATATGGACACGGGCATGATCGACCAGATGCATGTAATCGACGCCCGAGGGACAGGTGGTCACGCAGGAAAGACAGGAAAGACATCGGTCGATATGGGTGACGGTCTCACGATCCGCCGGCCGGCCATTCTCCAGCATATCCTTGATGAGATAGATGCGCCCGCGCGGACTGTCGAGCTCGTTGCCGAGCGTCACGTAGGTCGGACAGGTGGCGGTGCAGAAGCCGCAATGCACGCATTTGCGCAGGATCGACTCGGCTTCCGCGACCTTGGGATCGGCAAGCTGTTCGGGGGAAAAACTGGTCTGCATCGGCTTGGCTCACACGAAAAGGCTTGTCGGCCGCGCCATCGGCTTCGACTGCTTGACCGTGACAAGGCCGATGCCAGCGCGCAGGAACAGCCAGGCGACATAGACGGTGTAGCCGTAATAGCCGGAGACGACGAAGGAGGAAGCGTAGGCGGCAGCCGCAATCACCACTGCGACCCAGAATGTACGGATCGCCCAGGTGTAGTGGGTCTTCAGCCAGCCTTCCGCCTTTTCCTGGTTGGTCATCGCCGAAAGGGCGGCAATGACGCAGGTGACGAGAATGAAACCGCCGATAAGAAACAGGATGTAGATCAGGATGATGTTGTTTCGGGTCGGATCCATCCAACCTTCGCCAAAGCGGCTCTTCCGCGTCGGCTCGCTCATGCTGCATTCTCCTGTCTTTGCATCTTGCCGGGGCTGAATATGCCGGCGGGATCGAGTTTCTGCCGGATGCGGGCGGAAAGAGCTGCCACCGCCGGATCTTCCGGCTCGAAGGCGGGAACCAGCGCCCGCACTTCGGGGGCAGCCCGCATCAGCGTCGCATGGCCACCGCCGTGTTTCATGAGCTTTTCCCGCAGGCTCTCCGCCTCGGGCGCGCCATCCATCCGCATCCAGATGAGGCCACCCTGCCAGTCGTAAAAGGCATCCACGGCCGCCTCAAGCCGCATCGCGCCGACGATATGCGCGGCCTCCGATGGCGTCGCGCTCACCCGCCAGAGTGGGCGGAGCGTGCCGTCGCGATAGGGCGCGACATCGCGGATTTCGCGCCAGAGCACTTTCGTCTCATCATCGCCGAGCCGCGTCAGCGGGCCGAACGGCCCGGCATAGGCCGAAAGCTTCTCAAGCCGCGCCGAGACCGATTCCGCAAGCCCCTCGAGACGGAAACAGGTGGCGGCGTCGCCGGCAAGCGCGCCGCCGAGAAAGGCAGCGCGGACGCTATAGGGCAGATGGGCGGCACCGGAGACCTCAAGCGGCAGAGCCATGGCGGCGGCCATCAGCTTCACCGCGTCCTCTTCCGTCAGATCGGAAACGATGAGCGTGGCAGCGGCCTTCGGCGCCGGCAGCACCTTGAAGGTGACTTCGGTGAGGAAGCCGAGGGTGCCATGCGATCCTGCCATCAGTCGCGACAGATCAAGGCCGGTGACGTTCTTCATCACCCGGCCGCCGGCACGGATCACCTCGCCGCGGCCATTGACGAAGCGGCTGCCGAGCAGGTGGTCGCGGGCAGCGCCTGCGAGCGCGAAGCGGCGCGGGCCGGAGACATTGGCGGCGAACACACCGCCAATGGTCGGTGTGCCCTCTGTTCCCATGATGCCGCGATGGTCCATCGGCTCGAAGGCGAGGAACTGGCCGTTTTCCGCGAGCGCCGCCTCGATTTCGGCAAGCGGTGTGCCGGCCTTCGCGGTCATCACCATTTCCCCCGGCTGATAGGCGACGATGCCGGAAAGCGCGGAAGACGAAAGCCGCGCAGCGGCGGCGACTGGATTGCCGAAGCCGGTGCGGGTATTGCCGCCACAGAGCGCAAGCGGCGTGCCCGAGGCCGCGTGGCCCGCGATGATATCGGCAGCCTCGGCCTCGCTTGCCGGTGTCAGAAGCTCAGTCATCGCGGCCCTCCAGCGGAAACACCTTGGACGGATTGAGCATCCATTCGGCATCGAAGGCGGCGCGCACGGCCATCTGCTGACGCAGATCCGCCTCGCCATACTGGTGGCGCATCAGGTCGCGCTTCTCGATGCCGACGCCGTGCTCGCCGGTGAGACAGCCCCCGGCATCGACGCAGAGCTTGAGGATCTCCGCGCCCGCCTCTTCGGCGCGGGCGGCATCCTCCGGGTCGTTGATATTATAGAGGATCAGCGGATGCATGTTGCCGTCGCCGGCATGAAAGACATTGGCCACACGCAGACCGTAGCGGTCAGTGATCTCGCTGGTCTTCTTCAGAACGTGGGAGAGCTGGCTGAGCGGCACCGTGCCATCCATGCAGATATAGTCTGCGATGCGGCCGGTGGCGCCAAAGGCGGATTTGCGCCCCTTCCAGATGAGCGCGGCCTCCGTTGCCGACTGGCAGCGGCGGATCGCCATCACGCCATGGGTCTCGGCAATCGCGATGATGCGGGCGAGCATCGCCTCCATCTCGTCCTCGGAGCCTTCGACCTCGATGATCAAAAGCGCGCCGGCATCGAGCGGATAACCGGCCTTGGCAAAGGCCTCGCAGATTTCGATCGCCGGCTTGTCCATGAACTCGATCGCGACCGGAATGATGCCGGCGGCGATGATGTCGGTGACGCAGGCGCCGGCGCTTTCCGAGGTCGGGAAGCCGAACAGCACCGGCCGCGCCCCTTCGGGGCTCGCCAGTAGCCGTACTGTCGCTTCGGTGATGATGCCGAACTGGCCTTCGGAGCCGCAGACAAGCGCCAGAAGATCGAGGCCGGCGGCATCGAGCGCCTTGCCGCCAAGTTCGATCACCGTGCCATCGGTGAGCACCAGCTTCACGCCCATGAGATTGTTGGTGGTGACGCCGTATTTCAGGCAATGCGCGCCACCGGAATTCATGCCGATATTGCCGCCGATGGTGCAGGCGAGCTGCGAACTCGGATCCGGTGCGTAGAAAAAGCCTTCGGGCTTCACCGCTTCGGATATGGCGATATTGGTAACGCCCGCCTGGACCACGGCGGCGCGGTTCGGCAGGTCGATATCGAGAATCCGGTTCATCCGCGACAGGCCGAGGATGATTGCGTCCTCCTGGCCGATCGCGCCACCGGAAAGCGAGGTGCCGGCCCCGCGCGGCACGACCGGAATGCCGTTCTCATGGCAATAGGCAAGCACCCGCGCCACCTGCTCCGTCGTTTCCGGCAGGCAGACGGCAAGCGGCACACGGGTATAGGCAAGAAAGGCATCGGTCTCGAACGGCACCAGCTCGCGCGCCTCGTGAATGAGACAGTCCGTCGGCAGCAATCCGCCAAGATCGGAAATGATGGTGTCGCGCCGCGCCAGGATTTCAGGCTTCGGCGTCTTGAAGGCTATCGCGCCCGTCACGGCGTCTCCTCCGCCTCGTCATGCTCGAATAGTCTCGCCTTCTACCATTGGCGCCAAGGCATGACAAATGCTAACACTTATGCCGGAAGGGCGATAATCATGACGATTATTAAAAACCTAAGCGATATGGAAGTGTTCGCGCGCGTCGCCGCAACGGGCAGCATGACCGAGGCCGCGCGACAATTGCGGCTTTCCCCGGCGGTCGTGTCGAAAAGCATCAAGCGGTTGGAGGAGCAGCTCGGCACGCGTCTGTTCCAGCGAACAACGCGCCAGATTTCGCTGACGGAAATCGGGAGGGGCTATTACGAACGCCTCAGCCCGGTTCTTGCGGGCTTCGAGGAGGCGCAAGCCTTTGTCGAAGGACGGGCCTCGGCGGTCAGGGGACGGCTGAAGGTTTCGGCGCCGACCTCTTTCGGCCGGCTCCACATCGCGCCGCACCTCGCCCGCTTCATGAACGCCCATCCGGATCTGGAGCTGGAACTGCTTTTGACCGATGCCTTCGTCGATGTCGTGGGCGATGGCTACGATGTCGCGATCCGCATCGGCGACCTTCACGATTCGTCACTGGTGGCGCGGCGCCTCGCCCGCGTCCGGCGCATCCTCTGCGCCACGCCAGGCTACCTTGCCGATCACGGCACGCCGGAAACGCTTTTAGATCTCGAACACCATGTCTGCCTGCCCGCCCACAATGACGAGCACTGGCGCCTTGAGGGACCGACCGGGCCGATCAGCATCAAGCCGGAAGGCCGCCTGGTCACGAATTCCAGCGAAGTCATTCGCGAGACGGTGCTTTCCGGCATGGGGATCGCACTGCGATCCACTTGGGATATCGGCCCGGAGCTATCTGCGGGCAAGCTGGTACAGGTTCTGCCGGACTATGAGAGCGCCGCCGAGGTCGGGCTTTTTGCCGTCTATCCGAGCCGCAACTTCCTGCCCGCCAAGGTGCGGCTCTTCATCGATTTCCTGGCTCGCCTCTATGGTCCAAGTCCGTATTGGGACGCCTGAGCCGGTCAGGCGACGACAAGAAGACCGGTCAGAAGCGAGATCAGCAGCACGACCAGAACGATGAAGATGAGGATGCGCGCAATGCCGGCAGAAAGCCCGGCAACGCCCCGGAAGCCGAGCAGGCTCGCGACGCCGGCGATGATCAACAGGACGAGAATCCAGTAAAGCATGGTGTTTCCTTGGTAACTTTCTTTGCACGGAAACGGGGGACGCGCGTCAAAAGTTCCGCGCGAAGCGCGCCGGAACACACAACATCGGTTGCACAATGACTTTCGATTCGGCAGGCTGAAAGCGCTCGCCGCAGCGATTCGAACACCCTTAAATGTTCAAGTGAAAATTCATAAAAGCTTCACGCGAGAAACGAATCCGCGATGCTAGTTTTATCGTTTATGGGTGGCGAAGCAGGGTTTGCAACCGCGTGCATGCGAAAGGAAAGTCATGCCCTCTAAGGACAAGCTGGCGGCAGAAAACGGCGAGGAAATCGCCGCCCGCCAGCAATATGCGGCGTTGTGCTACAGACAGGACAAGAAGACGAAGTCGGTCGAGGTGCTGCTGATCACCAGTCGCGACACGGGCCGCTGGGTGACGCCCAAGGGCTGGCCGATGGCCAACAAGGCCCCCCATCAGGTTGCAGAACAGGAGGCCTTCGAGGAGGCCGGCATCAAGGGCAAGATCGCCGACGCCCCGCTCGGCAGCTTCTCCTATCTCAAGCGCCTCGACGATGGCAGATCGATCCCGTGCGAGGTCGCGCTCTATCCGCTCTCCGTACGCAAGATGAAAACGAAGTTTCCGGAGTCCTCCGAGCGCGAACGTCACTGGACCTCGCTCGAACTGGCGGCCGAAATGGTCGAGGAGCCGGGACTGAAGACGCTGCTTCTCGATTTCGCCGCCAAGTTCGCCAACTGACCTCCCCTTTGCCGTCGGCACCGGAACTGGTTTAGGTTCGCGTCCAACAGAGCCCGAATCGCCGGAGCCGCCCATGCGCGCCAATTATCGCCTGCAACGCCTGTTCATCGCCGCCGACCTTGCCGAAGGGGTATCGGTCGAGGCGGACAAGGACCAGTTTCACTATCTCGCCCACGTGCTGCGCGCCGAAGAGAACACCGAGCTTCTGCTGTTCAACGGCCGTGACGGCGAGTGGCGCGCCCGCCTCACCTATCCGACCCGCAAGAAGATCGTGCTCGAGGCCGTCGAACAGACGCGGCCGCAGACGCCGCCGGCCGACCTGCACTATCTCTTCGCACCGCTGAAGGTCGGGCGGATGGACTATATGGTGCAGAAGGCCGTGGAAATGGGCGCCGGCATCATCCAGCCGGTGATGACCCAGCATGTGCAGGGCAAGCCCGGCAAGTCCGACCGGCTTGCCGCCAATATCATCGAGGCCGCCGAACAGTGCGGCGTGCTTGCGATCCCCGAACTCCGCGAGCCGGCCAAACTTGCCGATATCATCGAGGCCTGGCCGGACGGCCGCAGGCTGATCTTCTGCGACGAGGCCGAGGAAACGCAGAACCCGCTCGATGCGCTGAAGGGTGTCGGCGAGGCGAGCCTGGCGCTGATTGTCGGCCCTGAGGGCGGGTTTTCGGATGAGGAGCGGAGCCTTCTGCGCAGCCGCGACTTCGTTACCGCGATCCCGCTCGGCCCCCGCATCCTGCGCGCCGACACTGCGGCGGTCGCGGCCCTTGCCGTGATCCAGGCGGCGATCGGCGACTGGCGATAATCCGCCGGGAGCCGGACGGCCCTCCAAACGTTTATCAGACAATCAAAGAAATTGACTTGATCGGCCCGGAAATCCGGGCCATGAGCGGACAAAAGCCCGGCCCCGACCGGTCATCCATCTTGCGAGGAACTTCCCATGGCCCGCGACACCTCCGACGAAACGCCGATTTCCGGCAAGGCGGAACTCGTCTCCTACCTCGAAGCCGGCTGCAAGCCGGAAGCCGATTTCCGCATCGGCACCGAGCATGAGAAGTTCCCGTTCTTCCGCGACGGCAACCGCCCGGTTCCCTATGACGGAGAACAGTCGATCTCTGCCTTGCTGAAAGGCATGCAGGAAAAGCTCGGCTGGGACGCCATCATGGATGGCGGCAATATCATCGGCCTAGCCGAGCCCTCCGGAATGGGCGCGATTTCGCTCGAGCCCGGCGGCCAGTTCGAGCTTTCCGGCGCGCCGCTTGAGACCCTGCACGAGACCTGTCGCGAATCGAACCGGCACCTCGCGGTGCTGCGTGGTGTTGCCGAGCCGATGGGCATCGGCTTTCTCGGCATTGGCGGTAGCCCGAAATGGACGCTGGCCGAAACCCCGCGCATGCCCAAATCGCGCTACGACATCATGACGAACTATATGCCGAAGGTCGGCACCAAGGGCCTCGACATGATGTACCGCACCTGCACGATCCAGGTGAACATCGACTTTTCGTCGGAAGCCGACATGCGCCGCAAGATGGCGCTGTCGCAGAAGCTGCAGCCGCTTGCGACAGCGCTGTTCGCCTCCTCGCCCTTTACCGAGGGCAAGCCGAACGGGCTCTTGTCCTGGCGCGGCGATATCTGGCGCGACACTGACAACAACCGCGCCGGCATTCTCGACTTCGCCTTCGAGCCGGATTTCGGCTTCGAACGCTATGTCGACTGGGCGCTCGACGTGCCGATGTATTTCGTGGTGCGCGACGGGCGCTACCATGATTGCACCCACATCACCTTCCGCCAGTTCATGGACGGCGCCCTAAAGGGCGAGATCGAGGCCTGGCAACCGACGCGCGGCGACTGGACCAATCACCTCTCCACCCTCTTCCCCGACGTCCGGCTGAAGCGCTTCCTGGAAATGCGCGGTGCGGATGGCGGCACGTGGCGGCGGATCTGCGCTCTCCCCTCCTTCTGGGTCGGCCTGCTCTATGACAAGGGCGCCATGGATGCGGCAGAACAGCTTGTCGCCGGCTGGAGTGCCGAGGACGTGCATCGCCTGCGTAACGAGGTTCCGGCAAAGGCGCTTTCTGCCGAAGTCGAGGGACGCAGCCTACTCGAGGTCGGCCGCGACGTGATCGCGATCGCCCGTGATGGCCTCAAGTCCCGCAAAAATCTCAACAACAGTGGCCAGGACGAAAGCGTCTTCCTGATGACGCTCGACGAAATCATCGCCAAGAAGGCGACATTCGCCGAGGACCTGCTGGCCCTCTACAACGGCCGCTGGAACGGCTCCGTCGATCCCCTGTTTTCGGAATTCCAGTACTAACGTCTCATCCCGACAGGAATAGCGGGGCTCAACCGGCTTCAATGATCGAGGGGCCTGCAGCGGCAATCCGCTCCAGCATGGGCCCTTCGGCGCCTGCGGTGGCGATCACCCCGTCGATATCCCCCAGCCCGGCGATGACGAAGGACGAGACCGCACCGATCTTCTCCGGCGAGGCCAGGACGTAGCTTGCGCCCGAAGCGCTGGCAAGGATCGAGACCGGTGCCATCCGCGACGCCAAAGACCGTGATCCTGCTGCAGTGGCTGGCGCTCAGGCAAGGCGGGACGGCACAAAAAAACCCGGAAACAGAAACTGCTTCCGGGCAAAATGCAGAGTGAAGGCTGAACCACCCTGCGGGGAAAATGACGCTTCTCGCTGGCCGCCGTTGGGACTTGCGGCCGTTGAATTCACGCCAAGCCTTTGGCCCGCAGCGCTCGGCCGCGGGCAAATTTCAAAGCGACATCCGCGCTGCGCGATCGCTGGCGGCACGCCGCAGTTCAGCCATCGGATCATTCGTCACGGGCTTCATATAGGCGTTCTCAACCTCGCCACGCGTCAGGCCAATGTCTTTCAGCAAGGCATCGTCAAGATGCACCATCTGCTTGATCGCAAGGCGGTTCCGGATGAAGCGGGCCGTCGCGGCCGCAGCCGCGCGCAAGGTTTCGCTCATCGTCTGGGAGCTGGACGTTGCCGTCCGGGTTCCCGAAACCCGTTCGATCATGGACATGTTCGCCTCCTTCTGGCGGCCGCCCGGGCTCCGATATTGGCCCTCTCGCTGCGGCTTGCACTTCCGACGACCGGATGCAGGCCACAAGCGTCCCTCGCTTGCCTGCGCCGGTCAGGAACCCATCTGAGCGGAAAGTCCGTGCTGCAACCACCCGTTTCCTGAGGGTGTCGTTTCAGCCGGACTTAGTGCTTTGCTGTTTTCCATGCTTGACAATATGGTATTCTGCCATTGATCAGTCCAACGAATGTTTCTAATATCAAGTATCAACAATCGTTATGAGATCGTGTCATGGCAGCGCCTTTGGATATCGACCAGCTTCAGACCTTCGTCGCGATCGTCGACAACGGCTCGTTCACCCGCGCGGCCGAGCAGGTGTTCAAGACCCAGTCGGCCGTCTCTATGCAGATGCGCCGGCTTGAAGAACGCGTGGGAAAACAGCTATTTACCAAGGATGGCCGCGGTGTTCGCCTGACCGACGAGGGCGACAAGCTTCTGAATTACGCCCGCCGCATCATCCGGCTCAACAACGAAGCCATCGCGGCCTTCGATGACAACCGGCTGGAAGGTTCGCTCCGCATCGGCACGCCCGACGACTATGCCGATCGCTACATGCCGGACATCATCGGCCGCTTCGCCAAGTCGCATCCGAATGTCGAGCTCTATATCGTCTGCGAGGATTCCAACGACCTGGCCGACCGCATCAAGCGCGGCGAACTCGACATGGCGCTGGTGACGCACAATCCTCGCACGCGCGATTCTGAGGTGGTGCGCTCCGAGCCGCTCTGCTGGGTGGCATCCGCCAACCACGCGCTGCCCGGCGCCAGGCCGGTACAGCTCGCCGTCGGTCGGCATGACTGCCGCTGGCGCCAGCTTGCCATCGGCGCGCTGGAGGGCGTCGGCCGCGAGTACCGCATCCTGTTCACCAGCTGGTCGGCGACCGTCGTCGCCTCGGCGGTGCTTGCCGGCATGGCCGTCTCGATCCTGCCGGAATCCGCACTCAGAACCGGCATGCGGGTGCTGACCCAGGCCGATGGCTTTCCGCCCTTGCCGCCGGTTCAGATCGGCCTGATGCGCCGCCCGGGCGCACCGGCCTCGCTGACCACGGCGCTTTCCAACCACATCATCGCCTCGCTCGACAATATTTCGAGCGTGGAACTGCCTCCGCTGCAGGACGAGGAGGGACGACACGTCGCCCGCCAGGTTCGCGGCCGCGGCAACCAGTCGCTGGCAAGCTGGTAGGCCAGCCGTCAGGCGAGCGGCGCCTCGCCCCCAAGCGATGCCATGCTCGCCTCGGCATCGGCGCCGGCGGGTAGACGCATCGGCGTCGACGGATCCGTGGCGGCCCGCAACACCGCTTCGGCGACGTCTTGCGGATGCGTCACCATATCCGCTGGCTCTTCGGCCCATTGCTTGAAGACGCCATCGGCGATCTCCTTGTAGGCTTCCGGGACGTTCATCCCATCCGGCACGAGCCCTGCGGCGTTCTTGCCGAAATCCGTAGCGGGTGCACGCCCGGGAAGAACGATACGAACGCCAACGTTGAACGGCGCGAGTTCGAGTGCCAGGCATTCGCTGAAGGCATTCACCGCAGCCTTGCTGGCCGTGTAGACCGACAGCAGGTGCAGCGGACGGACCGTGACCGTCGAGGTGACGTTGATGATCATGCCGGAGCGCCGGGCGCGAAACTGAGGCAGAAAGGCCTGCGTCAACGCAATCACACCGAGCGTATTGGTTTCGAACACCTTGTGGATGACCGCGACCGGCGAGCCTTCGAGCGCGTTGAGCCAGCCGATGCCGGCATTGTTGACAAGGATGTCGACCGGGCCGGCAGCCTCGACCACATTGGCGATGCTTTGCGGATCGGCGACGTCCAGAGGCAGCAGGACCAGATTGTCGGAGGCGGGCAGCAGGCTCGCATCCGGCTTGCGCATCGTGGCGATAACCTTGAATCCGCGGCTCAGAAAGGTTTTTGCTGTTTCAAGCCCGAAGCCCGATGAACAGCCGGTGATGAGAACGGTTTGCATGAAAACTCCTTTGCGCGGCACGGCAGGCGCGGATGCGTCGGCTGCCGGCGGGCAGTGAACCGAATGGATGGATTTGACAACGGCGGGCCGGAAGGCCGCGCCGACACTGCCAATATAGACAGCCGCATCCGGACGCACCATAATGGAGCATCGCGTTCACATCATCGAAAGTCCGGTTTTGACCGATCCCCTTGCCGATATCGTTTCATTCCTGCAGCCGCGGGCCCCCTTTTCCAAATGGGTCACCGGGGCCGGTCCGTGGCGTATCCGGCGGGAGCAATCGGGGCAGGTCTTCTACAGCCTGATCCTGGAGGGCGCGATCCGCTTTCAGGCGGACGGGCGAAAGGCGATCGAGCTGGAGCAAGGCGACTTCATACTGGTGCCATCCTCATTCGGTTTCACGAGCACAAGCGCCGGTGAAGCGCCTACTCCGGGCGAACTGAGCGCGCCCGTTCATCTTGGCAACGGCGCCTTGCGCGTCGGCCGCCAGGACGGGCCGCCGGACAGCCAGTATCTCGTCGGCCATTGCGAATTCGGCTCGCCGGACGCAGCGCTGCTGGTTTCGCTTCTGCCGGAAGTCGTCGTCGTGCGCCGCGACAACCGGCTCGTCGCACTTGCCAAGCTGGTGCGCGATGAAACGCTTTCGAAGCGCCCGGCACGCGACGTGGTGCTCGAACGGCTGCTGGAAGTGCTGCTGATCGAGGCCCTTCGGTCCACCGCGGCCTCCGATGCCGCGCCCGGCCTGCTGCGCGGCCTTGGCGACCCGCGCCTTGCCGAGGCGATCCGGGCCATGCACCGCGATCCCGCCCGCACCTGGAGCGTGGACGAGCTTGCCGACCTTGCAGCCCTTTCGCGCTCGTCCTTCTTCGCGCGCTTCAGCCGTACCCTCGGCGTATCGCCGATGGCCTATCTTTTCACCTGGCGGATGATGATCGCACGCGACATGCTGAAAAACGGCGGGCATTCTGTGGCCGATATTGCCGCACGCGTCGGCTACGGCTCCTCCAGCGCCTTCAGCCTCGCCTTTACCCGCCATACCGGCGTCGCCCCCGCCCATTTCGCCCGCGCGCTCGCAGCAGCGGAATGATTCCGCCTCAGCCCTGCGCCGTCGGACGGATGACGATATCGCCGACATCGACATCCGCCGGCTGGGCGATGGCGAACAGGATCGACCGGGCAACGGCCTCGGGCGCGATGGCGATACTCATGCCGCTTGCCAACTGCGATCTCAGCTTCTCGTCGGGTATGGAATCGCCGAATTCGGTACGCACATAGCCGGGCGAGATGCCGGTGACCCGGAGATTGGGCCCGGCCTCCTGCCTGAGCCCCTCATGCAGGGTCCGAACCGCATTCTTCGTGGCTGCATAGACCGATTGCTTCGGGACGATCCTGAGCCCCGCCGTCGATATGACGGTAACGAAATGGCCGCTGGCCTGACGGCGAAACACCGGAAGCGATGCCGCGATACCGAAAAGCACGCCCTTGAAGTTCACGTCCACCATCGCCTCCCAATCGTCGACCCGCAAATCGTCGAGGTTGGAAATCGGGCCGATACCGGCATTGCTGACAAGAACATCCAGGCGCCCGAACGTCTTGATCGCACAGTCGACAAGCCCTTGCACCGAGGCCTTGTCGGCGACATCTGCCCTGCAGACGATGGCGGTTCCACCGGCCGCCGCGATCTCGTCGGCAAGCACCTGCAGCCGCTCGAGGCGGCGGGCGCCGAGAACGAGCCGTGCGCCCGCCCCGGCAAGCAACAGGGCCGTGGCCCGGCCGATGCCGCTGCTGGCACCGGTGATCGCGATGACCTTGTCCTTTACGTTTTCCATGTGGAATCTCCTTTTTCTGAAAAGGAGATAGCGCCAGATTGTCCGTTCGATCTATATTGATGCATCCGCAAAACTATAGCGTTCGTCCGGGAAATGTCAGATACACTCAGCACTCTCTTCAATCTTCTCGATCTGCGCACCGCCCGCTGCACACGGTTTGAAGCCGCTGGCGACTGGTCGCTCAGGTTTCCCGAGAAATATGCAATCAAGTTCGCGGCCGTTCTCCGCGGCGAATGCTTCATGCTGCATGAGAGCGAACCGCCGGTGCGCCTCGGCGCCGGAGATGTCTTCCTGCTGTCCCACTATCCGCCCTACGTGCTGGCAAGTGACCCCGCGCTTGCTCCCGAAGATGGCACCAGCGTCATCGACTGGTCGCGGTCGGATACCGGCCGTTGCGGCGGCGACGACGTGGTGATGATCGGCGGGGCATATCGCGTCAGCCCGCTCCATGCGCATCTCCTCAGCGAGGCCCTGCCGCGGCTGATGGTCATTCCCGCCGATGCGCCGTCGGCCCCTGTCCTCAGCCGGACGCTGCAGATCCTCGAGAGCGAGTTTGCCCGCAACGATATCGGCTCGGGGATGATGCGCCGCCACCTTGCCGATATGCTGCTGGTCCAGATGCTGCGGGCCATCTCCGCGCGGGAGGACGTATCCGGACGCGACGGACGGGCGAGCGACTGGATCGGTGCTCTGACGGATCCGCGTCTCGGCGCCGCACTCGACGCCATTCACGCAAACCCCGAAAAGAACTGGACCGTCGCCGCGCTGGCAACCATCGCCGGCATGTCGCGCACGGTGTTCTCGGAGGATTTCCGCGAGGCCGTCGGCCGCTCGCCGATGGATTATGTCCTGCGATGGCGCATGCAGATCGCCGAAGACCTCATCCACCGCGGCAGAAGCGTCTCGGAGGTTGCCGGCCTGCTCGGCTACGGCTCGCAAAGCGCCTTCGGCGCCGCCTTCAAGCGCATCAAGGGCTGCTCACCGCGCGCGGCCCTGCGCGCGAAGGGTGCGCAGAACGCATGAAAAAGGCCGGCGCGATGGGCGCCGGCCTCGGAAAGCTTTAAAACCAAATCCTATTCAGCCGCTGACTGCGTTCCCGGCGTCGAGATCGCATTGGCCTCATAGCCATGCGCTTCCTTCAATGCCGCGCGAACGCCGGCTTCGTAGTCCGGGTGAACCTGCTTGAACAGCGCGAGCTGGCGCTCGATGATCTCGCCAGGCACGCCGCCCATGGCGGCAGCAATGTTGTCGAACAGGCGGGACTTCTGGCCGTCATCGAAGAGTTCAAACAATGCGCGCGGCTGCGAGAAGTCATCATTGCCCTCGCGGTGATTGTAGCGCGCCATCGCACCTTCGATATTGAGCGGCGGCTCCATTGCCGACTTGTCCTCGACCGCGCCGCCCATGCTGTTGGGCTCGTAATAGGCGTCCGTCGCACCGGTCTTCTGGCCGAAGAAGTTCATCTGCCCATCCTTGTGGTAGTGATGGACCGGGCACTTCGGCGCGTTGACCGGCAACGCCTCGTAATGCGTGCCGAGACGGTAGCGGTGGGCATCGGCATAGGAGAAGATGCGGGCCTGCAACATCTTGTCCGGCGAATGCGAGATGCCGGGCACGATGTTGGAGGGCGAGAACGCCGCCTGCTCGATTTCGGCGAAGTAATTGTCGGCATTGCGGTTCAGTTCCATCACACCGATATCGATCGGCGGATAGTCACTGTGCGGCCAGACCTTGGTGAGGTCGAAGGGGTTATATGGCGTCTTGCCGGTATCGCTTTCCGGCATGATCTGAACCTGTACCTTCCAGCGCGGATACTGGCCGGTCTCCACCTTGTCGAACAGCGCTTCCTGATAGGTCTCGCGGCTCTTGCCGATCAGCTTTTCGGCCTCTTCGTTGACGTAGTGCTTGTGACCCTGCTCAGTCTTGAAGTGGAACTTGACCCAGAAGCGCTCGCCTGCGTCGTTCCAGAACGAATAGGTGTGCGAGCCGTAGCCGTTCATGAAGGTCGGATCGACCGGAATGCCGCGGTCGGACATCAGGATCGTCACCTGGTGCAGGCTTTCCGGCGACAGCGACCAGAAATCCCACATCGCCTTCGGCGAGCGCAGGTTGGTGCGCGGATGGCGCTTCTGCGTGTGGATGAAATCCGGGAACTTGTAGGGGTCGCGGACGAAGAAC
Source organism: Martelella endophytica (assembly GCF_000960975.1). NCBI lineage: Bacteria > Pseudomonadati > Pseudomonadota > Alphaproteobacteria > Hyphomicrobiales > Aurantimonadaceae > Martelella > Martelella endophytica. The sequence continues at coordinate 2,497,640 of NZ_CP010803.1, read as the reverse complement.
ACCGGCGTGTTGTTGCCGACCAGGTCCCAGTTGCCGTCCTCGGTGTAGAATTTCAGCGCAAAGCCGCGCACGTCGCGCTCGGCGTCGGCCGCGCCCAGTTCGCCGGCAACAGTGGAGAAGCGGGCGAGCATCGGCGTTTCCGCGCCCGGCTGGAGACACTTGGCCTTCGTGTATTTCGAAATATCACCGGTGATCTTCAGCGTGCCGAACGCACCCCAGCCCTTGGCATGGACCACGCGTTCCGGAATGCGTTCGCGGTTCTGGTGGGCCAGCTTCTCGATCAGCTGGTAATCCTGGATCATCACGCCGCCGCGCGGGCCGGCGGTGATCGAGTTCTGGTTGTCCGGCAGCGGTGCGCCGGCAGTTGTCGTCAGGGTCGGTTTGTCGCTCATGGCTTCCTCCTTGGAAATCTTCCAAACTATCCCACGCGGCTCCCATAATTTCCAATTGTGATTTCCTGTAATTACGATAAGATTTACCTATCATGATAACACTTCGGCAATTGCGATATTTCGAGGCGCTGGCGCGCGAACGCCATTTCGGCCGCGCGGCAGCGGCCGTCCACATCAGCCAGCCGGCATTGTCGGCGCAGATCATGGAGATGGAGGCGAGCCTCGGCACACAGCTGATCGAGCGCGCCCGCCGCAAGGTTCTGCTGACGCGAGCCGGCGAACGGGTGCTCGCCCATGCGGCCAACGTGCTGGGCGCAATGGCGGAGCTGGAACGTGCGGCAAGGCCGGCGGGCGGCCCGCTTTCCGGACCGCTTTCGATCGGCCTCATTCCGACGGTGGCGCCCTATCTGATCCCGAAGCTGGTGCCTTATCTCAACACCCGGTTTCCGGCGGCGGAAGTAGCGCTGAAGGAGGCGGTGACCGACCATCTTCTCGACGATCTCGAGGACGGCACGCTCGACGCGGTGATCGCGGCACTGCCGATCGAGCGCGACGGGCTTTCGACGGCCTTATTGTTCGAGGACCGTTTCTTCATAGCGGTCGCCCGCAACGATCGAACCCTGCTTGCCTCGCCGCTGACCACCGCTTCGATCGCCGCCGAGCGGCTGCTGCTGCTGGAGGAAGGCCATTGCCTGCGCGACCAGGCGCTGGCGCTCTGCCAGCGCGCACCAAAACGCACCGTCGTGAATGTCGGTGCAACCTCGATGACGACGCTGCTGCAGATGGTCGCAAACGACATGGGCATGACACTTATACCGGAAATGGCGATTGCGGCGGAGACGGCCCGCACGGCACTCACCATCCTGCCCTTCGAAGAGCCGGTGCCCGCGCGCACGATCGGTCTCGTCTGGCGGCGCTCCAGCCCGCGCGCCGATGACATGGCCGAACTCGCCGATGCAATCAGCGAATGCCGCCCGGCTCTGCCGGACGCTGCCACACAAGACAGACTTTACGGATGATCGCCGCCGGGTGATACTATTCCTACAATCCGCTTTTTCAGCATCGGGGGCGTAAGCCGAAAGGACGGGACCATGTTCACGCGATTTTCACGCATGTTGCTGGCGGCACTGCTCTTTGCAGCACCGGCGGCGCTCGCCGACGACGACACATTCGTCTTCGGAGGCGACACCTATGCCAGCGGTGCCACGCCGTCACTGAGGCAGGACAGCCCGCGCAGCGCCTTTCTTTCAGGCTTCAGCGTCACGCTCGATGGCGCGGTGACCCGCAATGCGCATCTGGCCGGCGCAAGGGTGCGGGCCGACGGGCCGGTTAGCGGCGACCTGTACGCCGCTGGCTTTTCCGTTGACGTCGATGGCGCCGTCGCCGGAGATGTCAGCATTGCCGGCGCCAATATCGAGATCGGCGAAAGCGCCTCCATCGGCGGCAATGCCCGCCTCTTCGGTGGCACCGTCGAGGTCGACGCCCCGATCACCGGAAGTCTGCTCGCCGCCGCGGGCAACCTGACGCTGAATGCGCCCATTTCCGGCGACGCGATGTTCGCCGGCGACGAAATCAGCTTCGGCCCCGATGCCACGATCGGCGGTACGCTGACCTATAGCGCGCCGGAGGAAATCGATATTCCGGAGAGCGTCATCTCTCCTGAGAAGGTAACCTTCCACAAGCTCACCCCGAGCGTCACCGAGACGACGGATGAGGATGAGGCGCTGGTGAGTTCGGACACCGTCAAGGTGACCGGCTACATCACTACTCTGGTCTTCATGCTGGCCCTCGCGGCCTTCTTCCTGACCTTCACCCCGACGCGCGTGGAAGCCATGCGGGCCCGGCTCATGACGCGACCGCTGGCTTCGCTCGGCTATGGTTTCCTCGCCCTGTCGATGCTGATCGGCGCTGTTCCCGTAGCGCTTCTGACGCTGGTCGCCATCCCGCTGATCCCCTTCGTCGTACTGGCGACCGTGATCGCCTGGACGCTCGCCTATCTGCTCGCCGTCTTCGCGCTGTCCTGGTGGGTGGTCACGAAGATCCGGCCGATGCGCGCCTCGCTCCTCAACATGCTGCTGGCGACTGCGGCCGGCCTCGTGCTGATGTCGCTGCTGCATTACCTGCCGTTCTTCGGCTGGATCGCCAATATGGCGGTGGTGCTGATCGGCCTTGGCGCGATGGCGGCAATCTGCGGCAAGGGGCTGCAGGAACGGCGTTTGCGCCGCACGGCCCCGCCTGCGGCGCCGGTGCCGGCAACGCCTTCCGAGCCAGCAGAGCCGCCGGAGCTTCCCGGCGAAGACACCCCGCCGCGCACGCAGTAACGCGAAGATCGGAGCGCTAGCGTTTCCGCATTGAAGACATATGACACCGGCAAACGCGCCGAGCTTTTTGCCACAGTCAGCCTTCCCTTTGGCATCACGCGCGGACTTGGTCCGAGCATCCGTTTCGCCCAGCCCCTTGGGCAAACGCCCGTCCAAGAGGCCTGGATCCTCGGGTCAAGCCCGAGGATGACGCAGAGTGGGGTAATGGTTTGTCAACACAGCGAGACGCATAGCGCTAGCCTTTCTGCATCTCCCCGGAAATCCAGCGGTCGATGAGCGAGACCACATGCGCGATCTCGCCATCCGACAGCGCTCTGCCCGTGCCGATGCCATGCCATTTCAGCAGGCAGCCGCGGCAGCAGGTCGCGGTGGCGTGTTGGGCGACGAAGACCGGGTGACCGCGCATAGGCGTCTGCCGGCCGTCCTTTTCCGGCAGCGCCGGCGCCAGCCGCTTGCGGATGAAATCCTCCGCATGGGCATTGATGACGGCCCTGCCCTTGTCGCGCGCATAGGCCCGGTCCTTCGCCGATAGTCGGAAACGACTGCGAAACGGCGAGCGGGAAAGTCTGTCGAAAATCGCGTCGTCCGTCATTGTCCGACCATCGACCACGGCCCCATTCAGTTGAGCCGCGCGCCCGTTTCGGTGTCGAAGAGATGCAGGCGGGTCAGATCGAAGGTGATCTTCACCGGCTCATGCCGATCGAAGGGGACGCGTTCCGGTGTCAAAAGCAGGATCTGGTCATCGCCCGCCGTCATCGTCGCATGGGTTTCGGAACCGGTGGTTTCGGTGAATTCGATGCGCGCCTCGGCGCCGTCTTCGGCAAAGGCCACATGTTCCGGCCGCACACCGAGAGTGATGGCCTTGCCGTCTTCGAGCGCCGGCTCCCTGGGCAGCGGATAGCTGATGCCGGCGGCCGTTTTCAGCACCGGCCCGGCCGCCTCGTTGGCGACCACGCCCTCGATCAGGTTCATCCCCGGCGCCCCGATGAAACCGGCGACGAAGACATTCTCCGGCCGGTCGTAGAGCTGGAGCGGCGTTCCGGCCTGCTCGATGCGGCCGGCGCGCATCAGCACGATGCGCTCGCCCATTGTCATCGCTTCCATCTGGTCGTGGGTGACGTAGACCATGGTGCTGCCAAGCCGTCGGTGCAGCGCCTTGATCTCGGCGCGCATCTGCGCCCTCAGCTTGGCATCGAGATTGGAAAGCGGCTCATCGAACAGGAAGGCGGCCGGATCACGCACCAGCGCCCGCCCCATGGCAACGCGCTGTTTCTGGCCCCCGGAAAGCTCGGTCGGATAGCGCTCCAACTCGTCCGTCAAACCGAGCATTTCAGCGGCGCGCTCGACTGCTGCGTCGCGTTCCGCCCGGCTCATCCCGGCCATCCTGAGGGCAAACCCCATGTTCTTGCGCACGCTCATATGCGGATAGAGCGCGAAGTCCTGCAGCACCATGGCAATGTTACGCTGTCGCGGCTCGAGCTTGTTGGCGAGCTTGTCATCGACCTGGAGCTCGCCCCCAGTGATCGCTTCCAGCCCGCAGATCATCCTCAGCAGCGTCGACTTGCCGCAACCGGACGGGCCGACGACCACCACGAATTCGCCATCGGCAATCGCAAGGTCGATACCGTGGATGACCTGGCGCGTGCCGTAGGACTTGACGATACCGCTGAGCGTGAGACTGGCCATTCAGAACCTCCGGAACCTGTTTCGCCCCGCCTTACCCGATTTTGCCGGCCGATGAAATCATCTGGATCAAGTCGGGGAAACGTCGAAAGGTTAAATTCCGGCAATGTCTGGTCCGATTCGACCTTTCGCGCGTTATTACCAATGTCCAACCGCCTGAACCGGTCCGCAAACGCCGGAAGTGGCGGAGGGTGCGCGGTCCCGGCATGCGAAAGCGTGCCGGGACTTTTTCGTTTCCGGACAACGGAAAAGGGCAGCGCGGCGGACCGCACTGCCCTCGTCATTGCTTCTATCAGAACCGTCAGGCCTTGTTCTTGTTGTAGACGTCGAAGACGACGGCTGCGAGCAGAACCAGACCCTTGATGACCTGCTGGTAGTCGATGCCGATACCCATAATCGACATGCCGTTGTTCATGATGCCCATGATGAAGGCACCGACAACCGCACCGACGATCTTGCCGACGCCACCGGACATCGATGCGCCGCCGATGAACACGGCCGCGATGACATCGAGCTCGAAGCCGTTACCGGCCTTCGGGGTCGCGATGTTGAGGCGGGCTGCAAACACCAGGCCGGCCAGGGCCGCCAGCATGCCCATGTTGACGAAGACGATGAAGTTCAGCCGGCGAGTATTGATGCCGGAGAGCTGCGCCGCCTTCTCGTTGCCGCCGATCGCATAGACGCGGCGACCGAAGGTCGTGCTTTCGGTGATGAAGGTGTAGATCACGGTCAGGATCGCCATCGAGATCAGCACGTTCGGCAGGCCGCGGAACGATGCCAGCTTCCATGAGACGAACACCAGCACACCGGCGACGATGACGTTGCGGCCGATGAAGAAGGAGAACGGCTCGTCCTCGATACCATAGGCCTTGTTGCGCGAACGGGCGCGGAAGGCGAGGTAGACGATCGCGGCGGCGGCGATGACGCCGGCGGCAAGCGCCGTCATGTTGGGCCGGCCGACGCCGAAGATATCCGGCACGAAGCCGGTCGACAGTAGCTGGAAGCCGCCCGGGAACGGACCGACCGACTGGCCGTTCAGAAGCCAGAGCGACAGGCCGCGGAAAATCAGCATGCCCGCGAGCGTCACGATAAAGGACGGGATGCGCCAATAGGCGACCCAATAGCCCTGCCAGGCGCCGATTAGCATGCCGGCGATGATGCAGGCCGGGATGGCAATCAGCACCGGCAGTTGCCAGTGCACGATCATCACCGCCGCGAGCGCGCCGATGAAGCCGACGATCGAGCCGACGGACAGGTCGATATGCCCCGCAACGATGATCATCAGCATGCCGAGTGCCATGATGATGACGTAGCTGTTCTGCAGGAACAGGTTGGTGATGTTGACGGGGCGCAGAAGCACGCCATCGGTGACGATCTGGAAGAATGCGATAATGACGATCAGGGCGAGCAAGATGCCGTAATCGCGCATTCTGAGGGTCAGGTAGGAGCGGATCGAGGTCTTGCTCTCGCCTGCGGATTCCTGTTGTGTACTCATCGTCATCTCTTTCTATTTTCTGACAATGAAGGACATGATGCGTTCCTGGCTCGCCTCCGCGGCGCTCAGCTCGCCCACCAATGCCCCCTCGTTCATGATGTAGATGCGGTCGCACATGCCGAGCAGTTCCGGCATTTCCGACGAGATCATCACCACGCCGTGCCCGTCATTGGCGAGCTGGTTCATCAGTGTGTAGATCTCGTATTTGGCACCGACATCGATACCGCGGGTCGGCTCATCCAGAATGAGGACGTCCGGCTGGGTGAACAGCCACTTGGACAACACCACCTTCTGCTGATTGCCGCCGGAAAGGTTCACCACCTTCTGGGCGACCGTCGGCGTGCGGATGTTCATCGCCTTGCGGTAATATTCCGAAGTCTTGGTTTCCTCCGCCGTGTTCAGCACGCCGTATTTGGAAACGCCCGGGAGGTTGGAGAGCGTGATGTTCTTGGTGATCGGCTCGTCCAGGATAAGGCCAAGGCCCTTGCGGTCCTCGGTCACGTAGGCAAGGCCGGAGAAGATCGCCTTCGGCACGGTGGAGACGTCCGCCTTCTCGCCGCCGAGATAGACCTCGCCGGAGATATTGCGGCCATAGCTGTGGCCGAAGATGCTCATCGCCAGTTCGGTTCGGCCGGAGCCCATCAGGCCCGCAATCCCGACGATCTCGCCAGCGCGGACGTTGAAGTTGGCGCCCTTGATGACCTTGCGGTCGACCTGCTCGGGATGCCAGACCGTCCAGTCCTTGACCTCCATCAGCACGTCGCCGATCGTATGCTCACGCTCGGGATAGCGGTTTTCCATGGTGCGGCCGACCATCGCCTGGATGATCTTGGCCTCGCTGACTTCCTCGGCCTTGCAATCGATGCCGGCAACGGAGGAGCCGTCACGCAGGACGGTGATGGTGTCGGCGACCTTCTCGACCTCGTTCAGCTTGTGGGAAATCAGGATCGATGTGATCCCCTGCCCTTTCAGTTCAAGAAGCAGGCTCAGAAGCTTGGCGCTGTCGGCTTCCGAAAGTGCGGCCGTCGGCTCGTCAAGGATCAGGAGCCGCACGTCCTTGGAGAGTGCCTTGGCGATTTCGACGAGTTGCTGCTTGCCGACGCCGATTTTCTCGACCAGCGTTGCCGGCGGATCCTTGAGGCCGACCTTGCGGAGAAGCTTTTCGGTGCGGTTATAGCATTCGGGCCAGTCGATGACCCCGCCTTTTGCCACTTCATTGCCAAGAAAGATATTCTCGGCGATCGACAGTTGCGGAACCAGCGCCAGTTCCTGATGGATAATGATGACGCCCTTCTTTTCGCTGTCGGAGATCCCGGAGAACGTGGCCAGTTCTCCATCGTAGTAGATTTCGCCTTCATAGGTTCCGTGCGGATACACGCCCGAGAGAACTTTCATCAGCGTCGATTTTCCGGCGCCGTTTTCTCCCACAAGTGCGTGTATTTCACCTTCCTCGACGGCGAGGTCGACATCACTCAACGCCCGGACACCCGGAAACGTCTTCGTGATCTTTCGCATTTCGAGCAATGTTGTCATGACACCCTCACCCGGCCGGCGTCCTGCTCCGCCGCCGACAATCTGCCGGCGGCGGGCTTACGCAATGCCCTACGGGTCTTAGTTCTGGATCTGCTGCATCGTGTAGTAGCCGCTGTCGTCGACAAGGATCTGCTGCCAGTTGTCCTTGTTAACCGCGACCGGTTCGAGCAGATAGGAGGGCACGACCTTGTCACCATTGTTGTAGGTGCTGGTGTCGTTGATTTCCGGCTCGGAACCGTCACCGATGGCTTCGACCATCTTCACCGTGACTTCGGCGAGCTTGCGGGTGTCCTTGAAGATCGACGAATACTGCTGACCGTCGATGATCGCCTTCACGTTCGGCAGGTTGCAGTCCTGACCGGTGATGATCGGCATGGCCATATCGCCCGAGCCGTAACCGATGCTCTTCAGCGAGGAGATCGCACCCATGGCGAGGTCGTCGTTGGAGGCGTAGACGCCGTTCAGCGTCTTGTCGGTGTAGTAGGCCGACAGCAGGTTATCCATGCGCGCCTGAGCGGCGGCGTTCGACCAGTTCAGCGTGCCGATCTTGTCCATGCCCATCTGGCCCGACGGAATGACGATGTCACCCGAATCGATCAGCGGCTGGATGACGGACATGGCGCCGTTGTAGAAGAAGTAGGCGTTGTTGTCGTCCGGCGAACCGCCGAAGAGCTCGACGTTCCAAGGCTTGGTGTCGGGGAAGCGGGCCTTCAGGCCCTCGACCAGGCTGTTGCCCTGGATGACACCGACCTTGTAGTTGTCGAAGGTCGCATAGTAGTCGACATTCGGCGTGTTGAGGATCAGGCGGTCATAGGCGATGACCGGGATGCCGGCAGCAGCCGCATCGGCCAGCGGGCCGGTCAGCGAACCGCCGTCAATGGCAGCGACCACGAGGACAGTGACGCCCTTGGTGATCATGTTCTCGATCTGCGAGAGCTGCTGGGGAATTTCGTTTTCAGCGTACTGCAGGTCGGTCTTGTAACCGGCTGCCTCGAACTGCTGCACCATGGACGCGCCGTCCTTGTTCCAGCGATCCAGGCCCTTGGTGGGCATGGCAATGCCGACATAACCCTTGTCGGCGGCAAATGCCGGTACACTCAAAGCCGCCGCAGCAACGGTTGCCGCAGCCAGAATAGAGATAACCTTTTTCATCTCTCTCTCCCAATTGAAGGCCAGGTTTGTTGCAACCCGGTCCCGTTTTCGATCGCAGGCCGGAGCGCCTGCAACCAGTTCATGCGGAGCATTCCGCTCCTATCCTGCCCCCGCCACGCTCCAGATTCCCCGGGGGAGGTCGGCGTGACGATACATTGTGAGGCACGTATGTCAAATCAATTCCGTTGTCATTCGCCAGGTGTTTTGCGTCGCGAAAAGGCGCGGAGATGATTTTCGTCAAACTTCGCCAAACGCGCCACATAAGTAGTCACTTTTGAGGTCTCCCACCGTAACCCGACATGTTGCAACCGCGAGATTTTCAGCGTTGGACGCCCGGTGAAACGGGCGCTGATCAGGGCAGGAAACGGGCAGCGAACCGCCCGTTTCCCATGAGTTCGTGGGCCTTACTTGACCTGTTCGAGCGTGTAGTAGTGGCTCTTGTCGACCAGGATTTCTTCCCAGTTGCTGGCATCGACCGAGACGGGGGCCAGCAGGTAGGACGGCACGACCTTGACGCCGTTGTCATACGTCGTCGTGTCATTGATTTCCGGCTCGCCGCCCTGCAGCAGGGCGTCAACCATGCCGACGGTGACACGGGCAAGCTCGCGGGTATCCTTGAACACGGTCGAGTACTGCTCGCCTGCAACAATCGACTTGATCGAGGGCAGTTCGGCGTCCTGGCCGGTCACGATCGGCATCAGCTGATCGCCCGAGCCGTAACCGACGCCCTTCAGCGACGACAGGATGCCGATCGAGAGGCCGTCATAGGGCGAAAGCACGCCGTGGATGGTGTTGTCGGTGTAGTTGGCCGACAGCAGGTTATCCATGCGGGCCTGGGCCTCCGCGCCATCCCAGCGCAGCGTGCCGACCTGGTTCATGCCCATCTGGCCAGACGGGATGACGATCTTGCCTTCGTCGATGAGCGGCTGGATCACCGACATCGCGCCGTCATAGAAATAATAGGCGTTGTTGTCGTCCGGCGAACCGCCGAAAAGCTCGACATTCCAGACATCCTCGTCAGGGAAGCGTTCCTTGAGGCCCTTGATCAGGCTTTCGCCCTGCTGCACGCCGACCTGGAAATTGTCGAAGGTCGCGTAGTAGTCGACATTCGGGCTTTCGCGGATCAGGCGGTCATAGGCGATGACCGGAATGCCCGACGCCGCGGCGTTTTCAAGCGCGTTCGACAAGGTCGTGCCGTCGATCGAGGCGATCACCAGCGCATCGACGCCCTTGGTGATCATGTTCTCGATCTGGGACAGCTGGTTGGGAATGTTGTCCTCGGCGTATTGAAGGTCAGTGTCGTAGCCGGCGGCCTCGAACTGTTCGACCATCGATTCGCCGTCCGAAATCCAGCGTGCGGACGATTTCGTCGGCATCGCGATGCCGATCGTGCCCTTGTCCTGTGCGAAGGACGGCACGGCAAACGACGCCACCGCCATCGCCGCAACGGCGACTGCAGAAATTACCAGTTTCATATCTCTCTCCCAATTCGCGACTATCGCTTCGACCGAGCAGCCACCCGCATTGCGGCGAAATCCTCCCTGGACGGCCGGTCGCTTTCATCAACGGAAAAGCCGGCGACGCTGGTCACAGCCGGGAAAGTGGTACGAAAGAAACAGCAGTGTCAAATCGATTAGGCTGAAGAAGATATACCAATTCTGCTATGTTTGATCGGTCGCTCAACGTAAGCCTATGAAATCCGGGCCTTGTTACAGACGCGATCAAAGCTGAAATCGCGACGATGCTAGACTTTAGTCTAATAAACTTCCGCGCGCGCCCCAAACACCTCGGATTGCCGCTTACGAAAAAGAGATACCGGCGATTTCCACTGCCCGCGTTTTTTTGGCGTTGATGCCGGCATCAAGCTGCGCTAAAGAGTGCCGACAAGCGGCATCGCCCGCTTCGGGCGCCCGTAGCTCAGCTGGATAGAGTGTTGGATTCCGATTCCAAAGGTCACAGGTTCGAATCCTGTCGGGCGCGCCATTTTCTCTGATAATTCCATCCTATGAAGCCCGCTTGCGGTCCGTGGCGGCGTGCTGTTCCGCGTTTCGACGGCGTGCGAGGGCTAGCGGCCATCCTCTTGGGGAGCCGAGAGCGCCTTCAGTTCAGCGAAAGCAAGATCAATCTCGGCCGCAAGCCCGTGAGACGGGTCGGCGAACCAGGCGGTGATGGCTTGGCCGAACACGGCAAGGCCGGCCTGGGCGGCAAGCGCGGCGCGTGCGGCGGGGACGCCGCGCCGTTCGAGCGCCGCTGCGACCTGCCGGGAGAGCATCATCACCTTGGCGGTCTCGCGCTCCTGCAGCGCCGGCGTCGCGGCGATGATCCTGGCCCGCGGCTCCGAGAACGGCCGGTTCGCCTCCAGAAGGCCGATGACGGACCGGAAGGCCCGCTCTAGGATCTGCAGCGGCGGAAGTTCCGGCGGCGCCTCCGCAATCGCCGCCTCAAGGGCCCTTGCGAGGATCTCTTGCCCCTGAAACAGCACCTCCCGCTTATCCGGGAAATGACGGAAAAAGGTGCGTTCGGTCACGCCGGCGCGCGCGGCGATTTCGGCCGCGGTCGTTGCCTCATAGCCATGTTCGACGAACAGCTCCAGGGCCGCCTGTTGCAAGCGCTTTCGGGCATCGTCCGGGTTTCTGGGCATAGAGGTCTCGCGTAGCTATTGTCAGTCACTGTCACTAAACCTATATGTCAGTTACTGACATTAAAAGGATTGACAGAATGCGTGTCTTTATCACAGGTGGCACAGGGCTCATCGGCTTTGCCGTTGTTGCAGAATTGCTGGGCAATGGCCACACCGTCGTCGCACTGACCCGCTCGGAAGCCTCCGCGCAGGCGGCAAGCGATGCCGGCGCCGAACCGTTGCGGGGTTCGTTGACGGATATCGACGTCCTCAGCCAGGCCGCGGCCAGCGCCGATGGCGTGATCCATCTCGCCTTTTCCAATGATTTCAGTTCGGCCGAGGCGCTGTCGCGCTCGATCGCAGAAGAAGGCGCAGCGCTTGCCGCACTTGGTGAAGCCCTGATTGATAGCGGCAAGCCGCTCGTCACCTGTTCCGGCACGCCGCAAGCGCCTGGCCGCCCGGCGACCGAAGCCGATCCGATCCCGACGGACGGGCCGGTCGGCGGTCGCGCCCGATCGGTGATGGCGACGCTTGCGCTTTCCAGCCGCGGCGTTCGCGTTTCAGCCGTCCGCCTGCCCCGCACCGTGCACAACAACGGCAATGGCGGCTTTGCCGGCCTTTTGGCCCATATCGCACGGCAATCCGGCGTATCCGGCTACCTCGGAGGCGGCGAACAGCGCTGGCCATCGGTTCACGCGCGTGATGCCGCCCGCCTGTTTCGGCTGGCGCTGGAAAAGGCGGAAGCCGGCACCGCCTGGCACGCCGTCGGCACCGAGGGCGACAGCATGCGGGACATCGCGGCGGTGATCGGCCGGCGGCTCGCGCTTCCGGTCCAACCGGTACCGGCCGAAACCTACGGCCCGCTCGCATCGATCTTCGCGGCCGATCAGCCGGCCTCCAGCGCGCATACGCAGCAGGGGCTCGGCTGGCGCCCCAGCCACACGCCCCTGTTAGCCGATCTGGAAAACATTGTGCCCTGAAACGTCAGGCCCCGTCGCGGCCGAGCGCAACCGCAGTGACGAATCAAAAACGCCGCCCCTTGAGGCGGCGTTTCTGTATCGATGGTGAGGCGCCGGCGTCAGGCTGCCGAGGTCTCCACCCGCTTGTCCTCATCGAGGTTCAGCAGCTTGAAGATGTCATTGCGGCGACGGACGAGGTCGGCGATCGTGTATTTGGCGAGCACCGAGAAGAAGGCGTTCAGCGCCTCGCGCAGCGCGCCGTTGAAGCCGCAGCTGTCGACCAGCGGGCAATCGGTGTCGCCATCATCGTCGAAACACTCGGCCATCGAGAAGTTTTCCTCGGTCACGCGCACCACGTCGAAGAGCGTGATCTCGTTTGCCGGACGGCCGAGACGGACGCCGCCATTGCGGCCCCGCACCGTTTCCATGATGCCGGCCTTGTGCAGCGGCTGGATGATCTTGAAAAGGAAAAGCTCCGAAACGCCGTAGGCCTTCGCGATTTCCGGGATCCGGCTCAGCTTGCCATCATTGGCCGCGCAGTACATCAGCATCCGTACAGCGTAATTTGTCTGCTTCGTCAGGCGCATACCGGACTCCTCTTTAGAACGTTTCCATGTTTATAGCGCGGTTCTCTCTTTTGAACAATTCCAAAAAGAAGAATATTTTACTCAGGTCTTGCGGGCCACGCGGTTGACTCAGCAGTCTGGTTACCTGAATAGGATAGTCAAGTTAAAACAGATATGGAGGAAATGATGCGTGCGCTCAAGGCTTTCGTCCCGTTTTTCATGGTCGCCGCAGCGGCTTTTCCGGCGAAGGCACGCGAGGACGTCAACATTTATTCCTATCGCCAGCCGGAGCTGATCGCCCCTCTGCTCGAGGCTTTCGAGGAAGAGACCGGGATCAACACCAATGTCCTGTTCCTCGACACCGGCCTGACCGAGCGCGTGAAGGCCGAGGGCGTCAACTCGCCCGTAGACGTCATCCTGACCGTCGATATCGGCCGGCTGACCGATGCCAAGGAAGCGGGGATCACCCAACCGGTTTCGAGCGCGCTCATCGAAGACGACATCCCCGCGCAATACCGCGATCCCAACGGCGAGTGGTTCGCGCTGACGAAGCGCGGCCGGGTCGTCTATGCCTCGAAGGACCGCATCGGCGTCGTTCCGATCACCTATGAGGAACTGGCCGACCCGAAATGGAAGGGCGCGATCTGCATCCGCGACGGCCAGCATCCCTACAATATCGCGCTGATCGCCTCGATGATCGCCCATCACGGGCTCGACTATACCGAAACCTGGCTTGAAGGGCTGAAGGCCAATCTCGCGACCCGGCCCAACGGCAACGACCGCAGCCAGGCGAAGGCGATCATGTCCGGCGAATGCGACATCGCGCTGGGCAACACCTATTATGTCGGCCTGATGATGACGGACGAAAAAGAGCCGGAACAGCAAGAATGGGCAGCGGCGATCGATATCCTGTTTCCCAATGCGGATGACCGCGGCACCCATGTGAACGTCTCCGGCATGGCGATGGCGAAGAACGCGCCGCATCCGGAAAACGCGCTGAAGCTGATGGAATTCCTCGCCTCGCCCGAGGCACAGGAAATCTACGCCGAACAGGTGTTCGAATATCCGGTGATGCCGGGCGCCGAGGCCTCCGACATCGTCAAGTCCTTTGGCGAGATCCATCCCGATCCGCTGCCACTGTCGGAAATCGCCGCACAGCGCAGGCAAGCGAGCGAGCTTGTGGACAAGGTACGTTTCAACGACGGACCGTAACCGCCTCCCCGTCTGCCCTTGCCACTTTCTCGCGAGTGTCGGATAGTCGCGGCAACGCCCCGCCCTGACGCGGCGGGCGCTTCAAGGAGGAAGCCCATGACCGTCCCGTTCCGCCTCGCCCTGCCGCTAGCCGCGCTCATCGCCCTTGCCGGTTGCCAGTCGACGCCTGAGCCGGCAAGCCCGATGCAGACCATGCTCGACCAGGCAGCAAGCGCGGAACTGGGCGCAGAAATCTGCCAGTCGGACGGCGGGCTGCGCGCCACGCGCCGCCTGCAAGACGCCGCCGACGCCACCTATGCCAAGGCACGCCAGATGGGCGCCACCGATGCCGATATCAACGCCGCCCGCCTCCACGCCCGCCAGCAGGCCGAAGGCGACCAGAAGCTCTATGGCAATGACGGCACCTGCGACCGGCTGATGCAGTTCCCGGATGGCTATACGCCGCAGTCATAAGCCGTGGCCAAGACGCTGTTGCGCTTGCTTTCAGCCGTCCCGTCCGGGCCGGCCGGCAGCAGGCATGCGCCGCGGCAGGACTTGCATTCGTGGTCGAGATGGCGCTTTCTGCGGCCCCTGAAACAACCGGAAGGCCGCAAACATGAAAACCCGCAGCTTCGCCGTGATCGGTCTTGGGACCTTTGGCAGCACCGTGGCAAGCGAACTCGCCCGCTTCGGCAATCCGGTGCTGGGCATCGACATCGAGGGGCGGAATGTCACGCGGCTGGCTGAAACGCTGACGGAGGCCGTGATTGCGGACGGAAAGGACGAACTCGCGCTCAAGGAAGCGGGTGTCAGCGGCTACGACGTCGCCATTGTGGCGATCGGCGAAGACCTTGAGGCGAACGTGCTGTGCACCATGAACGTCAAGATGCTGGGCGTCGAAACGATCTGGGTGAAGGCTCTGAACCGGACCCACCACCGCATCCTGACCAAGCTCGGCGCCGACCGGGTGATCCTGCCCGAGCAGGAAATCGGACAGCACATCGCGCAGATGCTGCACAATCCGCTGGTGCGCGATTATGTCAGCCTTGGAAACGGCTACCACGTGGTCGACTTCAAGGTGCCGGACGAACTCGACGGCAAGATGGTGGGCAAGGCGGCAGTGTTCGAGAAGTATAGCGTCCGGGCGCTTGGCGCGATGCGAGACAATCAGTACCTCTCCTGCGACGAGGGTGACCTGACCCTCAGGAAGGACGACAAGCTTCTGCTTCTCGGCAAGCGAGCGGACCTGCGGCATTTCGGAGACGATCTGCGCGACGGGAACTGAGGCATGGCACGCATCTATTCGAAACGCCAGACCCCGCATCTGGCCCCGCCGCTCGTCCTGATCTTCATCTATGCGGGCTTTATCGTCCTTGGCACGATCGCGCTGAAGCTGCCGCTTGCCACCACCAGTCCGATCACCTGGTCCGATGCCGCGTTTACGGCAACCTCGGCGGTGACCGTTACCGGACTTGCCGTGGTGGATACCGGCAGCCACTTCACCATCTTCGGCCAGGCTGTTCTGTTGCTGCTTATTCAGATCGGCGGTCTGGGGCTGATGACCTTTGCTGTCCTGATTCTCTCGATGTTCGGCCTGCCGGTCGGCTTCACCCATCGCCTGTACCTGAAGGAAGACCTGAACCAGACATCCGCCACCGATCTGCTGGCATTGACGAGAATGATCCTCAAGGTCGTGCTCCTGTGCGAACTGATCGGCGCGGCGCTGCTGGCACTGGTTTTCGTCCCCGAGGCGGGCTGGCGGGCGGGCCTCTGGCAAGCCCTCTTCCACGCGGTCTCGGCGTTCAACAATGCCGGCTTCGCGCTCTTCCCGGACAGTCTCAGCCATTGGGTCGGCAATCCGATCATCAATCTCACCATTCCGGCGCTTTTCATTCTGGGCGGGCTCGGCTTCACGGTCGCCTCCGATGTCTGGCGGACACGCGAATGGCGGCGCTTCTCGCTGCACACCAAATTGATGCTGACCGGCACGGTGGCGCTGCTGGTGTGGTCGACCGTTTCATTCGGGATGATGGAGTGGAGCAATCCGGGCACACTCGGCGCGCTTTCGTGGTCCGATCGGCTGTGGGCGAGCTGGTTTCAGGCCGCGACCACCCGCACCGCCGGCTTCAACACCGTCGAGATCGGCAACCTTTCCGACAGCACATCGCTGATGTTCATGACGCTGATGTTCGTTGGCGCGGGCAGCACGTCAACCGGCGGCGGCATCAAGGTCACGACCTTCATCGTGCTGATGCTCGCGACGTTCACCTTCTTCAAGCGCCGGACCAATATCCATGTTTTCGGACGCGAGCTCGGGGCGGAACAGGTGATGAAGGTGCTCGCGCTTGCGACCGTCAGCATCCTCGTCATCATCTGCGCCATATTCGTCATGCTGCTGCTGCACGAGGGCGATTTCCTCGCGATCGCCTTCGAGACGGTCTCGGCCTTCGCAACGGTCGGCATGTCCCGCGGCATTACGGGCGACTTCGACAGCGCCGGCAGGGCCGTCATCATGGCGGTGATGTTCATCGGGCGCGTCGGCCCGATGACGCTCGGCTTCCTGCTCGCCACCCGCACGCCGAGGCGGATAGGCTACCCGGCGGGGACGGTCTATCTCGGGCTAGAGCCCTTCAGGCTTAAATGGAATCCGTCCTGTTTGCCCAAACCGGTCATTCCACGCGAAGAAGCCCGCGCGGCATAGCCATAGCTATGGCGAAGGGTTTCGACAAAGTGGAGGGCCGGTTTCGGCAAACCCGAAGGGCGGCATGAATTTGCGCCATTACCGGCGGTCTTCGGCTTGGACATAGCTACGGCTATGCCCTGCGCCAAAGCCTTGGTCCTGGCGCAAATTCCTTGCCGCAGAACGCTTCCATTTAAGCCTGAAGGGCTCTAGGCGAGCGGACAGCAGAAACGGCACGACGACGATTGACGCCATCTCTCGTTCCACAAAGCAATTTGCTGGAAGGGAAATGGTACGGTTGGGTGGAGTTGAACCACCGACCTCAGGTGCCACAAACCTGCGCTCTAACCAACTGAGCTACAACCGCACAAAGTCGATGCGTCTTGCATCGCGGGCTGACATAAAAGGCTTGAGATGATTTTGCAAGCCCCATCTCGCCTTATCGTCAAAATCCGGACGCCCGGCGGGTGGTCGTTACCGCCCTTGCCACCGTTAACCCTTCAAAACGAAAGGCTTTCGCCCATACTGGACCACAATCGCGCTTATTATTATTAAGAAAGCGTTAAACCTGCGCCCACAAGGCACTCGACGAAGCAACCGGGTCAAAGCCATGAGCACGATAGCACCGCCTTTCATCGCCTTCGCAACGCATCCGGCGCTGCGCGGCCGATTCGTGTCCGCCCGGCCGCTGGTCGCCATCCATGCGCAGTCCGGCGCGATCGCCTTCGCCAATGCCGCGGGGGCGCGGTTCTTCGGACGGGGGACGGTCGCGGCACTCGTGGATGACGGCCCGTCGCAGGAGCAGGTGGTGTTCCGCCAGTTCATCGTGGCCAGTGCCGGCCTGCAGGAGCCGGGCGACATCAGGACCTTTTCGATCCATGTGGCCCGCGGCTTCAGGCGCATCGCCATGGACGTGACGGCGAGCCTTTTCGTGCTTGGTGGCGAGCGTTATGCCCTGCTTGAAGGGCCGCTGCCACAGGAGAGCGCAATCCAGTCGCTGGTTGCAGGCTTTGCACCGGAGGAGGCACATCTCGCCGTCATCGGTTCCGATGGCGCAATGCGGGCCCAATCACCGGGCTTTGAAGGCACCGGCATTGATGCGGATCTCCTCAGGGACGCCTTCGGCGACCTTGCCGCCGGGGCCGACACCTATGTCGAACGGCTGGTCACCACCGAAAACGGCATCTGGCCGCTGGCGCTCGGGCGGCTGTCATCGGACCTGTTCCTGCTTGTCGTCTCGGCCGAACTTGCTGATGAAATCGCAAGCCAGGCTGCGGCACTCTCGACGGAAGAGGCGGCCGAGCCGGCGGGCCAGCGTTCTGCCCGCGATGCGATTGCCGCCATCGACGAAAGCCTCGGCGTCCTGCTGCGCGCCGAAGAGGAAGAGCCCGCCCCGACGAACCCGGTGATCCGCAAGGTTCCGGGTGAGCCCGCGCACCGTCCGGAAGCGGAAGATCCCGCGACCGAGCGACCGCTGCGCTTTGTCTGGCGCACCGATGGCGACGGGCGGATCAGCGAGGTTTCGGGCGAGCTTGCCGAAGCCGTCGGCGCGGAGATGGCCGATATCATCGGCCGCCACTTCGAAGAGCTAGAGCGCGATCCCGGTGTGATAGGAGCCGCCGCCATTGCGCGGCTGATGGATGAAACCGGCACATGGTCGGGCCGCACGGTCGACTGGCCAGTCTCCGGCACCGACACCGTCGTTCCGGTCGATCTCGCGGCGTTGCCGACCTTCACGCGCGAGCGCCACTTCGACGGCTTCCGCGGCTTCGGCCTGGTCCGGCGCGGCGAGGAAAGGCAGCGCCCTGCCCCCGTCGCCCCGCAGCCGAAGGCGGAGCCGGCGCCCGGCCTGACCGAGAACGAACGTCATGCGCTCGATGAGATCGCCTCCCGCCTACGGGCCATCGACGCCGGCAACGACATCGACGCGACGGAGGACGCCCCCGTCATCCGTCGGCGCGTGGCAGCGCCATCGGAGGCAGCCGCCAGCCCACCCGGCCTTGATGCGGCCCATGTCGACACCGAGACGGATGCGATGCTGATCCAGTCCGGCGCTGTCGTGCGGCATGCAAACCCGGCCTTTTTCATGCTTTCGGGATATGGCTCGCTCGATGCCGTCATCGCCGCCGGCGGCACGGATGCGCTGGTCGAACGCGGCCGCGACGACCGGCTGTTCCTGATCACCGCCGACGGCACTCGGCTCGCCGTTTCGCTGCACCTGCAGGCCGTCGACTGGCAAGGCCAGCGGGCGCTTGCGCTGACGCTGCGGCCGGAAACCGCCATCATGCCTTCGCGCCCCGCGCCGGATACCGAGGAGGTCGACGAGCTTGGCGCCATTCTCGAGACCGCGACGGACGGTATCGTCACCATCGATACGGCAGGCAATATCCGCACGCTTTCCACCGCGGCCGGGGCCCTTTTCGGCGTCGAGAGCGAGAACGTCACCGGCACGGCGTTTGCCAGCCTCTTCGCCGAGGAAAGCCGCAACGCTGTCGAAAACCATCTCGACCGGCTGCTGAACGGCCGCGCCGGAGACCTGATGCATGAAGGCATGGAGGTCATCGGCCGCGAGTCCTCCGGCGGCCTCATTCCCCTGTTCATGACGCTCGGCCGGCTGCCGCGCGGCGCCTGCGCCATCCTGCGCGACATCACCGGTTCCAAGCAGCGCGAGGACGACCTGCGCGCCGCCCGCCGCGAGGCGCGGGATGCGGAGGAAGAGCGCAACCGCTACCGCACCGCGCTTCGCCACGAACTACGCCAGCCGCTCGAAGCCATCATCTCGCTCTCGGAAACGATGGACGAGGAGGCGTTCGGGCCTGTCGGCGACCAACGCTACCACGCCATCGCCCGCGAAATCGGCGAGAAGAGCCGTCACGCCCGTGTCGTCGTCGGCAGGCTGCTCGGCGAACCGGAGCGCGACTGGCAGCCGCAGAAGCCCGCGCCCGTCGCCGAACGTCGTCCGCCGCCCCAGGAAGCCGCACCCGTTCATGCGGCAGCCCTGGTGAACGATGCGATCGCCGAGGCCGTCAGTGTCGTCCAGCCGCGGGCCAATGCCCGACGCATCATCATCCGGGCAGCGCTTTCACCGAGCCTCGCGGAGACCCCGAGCGACACCGAAACGCTGAAGCAGATCGCGCTCGAACTGCTGCAGGAGGCGATCCACTTCACGCCAGCAGGCGGACAGGTGGTGGTGTCGACGGCGATCGCCGCAAGCGGCGAGACCGCGCTTCGCTTCCGCGACAACGGCATCGCCCCGAGCCGCCGGCGCTCCCCGACCGCCGATGGCGAAAGCAACGGCGAAAATCCGCGCCTCGCCCGCGCCCGAAGGCTCGCCGAGGGCCTCGGCGCCCGCTTCCTGGTGCATGCGGTGCCCAATGAGGGCATGCTGGTGGAAGTCTTTCTGCCGTCGAAAGAGGTGCGCTCGCTGCACTATTGAGCAGCGGATATTGCACGGTACCGCGCCCGGCCATAAAACCGGGCTCCGATCATCCCGTTTCAGACCGCTGCCACCGTGACACTGACCGAACGCATCGCCGCCGCTCGTAGCAACCGTCCGCCCGTGATGGCAGCGCTGATTGCCGCGCTGATGCTGCTGCCGATCGCGGCCATCGTGTTCCTGGCCGCGTCGTCGGATTTTGCCGCGATCAGCCATCTTGCGGCGACGGTGCTGCCGGGGGCGGCTGCCCGCACATTCTGGCTGCTGCTCGCAAACGCGCTCGTCACCGCCATCGTCGGCGTGACCACGGCCTATCTCGTGGCCACCTACGAGTTTCCCTTCCGGCGCCTGCTCTCGGCGGCGCTGGTGCTTCCGCTTGCCATGCCGATCTACCTCTCCGCCTACGCCTTCGGCGAGTTTTTCGATTTTACCGGTCCGGTTCAGACGCTCTATCGGAGCCTCTTCGGTTATACCAGCGCCCGCGAATATGCTTTCCCCGATATCCGCTCGCTCGGCGGCGTGGTGCTGGTGATGGCGAGCGTGCTTTATCCTTATGTCTACCTGACGGCCCGCTCCGTATTCGCGATGCAGGGCCGCAATGCGGCCGATGTGGCGCGCACACTCGGGGCATCGCGCTTCAGGGTGTTACGCGCGGTGCAGCTGCCGATGGCCCGGCCGGCGATCGTCGTCGGACTGACGCTGGTGATGATGGAGAGCCTGAACGATATCGGTGCCGTTCAGTATCTCGGCGTCAACACGCTGACCTTCTCGATCTACGAGACCTGGCTGAACCGGGGCGATCTCGCTGGCGCCGCACAGCTTTCGGCGATCATGCTGATCTTCGTCCTCGCCCTGATTGCGACCGAGAGGCTCGCGCGCCGCAACCAGCGCTACGCGACCGCCGGAACGGCGGGCGAGGCACGCAGGGCAGTGCGCCAGAGGCTTGCCGGCGCGCGGGGTGCCGCCGCCACCCTCGCCTGCATCCTGCCGGTGCTGGTTGGCTTCGTCATACCCGCCGGCGTGCTGTTCGAGTTCGCGCTGAAGCGGCTTGACGATTTTTTCTCCGAGCGGCTGCTGGGTGCTCTGATGACGAGCATCACCGTTGCAGCCCTTGCCGCCCTCTGTGCGATCGGGTTCGGCCTTGCGCTCGCCTTTGCCGTGCGCAGCCGCGGGACCCGCGCCAGCCGCGGCCTCGCCCGGCTTGCCACGCTCGGCTACGGCGTTCCCGGAACGGTGCTTGCGATCGGCGTGCTGATCCCGCTTGCTGCCCTCGACAACGGCTTCGACGGGCTGATGCGGGCGACCTTCGGCATCTCGACCGGGCTGGTCCTCACCGGCAGCGGCTTCGCCATCGTCTATGCCTGCACCGTCCGCTTCCTCGCAATGGCCGAAGGAAATATCGATTCAGGCTTTGCCAAGCTCTCGCCCAACCTCGATAATGCGGCGCGTACGCTTGGCCGCACGCCGGGCCGGGCGCTGTTTTCCGTGCTGCTGCCCAACATGCAGCCGGCGCTCGCCACCGCCGCACTTCTAGTGTTCATCGAGACGCTGAAGGAACTGTCGGCCACCATTCTGCTCCGCCCGTTCAACTTCAACACGCTTGCCACCCTCGTCTACGAGGATGCCTCGCGCGCGCAGGTCGAAAGCGCCTCCGTCCCGGCGATCATCATCATCGCCGCCGGGCTGGTTCCGGTCCTCATGGTGTCGCGGTCGATGGACCGGCGGGCATGACCCCGCCGGGTTCGTCAGCCGATCTTCGGCGCCAGTGAGCCGTCGGCGTAGCGCTTGGCCATGTCCGACATCGGGATCGGCTTGATCTTGTCGGCGTGACCGGCGGTGCCGAAGGCTTCGAAGCGTTCGATGCAGAGCTTGGTCATCGCTTCCATTGCCGGCTTCAGATATTTGCGCGGGTCGAATTCGGAGGGTTTTTCGGCAAACACCTTGCGGATCGCACCGGTCATCGCCATGCGGTTGTCGGTGTCGATGTTGACCTTGCGCACACCGTGCTTGATGCCGCGCTGGATCTCTTCCACCGGCACGCCCCAGGTCGGCTTCATCTCGCCGCCATAGGCGTTGATGATCTCCTGCAGATCCTGCGGTACGGAGGACGAGCCGTGCATGACGAGGTGGGTGTTCGGCAAGCGGCGATGGATTTCCTCGATCAGGCTCATCGCCAGCACTTCGCCGTCCGGCTTGCGCGTGAACTTGTAGGCACCGTGGCTGGTACCCATGGCGACGGCGAGCGCATCGACGCCGGTATCCTTGACGAACTGTACCGCCTGGTCCGGATCGGTGAGCAGCTGGTCGCGCTCGAGCTTGCCCTCGAACCCGTGGCCATCTTCCTTCTCGCCTTCGCCGGTTTCCAGTGAGCCAAGCACGCCGATCTCGCCTTCGACCGAGGCGCCGGCCCAGTGGGCAAAGTCGCAGACCCGCTTGGTAATGCCGGCGTTATATTCATAGGACGCCGGTGTCTTGCCATCGGCTTCCAGCGAGCCGTCCATCATCACCGAGGTGAAGCCGTACTGGATCGCGGTCATGCAGGTCGCTTCGCTGTTGCCGTGATCCTGGTGCATGACCACCGGGATATCCGGATAGAGCTCGACGAGCCCTTCGATCAGCTTCGACAGGATCAGGTCGTTGGCGTAGGAGCGCGCGCCGCGGCTTGCCTGGATGATCACCGGCGACGCCGTCTTCTTCGCCGCCTCCATGATCGCAAGCCCCTGCTCCATATTATTGATGTTGAACGCGGGAACGCCGTAGCCGAATTCGGCGGCGTGATCGAGCAATTGCCTCATCGTGACCCGGGCCATGGGAAGCTCCTTTTAAAATCCATATGTCCCTCATTAGAGGGAAATGACGACGGAATGATTGCGGAACGTCAGTTCCTTGGCTTGTAAAATAGACCGGAATTATAAAATCACAATGCGGTTTTATAAATAACATAATATATGTTACTTTAATCGATATAAAATGTGATATATATCGAAGTTCGGTTGTGATCTTGCATCGAAACGGAGGAGAAGTCGGTGAAAGCAGACCAGCGGAGGGTGGCGATCATGGCGCTACTGATGGAGAAGGGCGCAGCGAGCGTGGAGGAGCTTTCCGGTCGTTTCGGCGTCTCCAAGATGACGGTCCACCGCGATCTCGACGAGCTGGAGGCCGCCGGTGAGCTGCGCAAGGTGCGCGGTGGCGCTTCGGTGCAGTCGTCCACCATGTTCCAGGCCGATTTCCGCTACCGCCAGAAGATGGCGGCCGCGGAAAAGGCACGTATCGCCGCCGATGCCGCGCGGATGATCGAACCCGGCATGACGCTGATGATCGATGATTCGTCGACGGCGGCGAACCTGACAGCGCACCTTGCCGAGCGCCTGCCCCTGACCGTGATTTCCAACAATCTGAGCGTCATTTCCGAGCTCGCCGGCGTCAACGGCATCGAACTGCTGGCGCTTGGCGGCCAGTACAGCCGCAAGTTCAACGGCTTCTTCGGCCTGCTGACGGAGGATGCGCTGCGCGGGCTGCGCGCCGATATCGGCTTCATCTCCGCCTCGGCAATCTATGAGGGCGCGGCCTTCCACCAGGACCCCGAAGTCGTCCAGACCAAGCGGCTGGTGGTGGCAGGCGCCGAGCGTCGGGTGCTGCTCGCCGACCACACCAAGTTTGGCCGCCCCGGCCTGCATTTCCTGACCGGGCTTGAAACCTTCTCCGCTGTCTTCACCGGCGCCGAGCTTGCCGAAGACCAGCGCCGGCCGCTTCTTGAAAAAGGCGTGACGCTCCATTGTGTCGCGGCCTGAATCAGTTGTAGAAGCCTTGGATATGGAACAGGCAGAAGAGATCAGCCTCTTTGAGGCCATTGGCGGGGCGGACTCGGTCGAAAGGCTGTCGCGGCGGTTCTACGAGCTGATGGACACCCTGCCGGAAGCCCGCCATTGCCGCGCGATCCACCCGGCAAGCCTTGCAGGTTCCGAGGCCAAGTTCCGCGATTATCTGACCGGCTATCTCGGCGGCCCGCCCGTCTACATCGAAAAGCACGGCCATCCGCGCCTCAGGATGCGGCACATGCCGGCGCCGATCGGACCCGAGGAACGCGACGAGTGGCTGCTCTGCTTCCGCCGGGCGCTGGAGGAGACCGTGCCGGACATCCGGCTCCGGGCTGTGATCATGCCGCCAATCGAAAAACTCGCTTACCACATGCAGAACAGGGCCTGAGCCATGTCGTTTTCGACCCGCATCCTTCTTTTTCTCGGTGGCATCACAGGAGCTGCCGGCGTCATGCTGGCCGCGGCGTCCTATCATGGCGGCAACGCCGTGCTGCAGTCGGCAGCGCTGATCTGCCTTGCAAACGGCCCCGCACTTCTGGGACTTTCCCTGCTCGCCCGTGCGACGCCCGTCGCGCTTGGCGCCGGCCTCGTCATGGCGCTTGGCACATTGCTCTTTGCCGGCGACCTTGCCGCAGTGACCTATCTCGGTAACAGCCTGTTCCGCATGGCCGCCCCTGTCGGCGGCACAGCCGTTATCGTCGGCTGGCTGCTGGCCGCACTCGCGGCGTTGCTTCCCGCCCGTCAGGACTGATCAGGCATTGTCATCGCCCGGAATGCGGCCGAAGCGCAGCAGATTGCCGTGCGGATCGGAAACGTAGAATTCCTTCATGCCCCAGGATCGTTCGGCAAAGCCCTGCGGGTGCAGGATGCCGCGCGGCGCATATTCGGCATGAAGCGCATCAATGCCGCCACCGCGGATATAGACCGACGTGCGTTCGCTCAGCGAACGGTCGTCGGTCAGCCAGAAATGCAGCTCCAGCCCGGGGCGGCGGAGGATGAGATAGCCATCATCCTCATGCACAACCTCCGAAAACCCGAGCTTTTCGGTGTAGAACGCCTTGGTCTCGGCCAGATCGAGCGATGGCAGGACGGGAAGGACGGCGATCTCCGAGGGATCGCTCATCACGCCCCCTCTACAGTATTGAAGCCTTCGAACACCGGCGGTCCGAGATACTCGGCCTTGCGTTCGCCGGCATTCCTGTGGGCATCGCGGAACTGTTCCGAACGGGTCCAGGCGGTAAAGGCCTCCTCGCTCTCCCACATCGTGTGCGAGGCATAGAGCGTGTACCCCTCGTCGGTAAAGCTCTTACCCTTCAGAAGCTGGAAGGAGATGAAGCCGGCAAGTTCGGAAAGCCGCGAATCCCGCCCTTTCCAGATAGCTTCGAATGCCTCTTCCGATCCTGTTGCAACCTTGAAGCGGTTCATCGCGATATACATTTCGGCACCTCCGTCGGATGATTGTGAACATGGCGACGCCGGAGGTCGAGATCAATGATTGCGGCCTTCCGGGCGCTCGGAGAAGTGCGGCGGCGCGGAGGAAAGGCAAGAACCACCGCGCCGGCGCGCATCGGCGCGTAGCGGCACAGGAGGCCGCCATCGGCATCGGTGCGATGCAGCCCGATCAGGCGCACGCCGTCAATATCGCAGGTGGTCAATTGTCGCGCTCGCTCATCGTCTGCAAAGCACGCTCGAGCGAAGACTTGGAGCCGTTGCGGAGCGGCACGAAGGCCTTCTTGAACTTCTTGCAGCCCGATTTCACCCGCACACAGGCATCATGACTGATGCAATCAATCGGACAGAAAACGCAGTCGACAGAAGGCAGAACCCTGTCGATGCGCGACACCGCCTCACGCAGGCCACCGTCATGGTGGATGAGTTCGGCGCCATAGCTGTCGGCAATCGCTCTCAGATGCGCGACCTGGCAGTCGCGCCCGCCGACATAGAGAAAGCTGCGGCCGGAAAGCCCCACCGGAGCTGCGGCGACGCGGGTCACCTCTTCGGTCTGGCTGCCCTGCCTCGCGGCTGCCTTGCGCTTGTTCTTCTTCGCCATCGTAACCTCGTCCGATTTGAAGGATGAGGCGACCATATAAAACATGACAAAAAAGGTAAAGTATAAAGGTGACAAACTCACTCATGTTTTTTTGAGGGCCCGCCACCTATCGCGAAAGGCTTCGATTTCGTCTATCGTCGAATTGATGAAAAACAAAAGGCAGGAGACAAGCGCGTGCTGACCAAGATCGAGGATCTCTCGGAAGACATCACAGGCTTCGCCATTCACGGAGCAATGACCGCGGAAGACTTTCAGGGTGTACTGATGCCGGCGCTCGAAGCCCGCAATGTGGTCGGACCGATCAGATTGCTTCTCATAACAGCGAGTGATTTCCTCGGGGTCGACGGCGGTTCGGCTGTCGGCGGTCAGCATTTCCGCCGCAGCGAACCGTTGAACCTGCAGCGCATTGCCCTGGTCACGGCAAACTACGGCTTTGCACAGGCGGTACAGATGTTTGCCATGCTGTCGCACGCCGAGGTGAAGATATTCGCAAGCGGCCAGGACGAGCAAGCGATCGCCTGGCTGGAAGGCTGAAGACGCCTATCGGCAATAGCGATAGCCGCTCTTGCGGGTGATCACGTCGAGATGCATGTGGTCCTGATGGGTGGCGTCGCTGCCGGGCGAAAGCACCGTATTGAAGTAGAGGCACGCCGCCGCACTCACGGTGCGCTGGAAAGCGCCCGTCGCCGTTCCATCCTTGCGGCGCGGCTCCATGTCGACCGTCGTGCCGTCCGAAAAGGTCAGGCTGCGCACGTCGACGGCATTGCCCTTGGCATGTTCCGAAATCTTGGCATCGGCGACGCTGTTGCGGGTGCGGCAGACATAGGTCGAGGCCTGGTGGATCTCCGTCAGCTTCGCATCCTTGTCGAGCGCGATCGTCGCCGTCGGTTCCACATAGGTCTTCGCCCAGTTCGCGATCGCAAGCGCGGTCTCGCAACGCATCGTCCCCTCCGGCACGAGCTTCACGCCCTCAAGCACCACGCTCACCTTCAGCGGCTTGTCGATTCCGCAGGAACCGGGATCGTCGATGGTTTCGAGCACTTCATAATCCGCACCAAGGGCCGTCAGAGCGGCCGTGCAGCGGGCAAATGCGCCGGTCTCCTCGGCAACCGGCTTCGGTTCCGGCGGTGGCGGGGGCGGCGGATTGTCGGCACGCTCTTCGGGAACCGGCGGCTCTTCCGGGACGGCATCTTCCGCGTTCTCCGATGCAGCCTCGGCGCCATCCTCCGTCTTGGCCGGCGCTTCTGGATCCGAAGCTTCCGGATTGGCACCGGCCGTCACCGTTTCATCCGGGCGGGGTTCTGGAACAGGAGGGGTCTCGGGAATATCGAAACTCATCAACGTCAGGGCCAGCGCCGAAAACGCCGGTATTGCAACGACACCACGCAGGTTCACCACGTTATTTCCTCGCTTGTTTTGCTTTTGAAACAACGTGCGGTGGCAGCCGGTGGTTCCGCCAAAACACCCTGAAACAAAAAGCCCCGGCGGACAAAACCGTCGGGGCCCTAGTGAACTCAAAGGCTTAGCTCTTCCTATTCGATCGCCTTGACGATGTCCTCGGTCATCTTCTTGGCGTCGCCGAGCAGCATCATCGTGCCATCCTTGTAGAACAGCTCGTTGTCGATGCCGGCATAGCCGGAGCCGAGCGAGCGCTTGACGAACAGGCAGGTCTTCGCCTTGTCGACGTCGAGGATCGGCATGCCGTAAATCGGCGAGGTCTTGTCGTCGCGCGCCGCCGGGTTGGTGACGTCATTGGCGCCGATGACATAGGCGACATCGGCCTGGGCGAACTCGGAATTGATATCCTCGAGTTCGAAAACCTCGTCATAAGGCACATTGGCCTCGGCGAGCAGCACGTTCATGTGCCCGGGCATGCGGCCGGCAACGGGGTGGATGGCGTATTTCACCTCGACGCCCTTTTCCTTCAGCTTGTCGGCGAGTTCGCGCAGCGCATGTTGGGCCTGCGCCACCGCCATGCCGTAGCCCGGCACGATGATGACCTTGGAGGCGTTCTCCATCAGGAAGGCCGCATCGTCGGCAGAACCGGTCTTGACGTTGCGGTCGACTGCACCGGCACCACCGCCAGAAGACGTCTCGCCACCGAAGCCACCGAGGATGACGGAGATGAAGGAGCGGTTCATGCCCTTGCACATGATGTAGGACAGGATCGCACCGGAGGAGCCGACCAGCGCACCGGTGACGATCAGCGCCATGTTGCCGAGGGTGAAACCGATGCCGGCGGCAGCCCAGCCCGAATAGGAGTTCAGCATCGACACGACGACCGGCATGTCGGCGCCACCGATCGGCACGATAATCAGCACGCCGAGCACCAGCGCCAGGATGACGATCAGCCAGAAATGGATCGGATTGGCCGTTGCCGAAAGCGAGATCACGAAGAACACCAGCGCCGCCAGCAGCGCCAGATTGATGGCATGGCGGCCCGGCAGCATGATCGGCTTGCCGGACATGCGACCGTCGAGCTTCAGGAAGGCGATGATCGAGCCGGTGAAGGTGATCGCACCGATCGCGGCACCGATCGATAGCTCGATCAGGGCGCGCAGGTG
Organism: Martelella endophytica; assembly: GCF_000960975.1. Lineage (NCBI taxonomy): Bacteria > Pseudomonadati > Pseudomonadota > Alphaproteobacteria > Hyphomicrobiales > Aurantimonadaceae > Martelella > Martelella endophytica. Next base: position 2,469,180 of record NZ_CP010803.1, on the reverse strand, counting down.
AATGTCATCCGGCGTGCCGATATTGAAGCTTTCGGGCGAATAGAGCGCCGCGCCAGCGACCAGCACAGCCGCAAGACCGACCAGCGAGTGGAAGCCGGCGACCAGCTGCGGCATCGCCGTCATGGCGATGTGGCGGGCAATATAGGCGCCAATGCCGCCGCCGATGGCGAGTGCCAGGATGATATAGACGAGCGAGGCGAAGCTGGGCTTGGCAAGCAGCAGGGTCGTGCCGATGGCAATGCCCATGCCGATCATGCCGTAAAGATTGCCGCGCCGGCTGGTGGAGGGATGCGAAAGGCCGCGCAGTGCCAGAATGAAGAGCACCGCCGAGACGAGAAACAGCAAGGCTGCGATGTTGACAGACATTGTCTTAGGGCCTCACTTTTCCTTCTTCTTGTACATCGCCAGCATGCGCTGGGTGACAAGAAAGCCGCCGAAGATGTTGATCGACACGAGGATGAGCGCAATGAAGCCCATGCCGGTGGCAATGCCGCTCGCCGAAAGCGCGACCGCGAGCAGCGCGCCGACGACGATGACGGAGGAGATGGCGTTGGTCACGGCCATCAGCGGCGTGTGCAGCGCCGGCGTCACCGACCAGACGACATAATAGCCGACGAAGACGGCGAGCACGAAGATCGCGAGCTGGAAGACGAAGGGATCGATCGCCCCACCAGTTACCCCATGGGCAAGCGCTGCCAGCGACCCGTCCTCGAGATTGCCGAGCGCCGTTTTCGCCTGCTCCAGCGAACTCATCGCGCTGTCGATGGATTGATTGATGTCGGATACGGACATTACGCCTCTCCCCCGGCGGTGGCGCCGCCGAATTTCGGATGGACGACCGCGCCCTCATGGGTCAGCAGCGTCGCTGCGACCAGTTCGTCGTCCCGATTGATCTTCACGCCACCGGCTTCCTTGTCGACCAGCGTCTCGAAGAAGGTCAGCAGGTTCTTAGCATAGAGCGCCGAAGCGCTGGCCGCGATCCGACCGGGCAGGTTGGCGAAACCGACGACGCGCACGCCCTCGACTTCGGCGACATTGCCCGCCTCAGCGCCTTCGATGTTGCCGCCACGCTCGACGGCAAGGTCGACGGCGACGGAACCGAGCTTCATGGCCGACAGCATGGCGCGGCTGACGAGCCGCGGCGCAGGGCGCCCCGGAATGAGCGCCGTGGTGATGACGATGTCCTGCTTGGCGATGTGGGAAGCCACAAGCTCCGCCTGTTTTGCCTGATATTCGGCCGACATTTCCTTGGCATAGCCGCCGGCGGTTTCGGCCGCCTTGAATTCGTCGTCCTCGACGGCGATGAACTTGGCGCCGAGCGAGGCGACCTGTTCCTTGGCCGCCGGGCGCACATCTGTCGCGGAGACCACGGCGCCGAGACGGCGGGCGGTCGCGATCGCCTGCAGACCGGCAACGCCGGCGCCCATGACGAAGACGCGCGCTGCCGGGACGGTGCCCGCCGCGGTCATCATCATCGGCATCGCCCGGTCGAACACGGCGGCCGCTTCGATGACGGCCTGATAACCGGCAAGGTTCGCCTGCGAGGACAACACGTCCATCGACTGCGCGCGGGTGATACGCGGCATCAGCTCCATGGCGAAGGCAGAGACCCCGCGTCCGGCCATGGCGGAAAGGGCCGCCTCGTTGCCGTAAGGGTCCATCATCGCAATCACGACGGCGCCGCTCTTGTAGGCCGAGAACTCGCCCTCCTCCGGTCGGCGCACCTTGAAGACGATATCCGCATCCGCGGCCGCTTCGGCTCCCGCGATCTCCGCCCCGGCGGCGCGGTAGGCCTCGTCGTCAATGCGCGAGGCGAGGCCGGCGCCGCTTTCGATGACGACATCGAAACCGAGGGCCTTCAGTTTTTTCACGGTGTCGGGGGACGCGGCGACGCGGGTTTCCGCGAAGGCCGTCTCCCTCGGCACAAAAAGCTTCTTGCTCAAGACATACTCCCAAAGACAGGACGAAACGTCCGAAGATCGGCCAGCGCGCGCCGGTCGGCACGGCGCGCCCTACGTTCCGCAGCAAAGACAAACCCTCGGATGAGCGTTCAGCGCAGAATATAGATGCCGATCGCGTTGATGAGAATGAAGATGATCAAGGCGCCGAAAAATCCGAAAGGACCGACAAGACCGGCTGCCATGGCAACCATCAGCGCAATGACATGCAGCGTGCCGTATTTCGTGCCGGCCACAAAGAAATTGTAGGTCTTGGCGTGTTCGGAAAAGTCGGCCTCGTCTACAGGCTTGGACGTTTCGGCATTCTGCATGGATTTCCCTCCTTCGCGGCTGAAGAGCCACCTGCGCCCGACATCACCTGCCGGCGCGCTCCCTTGTCCTTCGATTACCATACCTTGTTTTGCACTTTCAACAACGCTCTCAGCGAAAGCGCCCACGCCCCATCGGACGATTGACAGTCATTATTTAGGTTGATATCAACGTACATAATCGCAGGGCTCAAAACTTTCGCCTGCCGATCTCTGGAGGGAAGTCTCAGATGCATCAGACGCGCTACCGCTGGGTCATGGTCGCTGCCGGCGCCGTCATCGGCTGTCTTGCCATCGGCGCGGTCTTCTCGCTACCCGTCTTTCTCCGGCCGATGTCGGCCGATACCGGCTGGTCCACCACGGGCATTTCGGCGGCGATGACGATCGGCTTCATCACCTCGGCGCTGGCCAGCATGATCATGGGCTCCCTTTCCGACCGGTTCGGCCCGCGCCCGATCGTGGTTGCGGGAAGCGCGCTGATGGTTGTCGCGCTGCTGCTCGGAAGCGTCAGCACCAGCCTGCCCCTGTTTCAGGCCACCTTCGGCCTGATGTCAGGCCTTGCGATCGCGGCGCTGATGGCGCCGATGATGTCGTCCATCGTCGGCTGGTTCGATACCCACCGCTCGCTCGCCGTCTCGCTGGTCTCCGTCGGCTTCGGCGTCGCGCCGATGACGATGTCGCCGTTTGCGGCCTGGCTGGTCGAGGGCCATGACTGGCGCACCTCTATGCAGGTTATCGCCGTCCTCGTCGCCGTGCTGATGCTGCCGGCCGCCCTCCTCATCCGCCGTCCGCCGGCGGCCGTGGCACCAGCCCCCGGCGTTGCCGAGCCGGAGATCACGGTCGGCGATGCCATCCGCTCGCCGCAGTTCATCGTGCTCTGCCTCACCAACTTCTTCTGCTGTGCCACCCATGCCGGGCCGATCTTCCACACGGTGAGCTATGCCGTCACCTGCGGCATACCGCTGATGGCCGCGGTCTCGATCTATTCCATCGAAGGCCTCGCGGGCCTCGGCGGCCGCGTCGCATTCGGCATCCTCGGAGACCGGCTGGGCGCCAAGCGCGTGCTTGTCGCCGGGCTTCTGGCGCAGGCCTTCGGCGCGCTTGCCTATGCCTTCGTGCGGGAACTGGCGGGCTTCTACACCGTCGCGGCCATCTTCGGCTTCATCTATGCAGGCGTGATGCCGCTCTATGCCGTGCTTGCCCGCGAAAATTTCCCGCAACGGATGATGGGAACCGTCATCGGCGGCACCGGCCTTGCCGGCGGTCTCGGCATGGCGCTCGGCCCGCTCGCCGGCGGCCTCATCTACGATACCTTCGCCACCTACACTTGGATGTATGTCGGCGCCTGGGGCATGGGTATCGGCGCGACGCTGATGGCCATGACCTTCCGCTCGAAGGCAAGCCGCGACACCGCAATGCCGCAGCCTGCCTGATGGCTAGACGCCGGCGCTGCTGCCGCCTTCGGCGGGAAGGATGGCGCCGGTGGTCCAGCGGGCCTCATCGGAGAGCAGATAGAGCGCCACCCGCGCCATGTCGTCGGGATCGGCAATGTAGTTCATGGGCGAGGTTGCCGCAATTTGCTCCCGGGCTTCCTCAGTCGGCATCCAGCCATCGAACATCTCCGAACGGGTTGCGCCCGGCGCAATGGCGTTGACGCGAATGCCCTGGCGACCATAAGCGACAGCCGCTGACTTCGTCAGCCCGGCGACACCCCATTTGCTGGCGCTATAGGCAGCAAGCGACGAAACGCCGATCAGGCCGCCAATGGAAGAAGTGTTGACGATCGAACCGCCGCTCCCCTGCTCCAGCATTGCCGCGATCTCGTATTTCATTGACAGAAACACGCCACGCAGATTGATCGCGATGATGCGGTCGAAGTCCTCAGCATTGGTCTCGTGCAGGCGCCCCGCGCCGCCGACGCCGGCATTGTTGAATGCGAGATCGATGCGACCATAGGTTCGCCGCACGGCATCGACGGCGTGTTTGACCGATGCCTCGTCGCCGACATCGCAGGAAACGGCCTCGACCGCGAACCCTTTGCCGCGAAGTTCCTCGGCAAGTCCGTTCAGCCTGTCCGTTCGTCGGGCCGCGGCAACCACTTGCGCGCCCTCTGCAGCAAAGAGCCGCACGGCGGCCTCGCCGATGCCGCTGGTGGCGCCGGTAACAAGCACCGCTTTGCCCCGAAGCCGGTTATAGGTGGTTTCCAGTTTGGGAGGATGGTTATAAGTCATTATGGAATTCTCCGATGTTGACGACGTCAACATGGTAACGGATGTTGACATTGTCAACATCCGTCCGAAGCGCTGGAATGAGGTTTTTATGACGGATACCCGTACCCGGCTGGTCGAGGCCGCCGCCGCCCTCCTCGACGAGGGCGGCCCCTCAGCTGTGACGCTTCGTGAAGTCGCCGGTCGCGTTGGGCTCTCACACAACGCCCCTTACCGCCATTTCAAGGACAAGGACATGCTGCTCGCCGGCATCGCCGAGCGTGAGCTCGTTGTCTCCCGACAAAACTGGCAGGCGGTTGTCGATGGAAACATGACGCTCATTGACGCCTTGCGCGAGCACCTGCGCCGGGCGATCGCATGGCCGGAACGGTTCAGCCTGACATATGGCCCCTGGCCCGCGGCGGTAAAACATGCCCTGACATCCGGGACGGAGGCTCAGCAGGCCTTTCTCTCTGCCGTCGTCGCGGCACAGGCCCGTGGCGAACTGCCGCCCGGTGAGCCCGAACGCCTCGCCCGGCTTATCCTGGCAACCGCGAACGGCGCCGCCACGCAGGTGATCAACGGCCATCTGGCACGCGGCGGGAAATGGAACGGTGACGCCGAGGACGTCGTCACCGACCTGCTGGCCTTCCTCAATCGCGACTAGACGGTTCTCTCGCAACTTTCAGTCGCGCGGGGCCGCCAGATGTGTTGCAAAATTCCAATTTCGGGTCCGTTTCCGTCCGTATTGTACCAAAGGCATGTTGCGCGGCCTTGACAACTTCCATTAAGGAGTTCGGACGGTTTTGGAGGCCCCAATGAAACCACTTATAATAATAAGCCGTACAATAGACAGGCTGAACGAATTCATCGGACACTCGGTGTCCTGGCTGCTTCTGGTGGCCGTCCTCGTCAGCGCCGGCAATGCGATCAGTCGCAAGCTGTTTGCGCTTTCCTCGAATGCCATGCTCGAACTGCAATGGTATCTCTATGGCGCCGTGTTCATGCTGGCTGCCGCCTATGCACTGCTGAAGAACGAGCATATCCGCATCGACATCCTGTCGTCGTCATGGTCGAAGCGCACCCGCGACTGGATCGATCTCGTGCTGCACACGATCTTCCTCGTGCCGTTTGCCGGCATGATGGTCTATCTCTGCTGGCCGTGGTTCTGGCGGTCGTTCTTTTCCGGCGAGCACTCGACCAATGCCGGCGGCCTGATCCTGTGGCCGGCCAAATCCTTCATCCTGATCGGTTTCATCCTGCTTCTGCTGCAGGCCTTCTCCGAGATCATCAAGCGCGCCGGCGTCATCTCCGGCCATATCGCCGAGGACGACGCGCTCTATCAGGACTCCGGCAATGCCGCGCACATGATGACAGAGGAAAATCCCAATGATTGACCTCATTGCCCATAACCTCGCGCCCATCATGTTCGTCACCGTGATGGCGCTTCTCCTTCTTGGCTATCCGGTCGCCTTCACGCTCGCGGCAGGCGGCCTCGCCTTCTTCGTGCTCGGCGTCGAATTCTCGTCGATCTCGCCGGAAATCCACCTGTTCTGGCCGCTGCTGCAGTCGCATCCCGACCGTTTCTTCGGCGGCATCATGTCGAACGAGACGCTGCTTGCCGTGCCGTTCTTCACCTTCATGGGCATCATCCTCGAGCGCTCGCGCATGGCCGAGGACCTGCTCGATACCATCGGCCAGTTGTTCGGCCCGGTGCGCGGCGGCGTTGCCTATGCGGTGGTGCTCGTCGGCGCGCTGCTCGGCGCCACCACGGGTGTCGTCGCGGCCTCGGTCATGGCCATGGGTCTGATCTCGCTGCCGGTGATGCTGCGCTACGGCTATGACCGGTCGTTCTCGACCGGCACGATCGCGGCCTCCGGCACGCTGGCCCAGATCGTGCCGCCCTCGCTGGTGCTGATCGTCATGGCCGACCAGCTCGGCCGGTCCGTCGGCGACATGTATGTCGGCGCGCTCTATCCCTCGCTGCTGGTGATCGCCGCCTACTGCCTCTACGTCTTCATCACGACGCTGATCCGGCCGAAGGCGGCACCGGCCATGCCGGTCGAGGCACGCACGCTCGGCAGCGGCGTCATCTCGCTCATCGCGATGATCGCGGTCGCTTTCGGCCTCTATTTCCTTGGCTACCACGTGCTCTTCACCGGCCTTGCGGACGCGTGGCGGCTCGTCGCCGCGCTGTTCTTCGGCGTCATGGTCGTCTATCTTGTCGCGATCGCCAATGATCGCTTCAACATGAACCTGCTGTCGCGCCTGTCGCAGCAGGTCATCATCGTGCTGGTGCCGCCGCTGGCGCTGATCTTCCTGGTGCTGGGCACCATCTTCCTCGGCATCGCCACGCCGACGGAAGGCGGCGCGATGGGGGCCGCCGGCGCGCTGCTGCTGGCCCTTGCCAAGGGACGCCTCGACTTCCGCTCGCTGAAGAACGCGCTCGACGCGACCACCAAGCTTTCCGCCTTCGTGATGATGATCCTGATGGGCGCACGCGTCTTCAGCCTCACCTTCTACGGCATCAACGGCAATGTCTGGATCGAGGACCTGCTCACCAGCCTGCCGGGCGGGGAATACGGCTTCCTGATCGTCGTCACCATCATCATCTTCATTCTTGGCTGCTTCCTCGATTTCTTCGAGATTGCCTTCATCATGGTGCCGCTTTTGGTGATGCCCGCGCAGGCGCTGGGTATCGACCTTATATGGTTCGGCATCATTCTTGGCCTCAACCTGCAGACATCGTTCCTGACACCACCCTTCGGCTTCTCGCTGTTCTACCTGCGCTCGGTAACGCCTGCGGGAGACTGGGTCGACAAGGGTACCGGAAACGTCATGCGCGGGGTCAGGACCCTCGACATCTATAAGGGCATCGTTCCCTTCATCCTGATCCAGATGCTGGTGATTGTCGCCGTCATCGCCTTCCCCAAGCTCGTCACCCACTACAAGGACGAGGTGGTCAGGGTCGATCCGGATTCGGTAACGATCGAAATGCCGGCCTTCGGCGGCGACAGCGATGATCCGTTCAGCCTCGACAGCTTCGGCAATGACGGCGGCGGCGATGATCCCTTCGCGCTCCCCGGCTCCGACAGCGGCTCGGACAGCTTCAACCTCGACGACCCGCCAACGCTGAACTTCAACTGATCAACACGAAAACCCCGGAAGCCTGAGCTTCCGGGGTTTTCGTTTGTCCGCGTATCCGCATATCCCCCACTCGATCTCCCCCCTTGAGGGGGAAGATCGAAAGGTGCATCACGCCATGCCACCGGAGGCTTTCGCCTCAGGCGAGCGGCTTGATCATGCCGTTGTTCTGCAGCGCCATCATGAACTGGTCATAGCGGAACTCGGATGTCTTCAGCCAGCCATAGGCGTCGTTCTTGTAGTTGGTCTGATCGTTGTAGATCTTCTTGAACATCGCATTGTCGGCACCGAGCTCGGCATAGACTTCCATGGCAGCATTGAAGCAGGCCTGCATGATTTCGGTGCTGAAACCCTTGAGCTGAGCGCCATCGGCGATGAGTTCGCGGATCGCCACCGGGTTCTTCACGTCGTACTTCGCCATCATGTTGGTGTTGGCAAAGGCGCAGGCGTCATCGAGTGCGGCCTGATAGTTCGCCGGCAGGGCGTCATACTTCTCCTTGTTGAAGAAGGCGTGGATCGTCGGCCCACCTTCCCACCAGCCCGGATAGTAGTAGAACTTCGCCACCTTGTAGAAGCCGAGCTTCTGGTCGTCGTAAGGACCGACGAATTCAGCGGCATCGATCGTGCCCTTCTCCAGCGCCGGGTAGATATCGCCGCCGGCAAGCTGCTGCGGCACGACGCCGACCTTTTCCATGACGCGGCCCGCCAGACCGGCGATGCGCATTTTCAGGCCCTTCAGATCGTCGACCGTATTAACCTCCTTGGAGAACCAGCCGCCCATCTGCACGCCGGTATTGCCCGCAGCAAGGCCATAGACGCCATAGCCAGCGAAGAATTCGTTCAGCAGCGCGTTGCCGTTGCCCTCATAGAGCCAGGCATTCATCAGGCGCGCATTGAGCCCGAAGGGAATGGCCGTGCCGATCGCGAAGGTCGGATCCTTGCCCCAGAAATAGTAGGAGCAGGTGTGCGCCGCTTCCACAGTCCCGGACTGAACGGCATCGAGAGCCTGCAGGCCGGGAACGATTTCGCCAGCGGCATAGCACTGGATATCGAAATTGCCGCCGGTCGCAGCCTTGACATGATTGGCGACATCTTCCGCCCCACCGTAAATCGTGTCGAGCGACTTCGGAAATGACGACGTCATGCGCCAGGTGATTTTCGGATTTTCCTGCGCGATGGCAGGCGCTGCGAGCGCGGTCGCTGCGGCGGCGCCAACACCACCCGCACCGATCCGTTTCATAAAGGAACGACGGTCCATATTATCCTCCCGATTTGACCTGCGCCCGCACTTTTCCTCCTCGAACGGACGCAGGGCGAGAAGAACACTTTGAAAGCAAGCTTTCAACTCCGAAAGCCCTGCAATAGCGGTTTTCTGGACGTAAACGGGCCCACATTCAACCAAGGTATAAGGTGCGCGATATCCGCCGCTTATGGATTCATAGAAATTTCGCATCGCGGCGAGTGCGCTTGCGATTGACACGAACAGCGCGAGGCGACATCACTCGCTGCAAAATCGCTTCCTATTTCGAGAAACAGCGCCATGAGCAAACCCGTCGTTGCCGTTCCCGCAGATACCAAGACCTTCGGTGAAATCGTCTGGCATGCCGCACAGCAGCAGTATGTCGGTGCAGCGCTCGATGTAGCCGGCGTGATGAGTTTCATCATCCCCGCCTTTCCGGAAGGCAACGACATCGATGCCATTCTCGACCGTGTCGACGGCCTGCTGGTGACCGGCGCCATCAGCAATGTCGCGCCTGCACTTTACGGCAAGACTGCCGAGGACAAGGACGGCCCGTTCGATCCCGGTCGCGACGCCAACACGCTGCCGCTGATCCGCGGCGCGGTGGAGCGTGGCCTGCCGCTCCTGGCCATCTGCCGGGGGATCCAGGAGCTCAACGTCGCGCTCGGCGGCACGCTTGTCAGCGAGGTGCACGAGGTCGATGGTCGCATGGATCACCGCGAACCCGATGACGGCAATCGCGACGAAAAGTTCGTCATCCGCCAGAGCGTGCGCATCGCCGAGGGCTCCTGCCTGGCGGGCGTCATCGGCGCCGGCAATATAAAGGTCAATTCCCTCCATCGTCAGGCGATCAGCGACCTCGCCCCGAGCCTGGCCGTCGAAGCTGTCGCTCCGGATGGCACGGTCGAGGCCGTCTCGGTGATCGGTGCGAAAAGCTTCGCCGTCGGCGTGCAGTGGCACCCGGAGTACTGGGCCAAATCCGACACGCCGTCGCGAAAGATCTTCGAGGCCTTCGGCGCTGCCGTCAGGGAATATCAGGCCGCGCAAAAGGGCTGAGGCCTGATAGCACGTCGCTTTTCAGCGGCGCCGGCCCTTCATGCGCAACCCGTCTCGCATGTTCATCGCCAATAGCGTGATGTTGACGGCTCCGAAGATGAGTTCGATTGCCTGTACGGCATAAAAGCTCGCATCAAACGCGCTGGCCTGTGCCTTCGCCGACAGAAACAGCGCCGCGGGTATCAGAACAACAACGCCGTTGATGGCGATGATCGGCATGCGCCGGCGCTTTGCCGCTATCAGCCGTCCGCGCATCGGGCGCGCCAACCGGAAGCCGGAAAAGCCGGCAAGCCCGACAAGCGGCACGAGCAGCAGAAAGCCCCAGGGTATCGACGTCTTGACCAGTGTGATCAGACCGGCGCTGGCGAAGGTCTCGGTCAGCACCGTGGTCAGCCAGAAGCTGGTGACGACAGCCAAGGCAAGGGCGCCGGCAACGGCATGAAGTATCTTCAGCATGTGCCGCCTCCATATTATATAGCTTGCTATATATCATTGCATAGCTTGCTATGCAAATGTTAATGGAGCGCATGATCTTTTCGAAAGACCAATCGGCGGGCTATCTTACCAACCATCTGGCGCGGCTCCTTGAGCGCGGGCTGGCAGGCCGCATCAGACCGCTCGGGCTGACGACCGGCACTTTCCCCGCCCTCCTCGAACTTTGGGAAAATGACGGGCTGACGCAAAAGCAATTGGTGGAGCGGCTCGATATCGAGCAGGCAACGATGGCCAACACCCTTTCGCGCATGGAGCGCGACGGCTTGATCCGGCGCGAGAAGGACCGCGATGACGGCCGCGTTCAGCGCATCAAGCTGACGGACCGGGCGCGCGCTCTGCGCGACCCCGCGATCGCCGCCGCCACGGCCGAGAACGAAGACGCTCTCCTCGCCCTTTCGGACCAGGAGAGCGCGCAGTTCATCGCTCTCATGCAAAAGATCATCGCCGCCAGAAAAGAGCGGCCCTGATCTTCGACCTTACGCTTTCGGCGGAACCGGGGTTTCCGGAACCGGGGTCACCGGCCGCTTTTCGGCAAACCAGCCCTTCAAATTGTCGCCGACGAGCGCGGCCATCGCTTCACGCGTCGGCACCGAGGCGGAGGCGACGTGCGGCAGCACGCTGACATTGTCGAAATCGAGAAGCCGGGAAGGAACCTTTGGCTCGTCGTAGAACACGTCGAGGCCGGCGCCACCAAGCGTTCCTGCCTCGAGCGCGGCGATCAGATCGTCCTCGTTCACCGTCCAGCCGCGGCCGACATTGATCAGCACGCCTTCCGGCCCCAGTGCCTTCAGCACGGCGGCATCGACCGTCTTGTGGGTCTCGTCCGTCTTCGGAACGATGCAGATCAGCGTATCGACTGCTTCGGCAAGCGAGGCGAGCGTCGGGTGGTAGGCATAGGTGACGCCCTTTTTCGGCGAGCGCGTATGATAGGCGATCTCGACCTTGAACGGCTCCAGCCGCGCCGCGATTTCCAGCCCGATGCGGCCGAGACCGTAGAGCCCGACCTTGCGGCCCTTGACGGTGAGCGGCGACAGCGGAAAGCCGCCTTCCTTTTCCCAGCGGCCGTCACGGACCCATTTCTCGGCGGAATAGAACCGGCGGACGGTGTTGAGCAGCAGCGCGATGGCGGTATCGGCCACCTCGTCGTTCAGCACATTCGGCGTATGGGTCACCACGATGCCGCGATCGGCGGCATGGGCCGTGTCGATACCGTCATAGCCGACGCCGGGGCAGGAGATGATCTCGAGGTTGGGCAGGGCATCCATCTGCGCCGCCGAAAAGCCGCCAAAGGCGACGACGGCACGGATCTCCGCCGCCTTTTCCGCGCCCAGAGCCTGAGGCCCCTCCTCCGGCATGGTGATAAGATTGAACTCGTCCTTCAGCACCTTTTCCACGAACGGATTGAGGTTTTGCGACAGCATGACGGTGTTTCTGGACATGGGGCCTCCCGAAAGGAATTTCTGTAAAACATGGCTTGAAATGATAACCGCTAGACCGCGAGATGGTTCTCAGCGGTTTCGCGATAAGGGCCGGTGGATTGGCGGATGCGCATTTCCGGCTTGATGAGGTGCATGCCGTTCGGGGCACTGGAACCGGCGAGCTTGTCGAGAAGCGCGCGGGCGGCGAGCCGGCCGACCTCGGCCTGGCCGTTCCACACCGTGGTGAGCGACGGCGTCGCAATCGAGGCTTCCTCGAGATCGTCATAGCCGGTGACGGAAATATCGACGCCCGGCGTCAGCCCGGCACGCGAGATGCCGTTCATCAGGCCGATGGCGACGAGGTCGTTCCAGCAGACGGCGGCCGTCGGCTTCTGCGGCAGGGACAGGAAGTGCACCGCCGCCTCGAACCCGCCCTGCTTTGTGCGCGGACCGGGGAGCCTGAGACCCGGATCGACCGAGATACCCGCCTTCTTCAGCGCGTTGGCATAGCCCGCATAGCGGTCGCGGCCGGTGGACGTCTGATCGGTACCGCCGATCATCGCGATGCAGCGATGGCCGAGACCGATGAGGTGGTTGGTCGCAAGCGCGATGCCGTAGCTGTCATCGCCGCGATAGGTCGGCAGGTCCAGCTCCTCCATGGTGCGGGCGATGAAGATCGCCGGCATGCCGTTTTCCTCCGCCAGCATCACATCCTCCGGCGGCGTGCCGATGGCCGGCGACATGATCACGCCATCGCCACCGAGCTGCAGCAGGGTCTCGATGAAATTGCGCTGCTTTTCGACCGAATCGTAATGGTTGGAGAGGATGAAGGTGTGGCGGTTGCGATCGAGCTCGCTTTCGATCGCCTTCAGGATTTCACCGTAGAACGGGTTCATGATGTCGTGAACGACGACGCCGAGAATACCCGAGCGCGAGGTCCTGAGGCTGGCGGCGCGGCGATTGTAGATATAGCCGAGTGCCCGGGCCTGTTCCTTGATGCGCTCGCGGGTCGCGGCGGCAACCAGCGGGCTGTCGCGCAGCGCCAGTGATACCGTTGCCGTGGAGATACCCAGCGATTCAGCGATTGTCGAAAGTTTGACCTTCTGGGCCACGCATCGTTCTCCCGGTCCTTCAGTCTTTTGCCGATCTTTATCGATTTAAATTTTTAAAGCAGAAATACCCGCATTTTCAACATAAAAGGCTAAATCCATTTAATTCTCCCCCGCAATAGCGCACCACCACGATCGGTGTGGGCGACCCGACGCCGCGCTTGTGCCGATCCGCCGTGGTCCTTATATATTCGGTCAACCCCTCGCCTGTGGCGACGCCTGTGCAGGCTGCCGCCCCGGCTCAACAACCTTTTCAACGCATTTCCGGCCCTCGCCGGCAATGTCCGAGGATTTGTCATGACCGAGACACAAGAACTGAAGCCCATTCCGGTGACCGTGCTGACCGGCTATCTGGGCTCCGGGAAGACCACGCTCCTGAACCGCATTCTTTCCGAAAATCACGGCAAGCAATATGCCGTCATCGTTAATGAATTCGGCGAGATCGGCATCGACAACGACTTGATCGTCGAATCCGACGAAGAGATCTACGAGATGAACAATGGCTGCGTCTGCTGCACGGTGCGCGGCGACCTGATCCGCGTTGTGGAAGGCCTGATGCGCCGCCCGCGCCGCTTCGACGGCGTCATCATCGAGACCACCGGCCTTGCCGATCCCGTGCCGGTCGCCCAGACCTTCTTCATGGATGACGATGTCCGCTCCAAGACCGCGCTTGACGCCGTCGTCACGCTCGTTGATGCCAAACACCTGCCGCTGCGCCTGAAGGACAGCCGCGAGGCCGAAGACCAGATCGCCTTCGCCGATATCGTGCTTCTCAACAAGACCGACCTCGTCAGCGCCGAGGAACTGGCCGAGGTCGAGCGTCTGGTGCGCGCGATCAATCCCGCTGCCCGCATCCATCGCACCGAGCGTTCGGGCATCGAGCTTTCGCAGATCCTGAACCAGAACGCCTTCGACCTGCAGCACGTGCTGGAAGACGATCCCCACTTCCTGGATCATGACGAGCACGACCATGACCACGAATGCGGCCCGGATTGCGATCACGATCATCATCACCACCACCATCATGATCATGACGGCCACGATCACCACCACCACGGTCTCTCCGACCATCACGATGTGACGGTGACATCGGTTTCGCTGAGGGGCGGCGAGCTCGATCCCAACCGCTTCTTCCCTTGGATCCAGTCGGTCACCCAGAACCAGGGACCTAACATTCTGCGGCTGAAGGGCATTCTGGCGTTCAAGAACGATCCGGAGCGCTACGTCGTCCAGGGCGTCCACATGATCATCGAGGGCGACCATCAGCGCGCCTGGAAGGAAGGCGAGCGGCATGAAAGCCGGCTGGTCTTCATCGGCCGCGAACTCGACGAGGAGAAGCTGGCGAAAAGCTTCCGCGCCTGCGAGGTGCAGTCGTAATGCCGAGCGTCGCCCCTTTCGACATCGACGACCACGTAATCGCCGCCTCGTTTCTGGGCGGCGTCCCATTCTTTGCCGGGGCTTCCGGCACCATCCACCGCCTCGACGGAGCCAAAAAGGCGATCGAAGCGCATGATGGGCTGCTGACCTGCGTGCGCGATCCCTTCAGCGCCTCGCTGATCACCGGCGGCGAGGATGGCCGGGTGCTGCGCATCGGCAAGGACGGCACGGTTGAGGAACTTGCAAGCGAGCCCCGCAAGTGGATTTCCGTGGTCGCCGGCGGCCCGCATGGGGCGGTCGCCTATGCCGTCGGGCGCGAAACGCGTGTCATCGAAAGCGGCACGACGCATCTCTTCCGCGAGGAGCGCAGCGTCGAGGGCGTCGCCTTCGCGCCGAAAGGTCTGCGGATCGCCGCAGCCCGCTATAACGGCGCCTCGCTGCATTGGGTAACCGGCACGGCGCCCGCCACCAAACTCGAGTGGAAGGGCGCCCATATCGGCATCACCTTCTCCCCCGACGGTCGGTTCCTGGTGACGTCGATGCAGGAGAACGCGCTTCATGGCTGGAAGCTTGACGGCAAGATGAATGCCGATGCGCGGCACATGCGCATGAGCGGCTATCCGGCCAAGGTGAAATCCTGGTCATGGTCGCCGAAGGGCAAATGGCTCGCCACCTCCGGCGCGCCGGCGGCGATCGTCTGGCCGTTTTCCGGCAAGGATGGCCCGATGGGCAGGGCGCCGCTCGAGCTTGGCACCCGCGCCAACATCATGGTCACGCAGGTCGCCTTCCATCCGGCGGAAGAAGTCCTCGCCATCGGCTTCATCGATGGCATGGTCATGGCGGTGCGGCTTTCAGACAGCAAGGAGGCGCTGCTGCGCCGCCCCGGTAAGGGCGCGATCAGCGCGCTCGGCTGGGACGAGACCGGCAAGCGCCTTGCCTTCGCCTCCGAGACCGGCGATTGCGGCGTCATCACCATCGGCGACTGACGCCTCACGCGCCGGCGAAAAACCGGTTCAGTTCTTCGGCCGGCAGCGGGCGGGCGTAATAGTACCCCTGCGCCGCATCGACACCGTGGCTGATGATCCAGTCTGCCTGCACCTGATCCTCGACACCTTCCGCGACCGTGCGCAGGCCGAGGGCGTGACAGAGCCTGATCGTCGAGGACACGATCTCCTCGTTTTGCGGGTCGACACCGATGCCGGCAACGAAGCTTCGATCGATCTTCACCCGGTCGAACGGCAGCTCGCGCAGCTGCTTGAGGCTGGAATAGCCGGTCCCGAAGTCATCGAGCGCCACGGTCATACCGTGGCTCTTGAGCCTCTCGAGCGTTTTTCGCGAAAGGGCAACGTCGGTCACGAGCGCATCTTCGGTCACCTCGATCTCCAGCCGATCGGGCGAGAACCGGTGACGCCGCAGAACCTTCAGCAGATTTGCCGCGAAGTTCCGGTCGCAAAGCTGCTGCGGCATCACGTTGATGGCGAGCCTGACATCGGCGGGCCAGGCCACGGCATCCGCACAGGCTTTTTCAAGCATGGCCGTGAACAGCGCCGGAATATAGCCGGCGGCCTCCGCGAGCGGAACGAAATCGCCGGCGCTCAGGAGCCCAAGCGTCGGATGGCGCCAACGCGCCAGCACTTCGACGCAAATGATCTTGCCGCTGGGGAACTCCCGGATGGGCTGGTAGAACGGGATGACGGCTCCGGATTTGAGCGCGCTGTCGAGCTCCAGTTCGAGAAGCTGATCGTCTGCGCCCCTCCCCTCCGTTTCCGCATCGAAGAAGACAAGCCGATGTCGGCCGTTTTCCTTGGCACGATACATTGCCGTATCGGCCTTTTTCAGCAGCGTTTCGCGGGAGTTTCCATCACGCGGACAGACCGCGATACCGATACTGATCGACATACTGATGGCGCGGCCCATGACGGAGACGGGCTCGGCCGCTGCCGCAATCAACCGTTCCGCTATGCCGGCCAACGTCCGTTCGTCCGACGCACCTGCGACAATCATCGCGAACTCGTCACCGCCGAGACGGCCGAGGAAATCCTCGGGTCGAAGGTTCTTCTTGAGCCGCTCCACCAACGCCTGCAGAAGGCGATCGCCAGCCTCGTGACCCAGGTTATCGTTGATCTGCTTGAAGCGGTCGAAGTCGATGAAGAAAAGCGCAAACGCGTCGGTATCACGCCGCGCACGCGAAAGCCGGCGGTCGCACTCCTCCTCGAAGGAGCGCCGGTTGGGAATGCCCGTCAGCGCATCCTGACGCGCCAGCGCCTGGGCCAGCCGCTCCGCCTCACGGCGCCTCGCTATCTCCCGGTTCAGCTCGCGCGAACGTCGAAACAGCAGGAAACCAAGCCCGATGCTCATCACCATCAAAACAGTGAACAGCTCATCGACTTCCCAGTCTTCATGATTTCGTGAAAATCTGGCCAGCATCTCGAACGCGTCAATGCGGATCAGTATCGCTGCAACGCCAATCGTCGCCAACGATACGATGACCGCATCGCGGGAGAACTTGCTGCGTAAATTTGCCATGCCCATCCATCAATCCATAGCAATTGCTCTGGACACGCGCCTATCGTCGCCCCCCGGGCGGTATCACTTTATCTATGACTGTTTACGCACAGAAATACAAACTGGTTCTCTGACCGACGGATTTCAGCACAAAAAAACCGCAGCACATGGCTGCGGCTTTCTGGAAATCATCCGGCAAATCCGATCAGGCGGGCAGAACCGTCTGATTGAGATGCGTGAGCTCGTTGAGCATCTGCTCGATGGCGCTCTTGTGCTCGTGATGGCTAGCGTCGTTCAGCTCCTTGCGGAGCTGTTTGATGCGGTGCTCGATGGCGTCGCTCGCCTCGCCGATCGGTACGGCCGTCTCGGCGAGCAGCGTGCAGGACGTGCCCTGGATATCGGCGAAGCCGTGGAACACCAGGAACTGGAATTCCTTGCCGTCATGGTTCTTGAACTTCACCATGCCCGGACGAACGATCGTCATGGTCGGCGCATGGTTCGGCATCACCGTCATTTCGCCTTCGCTTGCCGGGATCACCACCGCATCCGTCTCCGCCGAAGCGAGAAGCTTCTCCGGGGTCACCAGCTCGAAAATCATTGTGTCAGCCATGACGTTCCTCGTCAAAATTCATTTCACCGGATGACGGCGGCTCGGCGGCCGCCGTCTGAAAGCAACCGTTAGGCAGCTTCGGCGAGCTTCTTGGCCTTGGCAACAGCGTCGTCAATGGTGCCGACCATGTAGAAGGCCGCTTCCGGCAGGTGGTCGTATTCGCCTTCGACGAGACCCTTGAACGAGCGGATCGTGTCTTCCAGCGAGACCAGGATGCCCGGCGAACCGGTGAACACTTCGGCAACGTGGAACGGCTGCGACAGGAAGCGCTCGATCTTGCGGGCGCGGGCAACCGTCAGCTTGTCCTCTTCGGAAAGCTCGTCCATGCCGAGAATGGCGATGATGTCCTGAAGCGACTTGTAGCGCTGCAGGGTCGACTGAACCGCACGGGCAACCGCGTAGTGCTCTTCGCCGACAATCATCGGGTCAAGCATGCGCGAGGTCGAGTCGAGCGGGTCAACGGCCGGGTAGATGCCCTTTTCCGCGATCGAGCGCGACAGCGTCGTCGTAGCGTCAAGGTGGGCAAACGAGGTTGCCGGCGCCGGGTCGGTCAGGTCGTCGGCAGGCACGTAAATGGCCTGAACCGAGGTGATCGAACCCTTGGTCGTGGTGGTGATGCGCTCCTGCAGGGCACCCATGTCGGTCGACAGCGTCGGCTGATAGCCCACGGCCGAAGGGATACGGCCGAGCAGGGCCGAGATTTCCGAGCCTGCCTGGGTGAAGCGGAAGATGTTGTCGACGAAGAACAGAACGTCCTGACCCTGGTCGCGGAACGACTCGGCAATCGTCAAGCCCGAGAGCGCGACGCGTGCACGTGCGCCCGGAGGCTCGTTCATCTGGCCGTAGACCAGTGCGCACTTCGAACCCTCGGCCGAACCGTTGTTCTTCGACGGATCAACGTTCACGTTGGATTCGATCATTTCGTGGTAAAGGTCGTTGCCTTCACGGGTCCGCTCGCCAACACCAGCGAACACGGAATAGCCGCCGTGCGCCTTGGCGATGTTGTTGATCAGTTCCTGAATGAGAACCGTCTTGCCAACGCCGGCGCCGCCGAACAGGCCGATCTTGCCGCCCTTGGCGTAAGGCGCAAGAAGGTCGACGACCTTGATGCCGGTGATCAGGATTTCCGCTTCGGTCGACTGGTCGACATAGGGCGGTGCTTCCTGGTGGATGGCGCGCTTTTCCTTGGTCTTGATCGGACCGACTTCATCGACGGGCTCGCCGATGACGTTCATGATGCGGCCGAGCGTTTCTTCGCCGACCGGCACCTGAATGGGAGCGCCCGTATTCTTGACTTCCTGACCACGGATCAGACCTTCGGTCGCGTCCATGGCGATCGTGCGAACTTCGTTCTCGCCGAGATGCTGGGCGACTTCGAGAACAAGCCGGTTGCCGTGGTTGTCGGTTTCAAGCGCGTTCATGATGGGGGGCAGGTCGCCGGTGAAAGCGACGTCAACGACGGCGCCGATAATCTGCGTCACCTTACCGATAGAGGCCTCAGCCATGTTAAAACCCTCTTTCCAGCTTTAGAGCGCTTCCGCGCCCGCAATAATTTCGATCAGTTCCGTGGTGATCTTCTCCTGACGCCTACGGTTGTAGGTCAGCGTCAGCTTGTCGATCATCTCACCGGCATTGCGCGTTGCATTGTCCATAGCGGTCATCTTCGCGCCCATCTCGCCGGCGACATTCTCGAGCAGCGCCCGGAAGATCTGCACACGGATGTTGAGCGGCACGATTTCCTCGAGGATCGTCTCGGCGTCCGGCTCGTATTCATAGAGCGAGGCACTCTCGCGTTCCTCAGCCTCGGCCGGCGGTGCGGCCGGGATGAGCTGAAGCGTGGTCGGAACCTGCGAGATGACCGACTTGAACTCCGAGTAGATCAGGTTGCAGACGTCGAATTCACCAGCCTCGAACATCTCGATGAGGCGGTTGCCGATGTCCTCGGCATTCTCGAAGCCGATCTTGCGCACGTCGCGCAGGTCCTTGCGTTCGACGATGATGTCGGCGAATTCGCGACGCAGAGCGTCATAGCCCTTGCGGCCAACGCAGAAGATCTTGACGGTCTTGCCCTTCGCGATCAGGTCACGGGCCAAAAGACGGGCATGACGCGCGATCTGCGCGTTGAAGCCGCCGCAAAGTCCACGTTCTGCGGTGCAGACCAGGAGAAGATGAACGTCGTCCTTGCCGTTTCCCTTCATCAGGGCCGGCACTTCCTCGCCTTCGCCAACGGCCGCCGTCAGGTCGGCCATCACGGTTCCCATACGCTCGGAGTAAGGCCGCGCGTTTTCCGCGGCCTCCTGGGCGCGACGAAGCTTCGCCGCGGCGACCATCTGCATCGCCTTGGTGATCTTCTGCGTCGCCTTGACCGATGCGATGCGAAGCTTCAGGTCCTTCAAAGAAGCCATGGCTTCAGGTTCCTCGCTGAATAACCCGTTTTACGAAAAGTTCTTGGAGAACGCGTCGATTGCAGCCTTGAGCTTGCCCTTCAGGTCGTCGCTCAGTGCCTTCTCGGTGCGGATGCCTTCAAGAACGTCGCTCGCTTCACCGCGCAGGTAGGACAGAAGGCCCTTTTCAAACGCGCTGACCTTGGCGACCGGGAGCTTGTCGAGATAGCCGTTAACGCCGGCGAAGATGACCGCGACCTGCTCTTCCGTCTTCAGCGGCGAGAACTGCGGCTGCTTCAGGAGTTCGGTCAGACGGGCACCACGGTTCAGAAGGCGCTGGGTTGCAGCGTCAAGGTCGGAACCGAACTGTGCGAAGGCGGCCATTTCACGATACTGGGCGAGCTCGCCCTTGATCGAACCGGCAACCTGCTTCATCGCCTTGATCTGCGCCGACGAACCAACGCGAGACACCGACAGACCGACGTTAACGGCCGGACGGACGCCCTGGTAGAACAGGTCGGTTTCAAGGAAGATCTGGCCGTCGGTGATCGAGATCACGTTGGTCGGAATGAACGCCGAAACGTCGTTACCCTGCGTTTCGATGACCGGCAGAGCCGTCAGCGAACCGGCGCCGCGCTCGTCGGAGAGCTTGGCGGCGCGCTCGAGAAGACGCGAATGCAGGTAGAAAACGTCGCCCGGATAGGCTTCGCGGCCTGGCGGGCGGCGCAGCAGCAGCGACATCTGACGATAGGCAACGGCCTGCTTGGAAAGGTCGTCATAAGCGATCAGGGCATGCATGCCGTTGTCGCGGAAATATTCGCCCATTGCGCAACCGGCGAACGGAGCGATGTACTGCATCGGCGCCGGATCGGAGGCCGTGGCCGCGATGACGATCGAATACTGCAGCGCGCCGCGCTCTTCCAGCGTCTTCACGAACTGGGCAACCGTCGAACGCTTCTGACCGACAGCGACATAGACGCAATAGAGCTTTTCCGTGTCCGGGCCGTTGTCGTGGATCGGCTTCTGGTTCAGGAAGGTGTCGAGAATGATGGCGGTCTTGCCGGTCTGGCGGTCGCCAATGACGAGCTCGCGCTGGCCGCGGCCAACCGGGATCAGAGCGTCAATGGCCTTGAGGCCCGTCGACATCGGCTCGTGAACCGACTTGCGCGGAATAATGCCCGGCGCCTTGACGTCAACAACAGCGCGCTCTTCCGAAGCGATCGGGCCCTTGCCGTCGATCGGATTGCCGAGCGCGTCGACGACGCGACCGAGAAGGGCGGGACCAACCGGCACATCAACGATGGCGCCGGTCCGCTTGACGACGTCGCCTTCCTTGATCTCGCGGTCCGAACCGAAGATAACCACACCGACATTATCGGCTTCGAGGTTCAGCGCCATGCCGCGAACGCCAGCCGAAAACTCGACCATTTCGCCGGCCTGAACATTGTCGAGGCCATAGACGCGCGCAATGCCGTCACCGACCGAAAGCACCTGGCCGACTTCCGAGACCTCAGCCTCTTCGCCGAAATTTTTGATCTGCTCTTTCAGAATTGCGGAAATTTCCGCGGCCCGGATATCCATCAGCCAACCTCTTTCAGTGAAAGCTTAAGTTTGGAGAGTTTGGTGCGCAGCGATGTGTCGATCTGGCGCGAGCCGACCTTGACGATCATGCCACCAAGAAGCGAGGCGTCTTCGGTGATGTCGAGAACGACATCCTTGCCCGTCGCACCCTTCAGCGCTTCTCTCAGTTCCTGTTGTTGCTCGGCGGAAAGTTTATGCGCCACAGCCACTTCTGCCGTGATTTCGCCACGATTCGCGGCCACTTCCTGACGGAACGCAGAAATCATGCCGGGCAGAACGAACAAACGTCGATTCTTGGCAACGAGTTTGACGAAGTTCGCGGCATAGCCACCGATCTTTGCCTTCGCCAGAATGGCGGTCACGGCCTTGAGCTGCTCGTCGGCGCTGAAGACCGGGCTCATGACAAGCCGCCGGAAATCGTCGCTTTCTTTCAGCAGGGCATCGATACGATCGAGATCCTTGCCGACAGCATCAATGCTGTTGTCTTCCTTTGCAAGTTCGAACAGCGACAACGCATAACGCTGAGCAACGTTCGACACAGAATGGGACAGGTCTGCCACAGGCACATATTCCCCTTAAAACGATCCCTGCGATGCCTCCAACGACATGCCGCAAGGCCCTCAAATCCTCACAATATCCCCGCGAAACAGCAAATTATTCCGCTTGCCCTCTCGATAGTCGGGGTTCGTCTAGCACAGCTATAAGCTCTCCGCAACACGATCAAAGCCGGTTTGAAACATTGCCGGTCCTTTCCCGCGTCAAAGCTGCAAAACCCTGAAAGAAACCAGTTTTCGCTGTATTTCGCGTCAAGCCCAACCCAGTCCGTATAGCAGCATGAATACGCCCGCAACTGCTTGGCACACGAGGAAGATTCCTCCCATCACCGATCGGCTCTTCAGCGTCGCCATCCACAGAAGACGCGTCAGGAAACCGAAAATCAGCGCCAGGCCAAATGTGCGGTAGATCATCGGCTGGTCGAACAGGAGCGCCATCAGCGAGATCGCGGCGTAGGTGCCGCCGATCAGCGAACGAATGTGGATACTCGCCGAGCCTTCTTCCCTGAGACCGGTAAAGCCGGCAATGCCAAGCAGCCGCAACGGCGCCAGCGCGACGATCAGCCCCCAGATCAGGATCACCACTGCCATGAACAGCGCGATCTGGCCTACGAAACTCTCCGGCCAATAAAAACTCATCGGGATCTCCTCATTGTCATGCCATTTTCCGCCTCACTTCATTTAGAGGAAGCTTTGCGGGTCGATGTCAAGCTGAACCCGCACCGAACCGCGTTGTTTCGGTCCGTTTTCGAGCATGGCCCGAAGATAGGCCTGAATATCGTCAGTCCTGCGACCATGCACCAGAAGACGGAACCGGTAGCGTCCGCGCACCAGCGCCAGCGGCGCCTCTGCCGGGCCGAGTACGGAGATCGTTCGCCCATGAGGCGCCGATGCCCGCAAGCCGCGCGCATGGACCTCCGCCTCGGCGCGGGTTTCGGCCGAGACGATGACGGCGGCGAGCCGGCCGAAGGGCGGCAGGCCACTCTTTTCGCGCTCGCCGATCTCGCGTTCGTAGAAAGCCTCGGCATCGCCGGAAACGATCGCCTGCATCACCGGATGCATCGGCTGATAGGTCTGGATCAGCCCACGGCTCGCAAGCCCCGTGCGCCCGGCGCGGCCGGTCACCTGCGACAGCAGCTGGAAGGTGCGCTCGGCCGCACGCGGATCGCCATTGGCAAGCCCGATATCGGCGTCGACAACACCCACCGTCGTCATCAACGGAAAATTATGGCCCTTGGCGACGAGCTGGGTGCCGATCACGATATCGGCCTCGCCATTCGCCACCGCCTCCAGTTCCAGCCTCAGCCGTTTGACGCCACCGGCCATGTCCGAGGACAGAATGATGGTGCGACGTTCGGGAAAATGCTTCTCGACCTCTTCGGCAATGCGCTCCACGCCTGGCCCGCAGGCGACGAGATGATCGAGCGTGCCGCATTCCGGGCAGGCTTCCGGCACGGGCTCGGCATGGCCGCAGTGGTGGCACATCAGCTGGCCGCGGAAGCGATGCTCGACCAGCCAGCTTGAGCAATTGGGGCACTGGAAGCGATGGCCGCAGACCCGGCAGAGCGTCAGCGGCGCATAGCCACGCCGGTTCAGGAACAGGAGCGCCTGCTCGCCGCGCTTCACCGAACGCTCGACCGCGTCGATGAGCACCGGCGACAGGAAGCCGCCACGCGCCGGCGGATGGCGGCGCATGTCGACTGTCGTGAGGTCCGGAAGGGCGGCTTCGGCGAATCGACCGGGCAGATGCAGCCGGTCGTAGCGCCCCGAAAGGGCGTTGACCTGGCTTTCGACGGAGGGCGTGGCGGAGGCGAGCACTGCCGAAAAACCGCCGATTCGGGCGCGCACCACAGCCATATCGCGAGCGTTGTAGAACACCCGGTCTTCCTGTTTGTAGGCAGTATCGTGTTCCTCGTCGACGATGATGAGGCCGAGGTCGTCAAACGGCAGGAACAGGGCCGAACGCGCACCGGCGACGACCTTGACCGTTCCCTCCGAAGTCTGGCGCCAGACCTTTTCGCGCATGCGCGGGGCAAGATCCGAATGCCATTCGCCGGGCTTGGCCCCAAAGCGGCTTTCGAATCGACCGAGGAAGGCCGACGTGAGCGCGATTTCCGGCAGCAGAATCAGCACCTGCCGCCCCTGGCGGAGCGTCTCGGCGATCGCCTCGAAATAGACCTCGGTCTTGCCGGAGCCGGTAACGCCGTCGATCAGCGTCACCGAAAAGCCCCCTGCCCTGACCGCATCCACCAGCTTGTCGGCCGAGACCTGCTGATCGGGCGAGAGGTCCGGCGGCGCGTGGTCGGGTTCGGGCAGGCCGACGGCTGGCGGTGGCGGCAGGAAGATGGTTTCGAACACGCCATGCTTCATCATCGTGTCGACGACGCTGGTGCTGACGCCCGCCGCATGGGCAAGGCCAAGGCGGGTCCAGACCGGAACCTCTTCCGCCAGCTCCAGCACGCGGCTGCGCGCCGGCGTCATCCGCTCCGGCTGAACGCCGGTCAGCCGCACGCCCTCGACCATCGGCTCCGGCTCGAGCGCGGCCGGCGCGCGCACCGCCATGCGGGCAACGAGACCGGGCGGCGTCAGGGTATAGGAGGCGACCCAGTCGACGAAGCGGCGCATGCCGTCGCTCACTGGCGGGCAGTCGAATACATGTTCGATGGGTCTCAGTTTCTTGGGATCGACGAGATCGGCGGCCTCATCCCAGACAATGCCGATCACCTTGCGCGGCCCGACCGGCACCTGCACGACCGAACCCGGCATCACCACCATGCCTTCCGGAACGGCATAGGAATAAGGCCCGTCCACCGGCAGCGGCACCATCACCGGGACGGCGCTCACCAGATTGGGCGGCTTTCCGAAAAGATCGAGCGAATCTGAAATCATGGCTGGTCAGCTTGCCCCCGACCGGCGCGAATGTGAAGCGGCGGATTGATCAGCGGTCAGACGGGTGCGGCGCGGCGCTCCCGATCACTTGGCCTTTTCGAGGCTGAAGACAGCGTCGCGATCCTGCGCCAGGGTGTGAACCGTGTGCCTTTCAAGCGCCGCTGTCACCTCGGCGGGATCGCCTTCCAGGGCGTCGGGCGGAATCATATGGCCGATGGTGAAATCGAAGCGATCGCCGGTCTTGTTCAGAAGTTCGTGGAAAACGGTCATGTCGCGCAGTTCCGTCGACCATTTGGCGAACCAGTAGAACAGCCCGGAATTCCGGGCCTTCAGGTGCACCGGCAGGATCGGCAGATCATATTTGCGGGCAAAGCCGATGGCCGAAGTCTTCCACGGGCGCTCGTTCAGCCGCCCTTCGTCCCAATAGGCGATGCGGCCGGACGGGAACAGCACGATCGCCTTTTCCTCGCGGATGGAGGCATTGGTGACCTGCAGCGTTTCCCGCGCCTTCAGCTTGCTCTTGAACTCCTCGCGCCATTCGACCGGAATGATCATCTCCACCAGCCGCGGATTGACGCGCACGGCATCACGATTGGCGAAGAACATCATGTCGGGGCGGCGCGCCTTGAGCAGATCGAACACGGCGACGCCATCGGCAATGCCGGTCGGATGGTTCGAGACCATCATGAAGCCGCCCTTTTCGGGCACGCGATCAAGCCCGCTCGAGTGAATATCGAGCCCGAGCTTCGCGGAAAGATATTCGAAAACCTGGTAACCGGAAATCGACTGGACGTCGTTGGCAAATTCCATCGCCTTGCCGTAGCCAAGCAGCAGATGGAGGAAGGGTCGCATCACCGGCCAGAGCGGATTGTGAACGATCTTCTCACCGCGCTCGGCGATGAGCGTGTCCACGATATGGCCAGGGCGGCCCTGGGAAAAGAGTGCCACTGTCTCAGCGAAATGCGCCAGGGCGGAGGGAGAATCACGACGCGCCATAAAAGGTCCTGCTATTGCTGAGGGCCATATATCGCAATTCTACATTATAAGACAATGACACCTCCCTTGAACCATTAGCGTTTTTCTAACGCAATTTAATGCAATTTGAGCCGGCGACAAGAGAGAGGCAACAGGTTGCACCATGGAAAACATACTCGTCCCCGCCGAAGACGAGGTCCTGCGGTTGCGTCAGGACTGGCTCGGGCAGCTTGCCGGCGAGCGGCGACTTTCGGAGAACACCACCGAGGCCTATGAGCGCGACACGCGCCAGTTCCTGACCTTTCTCTGCCGCCATGTTGCCCGTCCTGTCAGGCTTTCCGATATTGCGACACTACGTCCCGCCGATATCCGTGCCTACCTCGCCTTTCGCCGGCGCGAAGGCGTCGAAGCCCGCACGCTCGGGCGCGATCTTGCCGGCATTCGCTCTTTCCTGCGCTGGCTGGAGCGGCGCGGCCTTGCCAATGCCGCCGGCATCACCGCCATGCGCGCGCCGAAACAGCCGAAATCGCTGCCGAAACCTCTTGCGGCCAAGGATGCGGTCGCGCTTGCAGGACAGGAGGCGCAGCTTGCCGAAGAACCCTGGATCGCCGCGCGAAATGCCGCGGTCTTTGCGCTGCTCTATGGCTGCGGCCTGCGCATCTCGGAAGCGCTGGCGCTGACGCCGGGCGATTTTGCAGGATCCCCCGACCGGTTGCGCATCACCGGCAAGGGCGGCAAGACCCGCATCGTGCCGCTACTCGCCGCCGCTCTTGATGCCGTCAGGAACTATGAAAAGCTTTGCCCCTACCAGATCGACGCCGACGCGCCGCTCTTCAGGGGGCTGAGGGGCAAGAAGCTGCAGCCAGCGATCATCCAGAGGGAAATGCAGGCTTTGCGCGGTGCGCTAGGGCTTTCGGAGAAGGCGACGCCGCATGCGCTCAGGCATTCCTTCGCCACCCATCTTCTGGCAGCCGGCGGCGACCTTCGCACGATCCAGGAACTGCTTGGCCATGCGAGCCTTTCGACAACCCAGGTCTATACCGGGGTCGACACTACGCGGCTTCTCGAAATCTACGACAAAGCCCATCCCCGCGCCTGAAATACGAAGAACCCCGCGACCGGTGGCGCGGGGTTCGATCGGTTTGCTTGGGTCGGGCGATCAGTTGAAATTCGTATACTGGAAATCGATGAGCTTCGGCGTGCCGTCCTGCTGGACCTTGATGGTCTTGACCAGCGTACGGCCAAGATTGTCGTTCTGGGTCACCGAATAGACGCTGCCCGGCTCGTAATTGGCCGCCAGCGCCTTGTCGCTCTGGGAAATGTAGGGCGCGTAGTGGTTCATCATCGGCTGCGCGGCGAATACCGCACCGGTTCCGGCCAAAAGGGTAACGGCCGCAATTGCGATCACTTTCTTCATTGTCTTCACTCCAGGTTGTTTCACTCCAAAGAGGCTTTCCACCTTCTTGTATCCTTTTACTTAGCGATCAGAGCGCCCAACACCAAATCAACCGTTCGTGAATTGTATCTATTTTTCAATACATTACGTATTTTTAATCAATTTCAAGAAGGAGCGGACGGCAGCGCGCGGCATGTGTTCCCAGCGACATCCGAAATTAAAGACGTAGACAAAAGTCTACGATGACTTCTCTAAATTAGAAAAGAAAATATACCCCGTCAAACAGGGGGCATTTCACCATGCATAAAAGAATACTTCTCTCGGCTTTACTGATCATAGCCACAACGACGGCCAGCTACGCCCACGGTGGCGGGTGTCGCAAAAGCTCGCCGCAGGGCCAGTGTTGTCACATGGATAACCGTGTCGGCAAGGTTCATTGCCATTAGAGCGCCGCGCGTCCTTTCGGACACGCAAGGTCACTCCAGCGCCTTGAATCTGTCCATTGCGCCTTAGCGAGATCTGAAAACGGATTTCCCGCAGTGATCAGCCTGTCGTCATTCGTTTCAGAATGCCGGTTTTCCAATAGAACTGGTGAACGGCAACCGCGCCGACATGGGCGACGATCAGGGCCCACATCAGGACCTTCATCGGCCCGCCGTGGATTTCGGCCGCCGCGCCGCTGCCGAGATAATAGCCCGCCATGCCGGCCAGGGGCATCGCGATAAACAGCAGATAGAAGGTCCAGTGAGCAACTTTGGAAAGCAACCGGAAGATGGCCGGCTCATCCTCGGGATCGGCCGGAACGCCCTGAATCAGCCGAAGGGCCAGACGAATCAGCGCCAGCACCAGCACTGCGATGCCCACATAGGCGTGGATATTGGCGGAAGCCACGACGTCGGCGGGCACGGGCTCACCGCTAAAGAACAGATGGGCCCAGCGCCCCATGCCGTCCGGAAAGAGGAGGTTGAAGAAAACCAGCAGGGCTACCGCCCAATGCAGGATGCGCTGCGGAACAGAAAACGAAACTGGAGTCTGATGCACAGGATTTACCCCTTTAATCAAAGACTTACGAGGACGAATCCATAAAATGAAAGTGCGGCCTGCAAAGCAAGCCGCACGTTCATAGATGACAGAGATTTCATGTGCGGCGGCATCCGCCGCCACCGGCCTCACATATGGATCGGTTTGAAGAAGGCACCCATGGCGGCCTCCTTCACGGCTTCCGACATGGTGGGGTGCGCATGGCAGGTGCGGCCGAGGTCTTCCGAGGAACCGCCGAATTCCATCAGTACCGCCGCCTCGTGGATCATTTCACCGGCGCCGAAGCCGACGATATGGACGCCGAGCACGCGGTCGGTCTCCTTGTCGGCCAGCACCTTGACGAACCCGTCGGTGGTTTCCATGGCCCGCGCCCGACCGTTGGCCATGAACGGGAACTTGCCGACATTGTAGGCGACGCCGTCCTTCTTCAGCTCCTCCTCAGTCTTGCCGACGGAGGCGACTTCCGGCTGCGTGTAGACGACGCTCGGGATGACGTCATAGTTCACATGGCCGGCCTGACCGGCGAGAATTTCGGCGAGTGCGACGCCCTCGTCTTCCGCCTTGTGCGCCAGCATCGGGCCCTTGACCACATCGCCGATCGCATAGATGCCGTCGACATTGGTCTTGAAGTGACCATCGATTTCGACCCGGCCGCGCTCGTCGAGCTTGACGCCCGCTTCCTCAAGGCCGAGGCCTTCGGTGTATGGCTTGCGGCCCGTCGAGATCAGCACGATGTCGGCATCGATGGTCTCGGCGTCGCCGCCCTTGACCGGTTCGAAGGTCACCTTGGCGCCCTTCTTGCCCTTCTCGACAGCCGTGACCTTGGCCGACAGCTTGAATTCGAGGCCCTGCTTGGCCAGCATCTTCTGGAACTGCTTGGAAACCTCGCCATCCATCGGACCGAGGATCTTGTCGAGGAATTCGACGACCGTGACCTTTGCGCCGAGACGCGACCAGACCGAGCCGAGCTCGAGCCCGATGACGCCGCCGCCGACGACGACCAGCTTTTCCGGAACCGTCTTCAGCGCAATCGCACCGGTGGAAGACACGATGGTCTCTTCATCGATCGCGACATCGACACCCGGAATGCCGGCGACATCGGAGCCGGTGGCGATGACGATGTTCTTGGCTTCGAGCTCTTCCGTCGAACCGTCTTCCTTGGTGACCTGAACCTTGCCGGCAGAGACGATCTTGCCGGTGCCCTGGATGCCGTCGATCTTGTTCTTCTTGAACAGGAAGGCAACGCCTTCGACGTTCGACTTCACCACCGAATCCTTGTGGCCCATCAGCTTGTCATGGTCGAGTTCGACGCCGGCAAGCTTGATGCCGAGGCTTTCCATGCCGTGGGACGCGTGGGCGAAATATTCCGAAGCATGCAGCAGCGCCTTGGACGGAATGCAGCCAACGTTCAGGCAGGTGCCGCCATAGGTAGCGCGCTTTTCGACGACGGCGACCTTCATGCCGAGCTGCGAGGCCTTGACCGCACAGACATAGCCGCCGGGGCCGGAACCGATTACGATGAGATCATACGCCATGGAATTTCCTTTTCCGTTTGGCCACGCTCCGTTTCGCTCAACAGTCGAAAGGGGATGGCGCTCAATGCAATTTCATGGGCACCGGCGGCGGCTATTGCCGCGTCAGCGCCAGCTTCAGTCCAAACCCCGCGAAAGCGGCCGCCACGCTTCGGCGCATCCAGGCCATGGCCCGCACGCTCGAGAGCACCCGGTCGCGCATCAGGCCGGAGAATTGGCCGTAGAGCACGAACACGGCAAAGGTCATCGCCATGAACACCGCCGACAGCATCAGCATCTGGAGCACCGGCGCTGCGGCCGTGGGCGAGACGAACTGCGGCAGGAAGGCGAGGAAAAACACCGAAAGCTTGGGGTTCAGAATGTTGATCAGAAAGCCGTTGCGGGCGATGGCGAAAAGACTGCGCCGTGGCGCGCCCTCACCGGAAACACGCATCGTGCCGCGGTCGCGCAGCGTCTGCCAGGCCAGATAAAGCAGATAGGCGACACCGGCGAACTTGACCGTCTGGAACAGGAGCGCGCTGGTATGAAACAGCGCGGCGAGCCCGAAGACCGAGGCGAGAATCGCCGGAATGATGCCGAGCGTGCAGCCAAAGGCGGCGGCGACGCTCGCAAGACGGCCCTGCGACAGGCCGGTCGCGAGCGTGTAGACCACGCCCGTGCCGGGAGCCAGAACAACAATCAGCGCCGTAATCAGAAATTCGATGCTCATGTTTCCGGCCCCCGCGGGTTTGAGATCAGAGATCGAGAACGAGACGTTCCGGATCTTCCAGCGTCTCCTTGACGCGGACCAGGAAGGTCACGGCTTCCTGACCGTCAACCATGCGGTGATCGTAGGAGAGCGCCAGATACATCATCGGGCGGATGACGACCTGGCCGCCGATTGCCATCGGACGTTCCTGGATCTTGTGCATGCCGAGAATGCCGGACTGCGGCGCGTTCAGGATCGGCGAGGACATCAGCGAGCCGTAGACGCCACCATTGGTGATGGTGAAGGTACCGCCCTGCATATCGGCCATCGACAGCTGGCCGTTGCGCGCGGCCTTCGCGAGGCGGGCGATCTCGGCTTCGATTTCGGCAATCGTCATCTGGTCGGCATCACGCACGACCGGAACGACGAGGCCCTTGTCGGTGCCAACGGCCACGCCGATGTGGCAGAAGTTCTTGTAGATGATGTCGGTGCCATCGATCTCGGCGTTGACCGCCGGAAGTTCCTTCAGGGCATGACAGACAGCCTTGGTGAAGAAGCCCATGAAGCCGAGCTTGACGTCATGCTTCTTCAGGAACAGGTCCTTGTAGCGGTTGCGCAGGTCCATGACCGCGCTCATGTCCACCTCGTTATAGGTGGTGAGCATGGCGGCGGTGTTCTGGGCGTCCTTCAGGCGCTTGGCAATGGTCTGGCGCAGGCGGGTCATCTTGACGCGCTCTTCGCGGCCGGCGTCCTCGACGGTCGACGGCGCACGGGCCGGCGCCTTGGCGGCGGGGGCTGCCGGAGCGGAGGTGCCCTTGTTGACTGCGGCGATGACATCGCCCTTCAGAACCTGGCCACGCTTTCCAGAGCCTTCGACCTGATCGGCAGAGATGTTCTTCTCGGCCATCATCTTGGCGGCGGCCGGAGCGGCCGGCATGTCGGAGCCTTCGGGCTTTGCCTCGGCCTTCGGAGCTTCGGCCTTGGGGGCCTCTTCCTTGGCTTCGGCCGGAGCCGCTTCCTTCTTCTCGGCCGGTGCGGCTGCACCCTCGGAAATCTGGCCGAGAAGCGCGTTCAGTTCCACCGTCTCGCCTTCGGCGGCGATGATTTCGGAGAGCGTGCCGGCGGCCGGCGCGGGGACCTCGATGGTCACCTTGTCGGTTTCCAGCTCGACGATGGGTTCATCGGCGGCGATCGCGTCGCCAACCTTCTTGTACCAGGTGCCGACGGTCGCTTCGGTGACGGACTCGCCGAGAGTAGGAACGCGGATTTCAGTGGCCATTTTTAAAGTCCCGATCTTGATGGATGTTTGCTTCGCCTTGCGGCGTTATGCACAGGCCGAACACGGCCTGTGCTGAACCCGTTATTCCCCGAGCGCATCTTCAAGGAAGGCCGCGAGCTGCGCCTGGTGGCGCGACATCAGGCCCGTCGCCGTCGAGGCCGCTGCCGGACGTCCGGCATAGCGCACGCGGCTGTGCTTGGCATCGATATGGGTCAGCACCCATTCGAGGTAGGGCTCGATGAACGACCAGGCGCCCATGTTCTTCGGCTCTTCCTGGCACCAGACCATCTCCGCGCCCTTGAAGCGAGACAGCATGTTGATCAGCGCCTTGGCCGGGAACGGATAGAGCTGTTCGACACGCAGCAGGTAGACATCGTTGATGCCGCGCTTCTCGCGCTCCTCGAACAGGTCGTAATAGACCTTGCCGGTGCAGAGCACGACGCGACGGATCTTGGCGTCCTTGACGAGTTTGATCGGCGTATCGTGTTCGACCGCATCATCCCACAGCAGGCGGTGGAAGGCGGTTTCGCCGGCCATCTCCGACAGCGTCGACTGGGCGCGCTTGTGGCGCAGCAGCGACTTCGGCGTCATCAGGATCAGCGGCTTGCGGAAGTCGCGCTTCAGCTGACGGCGCAGGATGTGGAAGTAGTTCGCCGGCGTCGTGCAGTTCGCGACCTGCATGTTGTCCTCGGCGCACATCTGCAGCCAGCGCTCCAGACGGGCGGAGGAGTGCTCCGGTCCCTGGCCCTCATAGCCATGCGGCAGCAGGCAGACGAGGCCGGACATGCGAAGCCACTTGCGCTCGCCAGAGGAGATGAACTGGTCGAAGACGACCTGTGCGCCGTTGGCAAAGTCGCCGAACTGGGCTTCCCAGAGCGTCAGTGCATTCGGACGGGCCAGCGAATAGCCATATTCGAAGCCGAGCACGGCCTCCTCCGAAAGCATCGAGTTGATGACCTCGTAGCGCCCCTGCCCCGAACGGATGTTCTGCAGCGGAATATAGCGGTCTTCGGTCTCCTGGTCGTAGAGCACCGAATGGCGCTGCGAGAAGGTGCCGCGCTCGACGTCCTGACCGGAAAGCCGAACCTTGAAGCCCTCATGGACCAGCGAACCGAAGGCCAGCGCCTCGGCCATCGCCCAGTCGATCCCCTCGCCGGTTTCCAGCATCTGGGTCCGGTTGTCGAGGAAGCGCTGGATGGTCCGGTGTACCTGGAAGCCTTCCGGAACCTCGGTCAGCTTCTTGCCAATTTCCTTCAGCGTCTTCATCGGCACGGCGGTCTTGCCGCGACGCTGCTCATCGGCATTGTCGGCGGTTCTCAGACCAGACCATTCGCCGTCCAGCCAGTCTGCCTTGTTCGGCTTGTAGGACGAGCCGGCCTCGAATTCCTGGTCGAGGAATGCGCGCCAGTCGGCGGTCATCTTGTCGAACTCGTCCTTGGTGATCAGGCCTTCCTTGATCAGACGGTCGGCATAAAGCTGGGTCACCGTCTGGTGGCCACGGATCGCCTTGTACATCTTCGGCTGGGTGAAGGAAGGCTCATCGCCTTCGTTATGGCCGAAGCGGCGATAGCAGAACATGTCGATGACGACAGGCTTGTGGAACTTCTGGCGAAATTCGGTCGCGACCTTGGCCGCATAGGTGACGGCTTCCGGATCGTCGCCGTTGACGTGGAAGATCGGCGCCTCGATCATCTTCGCCACATCCGAAGGATAGGGCGAGGAACGCGAGAAGGCCGGATTGGTGGTGAAGCCGATCTGGTTGTTGACGATGAAATGCACAGTGCCGGCAACGCGGTGGCCGCGCAGGCCGGACAGGCCGAGCACCTCGGCAACAACACCCTGGCCGGCAAAGGCCGCATCGCCGTGCAGCAGCAGCGGCATGACCTTGGCGCGCTCGTCGAGCGGCACGATCTCGCCTTCGCGGCGGGTGGCGATGATGTCCTGCTTGGCGCGCGCCTTGCCCATGACGACCGGGTCGACGATTTCCAGATGCGACGGATTGGCCGTCAGCGACAGATGAACCTTGTTACCGTCGAACTCACGGTCGGAAGAGGCACCGAGATGGTACTTCACGTCGCCGGAACCCTCGACGTCATCGGGCTTGAACGAGCCGCCCTTGAATTCGTGGAAGATCGCGCGGTGGGGCTTGGCCATGACCTGCGACAGCACGTTGAGGCGACCGCGGTGCGGCATGCCGAGCACGACTTCCTTGAGGCCGAGCGCGCCGCCGCGCTTGATGATCTGCTCCATGGCAGGGATCAGCGATTCACCGCCATCGAGACCGAAGCGCTTGGTGCCCTTGTACTTGGTGTCGAGAAACTTCTCGAAGCCTTCGGCCTCGACCAGCTTCTGCAGGATGGCCTTCTTGCCGTTCTCGGTGAACGAGATGCTCTTTTCCGGGCCTTCGATGCGCTCCTGGATCCAGGACTTCTCTTCCGGATTGGAGATATGCATGAACTCGACGCCGAGCGTCGAGCAATAGGTGCGGGTCAGGATATCGAGCATTTCCGGGATCGTGGCGAATTCCAGACCCAGAACGTTGTCGATGAAGATCGGACGGCTGTAGTCGGCGTCCGTGAAGCCATAGGCCTGCGGCGAAAGCTCGTTGTAGTCGTTATCCGCCATGCCGGCGAGGCCGAGCGGATCAAGCTTGGCGTGCAGATGGCCGCGCATACGGAAGGCACGGATCATCATCAGGGCGCGGACGGAATCGCGTGTGGCGCGGAGCACGTCTTCACCGGAAAGTGCCGTGCCTTCGGCCGCTGCCTTGGCAACGAGCTTCTTTTCGACGACCTTCTCGACATCGCCCCAGTTGCCGTCAAGCGCTGCGGTCAGCTCGTCCGACGGCTTCTGCGGCCAGTTTTCCTTTTTCCAGGAAGCGCCTTCCGCCGATTTGCGCACGGCATCGGGGTCGTCACCGAGCGCCTTGAAGAAGTCGCGCCATTCCTCCGAAACCGAATTCGGATCGTCCTCATAGGCCGCGTAAAGCTGCTCGATATAGGTCGCGTTCGCGCCATCGAGAAACGAGGTCAGGAGAAATTGTTCGTTGGCTTCTTGCCTTGACATATGCACCGCGCGGACGAATTCGCCCGCCTCCCGCTTTGAAACGATGAAAACCGCCGTCGTCAAATGACGATGAAAACGGTATTTTCGTGGCGGCCCGGAGGCCGCCACGATATCTCAATAAGCTGGGTCAGCCCTTCAGGACTTCAACCAGCGTCTTGCCGAGACGGGCCGGAGACGGCGACACCTTGATGCCGGCCGATTCCATCGCCTCGATCTTGTCTTCTGCGCCACCCTTACCACCGGAGATAACTGCGCCGGCGTGGCCCATGGTGCGGCCGGGAGGTGCGGTACGACCGGCAATGAAGCCAACCATCGGCTTCTTGCGGCCCTTCTTCGCCTCGTCCTTCAGGAACTGGGCAGCCTCTTCCTCGGCCGAGCCGCCGATCTCACCGATCATGATGATCGACTCGGTCGCATCGTCTGTGAGGAACATTTCCAGCATGTCGATGAACTCGGTGCCCTTGACCGGGTCGCCACCGATGCCGACGGCCGTCGACTGGCCGAGGCCCTCATTGGTGGTCTGGAACACAGCTTCGTAGGTGAGCGTGCCGGAGCGCGACAGGACGCCGACGGAACCCTTGGAGAAGATCGAGCCCGGCATGATGCCGATCTTGCATTCTTCCGGCGTCAGGACGCCCGGGCAGTTCGGGCCGATGAGGCGCGACTTCGACTTGTCGAGACGGGCCTTGACCTTGACCATGTCGGCAACCGGAATGCCTTCCGTGATGCAGATGATCAGCGGAATTTCGGCTTCGATCGCTTCCAGGATCGCGGCGCCCGCGCCTGCCGGCGGAACGTAGATGACCGAAGCGTTGGCGCCGGTCTTGTCCTTGCCCTCGGCAACCGAGGTGAAGATCGGCAGGTTGGTGCCGTCGACACCGGAAGACCATTCGGTTCCGCCCTTCTTCGGGTGGATACCGCCAACCATCTTGGTGCCGTAATAGGCAAGCGCCTGCTCGGTGTGGAAGGTACCGGTCTTGCCGGTGAGGCCCTGAACCAGAACCTTGGTGTCTTTATTGACCAGAATGGACATGGATACTCAGGCCTCCTTAACGGCCGCAACGATTTTCTGGGCCGCATCGTCGAGATCGTCGGCGGAGATGACGTTCAGACCGCTCTCGTTGATGATCTTCTTGCCGAGCTCGACATTGGTGCCTTCCAGGCGAACAACGAGCGGCACCTTGAGGCCAACTTCCTTGACAGCCGCGATCACGCCTTCGGCGATGACGTCGCAGCGCATGATGCCGCCGAAGATGTTGACGAGAATGCCTTTGACGGCCGGATCGGCGGTGATGATCTTGAAGGCCGCCGTGACCTTTTCCTTGGAGGCGCCGCCACCGACATCGAGGAAGTTCGCCGGCTCTGCGCCGTAGAGCTTGATGATGTCCATGGTCGCCATGGCGAGACCGGCGCCGTTGACCATGCAGCCGATATTGCCGTCGAGGGCAACATAAGCGAGGTCATACTTGGAGGCCTCGATTTCCTTCTCGTCCTCTTCCGTCGTGTCGCGCAACGCGCGGACATCGTCGTGACGGAACAGCGCATTGCCGTCGAAGGAAACCTTGGCGTCGAGAACGCGCAGATGGCCATTTTCCATGACGATCAGCGGGTTGATCTCGAGCAGGCTCATGTCCTTCTCGACGAAGGCCTTGTAGAGGATCGGGAACAGGCGCTCGGCGTCCTTGGCGGCATCGCCTTCAAGCTTCAGAGCTTCGGCAAGAGCCTTGACGTCGGAGGCCGTGACGCCCGTTTCCGGGTCGATCGCGACGGTGACGATCTTCTCCGGGGTTTCCTCGGCAACGGTCTCGATATCCATGCCGCCTTCGGTGGAAACCACGAAGGCCACCTGGCCGACAGCACGGTCGACCAGCAGCGAGCAGTAGAGTTCGCGGTCGATGTCGGCGCCATCTTCGATGTAGAGGCGGTTGACCTGCTTGCCGGCCGGGCCGGTCTGCTTGGTCACCAGCGTGTTGCCGAGCATCTCGTCGACGAAGGCCTTGACCTCGTCGAGCGACTTGGCAAGGCGAACGCCGCCCTTGGCGTCGGGGCCGAGTTCCTTGAACTTGCCCTTGCCGCGGCCGCCGGCGTGGATCTGGCTCTTGACCACATAAAGCGGGCCCGGAAGCTTGCCGACGGCAGCCTCGACCTCGTCCTTCTTCAGGATGGCCACACCGTCAGCAACCGGCGCGCCGTAGCTCTTCAAAAGAGCCTTGGCCTGATATTCATGAATGTTCATTCGGTATCCGTCCTTTTTCGCGAAAGCGACTTATTTCAAAGCGGGCGCGATTTCCTTGCAGGCGTCGCAGAGGCCCTTGACCGCCTCAACCGACTTATCGAAGCCGGCCTTGTCCTCGCCCTTGAGTTCGATCTCGACAACGCGCTCGACACCGCCTTCGCCGATGACGATCGGAACGCCGACATACATGCCGTCAACGCCGTACTGGCCGGTGAGCTGGGCAGCGGCCGGCAGGACGCGCTTCTTGTCCTTGAGGTAGCTTTCGGCCATGGCGATGGCCGAAGCGGCCGGTGCGTAGTAGGCCGAGCCGTTCTTCAGCAGGGCAACGATCTCGCCGCCACCGCCGCGCGTACGGGTGATGATGGCATCGAGCTTTTCCTGGGTGGTCCAGCCCATCTTAACCAGATCGGGCAGCGGGATGCCGGCAACCGTCGAATACTGGGCGACGGGAACCATGGTGTCGCCGTGGCCGCCGAGAACGAATGCGGTGACGTCTTCAACCGAGACGTTGAATTCTTCGGCAAGGAAGTAGCGGAAGCGGGCCGAGTCGAGCACGCCGGCCATGCCGACGACCTTGTTGGCCGGAAGGCCGGAGAACTTCTGCAGGGCCCAGACCATCGCGTCGAGCGGGTTGGTGATGCAGATGACGAAGGCGTTCGGAGCATACTTCTTGATGCCTTCGCCGACGGCTTCCATGACCTTCAGGTTGATGCCGAGCAGGTCGTCGCGGCTCATGCCGGGCTTGCGCGGCACGCCGGCGGTGACGATGCAGACATCAGCGCCTTCAATGGCGGAATAATCGGAAGCGCCGGAGAGCTTCGCGTCGAAACCGTCAACCGGGGACGACTCGGCGATGTCCAGCGCCTTGCCCTGCGGCAGGCCGTCCGCGATGTCGAACAGGACGACGTCGCCCAGTTCCTTCAGCCCGGCGAGATGCGCGAGCGTTCCTCCGATCATGCCTGAACCGATCAATGCGATTTTATTGCGCGCCATGAATGTATCCTCTGAAAAGTCATTCCGGGGTGATCGCCCAGGGTCCTCCCGGGTCCACCAGTGTCGAAGTTTCGATAACGCCGTAAGCTCTGATTTTCAACCGATTTTTCTGGCGTCAATATTTTCAATCGGTTATATGCATTTTTATTGACGTTTAGGTCAAATAACTCAAGCCGCCCGCCCTTTTTCCGCCCATTTCTTCTTGTGCGCTGCGAGATAATCGGTGCTGCGCATCTCAAAAAGTCGTGAAGCGGTGCGGTCGAATTCGAAGCCTTCCCGGCCCTTGCGTTCCGTCAGGAGCTCCTCCGGCAGGGCCTCCGCCGAAATCACCGTACGGATCGTCATGTCGTAGAAAGTGTCGATCAGGATGATGAACCGCTTGATCTCGTTGCGCCGGTCGGCGCTTAACACCGGCACGTCCTCGATGAACACCGTGGCGAAGCGCTCGGCAATGGCCCGATAATCTGCGGCACCCAGGGGCCTGGTGCAAAGGTCGGCAAAGCTGAAGCGAGCGCAGGAACCCGAGGCCTCCGGCACATGTATCGTGCGCCCGCGCATCTCGATCTCCTCGGCACTCCCTCCATCACCGCCCGTCAGCGTGAGCCAGCCTTCCTGCATCTGCCGCCGCGTCTCCTCGGTGAGCGGCGTCAGATAGACCGGCCGCCCCTCGAACTTCTCCATACGATAATCCGTATCGGAATCGAGTGTCGTTACCGTGACATGCTTTTTCAGGACATCGATGAAGGGCAGGAACAGGCCGCGGTTGAGACCATCCTTGTAGAGATCGTCGGGCGCGACATTGGAGGTGGCGACGAGCACACAGCCTCGGTCGAACAGGGCCGAAAACAGCCGCGACAGGATCATCGCATCGGCAATATCGGTGACCGTGAACTCATCGAAGCAGAGCAGGCGATTTTCGGCGATGATGCTGTCGGCCACCGGTCCCACCGGATCGCCGTCCTTGACCTCGCCATTCTTGAGCTTCTTGCGGTAGGCATTGAGACGGTCCTGCACATCGCCCATGAAGGCATGAAAATGCGCGCGGCGCTTGTCCTCGATGGGAGCGAGTTCGAAGAACATGTCCATCAGCATCGTCTTGCCGCGACCGACGCTGCCGTAGATGTAGAGCCCCTTGGTGAGGGGACCGTCGGGTTTGCGCGAACGGCTGAAGAGCTTCGAAAGCTTGCCGCCCTTCTTGGGCGCCGCAGGCGCTTTGGAAAGGCCGGCCAGAACCGCGTCCAGTTCGGCCGCAACTTCAAGCTGCGCGGCGTCAGCCTTCAGGCTTCCCGCTTCGGTGAGCGCCTTGAGGCGGTCGGTGACGGTATCGGTCGTTGCGGCCATAAAGGGTCCCGGTCATCAATCTGAATTGCGCCAGCCTCCCCAAAGCCGACACGCCGCTCCTTAGCGGCAGGGTGCGGTGAAATCAACGGCATAAAAAAGGCCCCTTCCGGGGCCTTTCGTCCGCGCTCAGCGGCTCAGCACCACTTGGCCACCCGAGCTGCTCGGGCCTTCGATGCGGTTTTCGCTGGTCTTGTAGAGACGGGCGATGGCATAGCCATTGGCATCGTTGAGCACGACCTGGTCGCCATTGATGCCCCAGGACTTCATCTGCGACAGGCCGCCGGTGCACCCGCGCGTGCCGCCGCGCAGGCCTTCGCCGAGATTGGTCAGCGTCAGGAACATGTCGCACTGCACACCGTTTTCGGTGACCTTCCAGCTTCCGACGAGGGCCGAACTGGAAATCGCCATGGCGCCGGCAGGCGCTGAGACATCGCCGACGCCACCGGGCGTTTCCGGCGCCGCGGGAGCTGCCGGGAACTGGCTCTGGTTGTTGGCCGTCTGGGTGTTGTCGTAGACCGGGCCCGGCTGATAGGTGCCGGAATTATAGGTTCCGGAGGTGGCACCACCGGGCGGCGGCAGGCTGGAGCTCTGCACCTGGCCAGCTGGTGCCGGGGTCAAGGGCTGCGGCTGCGGCATGGCTTGCGGCTGACTGTTGTAATAGGACGTCCGCTGACATCCCGCGAGCGCTACCAGCGCGGATACCGCCGCGACGACCAATACCTTGTGAACCATATGCCCGTTGCTCCTGCTCATCCTTGGACCGCGCCGACCGCCCTTTGTGGCGGCGACATCGTTCGTTTCACCCCGATTGTCTCCCACAAGAGGAGACAACCAATCATATCGTGCCGAAGTCCGGCGCGACAAGGGGGCCCATATCAAACGTCCGCGAGATTGCTCAAACCGCGCGCTCGACCATCATCTTCTTGATGCCAGCGATCGCCTTGGCCGGGTTCAGACCCTTCGGACAGGCCTGCGTGCAGTTCATGATCGTGTGGCAACGATAGAGCCGGAAGGGATCCTCCAGATTGTCGAGCCGTTCGCCGGTCGCTTCGTCGCGGCTGTCGATCAGCCAACGATAGGCCTGCAGCAGAACCGCCGGGCCGAGATAGCGGTCGCCGTTCCACCAATAGGACGGACAGGAGGTCGAGCAGCAGGCGCACAGGATGCACTCGTAAAGTCCGTCGAGCTTCACGCGATCCTCATGGCTCTGCTTCCATTCCTTCGCCGGCGGCGGCGAGACGGTCTTCAGCCAGGGCTCGATGGAGCGGTGCTGGGCGTAAAAGTTGTTGAGGTCCGGCACCAGATCCTTCACCACCGGCATATGCGGCAGCGGATAGATCTTCACCGAGCCCTTGATGTCGTCCATGCCCTTGGTGCAGGCGAGCGTGTTGGTGCCGTCGATGTTCATCGCGCACGAACCGCAAATGCCTTCGCGACAGGAACGCCTGAGCGTCAGCGTCGGATCGATGTTGTTCTTGATGTACAGGAGCGCATCGAGAACCATCGGCCCGCAATCATCGAGGTCGATGAAATAGGTATCGATCGAGGGGTTCTCGCCAGTATCCGGGTTCCAGCGATAGATCTTGAACTCGCGAAGATTGGATGCGCCTTCCGGCTTCGGCCAAGTCTTGCCGGTCTTGATCTTCGAGTTCTTGGGAAGCGTGAATTCAACCATTTCCTTTTCCTCTCGATCAGTAGACGCGCGCCTTGGGGGCGATCTTCTTGATGTCGATGCCTTCGGCGATGAGGTCCTGATGAACCGGGCGGTAGTCGAGCTTGACGTCGCCGGTCTCGTTCACCCAGGCAAGCGTGTGCTTGCGCCAGTTTTCGTCGTCGCGGCCTGCAAACGGGCCGTCGGCATAGTCCTC
Source organism: Martelella endophytica (assembly GCF_000960975.1). NCBI lineage: Bacteria > Pseudomonadati > Pseudomonadota > Alphaproteobacteria > Hyphomicrobiales > Aurantimonadaceae > Martelella > Martelella endophytica. Next base: position 2,427,930 of record NZ_CP010803.1, on the reverse strand, counting down.
GCGGGCATGCGCGCCACGGCTTTCCTTGCGGGCTTCGGCACCATAGACGGTGGTGATGGCGCAGGCCATCAGGTTGTGCAGTTCCAGTGTCTCGACGAGGTCGGAGTTCCAGATCATCGAGCGGTCGGTAACCTTGACGTCCGGCAGTTCCTGCCAGACTTCCGAAATCCGGCGGCAGCCCTCTTCCAGCGTTTCCTGGGTGCGGAACACGGCGGCCTCTTCCTGCATGGCGCGCTGCATCTTGTCGCGCAGCACTGCTGTCGGCTTGGCGCCGTCAGCAAAGCGGATGCGGTCGAAGCGTTCCATGATCTTGTCGCAGGCGGCGGTGTTGAGCGCCGGGATAGAGCTCTCGCGGTCAATCACCTGGCCGGCGCGGATCGCAGCGGCACGGCCGAAGACGACGAGGTCGATCAGCGAGTTGGAGCCGAGACGGTTGGCACCGTGGACCGAGGCGCAACCGGCCTCGCCGACGGCCATCAGGCCGGGCGCGACACGCTCCGGGTTCTCGCTGTCGGCGTTCAGCACTTCGCCCCAGTAATTGGTCGGAATGCCGCCCATATTGTAGTGAACCGTCGGCAGGACCGGGATCGGCTCGCGGGTCACATCGACGCCGGCGAAGATCTTGGCGCTTTCGGAAATGCCGGGAAGGCGCTCGTGCAGGATCGCCGGATCGAGGTGATCGAGGTGCAGGAAGATGTGATCCTTGTTCTTGCCGACGCCGCGGCCCTCACGGATTTCCATCGTCATGCAGCGCGAGACCACGTCACGCGAGGCAAGGTCCTTGGCCGATGGCGCATAGCGCTCCATGAAGCGCTCGCCCTCGGAGTTGGTCAGGTAACCGCCTTCGCCGCGCGCACCTTCGGTAATCAGGCAGCCTGCGCCGTAGATACCGGTCGGGTGGAACTGGACGAATTCCATGTCCTGCAGCGGCAGGCCGGCGCGGGCAATCATGCCGGCGCCATCGCCTGTGCAGGTATGGGCCGAGGTCGCCGAGAAATAGGCGCGGCCGTAGCCGCCGGTCGCCAGCACCACCATCTTGGCGGAGAAGCGATGGATCGTGCCGTCATCGAGGTTCCAGGCGACGACGCCGGTGCAGCGGCCGTCATCGTCCATGATCAGGTCGATGGCGAAGTATTCGATGAAGAATTCGGCATTGTTGCGCAGCGACTGGCCGTAAAGCGTGTGCAGGATGGCGTGGCCGGTACGGTCTGCAGCCGCGCAGGTGCGCTGCACCGGCGGGCCTTCGCCGAAGTTCTGCATGTGGCCGCCGAAGGGGCGCTGATAGATCTTGCCCTCTTCGTTCCGCGAGAACGGCACGCCGTAGTGCTCGAGTTCGTAGACGGCCTGCGGGGCTTCCATGACGAGATACTGCATGGCATCGACATCGCCGAGCCAGTCGGAGCCCTTGACGGTGTCGTAGAGGTGCCACTGCCACGAGTCGGGCGTCATGTTCTGCAGCGAAGCGGCAATGCCGCCCTGGGCGGCAACGGTGTGCGAGCGGGTCGGGAAAACCTTGGTGATGCAGGCGGTCTTGAAGCCCTGCTCGGCCATGCCGAGCGTGGCACGCAGGCCCGCGCCACCGGCGCCAACGACGATCACGTCATAGGCGTGATCGACATATTCATAGGCCTTGCCGGAGCCGCTCGACTGAGGATTGGAAGCTGCCATCTGGAATTACCCCACGAACGCGATCTTCACCAGGGCGAAGAGACAGAGCGCGCCCATGAGGATCGAAAAAAAAGTGTTGGCCATCAAAGCGCAAAGCTTCAACAGCTCATTATGAATATAGTCGTCGATGATTTCCTGCATGCCGATGCGCATGTGGAACAGGCCGGCAATCACCATCAGCCCGATCAGCACGGCGGCGAAGGGGTTGGCGAGCGCGGCGGTCACATCTTCATAGGATTTGCCTGCATTGGCGATGATGAAGATGACGAAGAAGATGGTGAGCGGCACGAGGGCCACAGCCGTCATCCGCTGAACCCAGAAATGCTCGGTGCCTCCCCGGGAGGCGCCAAGACCACGAACCTTCTTGAGCGGGGTGCGCATATCCATGTGCTTTTCCTCCTACCAGGCAACCAGGCCGACGATCCAGATCAGCACGGTAAGTGCGACCGAAACGAACGGCAGGGCGATTGCGACCTTGGTGGTGAATTCCTTGCCGAGGCCATGGCCGAAATCCCAGACGAAATGGCGCAGGCCACCGACAAGGTGATGCACCAGCGCCCAGGTGTAGCCAAACAGGATCAGAAGTCCGAGCCAGGAGCCGAAGAACCAGTTGACGCAATCAAAGGCTCCCTCGCCCATGGCTGCGGATATCAGCCAGGCCGCAATCAGGATGGTGCCGAAATACATCGCCGCACCGGTGATGCGGTGGATGATCGACATCGCCATGGTGGGAATGAATTTATAGACTTGGAGATGCGGCGAAAGGGGCCGGCTACTGGTGGGATTGGCCATCAAAACCTCGCGGGTGTTCATAAGGCGCGGCATTTTATCCTTGCGGCTTGCCGTGGTGCCGGGGCCGGCACCGGGTAACGCCGATGTTCACCGGTGGTTTAGCCACCGCATCCGGCTGCGACAAGCCCATTCGCTCCGCGCGTGCCGATTTAATCGGTTTGACACGCACGGCAAGAATTAAAGACCGTTCCTTGCGGCCGGAAAATTGCATGCTTTAGTCAAGAAGTCCATCCGATTCGTTGAATTTCAATCGCTTAACATGATTGCGCCGCTCATGTTTAAGGCTTTGGAATCAGATGCAGAAGCGCCAGACCGTGGTTCGCTTGACCTCGCTGTCCTCCAGAACGCGCGTCACCGGAACCTGATATTCGGCAAGTTGCTGAAGCCGCTCTCGCGGGCAATAGGCTCGGCCCGGATCGCCGACGAGAACGGTCACGCCTTGCCGGCAGAGCCGCTCGAACCACGGCACCAGGTCGGCGGCCCATTCACGATCATAGAAAACATCCCCCGCCAGCAGCACGTCGCAGTCCGGCAATTCGCCCATCAGGTTCGCGCGGGTCAGGGAAAGCGAAACCGCATTGAGGTCGGCATTGAGTCGAATCGCGATAGCGGCGAAGGCATCGATATCGGCGGCAAGCACCGAGCCCGCGCCAGCCTTCGCCGCGGCAATGGCGACAAGACCCGAGCCACTGGCAAAGTCCACCACCCGACGCCCCGCCACGCATTCCGGCTGATCGAGAACATAGCGCGCCAACCCCTGCCCGCCCGCCCAGGCAAAGGCCCAGAACGGCGGCGGCAGGCCGACCTGCTCAAGCTCGTCCTCGGTCTTCTGCCACAGATCGTGCACCTCGCTGGCAAGCCGGAGCCTGATTTCGGGCACATGCGGCGGCGCAAGAACTTCGGTGTTCTCAAGGATGAAGCGTTCGGGGTCTTTCATGGGGCTCTTCGTCGGCAGCTTGTCTCAGGCTGACCATGCTCTTCCAACGTCTGGAAGCAAAGCGCAACCTTGTTCTGCTGCCGACGTTTCACGCCACCCTGCCGAAGCAGAGCCGGCCGCAAGCCGATACCAGATACCCGGTATCGGTGTGATGATCAGAGCAGCATACCGCCGGAGACCTCGATACGCTGGCCGTTGACCCAGCGGTTTTCGGGCGAAAGCAGCGCCGCGATCATGGGTCCGATATCCTCCGGCTCACCGGCGCGGCCAAGTGCGGTGTTGCTGGCCACCATCCTGTTGACCTCCGGATTGTCGCGCACCATTCCGCCGCTGAAATCCGTGGCGATCGCGCCGGGGGCAACGGTGTTGGCGGCAATGCCGCGCTCGCCGAGTTCCCTTGCGAGATAGCGTGTCAGCACCTCGATCGCCCCCTTCATGGAGGCGTAGGCAGCACTTCCGGGGGCGGAGAAGCGGGTGAGACCCGAGGAAATATTGACGATGCGGCCACCATCGTTCATCAGCGGCAGCAGCGTCTGGGTCAACAGGAAGACGCCCTTGAAATGGACGTTGTAGAGCCCGTCCAGCTCCTCCGCCGTGGTCGTGGCAATAGCATTATGGTGCGAGGTGCCGGCATTGTTGACGAGATAGTCAAAACGCTCGGCGCCAAGCGTCGTCAGCGCCTGTTTCAGGCTTTCCGCGAATGCCGCAAAAGCCGAAGCATCCGCCGTATCGAGCTGAAGCGCGATCGCCTCGGCGCCTTCTGCTTTGGCAAGGGCCACAACCTTGTCGGCCTCTTCCCGGTTCGAATGATAGGTGAAGATCGATGCGACACCGCGGCGCGCGAGGTTCAGCACAGTGCTGCGGCCCAGCCCGCGGCTGCCGCCGGTGACGATCGCGATTCTTGTTCCAGTCGTCATGTTCTGCTCCTTTGCAATCGGGAGCCCGGAAAATAGGCCGGCGCGGCGGTTTTCCGAATGTCGGATCGCCACGCGTTCTTGCCTATTCCTGCCTGATACCTATCTCTGAGCGACAACATAGGAGCGGAGCATGCTTGCAGCACTGGCGGAGCGGGTCGATCAATTGACCCGCGAAAGAAGCACAAACGGACTCTATTCACCGCCACTCGGCGGCATGCACCTGCTGCGCATCGAGGCGCGCCACCACGCTTCGATGACCATCCATCGTCCCGCGTTATGCCTTGTCCTGCAGGGCGCGAAGTGGACGATGTTCGGCGGTCGGCGGCTCGACTATCATGCCGGTCAGGCGCTGGTGACCTCGGTGGAAATGCCCGGCAGTAGCCAGGTCGTCGGCGCGAGCCTGGACAGTCCCTACCTCGCCTTTATATTCGAACTTGACCCCGAGGCCGTGCGGGCTGTGCTGCAGGGCATGGACAAGCCGCCCGAACTCGAAGGCCGGCGTCGCCGGGGCAGCCGGGTGATCGACTGCGGCCCGCCACTCCTTGCCGGCGTCGCCCGCTCGCTGGACCTGATCGATACGCCGGATGCGGCCGCCGTGCTCTTTCCTGGCATCATGCGGGAGATCTGCTACTGGCTGCTTTCCGGTCCGGAAGGCGGCGAGATTGCCCGGGTCATGCTCGGCTCCAGCCATGCGCCGAACGTGATCCACGCGGTCCATGCACTCAGGGAACGTTTTGCGGAAACGGTGCGGGTGGAGGAACTGGCGGACATCGCGCGTCTCAGCCCTTCGGCCTTCCACCGCCAGTTCAAGGCGGTCACCGGCATGACGCCGCTGCAATATCAGAAACAGACGCGGCTTCTTGAAGCCCGAACCCTGATGCTCAGCGGTCTCGCCAATGCCGAAAGCGCGGCCTTCCGCGTCGGCTACGAAAGCGCCTCGCAGTTCAGCCGCGAATACGCCCGCATGTTCGGCGCGCCGCCCAGACGCGACATCGAGGCGCTCAGCAAAACGGCGGCCTGAGGGAGGCCGCCGTCTTCAAATCATCATTGAGCGAGGAGAAACCTCAGTCCTTCTTCTGCGGCATCAGCCGCAGGCCGAGTTCGCGCAGTTGCGTCGGCTGGGCCTCAGAGGGGGCGCCCATCAGCAGATCCTGCGCCTGCTGGTTCATCGGGAACAGCGCCACCTCGCGCACGGTCTTGGCACCGGCGAGCAGCATCACGATACGGTCGATGCCGAAGGCGCAGCCACCATGCGGCGGAGCGCCGTACTGGAAGGCACGGTAGAGGCCGCCGAACTGTTCCTCGACGTCCGCAGCGCTCTTGCCGGTGATCTCGAATGCCTTGACCATGACTTCCGGCAGCTGGTTACGGATCGAGCCCGAGGCAATCTCGTAGCCGTTGCAGACGGCGTCATACTGGTAGGCCTTGATCGTCAGCGGATCCTGGTTCTCCAGCGCCTCGAGGCCACCCTGCGGCATCGAGAAAGGATTGTGCGAGAAATCGACCTTCTTCTCGTCTTCCAGCCATTCGTAGAACGGGAAGTCGACGATCCAGCAAAGCTCGAAACGATCCTTGTCGGTCAGCCCCAGCTCGTCGCCTGCGCGTGTACGCGCTTCGCCTGCGAACTTGTAGAACTTCGAAGGTTCGCCCGCGACGAAGAAGCAGGCATCGCCCTCTTCCAGGCCAAGCTGCGTGCGGATCGCTTCGGTGCGCTCGGGGCCGATGTTCTTGGCCAGCGGACCGGCGCCATCGACAGTTTCGCCTTCCTTGCGCCAGAAGATGTAACCGAGGCCCGGCTGTCCCTGCGACTGCGCCCAGGCGTTCATCCGGTCGCAGAAGGCACGGGAGCCACCAGTCTTGGCCGGGATCGCCCAGACTTCGACCTTGGGGTTCTTCTCGATCATGCCGGCGAACACCTTGAAGCCGGAGCCGGCAAAGTGCTCGGTGACGGCTTCCATGACGATCGGGTTCCTGAGATCCGGCTTGTCCGACCCATATTTGCGGATCGCCTCATCGTAGGGAATACGCGGCCACTTCTTGGTGACCGGCTTGCCATCGGCGAACTTCTCGAAGACGCCGGTCATCACCGGTTCCATCGTTTCCCAGACATCTTCCTGGGTGACGAAGCTCATCTCGACGTCGAGCTGATAGAATTCGCCCGGCAGACGGTCGGCACGCGGGTCTTCATCGCGGAAGCACGGGGCGATCTGGAAATAGCGGTCGAAACCGGCGACCATCAGAAGCTGCTTGTACTGCTGCGGCGCCTGCGGCAGGGCGTAGAACTTGCCCTGATGGATACGGCTCGGCACCAGGAAGTCACGCGCACCTTCCGGCGACGACGCCGTCAGGATCGGCGTCGAATATTCGCCGAAACCGGCATCGGCCATGGCCGAACGCATCGAAGCGACGATCTTGGTGCGCTTGACGATGTTGGCGTGCAACGTCTCGCGACGCAGATCGAGGAAGCGATACTTGAGGCGGACGTCTTCCGGATAGTCGGGCTCGCCGAACACCGGAACCGGCAGTTCCTTGGCCGCGGCCAGAACTTCGATTTCCTCGGCATAGAGTTCGATCTCGCCGGTCGCCATGTTCTTGTTGACGGTGTCTTCCGAGCGGGCGCGGACCTTGCCGTCAACGCGAATCACCCACTCGCCGCGCACTTTCTCCGCGATCGAGAACGCCGGCGAATCCGGGTCTACGACGACCTGGGTCATGCCGTAATGGTCGCGCAAATCGATGAAGAGAAGGCCGCCATGGTCGCGCACGCGGTGGACCCAGCCGGAAAGGCGGACGGTATCACCGACAGCGGTTTTGTTGAGGGCGGCGCAGGTGTGGCTGCGATAGCGGTGCATGGACTTAATCCGTAACGGGTTTCAGGGCGTGACGAGGCGCACGACCCTTCTCATGAATTTCGGCGGAAAAACGCATGGCGGTGCCCGTTTGTCAAGGAAAAGCCCCTTCCTGCAGATCAAAACAGCCGCCGCGCCCACGTTTTGCAACACGCGGCCAGCGTCAGAGAGGTGTTTCGACGCAGCCCCGACCTTGACATCACCGCCGCAAAGGCGAAGGAAAGGTGACAGAACCGGAAGATGATTTTTTGAAGATGATTGAAACCACTGCCGCTCTCGAAGAGGCTTGCGTCAAGCTCGCCAAATCCGATTTTGTCACCGTCGACACCGAATTCATTCGCGAAAGCACGTTCTGGCCGGAGCTTTGCCTGATCCAGATGGCAAGTCCCGATCTCGAAGTGCTGGTAGACCCGCTGGCCAAGGGCCTTGATCTGAAGCCGTTTTTCGCGCTGATGGCCGATCCGTCCGTGGTGAAGGTGTTTCACGCCGCCCGGCAGGATCTGGAGATTGTCTATCACCTCGGCAATATGCTGCCGGCGCCGCTGTTCGACACGCAGGTTGCCGCGATGGTCTGCGGCTTTGGCGACAGCATCTCCTATGACCAGCTCGTCTCGCGCCTGACCGGCGCGCATATCGACAAATCCTCACGCTTTACCGACTGGCGCGCCCGCCCGCTCGACGACAAACAGCTTTCCTATGCGCTGGCCGACGTCACCCATCTACGCGACGTCTACCTGAAGCTGAAAGAGGAGCTTGAGCGCGAGGGCCGCACCGACTGGGTGGAAGAGGAGATGGCGATCCTGGAGACGCCGGAGACCTATGACCTGCCGCCGGAAAAGGCCTGGACGCGGCTGAAGCTCCGGATCAAGAAACCGCTCGACTTCGCCGTGATGCAGAAGGTTGCCGAATGGCGCGAGAACGAGGCGCGCGATCGCGACGTCCCGCGCCGTCGGGTGCTGAAAGATGACGCGATCTACGAGATTGCGCAGCAGCATCCGACCGAGCCGGAGGCGTTAGCAAAGCTGCGCATGATCCCCAAGGGCTGGGAGCGGTCGCAATCTGCCGCCGGGCTGATGGAGGCGGTGAAGATGGCGCTTGCCATCCCGAAGGCCGATCTGCCGCGTCTGCCGAGACAGCCGCAGCTGCCCGAGGGCGCCGCCGCGGCATCAGAACTGCTGAAGGTGCTGCTCAAGATCGTCGCCGAGCAGAACCAGGTTGCTGCCCGCGTCATCGCCTCTTCGGAAGACCTCGACAAGATCGCCTCCGATGGCGAGAACGCCGATGTCGAAGCCATGCGCGGCTGGCGCCGCAAGCTCTATGGCGAGCCGGCGCTGCAGCTGCTCAACGGCGAGGTTGCCCTGCGCTTCGTCGAGCGCAAGGTCGAGATGATTTCGGTCTGACACGAAAGCTTCATCGCTTCGTGAAACAGGCGACATGAGACGCGCATATCCCCGATCTGTTTTCAACACATCGGGGATATTTCATGAAGACCCTCCTCCTCGCCGCTGGTGCAGCCCTCCTCGCCGGTACGGCACTCGCCGACGACACCCAGTTTCCGGCGACGCTTTCCTCCCATGCGATTCTGCCGGCAAACACCATCATCGCCGCTCCGGCCGATGCGCCGGCCTATCTCCAGACCTCCGCGAAGTTCCTGAAGCTCGGCCAGCCGCGCGTCACCGAAATCGGCAGCGTGCCCGGCATGTCGGCCAAGCGCGAAACCGGTCTCTCGACCCCGTTCGACGGTCAGCCCGTGCAGGGGTTTTCCGGCATCAAGGCCATGGACGATGGCAGCTTCTGGTCGCTCTCCGACAACGGCTTCGGCGCCAAGGCCAACTCCTCTGACGCCGCGCTGATGATCCACCACATCGCCTTTGACTGGGACACCGGCACGGTTGACCGCAAGACTACCATCTTCCTCTCCGACCCCGACATGGTCGCCCCGTTCCCGATCGTGATGGAAGGCTCAGACAGCCGCTACCTGACCGGCGCGGATTTCGACATCGAGTCGATCCAGCCGGTTGAAGACGGCTTCTGGATCGGCGACGAACTCGGCCCCTACCTGCTGAAGTTTGATGCCGATGGCGCGCTGCAGGCCGTGTTCGCCACGCTTGCCGATGGCAAGCCGGTGATGTCGCCCGACAACGTCGCCCTTTCGATGCCGAATCCCGGCGCCGAACTCCCCGCCTACAACCTGCCGCGCTCCGGCGGTTTCGAAGGCATGGCGATCTCTCCGGACGGCGGGCATCTCTATGCCATGCTGGAAAAGCCGATCGTGACAGACGGCAAGCCCGAAACGGTGGATGGCAAGCAGGCACTGCGCGTGCTCGAATTCGATACCGCCGCCCAGGAATGGACCGGGCGCTACTGGCTCTACCCCTTCGCCGATGGCGGCACCAATATCGGCGATTTCAACATGGTTGATGCCACCACCGGCCTCGTCATCGAGCGCGACGGCGGCGAAGGCGACCCATCGATGGCCTGCGCCTCCGACACTGCCACCGGCTGCTTCGAAAAGCCCGCCACGCTGAAGCGCATCTACAAGATCGAGATGAACGACGACAACGTCAACGGCGCGGCCCGCAAGATCGGCTATATCGACCTGATGGCGATTGCCGATCCGGATGGCGTCGCCCGCCAGGGCGGCAAGGACGGTGTCTACACCATGCCCTTCGTCACCATCGAGAACGTCGACGTGGTCGATCCGACCCACATCATCGTCGGCAATGACAACAACCTGCCCTTTTCCGCCGGCCGCAAGGTCGATGCTGCGGACGACAACGAATTCGTGATCCTCGAAGTCGCCGACTTCCTGAACGCGCAGTAAGCCCGGGCGCCCGGCAGCCAGTGCCGCCGGGCGTTCTTCACGGATGCATCTTCGCGCCCTTCGAAATCTTGTCGGCGATCTTCTTCTCCGCCCGGAAGGCAATGCCGACGACCCTGGCATCCTCCGGCGAAAATTCGGCGAAGACAGCCCGGTTGGCGGCATCGTGCCCCGTCGAGAACATCTCCTCAATGTAGAGCGAGGCCGGCACGCCGCGTTCGAGCGCGCGGGTCTGAACCTTCTTCAGAGTGTCGCCATCGGCGCCGAGGACGATGATCGGCTGGGCGCAGAGCGGGTGATAGACATTGCCGGCGCCATCCCTGTATTCTTCCCCCATCAGCCCGTCCTCGGCGCTTGCGACACCGGTCGCGAGAAAGGCGGTGACGTTGAGCTTCTGCCACTGCGCAAGGTCCTCGCGCACGACGATGACGAATTTGGTGTCGAACATGAATGCGAACTCCGGAAAGGGATTTGAACGGTCGGCCGCCATCCTAGCGAGAGCCGAGGGCGGCGATCTTGAACGTTCGTGCAAGCGGGACGCCATCATTGCCGCGCCCGCCGAAGACGGCATCGAACGGCTGGAAGCGCGGTTCTCCGGCAACGGCTTTTCACCGCATCGGCACGACACCTATGCGCTGGGGCTGACCATGGCGGGCATCCAGACCTTCTCCTATCGCGGCGCGTCGCGCTTTTCGACGCCGGGTCGGCTGATCATCCTGCACCCGGATGAGCTGCATGACGGTGGTGCCGGCGGCGAGGACGGCCTCACCTACCGGATGATCTACCTGCCGCCGGAAAAGATCATGGCCGCGACCGAAGGCCTCGCACGCGCCCTGCCCTTCGTGCGTGACCCGGTGGCCGACGACAGGCCATTGCGCGCGAGCCTCGCTGAAGCTCTCGATGAACTTGACGGAGAAATGGGGGAATTGAAGCGCGACGGTCTGATCGCCGAGATTGCCCAGCACCTCGTCCGCCTCGGCGACGCTCAGGGCCTCGCCAGAAAATCATTCGACCGAAGGGCACTCGGCCGCTGCCGCGATTTCCTGGAAGACTCCGTCGAAGAGACGATCAACTCCGAACAGCTGGAGACCATCGCCGGCATCGACCGGTTCACCCTCGCACGCCAGTTTCGCGCGCTTTATGGCACCAGCCCGCATCGCTATCTCGTCCAGCGCAGGCTGGCGCGGGCAAAGGCGATGATCGCCAACGGGGAAACACTCGCCGCTGCGGCCATGACCGCCGGCTTTTCCGACCAGAGCCACATGTCGCGGCACTTCAAGAAAACCTACGGCATGACGCCCGGCCGGTTCCAGGCCCTCACTCGCCCTCGTCGAACAGCCGGAACTGGTCGATTTCCTTCGGGGGATTGAGGCCGAGGTGTTTCCAGGCAGTTGCGGTCATCACTCGCCCGCGCGGCGTGCGCTGGATCAGGCCCTGCTGGATCATGTAGGGCTCGATGATGTCCTCGATCGCATCGCGCGGTTCGGAGAGTCCCGCCGCAATCGTCTCGATGCCCACCGGACCGCCACCGAAATGCTGGCAGATCATGTTGAGGTAGCGCCGGTCGAGCTGGTCGAGGCCCATATGGTCGACCTCAAGCCGTGTCAGAGCCTCGTCGGCGATTGCGCGCGAGACTTCACCGGCATCGGCCACTTCCGCAAAATCGCGCACGCGGCGCAGAAGTCTGCCGGCAATGCGCGGCGTCCCGCGGGCCCGGCGGGCAATCTCGCGGGCGCCGTCATCGCTCATGGTAAGCCCCATCAGCCGCGCGCCGCGACGAATGATGCCTTCCAGTTCCTCGACCGTGTAGAAATTGAGCCGCACGGGAATGCCGAAACGATCGCGCAGCGGTGTCGTCAGCAGGCCAAGACGCGTGGTCGCGGCGACCAGAGTGAATTTCGACAGATCGATCTTCACCGACCGCGCCGCAGGCCCCTCGCCGATGATCAGGTCGAGCTGAAAATCTTCCATCGCCGGATAAAGGATTTCCTCGACTGCAGGACTCAGCCGATGAATTTCATCGATGAACAGCACGTCGCGTTCTTCGAGATTGGTCAAAAGCGCCGCCAGGTCACCGGCCTTGGCGATCACGGGTCCGGAGGTGGAGCGGAAATTGACGCCGAGTTCCTTGGCCATGATCTGCGCCAGCGTGGTCTTGCCCAGCCCCGGCGGACCAACGAACAGCACATGGTCCAGCGCCTCACCACGGCGCTTGGCCGCCTCGATGAACACCTTCAGGTTCGCGCGCGCTTCCGCCTGACCGGTAAAATCGTCAAGCGTCTGCGGCCTGAGGGCCGCGTCAAGGTCCTCGCCGCGCTTGTCGGGCGATATCAGGCGGCTTTCGTCATTCATGAACGTTCAAGCTTTTCTCTGTTCAGGCTCATCGAGGGCAACAATAATGAAACCGCGTCAATTCGCCAATTCCTTCAGCCCCAGCCGGATCAAAACCGCACTTTCCGCCCCCTCGCCCGCCGCCTTCAGCGCCGCAGCGACAGCGCCGGCGGCCTGGTCGCGGGAATAGCCGAGATTGGAAAGCGCCGAGATGGCATCGGAAACGGCGGCGGGTGCCGCGCCTTCGCCGACATCGCGGCGGAATGAAATCGCCTCATTGTCGCCCATCGAAAGACCGGCCGGCACCTTGTTCTTGAGCTCGGTGACGATGCGGGTCGCCACCTTCGGGCCGACACCCGGCGCGCGGGAAACGGCGGTCTTGTCGCCGAGCGCGATGGCATTGGCGATCTCGCCGGCAGTCAGCGTCGACAGAATGGCCAACGCCACGCGGGTGCCGACGCCCTGCACGCTCTGCAGCAGGTTAAACCAGCCGCGCTCCTCTGCGCTGATAAAGCCGTAAAGCTTGAGCTGATCCTCGCGCACGAAGGTCTCGATGACCAGCGTCACCGCCTCTCCGGGCGAACCGATGCGTGACAGTGTACGCGCCGAACAGAAGGCGACGTAGCAGACGCCGTGCACATCGACGAGCACATGGTCGTCGCCGATCTCGTCAATCACGCCCTTGAGCTTGCCAATCATTGTTGGTCCCTCATCGCGGTCAGCCCGCCATTGCCGCCTGCAGCATCCGGTTGCCGCCGCGATTGTGCGCGTGGCAGATGGCGATCGCCAGCGCATCGGCAGCATCGCTGCCCTTGAATTTCACCCGCGGCATCAGGACCTTGAGCATCATGTGGATCTGCTCCTTGTCGCCATGGCCGACGCCGATCACGGCCTTCTTGACCGCGTTCGGCGCATATTCGGCAACCCGGAGACCGGCGAGCGATGGCACCAACAGGGCGATGCCACGCGCCTGTCCGAGCTTCAGCGTCGCGACGGCATCCTTGTTGACGAAGGTCTGCTCGACGGCCGCCTCATCCGGACGATAGCCGTGCACCACCTCCGACAGCCCGTCATGAAGCTGCCTGAGTCGCGAAGCCAGATCCATGTCGCCATCGGACGTCACCGTGCCGGAATCGATGAACTTCAGCGAGTTGCCAAGCGTCTCGATCACGCCCCAGCCGGTGCGCCTCAGCCCCGGATCGATGCCGAGAATGCGAATCGTCTTTTCCATGCGTTCACCCTATCCGTGTCGGCACAAGCCTTCCAGAGAAAAGTGAACAAAGCGAAAACATTGCGCGGGAAGAAGGGGCTTCACCCCCGCATATCAAACACCAAAAGCCCGGAAATGCCACCGGCGGCGGCGGCGACAAGGCGCTCGCCGACGGCCTTGTGGTCGGGGTGCTCGAGGTAAACGTCGCGAGCGGCGGCATTCTCGAAGGTAACGATGAAGCCGTCGGAATAGCCGCTATCGAGGCCTTCCGGCGAAACATTGGCGCCGGATTTCACCTCGATGATGCCATCGATGACGTTCTTCAGCGCCGCGATGCCGTCATAGATGGCCTGCTTTTCGGTGGCCGGAACATCGGCCCGGAAACGCACAAATACACAATGAAAGATCATGGATGGTCTCCCTTTGCCGCCCCGTGGCAGCACACCCGCCCGGAACCGCTTATTGATATTTCAAAACACCGGCGCTCAGGAGCGCTTCTTTTTATAAGGCTCCATTCCCATGCGCGCCAGTTCGTCGGCGCGTTCATTCTCGTCATGGCCGGCATGGCCCTTCACCCAGTGCAGCGTCACCTTGTGGCGATTGCGCTCCGTCTCGAGCGCCTGCCAGAGCTCGACATTCTTGACCGGCTTCTTGTCGGCGGTCTTCCAGCCGTTCTTCTTCCAGCCGAAGATCCACTTGCCGATGCCATCCTTCAGATAGACGCTGTCGGTGTAAAGCTCGACGGTGCAGGGTTCCTTCAGCGCCTTCAACGATTCGATCGCGGCCATCAGCTCCATACGGTTGTTGGTGGTCATCGCCTCGCCGCCGGAGAGCTCGCGCTCCTTGTCGCCATAGCGCAGCACCGCGCCCCAGCCGCCGGGTCCGGGATTGCCCGAACAGGCGCCATCGGTAAAAATCTCGACTGTCTTCATGCCCGTTCCAGACCGTATTCGCCAGCGCTCCTCACCGAACGGTGGAAGCGCAGATAGCGCAGATATTCAAGCGGATCCTTCTTCACCACCAGCGCGCCGGCAGGCGTCATCAGCCAGTCGTAGAGCCGCGTCAGGAAGAAGCGCAACGCCGAGCCGCGCGCGAGCAGCGGCAGCGCCTCGATCTCGGTATCACTCAGCGAACGGACGCTCTCGTAGCCATCGAGCAGCGCCCGCGCCTTGGTGACGTTGAAGGCGCCATCCTTCTCGAAGCACCAGGCGTTCAGGCAGATGGCGAGGTCATAGGCGAGGAAATCGTTGCAGGCGAAATAGAAGTCGATGATGCCCGACAGCTTTTCGCCGATGAAGAAGACGTTGTCGGGGAATAGATCGGCATGAATGACACCTTCCGGCAGGTCGACCGGCCAGCGGTCCTCGAGAAGCGCCAGCTCCTCGGTGATCTCGCTTTCAAGCCCGATCTGGACCTCGTCCGCGCGGGTGGCCGACTTGTCCCAGAGATCGACCCAGCCCCTCAGCGACAGCGCATTCTCCCGCCTCAGCGAAAAATCCTGGCCGGCGAGATGCATGCGGGCAAGGGCTGCGCCCAGCTCGCGGCAATGCTGCGGCGCCGGCTTGCGGAGCCACATGCCTTCGAGGAACGAAATCAGCGCCGCCGGGCGGCCGCAGAGCCGGCCATAAAGCGCGCCGTCATTGCGCGGCAAGGGCAATGGGCAGGAGAGGCCCCGGTCGGCGAGATGCTGCATCAGGCCGAGATAGAACGGCAGGTCGTTCTCATCCACGCGCTTCTCGTAAAGCGTCAGGATTAGCGGGAAGCGATCCGTGTGCATGAGGAAGTTGGAATTCTCGACGCCCTCGGCAATGCCGCGATAAGAAAGCAGCGAGCCGGCGTCATACGCCTTGAGGAATGCCTTGAGGTCATCCTCGTTGATATCGGTATAAACGGCCAAATGCGTATTCCCTACCTGCCGTTGACGAAGGCCATGTCGTCGACGGTCAGCTCGACGTCGCGAAGCTGGCGGTTGACGAGGAAGTGCTCGTTCTCGATCGCGGTTTCGGCAAGCTCGACCGTGGCATCGAAGCGGGCGCGGAAGGCCTCGATGATCTCGTTGACGACGACTTCGGGCGCCGAGGCACCGGCCGAAAGGCCGAGCGTGCGGATCTCGCCGATGGCATCGAAATCGAGCTCGGCCGCGCGCTGGACGAGGATCGCATCCTTCGCGCCGGCACGCTTGGCAACCTCGACAAGCCGGCGGGAATTCGAGGAGTTCGGCGCACCGACGATGATGAAGAGGTCGCAGCCGGGCGCGGCGGCCGAGACGGCTTCCTGCCGGTTGGTCGTCGCGTAGCAGATCGAATCGGCCGACGGCGCCGTCAGGTTCGGAAACCGCTCCTGGAGCTTGGCGATGACGGCCGCGGTATCCTGTACCGAAAGCGTGGTCTGGGTGACGAAGCCGAGGTTGTCGGGATCGGCGGGCTCGTAGCGCTCGGCATCCTCGACGGTTTCGATCAGCGACACGGCGCCCTCGGGAAGCTGGCCCATCGTGCCGATGACTTCCGGGTGGCCGGCATGGCCGATGAGCACGACATGGCGGCCGAGCCGCTCGTGGCGCATCGCCTGCTTGTGGACCTTGGAGACCAGCGGGCAGGTCGCGTCGAGATAGAAGAGATTGCGGGTCTCGGCATCGGCGGGCACGGATTTCGGCACGCCATGCGCCGAGAATACCACCGGCTGCTGGCGATGCTCCACGGGGATTTCATCGAGTTCCTCGACGAAGATCGCTCCCTTGGCCTCAAGCCCCTCGACGACATAGCGGTTGTGAACGATCTCGTGGCGCACATAGACGGGCGCGCCATAGCGCTTCAGCGCCAGCACGACGATCTGGATGGCGCGGTCGACGCCGGCGCAGAAGCCACGCGGCCCGCACAGAAGGATTGTCAGTGGACTATTGGTCATTCTTCCCGTTTCCGGTCGGCCGGTCATTCCGGCGCGGTTCTGAGAGTTTCGGCCAACTGATACCAATGGTGACGGTCTTTTGTCCAATGGCCATTTGCCCCCGATGTCGATGGCAGGGCGAATATAGGAATGTTTTCCAGCTTTTTCGACTGCAGTCCGGCCGCGATTTTCCGGTCGCCGAAATAGATGCGGGCGGCATTGAGGCTGGTGAAGGCGATGACGCCCGGCCGGAATGCGACCATCTTTTGACGGAAGGCTTCGATGTCGAAATGCTCTGCCGAAAGTACCTTGTCCATGCCGCTTTCGCGCTGGTTGAGATCGGTGAGCCCGATGCCGAAGCCGAGCAGGTCACCGAAAGCCTTCGGGTCGACCTGCCGGTCGGTGAGGCCGGTATCGTGGAGCGTGCGGTAAAAGCGGTTCGACGGGTTGGCATAGAACGAGCCGGTGCGGGCCGAGATGATGCCTTTCGCCGTGCCGCAGAAGACGATCCTGAGGTTCGGCGCGAGCAGGTCAATCATGGCCACGATACCGTCGAAAGACGAGGACGCCGACACCGATGGCAAGCACTGCGGCAAGCCCGTACCAGGTGAGTGCGTATTGGAGGTGATCGTTCGGAAAGGAAATCCGCGTGACCCCGCCGACGGGCAGGCCGCCGGGGTTCGGCGCGTCGTTGGCGTCTATGAAGAACGGCAGCACCGCTGTCCGCTCAAGCCCTGTCGAGGCCGCCATCGCATCGAGGTCCTTCCAGTAGAAGATGTTCTTCGGAAGGTCGTTCTCGGGCACCATGAAGGATGGCTTGCCGTCGAGTCGGCTGCGGGCAAGGCCGGTAACCGTGACCTCGCCTTTCACCTGCCCTTCAGCCCGCGTCGCCGCCTCCTTGGCGTCGAAGGGCACGAAGCCGCGATTGACGAACACGGCCTGGCCGTCATCAAGACGGAGCGGTGTGTAGACGTAATAGCCGGACTGGCCGTTATAGGTGGCGAAGAAATGGCGCTCGCGATCATGCTCGAAGGTGCCCTCGGCCGTCACCGGGCGGTATTCGATATCCTCGCCGGCGGCCGCCATGGCGGCGATATCGGCCAGCGGCAGCGGCGCCTCGGTAAGCCGTTCATCGACGGAGGCGAGGAGGCCTTCCTTCCAGTGCAGGCGGCGCACCTGCCAGTTACCGAGCAGGATCAGGCACACGAAGGCGACGGCCGCGACGACGAGGCCTGCAAGGCGCAGCGGTGAGAGTGGCCTAGCCATCCTCGCCCCGGTCGATAACGCCCTCTGCGGCGCCGTGACGGTACTGGAGCGCGATCAACACGCCCTTGAAGGCGCGCAGTGCCGCAAGCGACAGGATGATGGCCACCGGCACCCAGATCACGGCATGCACCCACAGCGGCGGCGAATAGGTGACCTCGCTCCACAGCACCAGCGCGATGACAAGGAATCCGACCGCCAGCATGACGAAGACGGCCGGCCCGTCGCCGGAGTCGGCAAAGTCGTAGTTCAGGCCGCAATGGTCGCATTTCGGACGTAGCGTCAGGAAGCCGGTAAACAGGCGGCCCTTGCCGCAGCGCGGGCATGCGCCGAGCAGGCCCGATGTCACGGGATTGGCCGACTGGGGTCTTTTGTCTTGGTCGGACATGAAACTGCCGTGGGCGATGGGCCCTTTACTTGATGACGTCCTGCCACTCTTCGTGGCGCACACTCATCGCCTTGAAGAACGGGCAGAGCGGGATGATCTTCCAGCCGCCGGCGCGGGCTTCGCTGACGGCGTGTTCCGCCAGCGCCTGGCCGACGCCCTTGCCACGCAGCGCATCCGGAACGCTTGTATGGTCGATGATGATCAGATGGTCGGAAGCGCGCGAATAGGTCATCTCGGCCTCATGGCCTTCGACGGTGGTGTGGTAGCGGCCTCCGCTTCCGGTATTGTCTTCATGGATGGTGATGGTCTTCACTCCGGTAAAACGTCGCCGGCCGCCACGCGGGCGGCCGGGCGTCGGTTGAAACTCAGTGGCCGGTCTCGCCGAGCGGCGCTCCCCACCCGCCCCAGATATAGATCGAGAAGAACAGGAACAGCCAGACCACGTCGACGAAGTGCCAGTACCATGCGGCAGCTTCGAGGCCGAAATGCCGCTCCGGTGTGAACTGCCCGCGCGCCGCGCGGATCAGGCAGACAATCAGGAACACCGTGCCGACGATCACATGGAAACCGTGGAAGCCGGTGGCCATGAAGAAGGTGGCGCCGAAGATCGAATCCCGGAAGGCAAACGGTGCCTCGAAATATTCATAGGCCTGCACGCTGGTGAACAGCAGGCCGAGGACAACTGTCAGCGTCAGACCCTGCAGCAGGCCCTTGCGGTCGCCGTTGATCAGCGCGTGGTGTGCCCATGTCAGCGTCGTGCCGGACAGGAGCAGGATGACGGTGTTGTAGAGCGGGAAATGCCAGGGATCGATGACCTCGATGCCCGTCGGCGGCCAGGTGCCGCCCGTAGCCTCGAGGCGCGCCGCCTGGATCGCCTCGCCGGTAAACAGGCTGGCGTCGAAGAAGGCCCAGAACCAGGCCACGAAGAACATCACCTCCGAGGCGATGAACATGATCATGCCGTAGCGTAGATGCAGCGACACGACCGGCGTGTGGTGGCCCTCCTGCCCTTCCTTGATCGTATCCGACCACCAGCCGAACAGGACATAGGCAACCACCAGCAGGCCGATGAAGAACAGCCAGGGCTGGGCGAACTCGATCCCCAGCATCTTCAGCGATCCGCCGCTCAGATAGCGCATATAGCCGACGCCACCGAAGGCCATGACAAAGACGCCGATGGAGGCGACCAGCGGCCAGGGGCTCGGGTCGATGATATGGTAGTCGTGATTCTTGTGGTGCGCGTCTGCCATTTAGGATCCCCGTTCCTCTCTCCCTCGCGACATTTGGGCCGATATTGCCGCGATAATCAATCCCCGTTCCCGTCGCCTGCCAGCGCGCCGCGCTGCATCCGGCTCAGGAGTTGCTTTTATCCGAAGCCGTCGTCTTCCCGGCGACCGGCTTGGTATGTTCGAAAAACGTATAGGACAGTGTCAATACGTTGATGTCGCGCGTCTCTTCCGCCTCGGCAAATTCCGGATCGACGTAGAAGACAACCGGCATTTCCAGCGTTTCGCCCGGCTGAAGCACCGTCTCGGTGAAGCAGAAACACTCGACCTTGTTGAAATAGGCCCCGGCCTGCAGCGGCGTGACGTTGAAGATCGCCTGACCGCGCAGCGGCTCACTGCTCTTGTTCTTCGCCTCGAACATCACCTGCACCGTCTCGCCGATGCGCGGCGAGACCGACTTCTGCAACGGCGTGAAGCTCCAGTCGAAGCCGGGCGCGACGTTGGCGTCGAAGGTGACCTTCACGCGGCGGTCGAGGATGACATTCGAATACTGGTCGACACGCTGGGCCGTGCCGTTATAGCCGGTGACCTGACAGAAGATACGATAGAGCGGCACGGCGGCAAAGCTCATCGCGCCCATGCCGAAGACGAAGGCAAGGCACATCAGCACGACGGCGCCGTTATTGCGTGGCTTTGCGGTCTCCTCCCTCATCGCCCGTCCCCCTCAGTTGGCGCCGATCTTGATCATGGTGATGACGTAGAACAGTACCACGAGGCCGGCGAGAACCACGCCGAGCGCGATGTTGCGTCCCCGTCGCGCCTTCTTCTGGTTTTCCGTCAGCTTGACCGTGTCGATCATCAGCCCCCCCATACCAGCGCAAAGGCATGGTCGGCGATCAGGCCGGCGAAGATCGCCGCGAGATAGAAGATCGAGAAACCGAACATCTTCTTGGCCGGGATCATCTTCTGATCCCCTTCCGGCATACGCCAGACGCGGATCGAGGCATAGACGAAATAGGCGCCCATCGCGCCGGCGAAGACAGCGTAGACCGGGCCGGCAAGACCGGTCAGTGCCGGTGCCACGCCCGCAATCGCAGTCAGCACCGCATAGACGAACATCTGGATCTTGGTGGACTTTTCGCCAACGACATTCGGCATCATCGGAATGCCGACATCCTGATAGTCGCGCATCTTGAAGAGCGCCAGCGCCCAGAAATGCGGCGGGGTCCACAGGAATGTGATCGAAAACAGGATGACGCTGTCGAGCGAGATACCGCCCGTCACCGCGGCCCAGCCGACCATGGGCGGGAAAGCGCCGGCAGCGCCGCCGATGACGATGTTCTGCGGCGTCGCCCGCTTCAGCCACATCGTGTAGAATACGGCATAGTAGAAGATCGTGAAGGCCAGCAGGCCGGCGGCAAACCAGTTCACCGCAAGGCCGAGGGTGGCGACCGAAAAGCAGGAAAGCGCGATGCCGAAGGCCAGCGCCTCCTCGCGGCTGACCCGGCCCGCCGGGATTGGGCGCCTGGCCGTGCGGCTCATCACAGCATCGATATCGGCGTCGTACCACATGTTGAGCGCGCCGGCGGCGCCTGCGCCGACGGCAATGCAGAGGATCGCAATCGCGCCCATCACCGGATTGATCGGCTGCGGCGCCAGAAACAGGCCGGCAAAGGCGGTGAACACCACCAGCGACATCACCCGCGGTTTCAACAGCGCGAAATAGTCGCGCGCCGTCGCCTCCGAAAGAGCGATATCGGCCTCGGCAAAGCCGGTTTCATTTTCCACTATTGCCATGTTTCAACTGCCATCTTCAAAATAGGACCGCGCGCCGGCTTTTGGCGCGCGGATCAAACGTTTCCTCAGCGGACCCGCGGCAGCTCCGACCACTGATGGTAGGGCGGCGGCGAGGAGAGCTGCCATTCGAGCGTCGTTGCACCGGGACCCCAGGGATTGTCGCCGGCGACCCGCTTCTTCGCAAAGGCCTCATAAATCCCGAAGAGGAAAATGAGAACCCCGACGGCCGAAATATAGGAGCCATACGACGAAACTGCGTTCCATCCGGCAAAGGCATCGGGATAATCGATATAGCGACGCGGCATGCCCGAAAGGCCGAGGAAGTGCTGCGGGAAGAACACCAGGTTCACACCCACGAACATCACCCAGAAATGCAGGATCGCGACCTTCTCGTTGTACATGTAGCCGGTGATCTTCGGGAACCAGTAGTACCAGCCGGCGAAGATCGCGAACACCGCACCGAGCGACAGCACGTAGTGGAAGTGCGCGACGACGTAATAGGTGTCATGCAGCGACCGGTCGAGGCCGGCATTGGCAAGCTGCACGCCGGTGACGCCGCCGACGGTGAAGAGGAAGATGAAGCCGATCGCCCAGACCATCGGCGCGCGGAACGAGATCGAGCCGCCCCACATCGTCGCGATCCAGGAGAAGATCTTCACGCCCGTCGGCACAGCGATCACCATGGTGGCGAAGACGAAATAGCGCTGCGTGTCGAGCGACAGACCGACCGTGTACATGTGGTGCGCCCAGACGATGAAGCCGACGGCGCCGATCGCGACCATGGCGTAAGCCATGCCGAGATAGCCGAAGACCGGCTTGTTCGAAAAGGTCGAGATGATGTGGCTGACGATGCCGAAGCCCGGCAGGATCAGGATGTAGACTTCCGGATGGCCGAAGAACCAGAACAGGTGCTGGAACAGGATCGGATCGCCGCCGCCGTCGGGTGCGAAGAAGGTCGTGCCGAAATTGCGGTCGGTCAAGAGCATGGTGATGCCGCCCGCCAAAACCGGCAGCGAAAGCAGCAGCAGAAAGGCCGTGACCAGCACCGCCCATGCAAACAGCGGCATCTTGTGCAGCGTCATACCCGGCGCGCGCATGTTCAGGATCGTGGTGATGAAGTTGATGGCGCCAAGGATCGAGGAGATACCGGCGACGTGCAGCGCAAAGATCGCAAGGTCAACCGCAGGTCCGGGCTGGCCGGAGGTCGAGAACGGCGGATACATCGTCCAGCCGCCGCCGACGCCATTGGAGCCTGCCGGCCCCTCGACGAACATCGACAGGATCAGGAGCAGGAAGGCCGGCACCAGAAGCCAGAAGGAGATGTTGTTCAGTCGCGGGAATGCCATGTCCGGCGCGCCGATCATAATCGGCACCATCCAGTTGGCAAAACCGCCGATCATCGCCGGCATCACCATGAAGAAGATCATGATCAGGCCGTGTGCCGTGGTGAAGACGTTGTAGAGGTGCTTGCCCTGATCGACGGCCGCGGCGCCGGAATTGCCGTAGACCATGGCAGCGAGACCGTTGAAGATCTGGATGCCGGGTTCCTGCAGCTCCATGCGCATGGCGACGGAAAGCGCGCCGCCGATGATGCCGGCACAGATCGCGAAGATCAGATAGAGCGTGCCGATATCCTTGTGGTTGGTCGACAAGAACCAGCGGGCAAAGAAGCCGGGCTTGTGTTCGTGGTCGGCGGAGTGGATGCCTGCTTCGGCCATGATCGTCTCCCTGCCCTTAATTGTTGTCTGCGAGCATGACGGACTGCTCGCTATTGTCGATGGAAGCCATCAGTGCCTTGTTGGCGGCCTCGACATCGCTGGTTGCGGCCTGCTGCCAGGTGGCGAACTGGTCTTCGGAGACGACGCGAATGGCGATCGGCATGAAGGCGTGGTCCTTGCCGCAGAGCTCGGAGCACTGGCCATAATAGATGCCCTCCGCATCGGCCTTGAACCAGGTCTCGTTCAGGCGGCCCGGCACGGCATCGACCTTGATGCCGAAGGACGGCATAGCGAAGGAATGGATGACATCGGTGGGAGCGGCGGTGACCAGGACACGAACAGTCTTGCCGACCGGCACCACAAGTTCATTGTCAACGGCGAGCAGGCGCGGATAGGCGGCCTTGTCTTCCTTGCCGTATTCGGCGCGCTGGTCATCTGTCAGCATATAGGACGAATAGGAAATCGCGCCGTCCTCGATATCGGGATAGTCGTAGCTCCACAGCCACTGCGTCGCCGTCGCCTTCACCGTCAGGTCAGGCTCGTCGGGAATGGTGAGCTGGTCGGTCAGGAGGTTGAACGACGGCACGGCGAGGAACAGCAGAATCAGCACCGGCGCGACGGTCCAGATGACCTCGATGACGGTGTTGTGGCTGGTGCGCGAGGCGACCGGGTTCTTCGAGGCCCTGAAGCGCACCATCACGGTGATGAGCAGCGCCAGAACCAGCAGAACGACCGGCACGACGAACCAAAGCGTATAGGCTTCGAACCAGCGGATCTGGTGCATGATCGGCGAGGACGCCGGCTGCATGCCGGTTTCCCACGGCTGCGGCTGCGCGGCCAATGCGGCGCCGCTGCCGAACAGACAGAATAGCGCAGCCAAACCTGCTCTCGACTTGCTCATCACGTTGAACTCTCCCTCCTTCGTTGACCGAGGTCAAACCGGGTCCATATCCCTGGTGCTAGAAGGCTAACATCGGCCCGCCCCATACGCGGCGGCTATGATAGCAATTGTTTACGCAGGCTTACTCCCGAACCGGCGTGAATGGCATGCTATACCCGTTTTCCCCCTCAGTCACAATTATGCCATAGCATTTGCCGATTTGAAGCGTCAAATCATCTTGCTCCACCTCGGCGCGTGCACCGGCCAAAGCCGTACGCGGAAGCGCCAATTCGCGCCAAACCACTTGGAAGACATTGAAATTTGTCGGCGAAGGGGGCAAGAAACCCATCGAGTATTGATGTTTTCCACGAACGGGACGAGGTGAGTCTGATGTTTTCATTGCCGGCGAGCGCCCTGACCAAGAAAAGCACCGCCTGCGTCCTGCTGGCGCTCTTCGCCTGCACCACGCTGCCGCTCGCGGCCTCAATGCCCGCTTACGCGCAGTCGACGCCGGCAACGCCGCCGCTGCCGGAAAGGGCGCCCGGCGAAGATGCTCCCGCGGCAAGCACGGCCCCGGCCGAAAACGCCGCCCCCGACACCGGCAATGCCGGCGAAGCCGCTCCGCCATCCGGCATCGAGAGCGTTCCGCTTCCGGAAGGCCCCGATGACGACACATCGATGGTGCGCGAAAACCACGGCGCCTGGTCTATGGTCTGCGATCAGCCGCCCGGCGCCAATGGTGATCAGTGCGCCCTGATGCAGAACGTGATCGCCGACGACCGCCCGGAAATCGGCCTTTCGATCGCGGTACTGAAAACCGCCGACCGGCAGTCGAAGCTATTGCGCATCCTTGCCCCGCTCGGGGTGTTCCTGCCGGAAGGCATGGGTCTGTTCGTCGATGGCGTCAACATCGGCAAGGCCTATTATTCGCGCTGCTATTTCGACGGCTGCTATGTCGAGGTCGATATCGACGACGACCTGATGAAAATCTTCCGCGCCGGCAAGGAAGCGGTATTCACGCTCAATTTCTCGGTCGATCAGAACACGATCGGCATTCCCGTCGACCTCGACGGCTTAGGCGAAGGCTACGATGCCCTGCCCTGATATCGGCCGGCCGCAGTTCCTATATGGGCTCCATAACGAACTGAACGACAGACAAGAAGACGGACATGACCATGACCGACCGCGACCTTCTCAGCCATTTCGACGCCGATGAGAGCACCATCCGCCGCATCGTCGAGGATACGCTTCATGATGCCGACGACGGCGAACTCTATGTCGAATACGCGGAAAACGAATCGCTGTCCTTCGATGACGGGCGACTGAAAAGCGGATCGTTCAACACCGGCCACGGCTTCGGCCTGCGCGCCGTCGCCGGCGAGGCGAGCGGCTTTGCCCATGCGGGCGAACTTTCGATTGCCGCCCTGAAGCGCGCGTCGCAGACGGCAAAGGCCGTGACCGCGGGCTATGACGGCACCTATGCCGAGCCACCGCGCGGCACCAACACCAAGCTCTATTCCGACGCAAACCCGATAGGAGCGCCTTCGTTCGAGGAAAAGGTGAAGCTGCTCGGCGAGATCGACGCCTATCTGCGCGAACGCGATCCGCGCGTGCGCCAGGTCTCGGCATCGCTTGCCGCCAGCCACCAGACCATCGAGATCCTGCGCGCCGATGGCTACCGGGTCGGCGATGTACGACCGATGACACGGCTCAATATCTCGGTCATCGTCGGCGACGGTGATCGGCAGGAGACCGGTTCCTTCGGAATTGGCGGGCGTGTGAGCTTCGAGGACCTCTTCGCCCGCCAGGACTGGCAGTCGGGCGCGGAAGAAGCGCTGCGCAAGGCCTTCGTCAATCTCGAGGCGATCGATGCGCCGGCGGGTACCATGGATGTGGTGCTCGGCAATGGCTGGCCGGGCGTGATGCTGCACGAGGCCGTCGGCCACGGGCTTGAGGGCGATTTCAACCGCAAGCACCTTTCGGCATTCTCAGGCCTTGTCGGCGAAATGGTCGCCGCCCCCGGCGTCACCGTCGTTGATGACGGCACCATCTCCAATCGTCGCGGCTCGATCTCGATCGACGACGAGGGCACGCCGTCCGCCTATAATGTGCTGATCGAAAACGGCCGTCTTACGGGCTACATGCAGGACCGGCTTAACGCCCGGCTGATGGGCGTGGCGCCGACCGGCAACGGTCGCCGCCAGTCCTATTCCGACCTGCCGATGCCGCGCATGACCAATACCTACATGCTGGCGGGCGACAAGACCAAGGAAGAGATCATCGGCTCCGTGAAGAAGGGCATCTACGCCGTCACCTTCGGCGGCGGACAGGTGGACATCACCTCCGGCCAGTTCGTGTTCGACTGCACCGAGGCCTATCTGATCGAGAACGGCAGGATCGGCGCGCCGATCAAGGGCGCCACGATCATCGGCAACGGCCCCGAGGCGATGAAGCGGGTTTCGATGGTCGGCAACGACCTCGCGCTCGACAACGGCATCGGCAATTGCGGCAAGGCCGGCCAGTGGGTCCCGGTCGGCGTCGGCCAGCCGCATCTGAGGCTCGACCAGATC
Source organism: Martelella endophytica (assembly GCF_000960975.1). Classification (NCBI taxonomy): domain Bacteria; kingdom Pseudomonadati; phylum Pseudomonadota; class Alphaproteobacteria; order Hyphomicrobiales; family Aurantimonadaceae; genus Martelella; species Martelella endophytica. The sequence continues at coordinate 2,401,680 of NZ_CP010803.1, read as the reverse complement.
ACTGTCGGCGGGACGCAGGCGTGAGCCAGCTTCCTTTCCGCGCACGCCTAAACGATTCTTTTACGGCTTTCAGGCTCAATGCGGGCCATGTACAGCGTTGCCCGCATTCCCGCTCAGCAGACAAGCACCGTCGCGATCCGGCCCTATGAAAGCCGCGACAATCAAAGGCTTTCGGCCCTCTGGCTCGAAGCCTCGCTGATCTCACACACCTTTCTGCCGGAAAGCCTGCTGCTTACCCAGCAGAAGCTGGTGGCCGAAAAATACCTAGCCGAGACCGAGACCTGGGTGGCAATCGCGGATGACCTCCCTGTCGGCTTCATCGGCCTGATGGATCAGTTTATCGGCGGGTTGTTCGTAGCGCCGGAGGCCCAGGGCATGGGGATCGGCGGCGAACTCTTGCGTCACGCCTTTGAACTCAAGGGCCATCTGGCGCTAGAGGTTTATGCCGCCAATCACCGCGCCGTTGCCTTTTATCGCCGCCACGGCTTTTGCGGCGTGCGCCGCCGCGAAACAGACGACAACGGCCTGCCCCACCCCCTGATCCTGATGCAGAAGCCCTGCCCGTCGGGCCGCAAAACCACGCCCGCACCGTCAGCCTGAGGCCGAATTGCCCGTTGCGGCTAGGAAGGTCGCGATCCGGCTCCTCACCTGATGAAGTGCCGTGAAAAGCGACACATGCTCGCCGCCGGCAATCGCCATCAACTCGCCTCTGGGCGCCTCATCGGCGACCCGCTTCCCATGCTCGAATGGCACGATCCTGTCGGCGGTTCCGTGGATGACCAGCATCGGCACCTTCAATGCTCCAACCGCAATCGGCGCCTGGCTGGCGAAAAGGCGCGTATCGGCAATCGTGCCCGGCAGCCTTTCCGCCATCCGGTCGACAACGCTCCTGTTGAGAGCAGCCATCAGCCCCGCCGCCTCTGGATCGGCAAGCGTCCGGGCGAGAACCTCGCGATCGCGGATCGAGCGGCGGGCGGCCTGATCGGGGTCACCAAGCCCGCGCGTGAGCACACCCATCAGCAAGGACGATCGCGCCGCAAGCCGCATCAACGGCAGCATGGCGGTAACGGCCCGCGGCGGCGTGAGCGTACCGGTGCAGCACGACACCAGGATGAGCGCCGAAACCCTTTCCGGATATCTGAGAGCAAAGGCCAGCGCGGCCGGACCGCCGGCCGATACGGCAATCACCGTCACCTGACCGATATCGAGCACATCCAGAAGCGCGGCATAGAGCTCGGCCTGAGCGCCGGGGATTACAGCCACACCAAGCGGCGTGCCGAGATGCCCCGGGCGCGAGACGGCGAGCGGTGGAGGTCGCTCTCCTCGCCGAACGCCGCCCGAGCCAGGATCAGCGACTGATCCCAGCCTCCCATGCCGCCGTGAAGGGCAAGCACGGGCCTTCCCTCGGCTTTGCCTGCAAAGGCGACTTCTATTGTCCCGGTTGGGGTATGCATGATTTTGACGCGCGCGCCTTCGGCCGACGCGGTCGCGCATGAACGGGCGGACGTCATTGATATCTCTTTCACTGTGAGGCGCAAGCCGTCAGGCTGCGGTCCGGCGCGCTTTCAGGCGTGCGATGAGGATTGCGGCTTCGGCCGTCAGCCTCTGCTCCACACGCCGGTAGGACGAGCAATCCCGTTTGCGCGTCACCAGCCCGTGCTCCACCATGCTGCGTCGCAATTGCGCTGCATCGCCGAACAGGTGGTAGGCGTTCAACAGCGCGTTCACCGACGGTTCGGAAAGGTCCGCAGAGGCCGGCATCAGCGCCCAGAAAGCCCAGAGACTGAGGCTCTGCACTGTCCGTCGCGATGGCCACTGTTTCAGCTTTCCACGGTGATCAAACTGCTGCAGCGCTCGCTCCACCAGGCGAAAATCCGCGACCACCGGCTGTTCCGGCCGCGCCAGCCGCTTCTCGGCCGCATGGGCAGCGCGCAGATGCTGAAAATTGCGGAAACCGCCCGAACGGGCGAGCATATTCATCAGCGAGAGGTGCGAGGGGGTGCCTTCGCTATCGCCGAGCTGATGCGAAAGCGCACGGGTGAAAGCGGACAAATCATCCGCAAGAAGAGGGATTTTTTCTTTCGACATGACTGGATCCCGAACATGCCGCTCATTGTTTCATCGCTGGTCGCTGACTTGCGAGGCGGCACGGTGATCTGGTCAGGTGTCGACATCAAACTGGCAGGTTTAGCACCCCAAAGGGGACAGCGACGCCTCGGTGAACTGCAGACCGTGGCGTGGCTTTAGCACAATCCTCAGCCGAAGAAAATGCCGTTACGCCCCTGGGTGGCAAAATGTCTCACGGCCCGCGTTATGGATCGAGATAGGATTCCAGCACCGCAACAATCAGCCCGTGATCGTCTGCGCTGGCGAGGCCCGACACAGTGATCGCGGCCACCACGCCGACATCCTTGATGCGAACCGGGAAGCTGCCGCCGTGGTCGGCATAGTCTTTGAGATCAAGGCCGAGTTCGGGGCCGATGGTTCGGCCCTTGCGGCGGTGCTCCAGTTCGACGGCATAGGACGAGCGGTGGAAATGGAAGACGACGTTCGATTTGCGACGCGCCCAAACGTCGTTGTCGGGCGCGGAGCCTGGCAGCGCCGAATGGAACAGTGTGCGGTTCGGCGTGCGGATATTGATGACGACGGGCGCACCATGCGCCAGCGCGCGCGCGACCAGACGCTGGCCGAGGTCCCATGCATCTTCCTCATCGAAGCGGGAAAAGACCAGGCGGGACTGCTCGTCCGCCACCTTCTGTTCGCGTTCCTCGATCTCGCTCATTGCGATCTCCCTTACGGATACATCCTGACCTTCTGCCAGCCGCCTTCGGTTCCGGCGCGGCGGAACTCGATGCGGTCATGCAGGCGGAACTTGCCATCGCGCCAGAACTCGATTGAAACCGGCTTCAGCCGGAAGCCCGACCAGTAATCCGGGCGCGGCACCTCGCCGACGCCATATTTGGCAGTGTGCTGGGCAACGGCCTTTTCCAGCGCAAAACGGCTTTCGAGCGGCCGCGACTGCTTCGAGGCCCAGGCACCGATACGGCTGCCGCGCGGGCGCGAATGGAAATAGGTATCCGCCTCCTCGTCGCTGACCACCTCGACCGGACCGCGAATGCGGATCTGGCGGCGCAGGGACTTCCAGTGGAAGCACATCGCGGCCTTCGGTTGGCCGAGCAGTTCCCGGCCCTTCTGGCTTTCGAAATTGGTGTAGAACACGAAGCCGCGAGGATCGTATTCCTTCATCAGCACCATGCGCACATTAGGGAGCCCGTCATCGTCGACCGTGGCGACGGCGGTGGCGTTCGGATCGTTCGGCTCGCTCGCCTGGGCTTCCTTCAGCCATCGTCCAAACAGTTCGAAGGGATCGTTTTCAGCGGTGAAATCGGCCTTGCCGACAACTGCCTCAGCCATGGGTTCACTCCCGGTATTTTGACTTTCGCGCGCCGGGGATGATCACCGGCCGCTTCCTTCTACGATGCCAATCGCCATCGCGACATGACTGAACGCAAAAGTCGAGGGCTTGGCAATAACCTTTTCGGAAGCTAAAGCGTTTGCTCCGCGGTTCGCTCAGCTTGAACCGCATTGCTGCCTATGCCATAGGCAGAAAAGAAGAGAGTTGCAAGGAGCATCGCACATGGCTGAAGCAAACGGCCTCATGAAAGGCAAACGCGGCATTATTCTTGGTGTCGCCAATAACCGTTCGATCGCATGGGGCATTGCCAAAGCGTGTCATGAAGCCGGGGCCGAAATCGCACTGACATGGCAGGGCGACAACCTGAAGAAGCGCGTCGAACCGCTCGCCCAGGAACTGGACGCCGTCATGGCCGGTCACTGTGATGTCACCGATCCCGCAACCATCGATGCCGTTTTCGCCCGCCTCGAAGAAGTCTGGGGCTCGATCGATTTCGTCGTCCACGCCATCGCGTTTTCCGACAAGGACGAGCTCACCGGCCGTTATCTCGACACCTCGCGCGAGAACTTCGCCAAGTCGATGGATATCTCGGTTTACTCGTTCACCGCGATTGCAAAACGCGCGGAACAAATGATGAATGACGGCGGCTCCATGGTGACTCTCACCTATTACGGCGCCGAAAAGGTCATGCCGCATTATAACGTCATGGGCGTTGCCAAGGCAGCTCTGGAAGCCAGCGTGCGCTACATGGCCGTTGACCTCGGCGGTCGCGGCATCCGCGTCAACGGCCTCTCCGCCGGCCCGATCAAGACGCTTGCAGGCTCGGCAATCGGCGACTTCCGCTACATTCTGAAGTGGAACGAATACAACTCGCCGCTGAAGCGCAACGTCACCATCGACGAGGTCGGCAACACCGCCCTCTTCCTGCTCTCCGACCTTTCGACCTCGGTCACCGGCGAAGTGCTCCACGCCGACTCGGGTTATCATGTGGTCGGCATGAAAGCGGTCGACGCACCGGACATTTCGGTCGTCGTCAAGGACTGAGAATGGAAGGCGCGGTGATCATCCCGCGCCTTTTTGTTTTGCGCGCCGGCTCTTCCGGCGCTAGGCTTTCAAGGCTTCAGGACGGCATTCCGCCGGCCATTCCTCCGCAAAACATGTGCAAAAACCTCAAATCGCTTTGAATTTTGGCATCACGCTGTAACGAAAATTGATTGGGCCGACACCCGGCCGAAAACGGGACCGAAACATTGCTGATATACGTCATCCGGCACGGTGAGACCGACTGGAACGCCGCCCGACGGCTGCAGGGCCAGAAGGACATTCCGCTGAACGAAAAGGGACGCGGCCAGGCCGCCGCAAACGGAGCGGCGCTTTCCGAATTTCTGGGCCAGGAGGCCCGCGCCTTCGATTTCGTCGCAAGCCCGCTGTCGCGCACGCGCGAAACCATGGAACGGGCGCGCGCCGCCATGGGCCTGACGCCCGAACTCTACCGCACCGATGACCGGCTGAGGGAGCTTTCGTTCGGCGACTGGGAAGGCCGCACGCTGGATGAAGTCGGCCGCTTCAGCCCGGAGCTCCTGGAAGAGCGCGAAAAGGACAAATGGGCCTTTGTGCCGCCCGGCGACGACGCCGAAAGCTACGAGATCCTCTCCTGGCGCATCGGCGCCTGGCTGAAGGACGTCGTCGGCCCTACAGTCTGCGTCTGCCACGGCGGCGTCATCCGTTCGCTTTTTCGCATCGTCGGCGACGTTTCGCCGGAGGAAGCAGCCGAACGGCCGATCCCGCAGGACAATATCCTGCGGCTTGATCCAACAGAGGGCACGATCGGCTGGATTGTTTAGGCCCGAGACTTTTCCTCATCCGTCAATTGCTATAGAGCCGTGGCGCAGGAATTGGCGGGTTGTCGGAGGTTTCATATGTCGCACAATACATTCGGACACATGTTCCGCGTCACCACCTGGGGCGAAAGCCACGGGCCGGCGCTTGGCTGCGTCATCGATGGCTGCCCGCCCGGCATCGCCTTCACGCTTGCCGACATCCAGACCTATCTCGACCGTCGCAAGCCCGGCCAGTCGCGCTTCGTCACCCAGCGGCGCGAGGCCGATGAGGTGAAGGTGCTCTCCGGCGTGCTGCCGCAGGAAGATGGCGTCACCTTCATCACCACCGGCACGCCGATCTCGATGATGATCGAGAATACCGACCAGCGCTCCAAGGATTACGGCGAAATCGCCCGGCAGTATCGCCCCGGCCATGCCGATTATACCTACGACGTCAAATACGGGTTGCGCGACTATCGCGGCGGCGGCCGCTCGTCGGCTCGCGAGACGGCGGCCCGCGTTGCCGCCGGTGCTCTTGCCCGCAAGGTGCTGCCCGGTGTCACCTATCGCGGTGCGCTGACCCAGATCGGCAAGCACAAGATCAACCGCGACAACTGGAACTGGGACGAGGTCAACAACAACCCGTTCTTCTGCCCGGATCCGGAAATGGTGCCGGTCTGGGAAGAATATCTCGACGGCATCCGCAAGGCTGGCTCCTCCGTCGGCGCCGTGGTCGAGGTGGTAGCCGAGGGCGTGCCCGCCGGCCTTGGCGCACCGATCTATGCCAAGCTCGATCAGGACATCGCGGCGGGCCTGATGTCGATCAACGCCGTCAAGGGTGTCGAGATCGGCGAAGGCTTCAATTCGGCAGAGCTGACCGGTGAGGAGAACGCCGACGAGATGCGCATCGGCAATGACGGCCGCCCTCGCTTTCTCTCAAACCACGCCGGCGGCATTCTCGGCGGGATATCGACCGGCGAGCCGATCGTCGCCCGCTTCGCCATCAAGCCGACCTCATCGATCCTGACGCCGCGTCAGTCGATCGACCAGGACGGCAAGGAAGTGGAGCTGAGGACCAAGGGCCGCCACGACCCCTGCGTCGGCATCCGCGCCGTACCGATCGGCGAGGCGATGGTGGCCTGCACCGTTGCCGACCATTATCTGCGCGATCGCGGCCAGACGGGACGGCTCGACTGAGCCCTCGCTCAGAGGCTGTCCTCACGCACCCAGACGCTGACGCTGCCGGCATTCACCGGGAAGGTCGCCTTGCCGTTCTCGTCGGCGGTTACCGTGTCCTCGCGGTGGCCGAGGAAATCGCGGAAGGTCGCGCCGGCATGAGCCTCGCCGAGCTCGATTTCCTTTGAAGCCTCGTCGCCATTGGTCAGCACGGTGACGGAACCGGCGGCATCCGCCGTGCCCTGCCGGACGATCGCCAGGCAGTGCGGATCGTCGAAAATGTCGGTCTGGGCGCCATTGGCGAAGCGCCTGCGCGCCTCGATCAGCTTCGGCAGACATTCGATCTTTGGCATGACGATGTCATGCTCGTTGCCGTCATCGCCGCTATCGCGATATTCGACGCCGTAAAGGTCAGCATAAAACACACTTGGAATGCCCTGCTCGCGCATCAGGATCAGTGCATAGGCAAGCGGCTTGAACCAGGGCTCGACGGCCGCCTCCAGCGATTGCAGCGGCTGGGTGTCATGATTTTCCACCAGCGTCACCGCATGCTCCGGCTTCGCCGTGACAAAGGCGCCGTCGAAGATGGTTCGCATGTCGTAATCGCCGCCGGCCTTCGAGGCATCATGGAAATTGTGATGCAGGCCGACATCGAAGAGCGTCAGCTGGCCATCGACCAGATCGAGATAGGCCTCAAGCGCGCCGATATCCGGGTGCCAGTATTCGGCGACGACGAAGAGGTCTTCCCTGACGGCTTCGCGCATGTGCCCGATCCAGTCGCGGAAGAACCAGGCCGGGATGTGCTTGGCGGCGTCGAGGCGAAAGCCGCCGACGGCGACCTGTTCGGAAAACCACCGCCCCCAGTATTTCAGCTCCTCGTAGACGGCGCGGTTGCGGAATTCGATATCGGCGCCGATCAGATAATCGTAATTGCCGAGTTCCTGGTCGACCTCGTCGTTCCACTCGCCCTCGCCATATTCGTTGACGAGGCGGAAGACGCCGGTCTCGTTCGGGTTCTCGAGATAGTCGATGCCGGTGAAGCACTTCTGCGTCCAGATGAATTTCGAGTACTTGCCCTGCCGTCCCGGAAAGGTGAAGCGGGTATAGGCTTCCGCCTCGAAGGCTTCGTCCTCGATCTCGGTGCGGTTTTCGGGATTGGCGCGGCGGACCTTCACCCGCTCCTTTTCGTCGGCGCCCATCTTGTGGTTCAAGACAACGTCGTGAATAGCGCCGATGCCATGATCGGCAAGCGTGCGGCAGGCATTCTCCAGAGCGCCACGATCGCCGTATTTGGTGGCAACCGTGCCCTTCTGGTCGAATTCGCCAAGGTCAAACAGGTCGTAGGTGTCGTAGCCGACGGAATAGCCGCCGGAAGAGCCCTTGTAGGCCGGCGGCAGCCAGACGTCTGTGACACCGATCGTGGCAAGGCTCTCGGCCTTTTCCGCCACTTCATCCCAAAGCTTGCCTCCGTCCGGATAGTACCAATGAAAAAACTGCAGAAGCACCCGTCCGGACATGTTGAAACTCCAATGTGAAAAGCACCCGCCAACAACGCCATGCCGGGGCGAAAGTTCCTTTGGCATCGGCGGACCGCACGCTCTTTTATCACAATCAAGCCTTGACGAACGTCGCGTCGGGCAACGATATGCTCAGCGTGCATTCCGGAGTGAGAGGATACCGATATGGAAGAGACTGTTCTGAGGGAAAGCCCTCAATTCGATGTAGGCGTGCTGAAGCCGCGCATTCTCCATATCGGTTTCGGTGGCTTTGCCCGCGCCCATCAGATGATCTATCTGCAGGAAGGCATGAACAAGGTCGGCGGAGACTGGGGCGTGATCGCCTGCCGCCTCAACTCCGGCGTCGAGGAGCTGACCGCCCTTGATGAGGCCGGCAACACCTATACCGTCGCCGAGATCGACGCGGACACCGTCACGGCACGCGAAATCGGCGTCGTCATCGGCACCTGTCACCCGAAGCGTGACGGCATGGACACGCTGCTCGGCATTATCGCGGCCGAGCCGATGGCGGTCATCAGCCTGACGATCACCGAGAAGGGCTATTGCAGCCGCAACGGCCATCTCGACCCAGACAACAAGGGTATCATCGCCGATCTCAAGACGCCGGAAAATCCCACAACCGCGATCGGCGTGATCGTCGAGGGTCTGCGGCTGAGGCGCGAAGCCGGATTGCCGGGACTTACCGTTCTCTCCTGTGACAATCAGCCCGATAACGGCAAGCTGGTGCGCGCCGTCGTCCTCGGCCTTGCGCACAAGCGCGATACCGGCCTTGCCGACTGGATCGATGCCAATGTCAGCTTCCCTTCCACCATGGTCGACCGCGTCGTGCCGGCGCTCGATGATTATGGCCGCGACCTGCTGATGAAGATCAACGGCCGTGAGGATGAGAACGGCATTGTCTGCGAGCCTTTCCGCCAGTGGGTGATCGAGGACGACTTTGCCACCGACCGGCCGCCCTTTGCCGAAGGCGGCGCGACATTGACCGACGATGTCCGCCCGTTCGAGATGATGAAGCTTCGCATGCTCAACGGCGCACACACATTCCTGGCGATGCTCGGCAGCCTTTCCGGTCTCGAAACAGTCGCCGCCTGCATGGCCGATCCGGTGTTCCGCAAGGCCGCACGCAAGATCATGCTCGACGAACAGCGCCCCACCCTGCCGCCGATCGAGGGTGTCGACCTCGAGGCCTATGCCGACGAGCTGATCACCCGCTTCGCCAATCCGAAGCTGAAGCACCGCACCGCCCAGATCGCCTGGGACACCAGTCAGAAACTGCCCCAACGCCTGCTGCACGGCATCGCCTGGCACCTGCAGAGCAACACGCCCTGGCCGTTGCTCGCGCTGGCCGTTGCCGGCTGGATCCGTTTCGTCAAGGTGACGGCGGACGAAGGCGGCAAGCTGACAGATCCGCTGAGTGACGACCTGATCGCGAAGGCAAAAAACTACGACGGCGACGCGCTGGTCGACGTGATCCTGAACAACGACGCCGTCTTCGAAGAGGACCTGCGCCGCGAGCCAGGCTTCCGCTCGACAATCGTCGAAGCCTATCGCGCGATTGCCAAAAAGGGTCCGCGGGCGGCAGTGGAGGCCGTGATCAACGGCTGACCCGCCTCAGGCCGGTGCGCGCCGCAGGGCGTTGGTGAGCGGCATCCGCACGCGCTGGGCGCTTTCGGCAGACGGCAGCGACATCGCATGGGCGAGCGGCATTGCGGCAGCGCCGCGCGCCACCGCATCCGCCGAGCCGGCGGCCCGATGCAGCGACGGCGCGGTGACGCCGCGTTTAGTGATCTCGTCGTGCACATAGAGCAGCAGTTCATCGATCAGCCGCGCCGGCAGCCTTCCGCCGATGACGACGCCGTCCGGATCGACGATCATGCCGACATTGATGATGGCCTCGGCCAGCTTGACCGCAAACCGCGCGAGCCAGGCGCTGACGATCTGCTTGCCGCGTTCGTCGAGCATCAGCAGGTCGGCTGGCTTTTCGATGGCGATCCCCTCGCGCGCCAGGATATCCTGCAGGATGATCAGCGAGAACATGTCGCCGATCGGCCGGGTCTCGGCGGAACCGTCTTCCAGCGCGAGCGGTACCCACCCGATCTCGCCGCCGAGCCCGCTCGCCCCCTTGTGCAGACGTCCATCGATGACGAGCGCGCCGCCAAGGCAGGCGTTGACCAGAATATAGAAGAAGGTCCGCATCTCGGTGCCAAGGCCATATTCGACCTCGCCGAGCGCGGCGGCATTCGCATCATTGTCGATATAAACGGGATCGTCGGCGAAATCCGCGATTGCGGCCCGCATGTCGAAGCGCGTCCAGGCGCCATAGGCTTCCGGGATGCCGATCACGCCGATCTCGCCCAGCCAGTCGGGAATGGCGATGCCGATGCCGGCGAGGCGCTCCTTGTTGATGGCCCCGCGCCGAAGGAAGTCGCGAAACGTCTCCTTCAGGTATTTCATCGCCATGTCCGGCATCATGAAAGGTTCTTCGTGATGCTCCCGGGCCAGCACCTGGCCGGTTCCGTTGACGGCCAGGATGGTGAGATGCGAGCGGTCGATATGAACGCCGATCGACGAGAGCCCGTCCGGATTGATCTCGAGCTCGATCGCCGGCTGTCCGCGCAACCCGTGCCGCCGCCGCGCCTCCATGATCAGCCCGTCATCGATCAGCCGCTCGACGATGCGGGTGACGGCTTGCTTGGTCAGCCGCGATTTTTCGGCAAGTTCGCTGCGCGAGACCGGGCCGTCGCGATGGATGGCAGCGAGGATCATCGCGCGATTGCGCTGCGCCGCCTGCCCGCCATTGGCCCCCGTCAGTTTCATCGCGATTCTCCCCGTCAATGAACTCGATTTTCCGACGAGGAGCCGTGCGTTGCAAGGCCGGCGCTGAAGCACCAGGGCCTGACTGCCACAATCCCCCCCTTTGAGGGGGAGATTGTTTCCAGACCGTATTTCAGCCCTTCCCGATAACCCAGCTTTTCACCTCGAAAGGCATCAGCTGGTCGGCGGCGGCTCCTGAGGGTTCTTCCATCAGGGTCACCGCATCGGAAAGCGCAAAGCCTTGCGGCGTCTCGACGCCGATCGGGCCGCGACGACCGGCGGGTTCGTAGACGCGCAGAACGAGATCGCTGCTGCTATCCTCCTTCAGCTTCAGGCCGCCGAGCGCTGCCGGAACACCGGAAACCTTGAGCGGGATCTGGACGCCAGCCACCTTGCCGGAGACCGCAAGCGTCAGCGGCGGCTGATTGAGGAGTTCGGCCTCGGTCAGAACGCCGGCCTCGTGCCAGTTGCCCTCGTGCGGCATCAGCGCATAGGTGAAGGCCTGATGGCCCTCGTCGGCGAGCGGATCGGGATAGATCGGGGAGCGCAGCAGCGACAGGCCAAGGACATTGCCGCGGGCGCTGTAGCCATATTTGGCATCGTTCAGCAGCGCGAAGCCGAAGCCGTTTTCGGCGAGATCGACGAAGCGATGCGCGGCGAACTCGAAGGCAGTCTGCTGCCATGTCGTGTTGGCGTGCGTCGCCCGTTCGATAACGCCGAAAGCGCATTCGCCAATTGCCTTGCCGTGGTGGATGGCAAGCGGTGTCTCGGTGCGCAGCAGCGCCCGCCGGTCATGCCAGTCGACCTCGGTGTGGATATCGAGACGAGGGCTGCCTGCCGATAGCGACAGCGTCTGGACGATACGCGAATGCCGCCATGTACGGGTAATCCGGATCGCCGCCCGGTGTGGACCAGTCTCGACCAGCGCGATCTCGTCCGGAGTGTCGAGCGGCTCGGACTTGGCGTCGTAGTCTGCCTCGATATCCCAGGCGTCCCAGCTTCGCGGCTTGTCCATCGGATAGGCGATCAGCCGGTTGCCGGGGCCGGCAAGCGTCTCGCGACCGGAAGGCTTGTGGACCAGGCTTGCGATATTGCCGTCATCGCCGAAGGTGACCTTCAGGATGTCGTTTTCGAGGTGACGCGGGTCGGCAGAAACCGCTCCGGCAGGCGCAAGATCGGCCTCCGACAGGACATTCACCGAGAGCGGCGGCAGCACGCTGCCCGATGAGATCCAACCGCTCTCGCCAGCAAAGCGCAGCGGCATCGGTGACAATGAAGGATTGACGGCCAGCAGCACGCCCTCGCCGCCATCCGGCAGCCGGGCCGCAATCGCCTTGAGCCTTGCCTCGCGCCGTGACCTTGCCGCATCGATGACACCGGTGAGTTCTTCCGCGGCATCCTCGTAGACTTCCTTGATGCTGGAACCTGGCAGGATGTCGTGGAACTCGTTCTTCAGCACCACCTGCCAGTTTTCCTCCAGCGACACCGGATAGTCGCCGCCGGTGAGATAATCGAGGCTTTCCAGAGTCTCGGCGGTGATGAGATCGCGCTCGGCGCGCCGGTGCAGACGCTTGACGATGCTCTGGCTGGTAAGCGTACCGCGATGAAGTTCGAGATAGATCTCGCCGCGCCAGACATTGAGCGATTTCGCCGGCACCGTCTCGTGGACGCGGGCGAAGAAGTCGGTGACAAGCTCCCACTTCGTTTCCGGCAGAACCGGGAAAACCTGTAGCTGTTGTTCGCGGCGGATCATCTCCGCCGTCACACCGCCACCGCCATCGCCGTAACCGACGCTCAGCAGTGTCGTGTCGTGTGTGTCCTTCTGGCGGTAGTTGCGCCAGGTGTTGATCACCGAATCCGGGCGGACGACGCCGTTATAGCCCTCGACCGGGTTGTCGAAGGTGTGGGTCAGCACGCGCGATCCGTCGAGCCCCTCCCACCAGAACAGGTCGGTGGGGAAGCGGTTGGTCTCCGACCAGTTGACCTTGATGGTCAGGAAGTTATCCATGCCGCCCTGCTTCAGAAGCTGTGGCAGGGCTGGCGAGAAGCCGAAGCAGTCCGGCAGCCAGCAGACATCGTGGCGAAAGCCGAAGACGCGCTCGAAATAGCGCTGGCCGTAGAGGATCTGGCGAGCGAGCGACTCACCGGTCGGCATGTTGGTGTCGGGCTCGACCCACATGCCGCCGAGCACATCCCACTGGCCGCTCTTCACCTTGGAGACAATATCGGCGAGCAGTTCGGAGTCGTCCTTTTCGAGCTGCTGATAGTAATGCGCCGTGGTCTGGTTGAAGCGGAAGTCCGGGAATTTCTCCATCAGCCGGAGCGTCGTATGGAAACTCCGCCGGTTCTTGCGGCGGGTCTCGGCATAGGGCCAGAGCCAGGCAAGGTCGATATGGGCGTGGCCGGTGAGCGAAACCTTGCCCTGCGGCGGGAAGCGCTCGCGCAGCGCCTTCAGTTCGCCCATCAGCCAGTCATAGGTATCCGCCACGCTCTGTCGCTCGGCATCGGAAAGCCCGGCGGGGTGTTCCTTCATCTCCGGCAGTTTCCAGATCTTCTGCTGCTGGGTCCAAGGCGAAATACGGGCGATATAGTTCTGTGTCTCCGACGGCCAGTCGAGCCGGGAGAAGGCCTCTTCGGAAAGCGCGAGAAGGTGCGGCACGGCCTCGTGGTCGATGATGGTGCGGACCGTCTCGTCGATCTGGCGCAGCAGAAGCCAGAGATCATCCACCGGCCGGTCGAGCCAGAAGATTTCCGTCCGCTCCAGCCGCGGTTCCTTGACCGGCACGCCGAACGGGGCGCGCGGCACGCTTTCCGACGCAATATCGAAGCTGCGGGCAAAGACGGAGAATTCGCGGTGATACGGATCGTTGCCGTGGCTCTTGGCGGCGCCGTCAGCGGCGGTGAAGGTCACCAGGCTTTCGCCACCGAGATCGATATAGGCGCGGGTGTCCTCAAGGTCCCAGTCCGCGGGGATATCCGCATGCGCGGCGAAATGAACCGGACCGTCGACACGCGGCCAGCCTTCGCCGAGGGCAATCGGCTGGCCCTCGAAGGTCCAGCCGGTAATGTCGCGGCGGTCGCGCGCGCGCCAGAATTCGAGTTCCTGAAGCCTGACCGTCAGGCGGTCGAGGCGCTGGGCATGGGTGAGAGGCATTGATATGTTTCCGTTGAGTTGGTCAGCCCTTGACGGCACCAGCCGTCATGGCGCTGAGAATGAGGCGCTGCAGAAGCAGGAAGGCGATGATCGCGGGCGCGACGGACACCAGGCAGGCGGCCGCGAGCACCTGCATGGAGGAATCATTTTGCGTGCCGGCATACTGGAAGATGCCGACGGCAATGGGGGTGAGCGATTCCTTGGTGAACAGCAGGAAGGGCACCAGGAACTGAGACCATCCGGTGATCACCGCGATGATGAAGGCAGACGCGATGCCCGGCTTCGACAGCGGCAGGATGACGCGGAAGAACACGCCGAAATGGGTGGCACCATCAATCAGCGCCGCCTCGTCGAGACTTTTCGGAATGCCGTCCATGAAACCCTTCAGGATCCATGTCACCATCGGCACCACCAGCGCTGTATAGACGAGCGTCGCCGCCGGCTGATTGTCCAGCAGGTTGAGCGAGGCCATGTAGCGGTAGAGCGGGATCATGATCACCAGCGGCGAGATCATCTGGAAGGCAAGAATGCCCATCAGCCATGGTCCCTTGCCCTTCATCGGCAGGCGCGAGAAGGCATAGGCCGCCGGCAGCGCCACGATCAGGCAGACGATGCCGCTCATGGTCGAAAGCTTCAGCGCGTTCCAGAGATAGAGCGCGAATTTTGGCGAAGACAGGATCGCCATGAAATTGTCCAGCGTCGGATCATGCGGAATAAGCCGGCTGACGCCGAGATAGATCTCCTTGCGGGTTCTGAGCGCCAGCGACAGAAGCCACACCAGCGGCCACGCGAAGAAGACGAAGGCAACGATCATGAACAGGTAGCTGAAGGCATCGCCGATGCGGTTCTGGGTCGAGGCTCTCATCGTCCCTCTCCTTTCGGCAGGAAGCGCGCATAGATGATCGCAAGGCCGAGCGAGATCACCAGCATGATGATCGACAGCACCGCGCCGACCGACAGATCATAGTTCCGGAAGATGACGTTGAAGGTGTAGAGCGACAGTACTTCCGTCGCCCGTCCCGGCCCGCCGCCGGTCAGCGAGATGATCGCGTCAAAGGTGTTGAGCGTCTGGATGGTGATCAGGATCATGTTGATCAGGATCGCGGCGCGAAGCTGCGGCAGGGTGACGTAGAAGAAGCGCTGCCACGAGCGGGCGCCGTCGATGGCCGAAGCCTCGTAGAGTACCGGATTGATCGCCTTCAGCGCGGCATACATCACCACCATCGAAAACGCCGTGCCGCGCCAGACATTGGAAAGCACCGCCGACCAGATCGCGATATGCGGATCGGATAGCCACTGCACCGGACCCATGCTGAACAGCCGCAGCAGGCTGTTGAGGCCGCCGAAGGGCGCCTCGTTGAACAGCATCTTCCAGATGATGCCACCGGCAATGCCGGGCACCACCCAGGCAACCAGCGCCGTGGTCCTCAGGATGGTCGTGCCGATCAGTCGGCGCTGTTCACCGCGCACGACGACGAGGGCGACCGCGAGCCCTAGGATTTGCTGACCGACAACGCTTGCGCCGGTGAAGACGAAGGTGACAAACAGGATCTGCAGCAGTTCCGGACGGCCGAGCGTGTCGATGAAGGTCGAGAGCCCGTAGCTGTCGCCGACCTTCAGCAGCGTCGCATTGGTGAAGGCAAGGCGGAAGACCTCCATCACCGGATAGAGATAGAAGGCGCCGAGAATGAAGATTAGCGGCATCAGCCAGGGCGCAACCATGGTGTGGCGCCCGCCTCTGGCCGTCGGCCTGATCTTCGCTGCAGCCCCCGGCGTCGAGGGTAAATCGGTCATGAGCCGTTCCTCATTCCTGCGGCGCGGGCATCCGCCCGGCGCCGATCCAGAAACGCCGCGCAGGTCTCCCCGCGCGGCTTCAAAGACGTGGCGGGCGCGGCGCCTGGACGCCGCGCCGCTGGCTCAAAGCCGGTTGTAGGCGTCCATCGAGGCCTGGAAGGCTTCGTCAACGGCTGCTTCGGTTTCCTGCGATCCGGTCAGCACCTTGCCGAACATGATCTGGATCTGGTTCGAGATTTCCGGATAGACCGGAACGCCCGGGCGGGCATGGCCCGTCTTCAGAGCCTCGGCGAAGGCCTTGTTGGCCGGCGAGCCGAAGACCTCGTATTTTGAATAGAGGTCGGCACGGGTCGGAAGCTGCTCCTGCAACTCGTTCGCCGGCCCCATGTAGATCTCGCGGGCGAGATCGGCGCACATCTCGATCTTGGCCGGGTCATCGCTGAGGGCCGCTACGGTCCAGCCGCCGGTACCTGTCGAGCGCTGGTCGGCCGTCGGGCCGGGCAGTGCCGAGAAGGTCCAGTTTTCAAACGTCTCCTCGTCCAGCGTGTCCTTGAGCTGCTTCAGCTGCCAGTTGCCGCCAACGAAGAGCGCCGTCGTTCCGGCCGCGGCTGCGGCGTTGAAGTCGTCGTAATTGCCGATGCTCGCCACACGCTTCGGTGCGGCGCCGCTTTCGACGAGATCACGATAGTAGTTGACCGCATCGATGAACTTCTGCCGGTTCTCGCCCTCGGCGAAGATCGGCTTTCCGCTGTCATCGACGAGGCTGCCGCCCTGCCCCCAGAAATTGGCAAGCCAGTCAAAGGTCGTGCCTTCATAGCGCGAACCGTTGAACAGGAGGCCTTCCTTGCCTTCGTCGGTGGACGCGATGGCCGCGGCCTTCGTCGCCTCCCAGGTTTCCGGCGCATCGGCGATCACCGACTTGTCGCGGTAAAGAACCCGAAGGTCGGTCGACCACCACCAGGCGTAGATATCACCATCGTCGCCGGTAATGCCCTCGCGGACGAACGGGAAGAGCTGACCAATTTCCTCTTCGCTGAAATACGGCGAGAACGACTGCAGCACACCCGCGCCCATGAACTGCGCCAGCACGAAGCTGTCGACAGCCGCGCAATCGGGTGCGTTGCCGGACTGGGCCTGTTCGAGGATGCGCGCCTGCTCCTGGTTGATGTCGCCGGACATCATCTGCAGCTCGACCTTCCAGCCCGGATGGTTTTCCACATAGGCCCGAAACAGATCGCCATAGCCGGCAGCCACATTAGGATCATTGTTGCGAGGCCCATCTCCGGTCATGCGGAAGATCAGCGTATTCTCCGCATCGGCAGGGCCGACCGTATCACCGGTGATGATTTCGCCGGCGGCATGCGCCAGCGGCGCGCCAGCGAGAACTGTGGACACGACAAGAAGCCCCAGACGGGTGCTGCGTTTCATATGAAATTCCTCCCAAAATTTCCTCCGGCGGATTTCAGGTGCCGGGTTGGCAAACGGTCTGAAATCCGTCATGAGTTAGATTAAGTCACCTTTGTTTTGTGTCAAGCGACAATCTGGGAGGAAGCATGGCAAGGGTAGAAGTTGCCGATTTACATAAGAGTTTCGGCTCTTTAGAGGTTATCCACGGCACCTCGTTCGATATCGATGACGGCGAATTCGTCATCCTGATCGGACCTTCGGGTTGCGGCAAATCCACGATGCTCCGGATGATTGCCGGGCTGGAGGGCATCTCCGCCGGCGAGGTCTCGATCGACGGCACGGTGGTCAACGATCTCGCCCCGCGCGATCGCGACATCGCCATGGTGTTTCAGGATTACGCGCTCTATCCGCATATGGACGTGGCCACCAATATGGGCTTCTCGCTGAAGCTCAATGGCCACGACAAGGCGGAGATCAAGGAGCGCGTCGGAAAGGCCGCGGCGATCCTTAATCTCGAACCACTGCTCGACCGCAAGCCCGCGGCCCTTTCCGGCGGCCAGCGCCAGCGCGTCGCCATGGGCCGCTCGATCGTGCGTGCGCCGAAGGTGTTCCTGTTCGACGAGCCTCTGTCGAACCTCGACGCCAAGCTTCGGGTGCAGATGCGCTCGGAAATCCGCGAACTGCAGCAGCGGCTTGGTACCACCACGATCTACGTCACCCACGACCAGACCGAAGCGATGACCATGGCCGACAAGGTGGTGGTGCTGAACGGCGGGCGCATCGAACAGGTCGGCCCGCCGCTGGAGCTATACCGGCATCCCGTCAACCTGTTCGTCGCCACCTTTATCGGCTCACCGCAGATGAACATCATCTCCGGCGCTGCCGCCCGCGCCTACGACGCCGCCGAGATCGGCGTCCGGCCCGAACATCTCGATGTCGCGACAGATGGAGCAGGCTGGAAGGGCAAGGTCGTGTCGGCCGAATATCTCGGCAGCGACACCTTCATGAGCGTCGAGACCGAGGAGGCCGGCCGCCTCAACATCCGCACCGACGGCGACATCGAGTTTTCGCCCGGCACGGAGATCGTGGTGCGCCCCAAGCCGGACAAGGTCCACCGCTTCGACGAGAAGGGCTGGCGCATCGTTTGAGGTTCCGCCAACCGGATATCCACCATCTGAGGCAAGAATTTGCCTCAGACTTCTTGTTTCCGACTCAATTGTGACCCATCAAGCCTCTGACGCGCATGTCCCGAACCGAGGCTTCAGATGAGACGAACAATAGCGGCGGCATCCTTGCTTTTCGGTGCCCTTGGCGCCGGCAGCGCAAGCGCGCATCCGCATGTCTTCGTCGATGCCCGGCTGGAGGTCGTTGCCGATGACGACGGCAACATCACCGCGCTTCATAATGTCTGGCGTTTCGACGAGTTCTTCTCGTCCTCGGTCATCCTCGATTACGATGCCAACATGGACAATCAGCTGACCGGCGAAGAGCTGACGGACATCGGCGATACGGTGCGCGATTCGCTCGAGGAATACGACTTCTACACCCAGATCACCGACAACGGCGAAGACATCAAGCTCGCCCGGCCCGATGTGATTCATGCCGATATGCGCGACGGCCAGCTTCTGCTCTTCTTCGAAGCCAAGCCCGAGAAGCCGATCAAGCTCAAGGGCCACTTGACCTTCGGTGTCTACGATTCGACCATGTACACGGCGATCGACTTCCATCAGGACACCGATCTCGTCACCATCGGCAAGGCCTTCGAAGCCTGTCAGACGCTCGTGCTGCGACCGAATCCGGACGAGGTGATCTCGCAGAACAAGGATGCGCTGACGGCGGCCTTCTTCAACGACCCGACAGACATGAGCAAGCTCTTCGCGACGAAACTGGATGTAACATGCGACTGACCCGCCCGACCGCCATTTTGCTAACGCTGATGACGCTCCTGATCGTGGTCACCAGCGCGCGCGCCCAAACCTCGCCGCTCGGCATCGGCACCGCAGAGCCGTCCTTCTCGTCCTCCTTCGGCCCGCTCCAGCATGTTCTCCTTGCGATCAACCGCTACCAGCAGCAGTTCTACCATGCGCTGACAGCCGCCCTGAAGGCGATGAAGGATGATCCGATGAAGGTGCTCGGCCTGGTCGGCCTCTCCTTCGCCTATGGCGTCTTTCATGCCGCCGGCCCCGGCCACGGCAAGGCCGTCATCTCTTCCTATCTGATTGCCAATGAGACGGAACTGAAGCGCGGCGTGCTGATCTCGCTTCTGGCCTCGATCGCGCAGGGCGTCTCCGCTGTCCTTCTCGTGGGCACAGCCTATCTCTTCCTGCGCGGCACCGCCGTATCGATGCGGGACGCGACGCTCTACATGGAGCAGGCAAGCTTTCTTCTGATCGCAGCCTTCGGCGCCTGGCTGTTCCTGAGCAAGACTCGTGGCCTGTTTCTGGGGCCGAGGCCGGCGCTCGCGGGCGGTCCGGCGCTTGCGCATAGCCATGACGACGAGCACCACGCGCATCATCACAGCCATAATGATCATCACGAGCATCATCACGGCCACGAAGACCATCATGTCCACGGGCCGGATTGCGGCTGCGGCCACGCCCACATGCCCGATCCGTCAGCCCTTGGCGGCCAGCGCTTCGACTGGAAAGGCGCCGGTTCCGCCATCCTCGCGATCGGCATGCGCCCCTGCTCGGGCGCGCTGATCGTGCTGACCTTCGCACTTCTGAACGGTCTGATCCTCGGCGGCATCGCCTCGGTCTTCGCCATGGCCATCGGCACCGCCATCACGGTTTCGGTGCTGGCGACCATCGCGGTCACCGCCAAGGGACTTGCGGTCCGGCTTTCCGGCGGTGGCAGGTCGCGTGCCAACACCATAGGCCGCTCGATCGAGATCGCCGCCGCCTTCTGCGTCATGCTGATGGGCCTGACGCTGTTTGCCGCCTCGATGGCCGCCTGAGGCCTCACCTGACGCGTCAGGCCGGCTGACGCACCAGCGCGGCCCCTTCCCGCCCGTAGAGGAAGCCGTTGGAAAGCGGCACGCCGGGATAGACCGCGGCGAGCCGCGCCATGCCCTCGTCGGCATCAGCCCGCCCATCCAGCACATTCCGGAAGACTTCCGCCACCGCCACCATGTCGCAGTCCTGCGGCGACAGGCGGAAGCGCCCGATTCCGGCCGCCATCAGTTGCGGCAGCTCGGCGAGCAAAGACTGGCAGGTGTAGGACATGGTCTGAACCCCGTTCAGCGACAGGAACGGCTGGCGAGCGAGCGTGTTGACCGTCAGCCCGTCCGGATCCTTGCCGCAGATGAACTGGCAGTTGTCCTTGATCTTGCCCTTCGAGCGCGCATGCGCACACCGCGCGGAGATCGCCAGCGGCAGCCGCCCGAAGGCGAAGACCTCGAGTTCCACCCCTGGGCCCGCGGCCGCAATCGCCTCGATCGAGGACAGCGGCAGTTCCGGCGGCAGGCATAGCGTCGTCGCACCGCGCGCCTGCAGCAAACGGGCCGTCGGGGCGTTGTAGACATTGACCAGCGGCCCGACCGTATGCGGTCGGCTCTTCAGATACATGAAGGCGGAAAGGTCGTTGACCTCGATCAGTTTGTCGGAATCGTCCGCAAGCGCCTTCAGCGTCTTCGTCTCGCGCGGCAGGGTCACCAGCGCGTAGCTGGAAACGACCACCTCCTTGCCGGCCGCCTGAAGCCGGGCGACGACATCTTCCATGTGCGGGTCGATCAGATGCTGGCGCTTGGAACAGATCGTCTCGCCAACGACGACGCGGGAAACCGGCGCCTCGTCGGCGATGCGATAGTAGAAATCGCGCCACTTGTCGCCCTCCCAGAGATAATAGACCGGTCCGAGCGTGAGTTCGGTTTGCATGTTCTGGCCTCCCTCTACCGCCACTTCTTGTCATAAGCGCCGGAGGTGGTCTTCTGCCCCTCCGACAGCCCGGCGAGCCGCGAGAGCAGCCCGGTGCGCACGTCGGGCGGCGCATCGAGTGCCTTCTTCAGCGTCGACACCACCTCGGCGACATAGGCCTTGCCGCGCTGGCGTCCCTCGATCTTCAGCGCCGAGACACCGGCCGCCCGCAGTGCATCGATCTCGCTCATCACATCGAGCGAAACCGGGTCTTCGAAGGCATAGCCCGCAGCGTCGCCGATGTTGAACCGGCCCTTGCAGAGCGTCGGATACCCTGCGGCCTCGCCGTCGCCGAAGCGATTGATGGTGTAACCCCCGAGCTCCGAAATCATCTCGCGTCCCTCGCGGCGATAGCGCACATGGCTTGCCGGCGAGCAGACGCCGTTCATGTTCGGAGACTTGCCGGTGGCATAGGAGGAGAGCGAGCACCGCCCCTCCGCCATCACGCAAAGACCGCCGAAGACGAAGACCTCGATCTCGCATTTCACCGCCTTGCCGATGCGCGCAATGTCGGCGATCGTCAGCGTGCGCGGCAGCACTACGCGCTTGGCATTGAAGGCCTCGACCAGGAAATTGATCGCATCGGGATTGGATGCGGAGGCCTGAACGGAGACGTGCAGGCGCTGCTCGGGCAGGTTCTTCGCCACATGCGCCATCAGCCCGAAATCGGCAAGGATCAGCGCATCTGCGCCGAGCCGCGAGGCATCCTCCGCCCCCTTGTACCAGATCGCCTCGTCGCCGGCGCGCATGAAGGTGTTGAGCGCGACCAGCACCTTCGTGCCGTGCTTGTGGGCATGGTCGATCGCGTCGCGCAGCTCGTCGCGGGAAAAATTGAGCCCGGGGAAATTGCGAGCATTGGTTTCATCCGAAAACCCGCAATAGACGGCGTCTGCTCCCGCCTCGACGGCAGCGCGGAAGGCGGAGGGTGTACCTGCCGGGCAGATCAGTTCCATGCACGCGGCTCCTCGAACAGCACCTTGCCGCGGATACGCGCCGCCGTGTGCGCCACCATCGGCGCGAACGGGCCGGCGAGCGAGGAGAGGTCGCTCGGCAGATCGATGTCGCAATCGTCAAGCGCATTGCGAAGCGCCAGCATCGCCTCCATGTCGCCGCTGACGGCGAGATCGCGCGAGAAGAACAGGGCATCGCCGTCAAGCCGGCCCTCCATCAGCGCCAGCAGGATGAAGAACGGCCCCTCCACGGTCGCATCCGCCTCGACGGAGCAGTCGCTGCGCAGCACCGTAACCTCTTCCTCCGCCGGTGCGATCAGGAACACGAAGGGCAGATCGACGGGACGGAAGGCATAGTGCTTGGACTTGTGCTCGCCGAGCCGCTCGAACAGGGCCGGATGCTTGCGCATCAGCTTTTGCAGGAGAAGGTTGGCGGTGCGCTCCGCAAGGGCAATCGGCACGAGGTCGAAAGGTATGGCAAGCGCGGGCGGGAGTCTCATCGTTTTTGCCTTTCGCTAGATTTCATGCGCCGAACCTATCGACATGCGCACCGCTTCGATTTGAGCTAGCGCAAAGACCGGCGCTTTTCGGACCGCCATGAAAATTTCATGGAAAAAAATCAGCCCCCGCGCCGCTTCGACGGCCTTCAGGATTTTCTCGCAACGCTCGAAAAGCGGGGTCGGCTGAAGCGGATATCGGCACCCGTCTCGCTGAGGCACGAAATCACCGAAATCCACCGCCGGGTGCTGGAACAGAGCGGGCCTGCCCTCCTATTTGAGCACCCTGTCGATGCGGATGGCCGGACAAGCCCGATCCCGCTCGTCGCCAATCTCTTCGGTACCCGCGAACGGATCGAATGGGGCTTCGGGCTCGCCAGCGGCGAGATCGGCAAGCTCGCCGACCTACTGGGTGCATTGCGCTCCCCGCAACCGCCTGCGAGCCTCAGGGAGGCGATGGGCAGCCTGACGCTGCTGCGCTCGGCGCTGTCGCTCGGCACGAAGGAGAGCGGCCGGGCGCCCTGCCAGGCGATCGTGTGGAAGGGGGCGGAGATCGATCTCGCCCGCCTGCCGATACAATGGTGCTGGCCGGGTGAACCGGCCCCGCTCGTCACCTGGCCGCTGGTCATCACCCGTCACCACGACAATCCGGACGATATCAATGTCGGCGTCTACCGCATGCAGGTGCTGGGAAAGGATCGCCTGATCATGCGCTGGCTGTCGCAGCGCGGCGGGGCGGCGCATTTCCGTTCATGGCAGCGCCACGGAAAGGATATGCCGGTCACGGTCGCGATCGGCTCCGACCCGGCAACGATCCTGTCGGCTGTGATGCCGCTGCCGGAAGGCATGAGCGAGCTCGCCTTCGCCGGAGTGCTGAAGGGCCAGCGCGAGCGCATCGCCCACGCGCTGACCCAGCCGCTGCCAGTTCCCGCGACCGCCGAAATCGTCCTCGAAGGCACGGTCTCGGTGACGGAAGAAGCCGATGAAGGCCCCTATGGCGACCACACCGGTTACTTCAACGCCATCGAACGCTTCCCGGTGATGACGCTTTCGGCGATCACGACGCGGAAAAACCCGGTCTATCTTTCCACCTATACCGGCCGTCCACCGGACGAACCCTCGGTGCTCGGCGAGGCAATGAACGCGCTGTTCGTGCCGCTGGTCAAACAGCAGTTTCCGGAAATCGCCGATATCCACCTGCCGCCGGAAGCCTGCTCCTACCGCGCCATCGTTGTCTCGATCGACAAGCGCTATCCGGGACAGGCGCGCCGGGTAATGATGGGGCTGTGGTCGATGCTACCGCAATTCTCGATGACCAAGCTGATCATCGTCGTCGACCCGGATATCGATGTGCGCAATTGGGAGGATGTGATGTGGGCGCTTTCGACCCGCTTCGATGCCGCCCGCGACACGCTCGTCATCGACAACACCCCAATCGACTACCTCGACTTCGCCTCTCCGAAAGCAGGCCTCGGCGGCAAGCTCGGCCTCGATGCGACGACAAAGCTCGGCCCGGAAACGGAGCGCGAATGGGGCGCGGTGCTGAAGATGTCACCCGAGGTGACGGAGAAGGTCGATCGGCTGTGGCAGACGCTTGGGCTTTGAGGCTCAGTCATCCTCATGGCGTCGCTGGTAGCGGGCGCGGAGCCACAGCACCACGAACACGGCAAGCACGAAGGCAACGCCGATCGCGAGCGCCAGCCAGCGCGAGAACTGCGCCACGTAATTGACGGCCTCGGGGAGATAATAACCGCCGGCCAGCAGGCAGAGGAGAATGATGGCGGCGGCGATGGCGGCTGAACGATTGCTGCTCATTGGGCAAGCTCCGCGCGGATTTCGGCAAGCTCGCGGCGCTGCCGGCCCTCGCCATCGAAGTTCTCCGGCGACAGCCAGGCCTCGAAGGCGGCGCGGATCACCGGCCATTCCTCATCGATCATCGAGAACCAGGCGGTGTCGCGGTTGCGGCCCTTGGCGACCATATGCTTGCGGAAAACGCCTTCGAAGGTGAAGCCGAGACGGGCGGCTGAAGCCTTGCTCTTCGCATTCTCGTTATGGCACTTCCACTCGTAGCGGCGATAATGCAGGTCATCAAAGGCGTGCCTGGCCATCAGGTAATGGACCTCTGTCGCCATCACCGAGCGCTGCATCGCCGGACCGTGGGCGACCGCCCCGACCTCGATCACGCCGTTCCTCTCGTCGATGCGCATATAGCTCGCCATGCCGACGATTTCGCCGCCGCCCGCCCTGCGGAAGACGCGCGTCACATACTGGCCTGAGGCATTTTGCTCATCGAGCCAGGCATCGAAATCGCGGCGCCCGGTGAAGTCCTGATTGGGGAAATACTGCAACAGCGCGTTGACGGCCGCCGGCTCCCTCCCGAGCGCCTGCCAGAGGCCCGCCCCGTGATCATGGACGTCGTAGGGCTCCACCGTGACGCTGATGCCGCGCTGATGCACCGGCTGCGGTCTCAGCCGCGGCGTGAAACGGGAAAGATCTTCCATCGCAGGCACTCCCTCTTCTGCCGTCGTGCGGGCAACAAAAAAGCCGCCTCGAAGGACGGCTTCCTGTCAGTCACACCAACGCATCATGCGTTGTCATCGGCCTCAGGCGTTTTCCTTCGGCGTCAGAACCTGACGACCACGGTACATGCCGGTCTTCAGGTCGATGTGGTGCGGACGGCGCAGTTCGCCGGAATTCTTGTCCTCGACATAAGCCGGAGCCTTCAGGGCATCGGCAGAGCGGCGCATACCGCGCTTGGACGGGGTCGTTTTTCTTTTCGGTACAGCCATCGGACTACTCCACTTAGGGCAAGACCCAGTCGCCGGCGGAAGAAACCACCGCGGACCCGTCTTCCAATTCTTGAAATTTGGCGCGCTTATACAGGTCCTGCAGCCATTTGACCAGTCCCCCGGCCAAATTTTTAGTGGCCGGTGGAAAGAAGCTCAGACCTCGTCTTCGGGCACCACCCAGCTTTCTGCAAGGGCGCCATCCCGCCAGCGCTGGAAGGCCGGTAGACCCTTCATCGCCTTCATGTAGGCAAGGGTCACCGGATTGTCCACCAGTTCGTAGATCTCGAACCGGTTGACGACCGGCGCGTACATCGCATCGGCAGCCGTGAAAGAGCCGAACAGGAAAGGGCCTCCGGAGGCTTCCAGCGCGTCCCGCCAGAGCGATTCGATCCGCCGGACATTGGCCTTCACTGCATCGCTGACCGCAAGCGGGGCCGGATCGCGGCGAAAGTTCATCGGGCAGGCGTTGCGCAGCGCCGTGAAGCCGGCATGCATCTCGGCGGCGGCCACGCGGGCGCTCGCCCGCTCGGCGCGATCCGCCGGCCACAGGCCTGCTTCCGGATAAAGCTCGGCGACATATTCGATGATTGCAAGTGATTCCCACACCCGGAACAGGCCGTGATGCAGCACCGGCACCATGCCGGCAGGCGAGAGTTCGCGAAAGCGCGGATTGCCGGCCGGCATATCGAAGGGAATCAGCACTTCCTTGAAGGGAATGCCGGTCGCCTCCATCGCCAGCCAGGGCCGGAACGACCAGGAGGAGTAGTTCTTGTTACCGATATAAAGCGTCAGATCGCTCATGCCTCTTGTCCCTCGCGGTTGAAAGCAGGCGCAGTTAAGCGCAACGCCGCCTGCCCGGCCAATGAAATCGGCGAATGTCAGTCATAAAGGCAGGTGATGTAGGAGCCCGAACGCGCGGCGAGCCGCTCGACGCGATCGGCCAACTGGTTCATGTGGGCGCTCGGCGCTGCGGCCTGCCGCCCTTCCGGATTTGGCAGCGACACCGCCAGGAGCGCTGCCTGCCGCCTGGAAAGCTCTGACGCCGAAACGCCGAACTGCTCCCGAGCCGCCGCCTCGATGCCGAAGGTTTCCGGCCCCCACTGCGCGATGTTGAGATAAATCTCCATCGTCCGCTTTTTCGGCCAGACGACATCGGCGGCGATTGCCAGCGGCAATTCCAGGAACTTGCGGATATAGGAGCGGTCGCCCCAGAGATAGAGGTTCTTCACCGTCTGCATCGGAATGGTGCTCGCGCCGCGCGCCTTTTCGCCGGCAAGCGCATCCTGGATGACGGCCTGATATTCGCGCCAGTCGACGCCGTGGTGATTGCAGAACTGACCGTCCTCCGACATCATCACCGACTGGACCAGCACCGGCGCAATGTCATCGAAGGCCACCCACTGCCGGTCGTAGCCACTGAAAAGCTTGCCCAGCATCAGCGTCGAGACCGGATGAACGAAGGAAGGCCGATAGAGTGGCAGCAGCAGGTAGGGCAGCAGCACGAAAGCGGCGATGACGATCAGGCCATAGCGGACAATCCGCCGGAACAGGCCTCGCCTTGGCTCCGCGTCCTCATCGAAATCCAGCGTCTCGTCGTCGGCCATACGGCACGCGCCCTTCTTGAAACCACATCCTCCATAGCCCGAAAAGCAACAGCTTGGAAAGCCGGACACGACAATTGCCGGAACGTCGCTTGAAGCCGCTTGAATGCTGCCGGCCGGCATGCCAAGAGAAGCGCATGACCGCCCAATCCTTTGCCGACCGCCTCTCCCATGCCCGCGCCTTGACCGAAGCCTGCCTCGATGGCCTGCTCGGCCCCGAACCGCTTGCAGGCGAATGCGAACGGCCGGAAACCCTGCTTTCGGCCATGCGCCATGGCGTGCTGAACGGCGGCAAGCGCTTCCGCCCTTTCCTGGTTCTCGAAAGCACCCGGCTTTTTGCGGGCCCCGAAGATGCGGCGCTGCGCGTCGCCGCCGCGCTCGAATGCATCCACTGCTATTCGCTTGTCCACGACGACCTGCCGGCCATGGACGACGACGACCTGCGTCGCGGCCGGCCGACCGTGCACAAGGCCTATGACGAGGCGAGCGCCATTCTCGCCGGCGACAGCCTGCTGACGCTCGCCTTCGACATCATCGCCGACGATGCCACCGAACTCGACGCGAAGGCGCGACTGATGCTGATCTCGGCGCTGTCGCGGGCAGCCGGTATCGGCGGCATGGCGGGCGGCCAGGCACTCGACCTGCAGGCGGAGAAGATTGCGCCGAACGAAGCGGGTATCGTTACACTGCAGGCGATGAAGACCGGAGCGCTGATCCGCTTTGCGGCGGAGGCCGGCGCCATCATTTCCGGCGCCAGCGACGACAACCGCGCCCGGCTTTCGCAGTTCGGCACCGTCGTCGGCCTTGCCTTCCAGCTCGCAGACGACCTGCTCGACCTCACTGCCGATGCCGCCACCATGGGCAAGGCCACCGGCAAGGATGTCGGGCGCGGCAAGGGTACGCTGGTGTCACTGCACGGTCCGCAATGGGCCGAGGCCCGGCTTGGCCAGCTCGTGGCCGAGGCTGAAGCCCTGCTTTCCCCTTTCGGCGACAAGGCCGAAATCCTCGTCGAAGCCGCCCTCTTCGTCGCCACACGCGAGAACTGACCCATGACACCGCCCGTCGCCATCGTCCGAAACGGTCACCGCACGCTGCTCAAATGGCATCGCGGCAAGCGCCATCCGGGCGATACGCCGTTTACGGCGCGACGGATTGCCGAGGGCATGGCCGCTGGCGCCAGCATCGAGATCGACCTTCAGATCACCGGCGACGGCAATCTCGCCGTGCTGCATGATGAATTGCTGGAGCAGTCGACGACCGGCAGCGGACCGGTGGCCGAGGCGATGGCCGACGCCTTGAAAAGGGCCTGCCTGCTGGATGTCCACGGCAATGACAGCGGCGAGCCGGTGATGCTTCTTGAAGACCTCGCGCGCATCGTCGCCGACACGGAGCCCGCCGCAGGTGCGCTGCTGCAGCTCGACTTCAAGGACGAGCTCGCCGCCTTCCATCCGAACACGGCGACGCTTTTTGCCGAAACCATCGCACCGGTCTCCCGGCACATGATCCTGTCGGGCGGCGATGCCAAGGCCGTGCGCCATCTGGCGCGGCTCGTGCCGGACCTTGCGGTCGGCTACGATCCCTGTCTTGACGGCGCAATGGAAACGGCGATGGAAAGCGGCGATTTCGAGAGCTTCACCGCCCGGGCGCTGAAGATCGCGCCCTGGGCCAGCATGTTCTACCTGCACATTGCCATCGTGCTGACGGCAGCCGATTCCGGCTGTGACATGATCGGCGCCTTCCACAAGGCGGGCAAGACGGTCGACGTATGGACCCTGAGGGACAGCAGTCCAAAAGCCGTCGGCTGGGCCGAGCGGCTCTTGACGCTTTCCGCCGACCAGATCACCACCGATGACGCCGACGGCCTTTTTGCCGCGCTTGCCTGAGGCTTTCCGCGGTCAGACCCGCGCGATCGCCAGCGTCTTGCCGGTCAGCTTGGCAAGCTGATCCAGACGCCCCTCGACCCGCTCGCCGATGAAGTCGCCATACATTTCCGGCACGACGAGCTCCAGGTCGACGCCCTTCTCCTGGCTCGGCAGGAAATCGAGCGCACCGACGACGCCGGGCATCGAAGCCGAGAACAGGTAGGCGACCCGCAACAGGCCGCCGAGCAGCTTGGCCCGTTCCAGAACCTCCGGCGTGGCGATCGAGCCAAGGCCGTCGGTATGGTGGTCGTCGCGAAGTCCCTCGAAACGATAATAGTTGGAGAGCGCGATAAAGACGCGACCCGGATGGGTGATGCCGATCAGCGACGAATGGGCGATGACGTTCAGCGACTGCGAGCCGCGGAAATCGGGATGCGCCCGCCAGCTGATATCGGCCAGAAGGCAGGCGGCCTGTCGGTAGCGCGCCTCTTCCGGGGTTTCCTCCACGCCGAAACGGCGCATCATCAGCCCGGTCCAATTGGCAATCTCGTTTGCATGCTTGGGCGAACGGGCCCTGAGAATGGCGAGTTGCTGCGAGGCGACGAGCAGCGCATCCTGCTGCTGGTCTTCCGTCGAGAGCAGCGAATAGAGCAAGCCCTCGCGCACGCCCTGCGCCGAAAAGCAGATCGACTTCGGCTGCATGATGCTCAACACCTCGCGCATGGCGATCGCGCCATAGGGGAGAAGCATGCGGCGGTTCTTGGAGATCGCCTGCCAGGCCGGGTCCTTCTGTTCCTCGTCCTCGCCGATCTTGTCGAGAAAGGCCATCATGTCCTGAAAGCCGATCTCGTAGCCCTGCATCATGGTCAGCGGATAGTTGTTGAACTCCATGTGCAGGCGGGCGATGTTTCGCCACGTGCCGCCGACCGCATAGAAGGTCCGGTCCCTGCCCTTTTCGAGAAAGGCGACCTTCTTGACCTGCTTCTTGACGAAATTGCGGGCCTTGGCGAGCGAGCCTTCGGAGAGTTCCGACAGGCGGATACCGCCGAGCGGCAGCGTGATGCCGTCGCCATAGGTCTTGTCCTTGATGTCGATGAGTTCGAGCGAACCGCCGCCAAGGTCGCCGGCAATGCCATCCGGCTCGAAGAAGCCGCTGATGACGCCATAGGCGGAATAGCGGGCCTCTTCCTTGCCGGTCAAAACCCGCACCTCGGTTCCGAGGATTTCGGTCGCCGCATCGATGAAGGCGGGGCCATTGGCGGCTTCGCGGGCGGCAGCCGTCGCCAGCACGTGCATCGTGCCGGCGCGAGCCTGAACGGAGAGCGCCTTGAAGCGCTTCAGCGCCTGAAGCGCACGCTCCACGCCCTCCTCGTTCATCTTGCCGGTCGCAGCAATGCCGCGTCCCAGCCCGCAGAGGACCTTTTCGTTGAAGAGCACGGTCGGCGCACGCGACAGGCCCTCATAGATGACGATACGAACCGAGTTCGACCCGATATCGACCACGGAGACAGGGGAAATTCCCGGAAGACGCCCCTGCGCTTCTGATTCGACCATGTATTCCCGGCTTATTTATTGCGACCCGAAAGCAGGCCGGCGATGAGCTTCGGCGCACTTGACTTCAGGGCTTCACCGCGGCCGGAAAGGCTCGGATTGGTCATGAAATACTCCTGCGCGTTGAACGGTTCCTCGCCCTCGCGCGGCTCCACCCGGCGCGAGGTTCCGTCGGGCAGTATCTCGTAGCTCTGCTGGTTGTCAATGATATTGCCCAGCATGATCTGGGAAAGAACCTGCTCGTGCACAGTCGGATTGGTCAACGGCACGATGGTTTCGACGCGTCGGTCGAGGTTGCGCGGCATCAGGTCGGCAGAGCCGAGATAGACATGCGCGTTCTCCGAAGGCAGGCCGTGACCGTTGCCGAAGCAGTAGATGCGGGAGTGTTCCAGGAACCGCCCGACGATCGACTTCACCCGGATGTTTTCCGAAAGCCCCGGCACCTGCGGGCGCAGGCAGCAGATGCCGCGCACGACGAGTTCGATCTGCACGCCCTCGCGGCTGGCGCGATAAAGCGCATCGATGATCTTCGGATCGACCAGCGAATTCATCTTCATCCAGATCGCGCCGGGCAGACCGTTCCGCACATGCTCGATCTCCTCCTCGATATGCTGGAGGATGCGCGGACGCATGGTCTTCGGCGAGACGGCGAGGCGCATGTTCTCCTCGAGCTCGCCATAGCCGGTGATGAAGTTGAACACTTCCGCCACGTCATGGCCGATCTTCGGATCGCAGGTGAAATAGGAAAGGTCGGTATAGATCTTGGCGGTGATCGGGTGATAATTGCCCGTGCCGATATGGCAGTAGGTCCTGAGATTGCCGTCCTCGCGACGCACCACCATGGAAAGCTTCGAGTGGGTCTTGAGTTCGATGAAGCCGAAGACAACCTGCACGCCGGCGCGCTCGAGGTCGCGCGCCCAGCGGATATTGGCTTCCTCGTCGAACCGCGCCTTCAGCTCCACCAGCGCCGTCACCGACTTGCCGGACTCGGCCGCATCGATCAAAGCGCGCACGATCGGGCTGTCGTTGGAGGTGCGGTAGAGCGTCTGCTTGATCGCCAGCACATTCGGGTCGCGCGCCGCCTGGATCAGGAACTGGACGACGACATCGAAGGATTCGTAAGGATGGTGGACCACGAAATCCTTCTCGCGGATCGCGGCAAAACTGTCGCCAACATGCTCGCGCACGCGCTCGGGAAAGCGCGGGTTGAAGGAGCGGAACAGCAGATCCGGCCGCGGCGCCTTGGTGATTTCCGAAAGCGTATTGAGAGCGAGCAGGCCCGGCAGAACAGCCACCCGGTCTTCCGGAACGCCAAGCTCGCGGATGACGAAATGGCGCAGCGAGGCCGGCATTTCGCTGTCGGTCTCGATCCGGATCACCGAGCCACGGCGGCGGCGCTTCAGCGCGCTTTCGAAGTAGCGCACCAGATCCTCGGCTTCTTCCTCGAGCTCGATATCGCTGTCGCGGATGAGGCGGAAGGTACCGTATCCCTGAACTTCATAGCCCGGATAGAGACGGTGGATGAACATGCCGATCACGTCTTCCATCGTCATGTAGCGGATCGTGCCTTCGGCATCCGGCATGCGGACGAAACGGTTGAGCGAGGGCGGCATGCGCAAAAGCGCATTCATCGGCTCGCGGCCATGGCGGCTGACAAGCTGCAGGCCCATGGAGAAGCCGAGATTGGGAATAAAGGGAAAGGGATGCGCCGGGTCGATCGACAACGGCGTCAGCACCGGGAAAATGCCCTGCTCGAACTCATGGGTGAGCCAGGCGCGATCCTCGTCGGTGATGACCGAGGGGCGGACGATCAGGATGCCTTCGTTTGCGAGATACTGCTGCAGCACGGCAAGTGCCGCCTGCTGCTCCATCTGCAGGTTGTCGATTTCGCGCAGGATTTCGGAAAGCTGCTCGGCGGGCGTCTTGCCATCGGCGGAAAGCATGCTGACGCCCTGGCGCACCTGGCCCTCGAGACCGGCAACGCGCACCATGAAGAACTCGTCGAGATTCGCCGCCGAAATCGACAGGAAGCGAACACGCTCCAGAAGCGGATGCACCGGATTGAGGGTCTCCTCCAGCACCCGACGATTGAACTGCAGCCAGGAAAACTCGCGGTTGATGAACCGCTGCGGACTGTTGATGATGTCGTCCTCTCCGGCAGGCTCGCTCATCGACAGTGCATCCGAAGACAGATTTTCCATAAGCAGTCTTTCCCTCTCGCGACCTGTTGCACGTTCTCCGACATCAGCCGGAGACCCTCCGTCCGACTATCCCAGTTTGGCAACGAAACTATGACATTGCACGAAGAATCGCGCAGATCGAGGCCGCTTTCAAGTGATGCAGGCGGGACTTTGATTACACGCCGGTTCAACCGGCCTCGCGCTCCGCGAGCACCTCGGCCGCAAGGGCGCGGGTGATCCGCCGTCCGCGCGCAAGGGCGCGCTTGTCCATGGCATCAACGATGCCGCCGGCGGCATCGAGCGAACGATCCATGCGGGTGATGATGTAATTCACCACGCGCTCATCAACCTCGAGCTGGCGGTCGGAGAAAAGCTTCACGATGATCTGGCGGAGCAGCAGGTCATCCGGCGCACCGATCTCGACAACCGTTGCGGCGGCAAGGCGGGAGCGCAGGTCCGGCAATGCGACATGCCAGAGCGCCGGCAGCGAACGCGCCGTGATCAGCAGGCTACCCCGATGCTGGCGCACGGCGTTGATCAGGTGGAAGAGCTCGGTCTCGTCGAAGGGATGGCGATCAGCGTCCTCGAACAGGAAGACGCGGCCTTCCGGCTCGGCGCCCCGACCGGCCCGAATATCGGTAGTGAAGTCCCGCGCCCCGCTCGCCGCCCGCCAGACATTGCCGAGGTGGCTTTTGCCCGAGCCCGGCGGACCGACAAGCACCACGACCGGCGCGCGCCAGTCCGGCCAGCGGTCGATAAGGTCGACGGCCGGCAGGATCGCGGGGGAGACAAGCAGGTCTTCACGGCCAGTCGCCTCGCCATAGGCAAGCTCCAATGGCAGTTGTTCGCCCTGCTTCCTTGTCAGCGCCTGGCCCGTCAATCGAGTTTCTCCGCAAGCCGGGTCTGTTCCTCGACGTGTTCTTCTGTGCCATCCCAGTAGAGATCGCTCGTCAGGTAGCGGTCGATGGCGAAGCGCACCAGCACGCCCACCGCCGCCGAAACCGGCACGGCAACCAGCAGCCCGACGAAGCCGAACAGCACGCCGAAGGCAAACAGGGCAAACATCAGCCACACCGGATGCAGCCGGACACTGCCACCGACAAGCTTCGGCTGCAGCACGTTGCCCTCGAGGAACTGGCCGAACAGGTAGATGCCGAAGACCAGCGCGATCATCCAGTAGTCCGGCCAGAACTGGAACATCGCCACGCCCATGGAAAGCAGCAGGCCGGAGGTCGAGCCGAGATAGGGAATGAAGGAGACGAAGCCGGCGAAGAGGCCGATGAGGGCACCGAAATTCAGCCCGGCCAGGCTGAGCGTCACCGCATAATAAATGCCGAGGATGAGGCAGAGCGAGCCCTGGCCGCGCACGAAGCCGGAGATCACGTGGTTGATCTCGCGGGCCAGGTAGCGAACATCATCCACCTGAGCACGCGGCACCCACTGGTCGACCTTGGTGATCATCCTGTCCCAGTCGAGCAGGAGATAGAAGGCGATCACCGGCGCCAGTACGACAAAGGAGACGACGTTGACGACAGCCATCGACGAGCTCCAGATGCTGCCGAACAGCGTGCCCGCGATCGAGGCGCCGCTCGAAAGCATCTTGCCGATGTTTTCGCTCAGGTCGGTGAGCTGGCTGTTGCCCCAGTCGACGAGCTTGGAAAGCTGGGTCGACTGGATATAGTGCTCGAGCTGGGTCATGTAGGTCGGAAATTGCTGGGCGACCTCATAGGCCTGCGATACCAGCAGCGGGATGATCAGCAGCAGAACGGCGATCACCGCCAGAAGGAAGACGAGCATGATCGTGGTCGTTGCCCACAGCCGGTTGAAGCCGAACTTTTCCAGCCGGTCGGCGACCGGGTCGAGAAAGTAGGCGAGCGCCATGCCGGCGACAAAGGGCAGCAGGATCGACCGGAAGACATAGAGGAAGAGTGCGACGAACAGGATGAAAAGCAGCCAGAAAATGGCCTGCTTCCTGAGCCTCGCGTGGCTGATGCGTGCCGCCATGTTCCTTGTCTCCCGTCAATGGCCAAGCTCCGGCCCGCCTTCACCCGTTTGTTGGGCATATGGCGGGACCCGTCAAGTGCGAAGAACCGGCGCCATGCCGCCCTCCCCGTTTTCCACTGGCAGCAAGCTCGCCGTTTTGCGCCGCAGCGCTTGTTGTCGATATTGCCGGGCCAAAGGGCCTTCGCCCTTGCATCGCGCCAAAACCCATGCAATGCCGACGCTTGACTTTATTCATGAGGAACAGGCCCGTGAACGAGACGAAGAGAAACGGATTGTCCTATCGCGATGCCGGCGTCGACATCGATGCGGGCAACCTGCTGGTCGAAAAAATCAAGCCGGCCGTGAAGTCGACCCGCCGCCCCGGCGCCGACAGCGAGCTTGGCGGATTTGGCGGCCTCTTCGACCTGAAGGCTGCGGGCTTCACCGATCCGGTTCTCGTCGCCGCCAATGACGGCGTCGGCACCAAGCTGAAGATCGCGATCGAGGCCGGCAAGCACGACACGGTCGGTATCGACCTCGTCGCCATGTGCGTCAACGACCTCGTCGTCCAGGGCGCCGAGCCGTTGTTCTTTCTCGATTATTTCGCCACCGGCGCGCTCGATCCCGACGAGGGTGCCACCATCGTCGAGGGCATCGCCGAGGGCTGCCGCCAGGCCGGCTGCGCGCTGATCGGCGGCGAGACCGCCGAGATGCCGGGCATGTATTCGAAGGGCGACTACGACCTTGCGGGCTTTGCCGTGGGTGCTGCCGAACGCGGCCAGCTGCTGCCCGCCGAAGACCTCGCCGAGGGCGACGTGATTTTCGGCCTTGCCTCCTCCGGCGTCCATTCCAACGGTTTCTCGCTGGTGCGCCGCGTCGCCGAACTTGCCGGGCTCGGCTGGCAGGCGGCTGCGCCCTTCGCCCCGGGCAAGACGCTCGGCGAAGCGCTGCTGGAGCCGACCCGCATCTATGTGAAGCCGCTGCTCGCCGCGATCCGCGAGACCGGCGCGGTCAAGGCGCTCGCCCACATTACCGGCGGCGGCTTTCCCGAGAACATTCCGCGTGTGCTGCCGAAGCATCTTTCCGCCGAGATCGACCTTGAGACGATCACCGTGCCGCCCGTCTTCTCCTGGCTTGCCCGCGCCGGCGGCGTCGCACCCGCCGAGATGATGCGCACCTTCAATTGCGGCGTCGGCATGATCGGCGTCTGCCCGGCAGACAGGCTGGAAGAGGTTCTCGGCGTTCTTGCCCGTGAAGGCGAGACCGCCTTCGCGCTTGGCCGCATCGTCGCCCGAGAGGACGGCATGGCCGGCACAGTCTACAACGGGATGATCAGCCTGTGACGAAGAAGCGCGTCGCCGTCCTCATCTCCGGGAGCGGCTCGAACATGGTGAAACTCGCCGAGGCTGCCGCCAGCGAGGACTTTCCGGCCAAGATCGTCGCCGTGATCTCCGACAAGCCTGATGCAGGGGGTCTCCAAAAGGCGAGCGCGCTCGGCATTCCGGCCTATGCGCTGCCCCGCAAGGACTACGCCTCCAAGGCCGCGCACGAGGTGGCGATCCTCGACGCGCTTGCCGAATTGCGCCCGGACTACCTCTGCCTCGCCGGCTTCATGCGCCTGCTTTCGGCCGATTTCATCCGCGCCTATCACGGCCGGATCATCAACATCCACCCCTCGCTGCTGCCGCTCTTCCCCGGCCTCGACACCCATCAGCGCGCCATCGACGCCGGCATGCGCATCGCCGGCTGCACCGTGCATTTCGTCACCGAAGGCATGGACGAAGGCCCGATCATCGCCCAGGCCGCCGTGCCGGTGTTGCCGGGTGACGACGCCGCGACGCTCGCCGCCCGCATCCTGACCGTGGAACACCAGCTCTACCCGCAGGCGCTGAAGCGGCTTACGGCGGGGGACGTACGGATGGAAGGCGGCACAGCTGTGTTTGCGGAAGGGGTCTCCATGGACGAAGACGCGCGGATGATTGCCGGCTGAGCCGCAAAGCCCCCATTCAATCTCCCCCCTTGAGGGGGAGATGCCCCGACAGGGGCAGAGAGGGGTACAGCGCAAATCGCAAATTCTGAGCTGATCGGACAGGGGGCACCCCTCTCTGTCGCTTTCGCGACATCTCGCCCTCAAGGGGAGAGATTGAAGGCGGTGGCGCTCCGTTCCACACAAGTGAGCTCAAACGCTGACAACCAACCCGAATACGAAAAACCCGGCCTTTCGACCGGGTTTTTATCTATCTGTCTCTGAAATCCGCCTCAGCTATCCAGGAAGCTCCTGAGCTTCCTTGACCGGCTCGGGTGCTTCAGCTTGCGGAGCGCCTTGGCCTCGATCTGGCGGATACGTTCGCGGGTGACCGAGAACTGCTGACCGACCTCTTCGAGCGTATGGTCGGTGTTCATGCCGATGCCGAAGCGCATGCGCAGCACGCGTTCCTCACGCGGCGTCAGCGAGGCGAGAACACGGGTGGTGGTTTCCCGCAGGTTGGCCTGGATCGCGGCATCGATCGGCAGCAGCGCGTTCTTGTCCTCGATGAAGTCGCCGAGATGCGAATCTTCCTCGTCACCCACAGGGGTTTCGAGCGAGATCGGCTCCTTGGCGATCTTCAGCACCTTGCGGACCTTTTCGAGCGGCATGTTGAGCTTTTCGGAAAGCTCCTCAGGCGTCGGCTCGCGGCCGATCTCGTGCAGCATCTGGCGCGATGTACGGACGATCTTGTTGATCGTCTCGATCATGTGCACCGGAATACGGATCGTGCGGGCCTGGTCGGCAATCGAACGGGTGATTGCCTGCCGGATCCACCATGTCGCATAGGTCGAGAACTTGTAGCCGCGGCGATACTCGAACTTGTCGACCGCCTTCATCAGGCCGATATTGCCTTCCTGAATGAGGTCGAGGAACTGCAGGCCACGATTGGTGTATTTCTTCGCGATCGAGATCACCAGACGGAGGTTGGCTTCCACCATCTCCTTCTTGGCGATACGCGCTTCGCGCTCACCCTTCTTGACCATGTGCACGATGCGACGGAACTCGGCAATCGAAATGCCGGTTTCGGTCGCAAGGCTCTGGATCTCGGTGCGAAGCGCCTTGATGTCGGCGCCGTCGCGGCTCGCAAATTCCTTCCAGCCCTTGGCGGAAAGATTGCCGATCGACTTCATCCAGTTCGGATCAAGCTCGGCGCCGTGATAGTGCTCGAGGAAGTCGTCGCGCTTGACGCCGCGGTTGACGGCCATGCGCAGCAACTTGCCCTCGTTTTCAACGAGACGCTTGTTGATGTCGTAGAGCTGCTCGACCAGAAGGTCGATGCGGTTCTGGTTGAGCGACAGCGACTTCACAGCCGTGATCAGCCCTTCCTTGAGCTCCTTGTAGCGCCGCTCCTGGGCATTCGTCAGCGTCCCGGTGGCCGCGAGCCGGGCCTCCACCTGCTGATCCTGCAGCTTGCGGAGTTTCACATAGGTCTCGGCAATGGTGTCGAGCGTGTCCATGACCTGCGGACGCAGCTCGGCCTCCATCGCGGCGAGCGACAGGTTGGACTCGTCTTCGTCCTCCTCGTCCTCTTCCGGCTGCACGCCCTCGCCGCCGACATCGGTGACGTCGTCGCTGGAGCGCTTGCGTCGGGCCTGCTCCTTCTCTTCGGCCTTCTTGCGATCGGCCTCGATCTTTTCCGGGCTCTGGAACTGCGGTGCGGCCTTCGCCTCGGGACCGGAATAGGTGGTCTCGAGATCGATGATCTCGCGCAGAAGCGTGGTGCCTTCGTTCAGCTCGTCGCGCCAGATGATCAGCGCCTGGAAGGTCAGCGGGCTCTCGCAGAGCCCGGCAATCATCGTTTCGCGGCCGGATTCGATCCGCTTCGCGATCGCGATTTCACCTTCGCGCGACAGCAGCTCGACGGACCCCATCTCGCGCAGATACATGCGCACGGGATCGTCGGTCCGGTCGGTCGGTTCTTTCTTCTTGGTGGCAGCAACAGCCGTGCCGGTCGTGGTGGCGACTTCGGTGCTGTCGCTTTCGCCGTCATTGTCGTCCGAACTGTCGTCGGCGCTGTTATCGCTGTCGTTATCGTGGTCGACCTCGTCCTCGTCCTCGATGACGTTGATGCCCATGTCTGAAAGCATGGCCATCGTGTCCTCGATCTGCTCGGAGGTCACCTCCGAGGACGGGAGCACGGAATTCAGCTCGTCCATGGTCACGTAGCCGCGCTTCTTGGCGGCCTTGATCATTTTCTTGACGGCATCGTCCGAAAGGTCCAGAAGAGGGCCGTCGTGTCCGCCTTCGCGTTCGGTTTCGGCTTCTTCGTTTTCCTTGACTTTCGTTGCCATAGATTTCGCTTCCCTGACGCTTCTGCCGCATTGATGGGGGCGGCTTACCGGCAAATGTTTAAGAAGCCCTTTGTAGGACCCTCTGGCCGGCCTGAATAAACTCAAACATGAACAGGACAAAACTCACCCTGTGGAGCCTGAACTCCAGGTGAACATTGTCCCGTTCATGAAATTGTGCTGCGCTTTGCCATCCGCACTGGTGATTCCCAGATTTTCGCCACAGGTCAAGCACGAATTCGCGGTTTCAGCGTTTTCATCCCGAAAATCCGCCTTTGTCGACACTTGTGACGCTGTCCGGGCCGATGCAGCTTCTTTCCCGACCCGCGAGACTCCTATTTAGAACGATGAGAGACAAAAACAAGTGGCTGGTCACTGATTCCCTCCTTCGGGCCTAACCCATGCCGGCGCGGCCGCCCCGTCCGGACATCAGTCCGAAACCATCGATTTCCGCTTCCTGGTTGGCGATCCGGCTGATCTCGTTCTGCACCGAGACCATCGCCGCCATCAGTTCCTCATAAGCTTCGAGATTGCCGGCCTCCGTCGCTTCCGCGATCTCGCGTTCGAGCTCGACACGCTGCTGCTCGAGCGAACGGACCCGATTGTGGAGCGACAGCGCCTGGCCATAAACTTCGCGTACATCCTCAAGCGCTGCATCCGGCCCGGCGATCCAGCCCAGATTGCGGTTCACCTGCGCGTGGAGCCTTGCGACCAGATCACCGAAGCCCGCCTCGGCGAGCCTGTGGCGCATTTTCTCCCGGTCGATGCCGGGCTGTGAGGCTAGAGCAAGGAAGCTTGGCCAGAAGGCCCGCAATTCGACATTGCCGAAGGCGAGTGCCGCTATCGAATCGAAATCCTCTCGCACCAGGGCCGGCTGGCTGATCAGGCAGACGGCGATGAGGCATTCGCGAAAGCTCGGTCGTCCCCCTGCCCCCGCCACCGTTCCCGAAAGGGCCCGCGACAGGCGCTCGGACGCGGTGAAGACGGGCTGGGCCGGCTGGAAACCGCCGCCTCGCCCCTGCCTGCCGGAAAAATTCCCACGCTCGCCGCGGGGTCTGCCGCCACCGCGGAACCGCTGGAACAGCCGGTTGCGGAATTCCTGCTGATAGTGGCGGCGCACGCTTTCGTCAGCGATCGTCTGAACCAGCGCGTTGACGCGCGCCTCGATCGCCGCACGATGCTCCGGCGTCGCGTTGTCGCCGTCGCCCATCTCCCGTTCGAACACGGTATCGGCGAGCGGACGGGCCTGCCGCAGCACCTCGTCAAAGGCCTGCCGCCCGCCTTCCCGCACGAGATCGTCAGGGTCCTTGCCATCCGGCATATAGGCAAATTTCAGCGATTTTCCCGGCTTCAGCAGCGGCATGGCGACACCTGCCGCCCGCGCTGCAGCGCGCTGGCCGGCACCATCGCCGTCAAAACACAGGACCGGCTCGTCCACCATCCGCCAGAGCAGCTGGAGCTGATTTTCGGTCAGCGCCGTGCCGAGCGGGGCGACGGCATTTTCGACGCCCGCCTGGTGGAGGGCGATGACGTCCATATAGCCTTCGACGGCAATCACGGTGGAGGCGCCGCCGGCACCGGAGAGCGATCGCCGGGCGCGGGTGAAATTGAACAGGACGTTGCTCTTGTGGAAAAGCTCGGTCTCGTTGGAGTTCAGGTATTTCGCCATCGCATCCGGCCGCATCGCCCGCCCACCGAAGGCAATCACGGCATCGCGGGAGGAGAGGATCGGAAACATGATGCGGTCGCGGAAGCGGTCATAGGAGACCGGAATATCCGGACCGTGGACGAGCAGGCCGCAGGCTTCCATCTCCTGCTTGTCGACGCCCTTTCCGGCAAGATATTCCTTCAGCGCGTTGCGGCTATCCGGCGCAAAACCGAGACGGAACGTGTCGATGGTGCGTGCCGAGAGGCCGCGCTCGCGCAGGTAAGCGCGCGCCTTCGCGCCGGCGCTGGTCTGGAGCTGGTCCTGGAAGAATGCGGCCGCGAGTTCCATGACATCGGTCAGCGTGCGCCGCTTCTCTTCGCGCCGTTCGGCTTCCGGATCGCGCGCGGGCATCGGCACGCCGGCCATGTCGGCAATGCGCTCCACGGCCTCGGGGAAGCTCATCCCTTCCAGATCGGTGAGGAAGCGGAAATGATCGCCGGTGACGCCGCAGCCGAAGCAGTGATAGCGGCCTTTGCGGTCCTCGCAGTGAAAGCTCGGGGTCTTCTCGCCATGAAACGGGCAGCAAGCCCAGAAATCGCCGCGCCCGACATTGGTCTTCTTGCGATCCCACGTCACCCGCTGGGCGATGACGTTCGAGATCGGCACGCGATCGCGAATTTCATCGAGAAAGGACGGCGGGAAACGCATGGATGCCTCATCTGGCCAGAAGTGGCACTATAGGACGTGTTGT
Source organism: Martelella endophytica (assembly GCF_000960975.1). NCBI lineage: Bacteria > Pseudomonadati > Pseudomonadota > Alphaproteobacteria > Hyphomicrobiales > Aurantimonadaceae > Martelella > Martelella endophytica. The sequence goes on along the minus strand of NZ_CP010803.1, from coordinate 2,360,540 downwards.
GCGAAAAGCGGCGCGGATTTCTGCTTTTCCCAGATATCCACACGGGTAAGAGCCGGCGAACCTCCAATCGAGTCCCATTTGGAGGCGATATGCGCCGACAGTGGCAGAAGGGTGCGCCGCAAAACGCGCGCTCTGAGCGCGTTGGAAGGGTTCCCCCCTCTTTGTCGCTTTTGCGACCTCTCTCCCTCAAGGGGAGAGATTGAATTCAGCTACTTCAGCATGTCCTTGACGACACCCGAAGCCTTCGAGAAATCCATCTGGCCGGAATAGCGGTCCTTCAGCTTCTCGATACACCTGCCGACGTCACGCAGGCCCTGCGCGCCGGTTTCCTCGACAACGGAGGCACAGGCCTCACGAATCTTGTCTTCGGTGAGCTGGGCGGGGAGGAATTCGCGGATCACCGCGATTTCCTGGCGTTCCTGGGCGGCGAGGTCCGGACGGCCTTTCTCGTCATAGAGGCGCGAGGATTCCTTGCGCTGCTTGACCATCTTGATCAGGATTCCGGTAATGTCATCGTCACTGACAGGGTCCTTGCCGCTTGCGCGGTGGGCGATATCGCGGTCCTTGATGGCCGCCTGCACCAGCCGGAGCGTGCAAAAACGAACAGGTTCTTCCGATTTGGAAGCATCCTTGAGTGCGAGTGCGAGCTTGTCGCGCAACATATAAACCTACTCCTGGCAACGCCGTTATGTCAGAGCTGCCGCTCCAATAGCGGACGGCCGCGGCGTTTACCGAATACCGGGACAGCAATCAATTCAAAAAACGGGTTCGGTATATTTTTCAGCAGATGCCATAACTGTGCGTCAAGTGCAATTGACCCGCAAGCCGCGTTTCACTATTTTCCCGCGACCGCGCACAAAAATGGCCTGCCCGAACTTAGCTTTCCCGGAAGTTGGAACCCGTTCGAGTTGCCCACTATATAAGATTTCGCGCTGCGGCGTTCAATCGGTGTCAAACCGGCGAAAAGAACAAGGGATAATGATGACCACCCCATGGACGAACGAAAAGCCGACGGCGGTACTGGTACTCGCCGACGGCACGGCAATCTTCGGCAAGGGCATTGGCGCCACCGGCGACGTGCAGGCCGAAGTCTGCTTCAATACGGCACTGACCGGCTATCAGGAAATCCTGACAGATCCGTCCTATCTCGGCCAGATCGTCACCTTCACCTTTCCCCATATCGGCAATATCGGTGCCAATGGCGAGGATATCGAGGACCTGACGCCCGCCGCCCGCCGCGGCGCTGTCGGCACGATCTTCAAGGCCGAGATCACCAACCCGTCGAACTACCGCTCGCGCGAGAACCTTGACGCCTGGCTGAAGTCGCGCGGCATCATCGGCCTCTCCGGCATCGATACCCGCGCGCTCACCGCCTGGATCCGCGAACATGGCGCGCCGAATGCCGTCATCGCCCACGAGCCTTCCGGCAATTTCGATCTCGAAGCCCTGAAGGCGAAAGCCAAGGCCTGGGGCGGACTTGAAGGGCTCGATCTCGCCGTCGAGGCGACCTCCGGCCAGTCGTCGAAGTGGGACGAAAAGCCCTGGGTCTGGAACGAGGGCTACGAGACGCTCGCCGAAGCCGACCAGAAATATCATGTCGTCTGCATCGACTACGGCGTGAAGCGCAACATCCTGCGCCTGTTCACCGGCCTTTCCTGCAAGGTGACGGTGGTGCCGGCGAAGACGTCGGCCGAAGACATTCTGGCGCTCTCGCCCGATGGCGTGTTCCTGTCGAACGGCCCGGGCGACCCGGCTGCGACCGGCGAATATGCGGTTCCAGTGATCCGCGCGCTGATCGACAGTGGCCTGCCGGTCTTCGGCATCTGCCTTGGTCACCAGATGCTGGCACTTGCCCTCGGCGGCAAGACCGTGAAGATGCATCAGGGCCACCACGGCGCCAACCATCCGGTGAAGGACTATACGACCGGCAAGGTCGAGATCGTCTCGATGAACCACGGCTTCGCGGTCGATTCGGCCTCTCTGCCGGAGGGTGTCACCGAAACCCATGTCTCGCTGTTCGACGGTTCGAACTGCGGCATTTCGCTGGCCGGCAAGCCGGTGTTCTCGGTGCAGCACCACCCGGAAGCCTCGCCCGGCCCGCAGGACAGCCACTATCTCTTCCGCCGCTTCATCAATCTCGTGCGCGAGAAGAAGGGCGAGGCGCTGCTGGAAGAGCGCGCCTGAGCCTGAGGGCATACAAGAATAGAAAAGGGCGCCCGCTGCGGCGCCCTTTTTTTATTGCGAATTCACCGCATCCAGTGCTTGCGAGCGGCGCTTGCCGTAGCGGATGCTCCAGGCGATCATGCCGGCGAAGACGACGATCCACATGACCTCGCTGACGACGAGGAATATGTCGATGGGCAGAAGCGGGATCAGCACCGCCCGCGTGGCGGCCTCCGCGATCAGCACGACCGCCCAGATAAGCGTCATCTCGCGGATCGTGCGGCGATAGCCCGGCCGGTTCTGCCAGAACCCCTCATGTTCCGCCCGCTTCCCGGTTCCGCCTTCCGAGGCCAGGAAGAAGACCAGCGGGCGCGGAGCGAGCAGCGAGGCGAGAAAGATCAGCCCGACGCAGCCGGTAATCAGCGAGTTCTTCAACAGCGCCAGGTACGTGCTGTTGAACCAGAGGCTGGCGGCGAGCGATGCGAGCGTCGCCGTCAGCGTGATGATGCTGACGGCGGCGAGCCGCCGGCTCGCGGCATAGGTAACCGCGATTGTGGTGATCGGAAACAGCGAGCCGATCGCCAGCGCATGAACGTTCGACAGGCCGAAATGGCGCGCGGCGAGAAAGGCGATGTAAGGCAACACCGCGCCAAAGATGATGTCATTGCGCAAGGTCCCCTCCACCCGATTGCGTCAGCTAACCTTATCAGCCGGCCGCGTGTTCCGCACGCAGCAAATGCGCCAGTCGGAAGCCCAGCATCACGGCTGCCGATCCGAGGCCGAGCAGGAAGCCGATCCATATGCCGATGCCTTCCAGCCCAAGCGGAAAGGCAAGCAGCCAGGCGAGCGGCAGGCCGACGACCCAGTAGGCGATCAGCACCAGGACCATGGGGATGCGCGCGTCCTTCAGCCCTCGCAAAAGCCCGTTCAGCGTCACCTGCCCGCCATCCATCAACTGGAACAGCGCAGCAACCAGCATCAGCGGCATGGCATAGGCGAGCACGGCCGGCGCTTCCGGCAGGCCGGTATCGATGAACAGGCTCGCGAGCGCCATCGGGAACAGGGCAAAGCTCAGCCCGCTCGCAAGCGCGAACAGGAAGGCGACGATCATCACCACGATGGAGGCGCGCTTGAGGTTGACCCGGTCGCCCGCACCGTGAAACCGGCCAACCCGGACCGTGCCGGCCTGCGACAGTCCGAGCGGCACCATGAAGGTGATCGAGCTCAGCTGGATGGCAATGCCGTGGGCGGCGAGCGGCACGGCGCCGAACTGGCCCATCAGCACCGACGAAACGGTAAACATCGACACTTCCGCAAGCACCGAGACGCCGATCGGCAAGCCGAGCGCGACGACCTCCCGGAGTGCCGGCCAGTCCGGCCGCCAGAAGCGAGTAAAGAGCCGGTAGCGGCAAAGCTCCGCATCGCGCTCGATATAGACGGCAAGGATGAGGAAGCCGGTGCACTGGATGGCGAGCGCGGCAATGGCCGCGCCGCGAATGCCGAGCTGCGGCAGGCCGAGATGACCGAGCACCAGCACATAGGCCAGTACGGCATTCAACGCCAGCATGGCCACTGTTGCCCAGAGAACGATGCCCGCCCGGCCGGTGGCGCTGACGAGCGATCTGAGCACGAAGAAGAGCTGCGCCGGAAACATGGCGAAGCCGACGATGTGGAGATAGTGCGCCGCGTGTTCGGCGACATCCACCTCCTGCCCCATGGCCAGCAGGATCGTCTCAGACCAGATGAACAGCGGCAGCACAAGAACGCCATAGATCAGCGAGGCCCACATGCCCATCCGCATCGACCGGCGTACGGCCACCTCGTCGCCGCGCCCATAGGCATCCGCAACCATCGGCATGACGGCAATCGCAAGACCGGAGCCGAAGATGAAGATCGTGAAGAAATACTGCGTCGCGAGCACGGCCGCCGCGAGATCGACGGCGCTCAACTGGCCGAGGATGACGATATCCGTGGCATTGATGCCCTGCTGGGCAAGCTGTGCGCCGATGAGCGGAATTCCGAGAAGGAGCGTCTCCCTGATATGGGAGGACCACGAATGACCGGCTGCTTGCGCAGTTGGCATTGTGACAGACATGATTTTCACCAGAAGCTGACACGCCGAAGCCAGACAATAGCGGGGCCGCGGCGGCAGGTTCCTGTAGCCTGTTTTTTGGGCATTTGCCAGTGTGATGAGCGCACAACGGATAGCAAACGGACGACTGCGGACGATCACGCGCAAGCGCTTGTGCCATTGACACCAGATGGCGCATTGGCAAGAACAAGAACCTCAGAGTAAATGACGGGGGGAGCCGGGCCGCCAGCAAAAGCACCCAAACGAGCAATCAGATTAGCTCTGTAGCGGTTGGCACCGCGGCAAATCATCACAATACGTCATACGGCAAGACGCATATTTCAGCGGATCACATAAAATGCTCCTAAAATTTCTACGAAACAAAAAGCTTGTATCACTAACAGTGATAGCAAGCTTTTCAATCGTTTATATTATGACAAAATTGCCAATCGCATATCATAACTACATTACGAGTTTTATATTTGGAACATTGACAATATACGGATCCTTAAGCACTATTTTTATATTATTTTTCGCATCCAGTTGCGGCTTCATGTACAGAAACTCAAAAGGTTCTTCCATGCATTCCCGTATGGAAAGGAACCCTGTGATCTGCTTTTTCCTCGAACCGAATGGCGATTATGGTCCCGAGAAAATCGAGAAAAAAGATGATGCGTGATGTCGGCTAGGTCACCCTTAAGTATTTTACACTAGCGTGATCACGACAACGGATTGCCGCCATAGCGATAGGCGCCGCCGCGCTGGAGCGCGTGCCTGTAGGCTGGACGGGCGTGGATCCGGACGAGATAGTCCAGAAGGGCAAGCGGCCGTTCGTCGAAGCCGATCCGTTCCATGCCGGTCTCGATCGGAAAGCTCATCATGATGTCCGCCGCTGTAAAGTTCTTGCCGGCAAACCAGCCGTCGCGCGAAAGCTCGGCGTTCCAGAAGTTGCCGTGATCCTTGAGCTGGGGATCGGTGAGGCGGCCGGTGACGCCCTTCGAGATCGCCCTCATGATCGGCCTCAGGAGACGCGGCGATTGCTCGGGTACCTTCTGGAAGATCAGCTTCGTCACCAGCAGCGGCATGGCGGAGCCTTCCGCATAATGCAGCCAGTAGCGATAGCGCAGCGCCTCCTCCGTGCCGGGTTCCGGGCGCAGGCCGCTCATCGCGCCATAGCGATCAATGAGATATTCGAAGATGGCTCCGCTTTCGGCAACAACCCGCCCGTTGTCCTCGATCACCGGCGACTTGCCGAGCGGATGGACCTCTTTCAGGCTTGCGGGAGCGCTCATGTCCGGGCCGCGCTTGTAGCGGCGGACCTCGTAATCGACGCCGAGCTCCTCCAGAAGCCAGAGGATGCGGTGGGCACGGGAATCTTCGAGGTAATGGACAATCAGCATCGGGCACTCCAGCTATCGAACCATATGGTTCGACGCGAAGATGGGCGGGATCGACCGCGTTTTCAAGGAAAACCTTATCCGCAAACCGCTAAAATGCCGAAATGCCCACCGCACCGGCATAGAGCGCCAGAATGGCGGCGCTTTCGAAGCCGATCCGCCCCGGTCCCGATTTCTGCCGCACGATCAGCCCCAGCAGCAGCACCGCCGTGACGCAGAGCCCGACGGCCAACCAGAGCAGATCGTCCTTGGTGATGGCGTGGTAGAGCGAACCGTCGCGATAGGCGACATCCGAAAGCGTCAGGAACAGCGTGTCGAAGGTATTGCCGCCGATGATGCCGCCAACGGCGAGCTGCAGCGCACCGCGCCGGACGGCGGCAAGGGTGGTGACCAGTTCCGGCAGCGAGGTGACGACGGCCGTCATCAACGCCCCCACCACCGAGGCCGACAGCCCGTAGCGGTCTGTCGCCACGCCGGCAATCTGCGAGATCACGTAGCCGGACAGGCCCATCAGCACCATCAGACCGCCGAAGACGAGGAAAATCCGCAGATTGCCGCGGGCATCCTGAACATCCTCCTCGGGCGCATCGAGCCGGGTCTCGTGCGTCCCCACCGGCAGCCACATCGGCTCGTCCTTGACCCGTTTCGAGGCAACGACACCGGCGATATAGACGCAGAAGAGCGCGATCGAGACCGGGCTGACCCCGTAGAGCGCATAATCCGGCCCGACGAAGCCGAGCAGCGGCAGGCTCAAAAGCAGGATGAGCAGGGCACCCTGGAACAGGTTGGAGAGATCGGCCGCCGCATGTTCGAGATTGACGCGGCGGTAGATCGTGTCGGCGAGCGCCAGAAAGGCCGTTTGCGCCGCGATACCGCCGACAGCATTGGAAAAGCTCAACGATGCCCGCCCCTCAAGCGCCGTCGTGACCGAAACCACCGTCCCCGACAGCGACGTGGCGGCGCCGAGCAGCAGGCCACCGATCAGCGCTTCGCCCAAACCGGTCCGGTCGGCAATGCGATCGGCGACACCGGTAATCCTGACACCACAGGCGAGGATAACGGCGCCCGATAACGCAAACAACGCGATGAGCCAGACCAGGCCGAGATTCTCAAGGTTCATCTTTTACTCCGGTTTTGAAGGCCAACGCCGGGGAGCCGCGATTGTTCAATCTGCCTATCGCCCGAACCGTTTACCGGGCTTCGTCTGCCGCATATGCTGGGTCGAGAACACGCTTTGCGGAGGGGATAGATGCGGACCACGACAGAGAAATTCGAGACGTTCAAAGCCCTGCACGCTGGCAATCGACCCTTCGTCATGCCGAACCCATGGGACGCCGGAACGGCAAGACTGCTTGCCGCCCTCGGCTTCGAGGCGCTGGCAACAACGAGCGCCGGACTTGCATTTGCATTGGGAACACGCGATTCGGCGGCGGCATTGTCGCGCGCGGAAATCCTCGAGAATGCGCGCTCGATCGTTAACGCAACGGACCTGCCGGTTTCGGCAGACCTTGAGAACGGCTTTGGCGATGCCCCGGAAGACTGCGCCGAGACGATCCGGCTAGCGGCCGATACAGGTCTTGTCGGGGGATCTATCGAGGATGCAACGGGCAACCCCGCAAACCCGATCTACGCTTTTGAACTGGCGGTGGAGCGAGTGCGCGCCGCAGCAGCGGCCAAGGCGGATCGGCCTTTCATGCTGACGGCACGTTGCGAAAATTTCCTCTGGGGCAAGCCCGATCTTGATGACACGATCCGGCGCCTGCAGGCCTTCGAGGCGGCTGGCGCGGACGTGCTGTATGCGCCGGGCCTGCCTGATCTGAAGGCGATCGAGAAGGTCTGCATGTCAGTCGGAAAGCCCGTCAACGTGCTATCGGGACTGAAGGAACCAAGCTTCTCGGTTGCGGAGCTGGCTGAATGCGGCGTCACGCGCATCAGCACCGGCGGCTCACTTGCCCGCGCCGCCCTTGGGGCCCTGAAACAGGCCGCTGAGGAAATCATGACACACGGGACTTTTGAGTATCACCGCTCCGCGCTGTCTGGCGCGGATGCGGAAAGGCTGACCAGCGGCGGTTGACGCGCCGGTCCGGCGAAATCAGGCCGCCTGCGACGAACCGTGATTGCTGTTCTGAGCCGAACGGCGAAACATTTCACGACGCAGCGTCTCGCTGGACGGCTCGGTCGATGCGAACAGCTTGCCGCCGATCATGCGATAGAGAATGGCGAGACCCGCAGCGGCGAAAACGATCTGAAACGCGATAAGAGGCAGATATTCAAACATTGTTAACTCCTCTGTTTGGTCTGTAAACGTTACGAATCGCGAAAAGGTTCACCCGCTGCCCGATTTTTGCCGGAAATTCTTCTGTGAGAGGCAAAATCGTGGTGCATTTTCGGGGTTCCGTTCCTGTGCCATTTTCCCTATAAGGCCCTCCTAGCCTAACCTTTTGACGTCCCGCACCCGGCCCGGTCCCCACCGCGCCGGTTTTTGACGCAGAACAAGAACGACGGAAGCCACCATGCCCAAGCGCCAAGACCTCAAGTCCATCCTCATCATCGGCGCGGGGCCGATCGTCATCGGCCAGGCATGCGAGTTCGACTATTCCGGCGCACAGGCCTGCAAGGCACTGAGGGAAGAAGGTTACCGGGTCATTCTGGTGAACTCCAACCCGGCCACGATCATGACCGACCCGGAACTGGCCGACGCCACCTACGTCGAGCCGATCACCCCGGAAGTCGTCGCCAAGATCATCGCCAAGGAACGCCCCGACGCGCTGCTGCCGACCATGGGCGGACAGACCGCGCTCAACACCGCGCTGTCGCTGCGCCGCATGGGCGTGCTGGAGCGCTACAATGTCGAGATGATCGGCGCCAAGCCCGATGCGATCGACAAGGCGGAAGACCGCGCCCTGTTCCGCGAGGCCATGGCAAAGATCGGGCTCGAAACGCCGCGTTCGATGCTGGCAAATGCCACCGAGATCAAGGATCAGCATCGCCAGGAGCATGAGGCCAAGCGCGCCGAGCTGAAGAAGACGCTTTCCGGCGATGCGCTCGACAAGGCGCTGGACGAGCTCGAAAACCAGTGGAACCTCGGCAATACCGACCGCAAGCAGCGCTACATGTCGCATGCCATGGCAATTGCCGCGCAGGCGCTCGACACGATCGGCCTGCCGGCGATCATCCGCCCGTCCTTCACCCTCGGCGGCACGGGCGGCGGCATTGCCTATAACCGCTCCGAATTCTTCGAGATCGTCGAGCGCGGGCTTGATGCCTCGCCGACCACCGAGGTGCTGATCGAGGAATCCGTGCTCGGCTGGAAGGAATACGAGATGGAAGTGGTCCGCGACAAGGCGGACAACTGCATCATCATCTGCTCGATCGAGAACATTGATCCGATGGGCGTGCACACCGGCGATTCGATCACCGTCGCCCCTGCCCTCACCTTGACCGACAAGGAATACCAGATCATGCGCAACGCCTCGCTGGCGGTTCTGCGCGAGATCGGTGTGGAGACCGGCGGCTCGAACGTGCAGTTCGCCGTCAACCCGGCCGACGGCCGCCTTGTCGTCATCGAGATGAACCCGCGCGTCTCGCGCTCCTCGGCGCTGGCATCGAAGGCGACCGGCTTCCCGATCGCCAAGGTCGCCGCCAAGCTCGCCATCGGCTACACGCTCGACGAACTCGAAAACGACATTACCGGCGGCGCGACGCCCGCCTCGTTCGAACCCTCGATCGACTATGTCGTCACCAAGATCCCGCGCTTTGCCTTCGAGAAATTCCCAGGTGCCGAAAACACGCTGACGACGGCGATGAAATCCGTTGGTGAAGTCATGGCCATCGGCCGCACCTTCCCGGAATCGCTGCAGAAGGCGCTGCGCGGTCTGGAACGCGGGTTGACCGGCCTCGACGAGATCGAAATTCCGGGCATCGAGAACGGCGAGCCTAGCAATGCCATTCGTGCCGCCATCGGCACCGGCACGCCGGACCGCCTGCGCATGGTCGCCCAGGCGATGCGTCTCGGCGTTTCGCTGGAAGAGGTTCACGAGCATTCCAAGATTGATCCGTGGTTCCTGGAACAGCTGAAGGCCATCGTAGACATGGAAGAGCGCGTGCGTGAACACGGCCTTCCGGAAGATGCCGAAAACCTGCGCATGCTGAAGGCCATGGGCTTTTCCGACCAGCGTCTGGCAAGCCTCACCCATGGCCGCCCGAAGGAAGTCGCCCAGCTTCGCAACAAGCTCGGCGTGCGCCCGGTCTACAAGCGCATCGACACCTGTGCTGCAGAATTCGCCTCGCCGACCGCCTACATGTACTCGACCTACGAAACGCCGTTTGATGGCGCGACGCGCTCCGAGGCCGGCATTTCGGATGCCAAGAAGGTTGTTATCCTCGGCGGCGGTCCGAACCGTATCGGCCAGGGCATCGAGTTCGACTATTGCTGCTGCCATGCCGCCTTTGCGCTGAAGGATGCGGGTTACGAGTCGATCATGGTCAACTGCAACCCGGAAACGGTCTCGACCGACTACGACACCTCCGACCGGCTCTATTTCGAGCCGCTGACGGCGGAAGACGTGATCGAGATCATGCGCGCGGAACAGGAAAAGGGCACGCTTGTCGGCGTCATCGTCCAGTTCGGCGGCCAGACGCCGCTGAAGCTCGCCGAAGCGCTGGAAAAGAACGGCATCCCGATCCTCGGCACCGCGCCCGACATGATCGACCTTGCCGAAGACCGCGACCGGTTCCAGAAGCTGCTGGTCAAGCTCGACCTCAACCAGCCAAACAACGGCATCGCCTATTCGGTCGAGCAGGCCCGTCTGGTGGCTGGCGAGATCGGTTTCCCGCTGGTCGTGCGCCCGTCCTACGTTCTCGGCGGCCGCGCCATGGAGATCGTTCACAACGATGCCGGGCTTTCGCATTATCTGCTGGAAGTCGTGCCGGAACTCGTCACCGAGGACATCAAGCAGCGCTATCCGAACGACAAGACCGGGCAGATCAACACCATGCTCGGCAAGAACCCGCTTCTGTTCGACAGCTACCTGACGAATGCGACCGAGGTCGACGTCGACTGCCTTTGCGATGGCACGGACGTATTCATCGCCGGCATCATGGAGCATATCGAGGAGGCCGGCATCCACTCGGGCGACAGCGCCTGCTCGCTTCCGCCGCACTCGCTTTCGCCGGAAACGCTGGATGAACTGGAAGAACAGTCCCGCGCGCTGGCGTTGGCGCTCAACGTCAAGGGCCTGATGAACGTGCAGTTCGCGATCAAGGACGGCACCGTCTATATCCTCGAAGTGAACCCGCGCGCATCCCGTACTGTGCCCTTCGTGGCCAAGACCATCGGCGCACCGATCGCCAAGATCGCCGCCCGCGTGATGGCCGGCGAGAAGCTGTTCGACGTGATCGACTCCTATGGCGAGCGGCCGAACCCGCGCAAGCTGAACCATATCGCGGTGAAGGAAGCCGTCTTCCCGTTCGCTCGCTTCCCCGGCGTCGATACGCTGCTCGGGCCGGAAATGCGCTCGACCGGCGAAGTGATCGGCCTCGACACGGATTTTGCCATTGCGTTTGCCAAGTCGCAGCTCGGCGCCAGCGTCGACCTGCCGCGCGAGGGTTGCGTGTTCGTTTCGGTCAAGCCGGAAGACAAGGAGCGCGTGCTCCCCGCCGTCAAGCTTCTGGTCGAACAGGGCTTCACCGTCATGGCGACCGGCGGCACCCGCGACTTCCTGGAAGAGAACGGCATCGCCGCGACCAAGATCAACAAGGTGCGCGAGGGCCGTCCGCATATCGAGGACGCAATCCGCAACCGTCAGGTCCAGCTGGTGTTCAACACCACCAGCAACGACAAGACGATCTCGGATTCGAAGTCTCTCCGTCGCGCCGCGCTGACCCAGAAGGTGCCCTATTACACCACCATGGCCGGCGCCATGGCCGCCGCACAGGCGATCAAGGCCCTGCGCGAGGGCCAGCTCGAAGTGCGGCCGCTGCAGAGCTACGCGTAAACCAGCCGGACAGGGAAAGGCAACAAGGCGGGCCAGACCCCGCCTTCAACTGCTGACAAAGCGCCAGGCTTTGACCTTCGTGTGTCATCGGCTCTTCGTTCTTGTGTCATGCTCGGACTTGATCCGAGCATCCAGGCGGATTAAGTCACTGAATTTGCAAGTTTTATAACAAAGACTCTGCTGAACGGCCTGGATCCTCGGGTCGAGCCCGAGGATGACGCGGAGTGTGAGGACAGATTTATCGACGAACCAAGGGCAGGCCCAGCGCCTGCCCTTTTCTTTGGGCTTGACGCAAAGGTTTATCTTCCTTATTTACCCATTAGGTTAATTAACCGATGGGATAAATACCGAATGTCCGATCCACTGAGCCAGACACTCGCTGCCCTCGCCGATCCGACCCGACGCGCGATCCTTGCCCGGCTGTCGGTGGGCGAGGCAACGGTCAACGAACTGGCCGAGCCATTCAACATGTCGCTGCCGGCGGTGTCCAAGCACCTTAAGGTGCTGGAGCGCGCCGGACTGATCTCCCGCGGGCGTGCGGCGCAGACCCGCCCCTGCCGGATAGAGCCCGAAACTCTGAAGGCGGTCGATGGCTGGCTTTCAGACTACCGGGCACTCTGGGAGCGGCGGCTCGACCGGCTGGAAGCCCATCTTGCTAAAATTCAAAAGGAGGAAAAGCCATGAGCGAGAAGAACGCAAGCCTCAAGATCGAGAACGAAAGAAGCTTTCCGCAGGACCGCGCCACGCTGTTCGCCGCAGCCTCCGATCCCTCAAAACTTGCCCTCTGGTGGGGGCCGCACGGTTTCGAAAACGAGATCACCGCCTTCGATTTCCGCCCGGGCGGCCATTGGCGGATCGTCATGACCACCTCGGACGGCAACGCATTCGACAATCACTGGACGTTTCTGGAGATTGAAGAAGGGCAGCTTATCCGCACCCGCCATCATCTGCCGGTGCATGATTTCGTGCTGGAGATGCGGTTCGAGGACCATGCAGGGGGAAGCCGCATTGTCTGGATCATGGAATTCGAGCCGACCGAGGAAAACCAGGCGATGGCCCGCTTCCTCAAGGCCGCCAACGACCAGAATCTCGAACGTCTTGAACAGTTTCTTGAAGGAGAAGACCGATGACCGCAGACCTCGATCCCGCAAGAATCATCCGTCTGGAGCGTGTAATGAACGCCCCGCGCGAACTGGTGTTCAAAGCGCTTTCCGATGAAAAACACCTCGACCAGTGGTGGGGGCCGGAGGGGTTCGTCAACGAGACCCATGCCATGGACTTTTCAGTCGGCGGGCTGTGGCACTACACGATGCACGGCCCCGACGGAAAGCACTGGCCCAACTGGATCCGTTATACGGAGATCACCCCTCCGGCCCGCATTGCCTACGACCACGGCGCCGAACTCGGCGAGCCCGCCCATTTCCGCGGCATGATCCTGCTCGAGGACGAAGGCGGAAAGACCCGCGTTTCGCTGATCCTGATCTTCGAGACTGTTGAAGCTCGCGATGCGACCGTCGAGTTCGGCGCCGTCGAAGGCGGCCGGCAGACGCTGGCAAAGCTCGATGCCTATGCCAGCCGCCTGCACGGCTAAATCGGTGCGTTTGCTCTAGCCAGCAATGATGTTGTGCGCCGGTCCATAGGGAAAGCCGGTGATGTCTTCGGCGCCGTCTTCGCCCACGACCAGAATGTCGTGCTCGCGGTAACCGCCGGCGCCGGGGGTGCCCTCCGGCACGAACAGCATCGGCTCCATGGAAATCACCATGCCGGGCTCGAGCACGGTCTCGATATCCTCGCGCAGCTCCAGCCCGGCCTCGCGGCCGTAATAATGGCTGAGGATGCCGAAGGAATGGCCGTAGCCGAAGGAGCGGTATTGCAGCACGCCGGCATCGGCGAAGAAACGGTTCACCTCCTCGCAGATCGCGGCACACGAGATGCCGGGGCGGATCAGCGAAATGCCGAGTTCATGAGCGGCGACATTCGTTTCCCAAAGCTTCAGTGAAGCGGCATCCGGCGCGCCGAGAAACAGCGTTCGCTCCAGCGCCGTGTAATAGCCGGAAATCATCGGGAAGGTGTTGAGGCTGAGGATATCGCCCTTCGCGAGCCGCCGCGCCGTTACCGGATTATGCGCTCCGTCGGTATTAAGCCCCGACTGGAACCAGACCCAGGTGTCGCGGTATTCGGCGTGCGGAAAGGTCTCTGCGATGGCAAGCTCCATCGCATCGCGCCCGGCCATCGCCACATCGATCTCGCGCATGCCTTCGCCGATCACCTCCCGGATCGCCGCGCCGCCGATATCGGCGACCCGCGCGCCCGCGCGGATCAGTGCGATTTCCTCCGCCGACTTCACCATCCGCAGCGTCATCACATCCGGCGCAAGGTCGATGACTTCGCGGGCGCCGACTGCGGTTTCAAGCGCGGCACGGGCGGCAAGCGTCATCTGATCGCCCTCGATCCCGATCCGGGCATGGCCCGCAAGAAGTCCGGCCGCCGTGCGCCAGAAATTGTCGCGCTTCCAGTCGGTATAAATGATGTTGTCGCCATGGCTGCGACGCCACGGCTGGCCGGCATCGATATTGGCCGAGATCGTAGTGCAGCGCGTTGCCGTCACCACGCAGCCGAACGGGCGGCCGAAAGAGCAATGGAGAAAGCCAGAATAATAGGCGATGTTGTGCATGGAGGTGAGCAGCACGGCGGTGATGCCGCGCGCCTCCATCCGCGCGCGCAAGTGCGCAAGTCGGCGGTCATACTCCGCCTGGCTGAAGGGCAGCGGCGCCTTTGTGCCGTTCTCGCAGACGAAATTCTCGGGGCGCGTGGCCAGTCCGTTCATGGGTCAATCCTCATCCGCTGAACCGGACGGATTACCCCTGCCCGGTTCGAAACGCTTCGTCAGAAGCGCTCAAACGTCCGGGCGTGCAGGACCATCATCATGGTGATTGCGGCCTCCCCAATGCTGACGACGCCATCGCAGCGGCAGGTCACGGAACGAGAATAGCCGCAAGCCTCGACGCTGGCAACGACGATCGTGGCAACGAAATGCTGTCATCAATCCGGTCTACAATGGACGTGATGAGGATTGACGATCGTCACTTAGGTTGATATCAACTTAAATAACGACAGGCGTTGCATTTGCCATCAACGAGGAGAACGACATGAGCAGCGACTTCATCTGGTATGAACTTCTGACACCTGACACGGCTGCTGCCGAAACCTTCTACAAGAGCGTCATCGGCTGGGAGGCGAAGGACAGCGGCGTGGCCGATGTCAGCTACACGCTTTTCTCCGTTTCCGGATACGACACTTACGCCGCTGGCATGATGGCACTCAACGAGGACATGCTGGCGCGCAAGGTTCCGCCGAACTGGTCCGGCTATGTCTATGCCGAGGAGGTCGATGCCAAGGCCGCCGAGTTCGTCGCCGAGGGCGGCAGCATCAATGTGCCGCCGATGGACATTCCGTCGGTCGGCCGCTTCGCCGTCGTGGCCGACCCGCAAGGGGCGGTGATCTGCCTGATGAACCCGATCCCGCCGGAAGGCGGCATGCCGGAGGCACCGCCCGCGGGCTCACCCGGCACCTTTGCCTGGCGCGAGCTTTATGCCACGGACGCCCCGGCCGCGGTCGCCTTTTACGAAAAGGTGTTCGGCTGGAAGGAAAGCGCGGCGATGGACATGGGACCGATGGGCAAATACCACCTTTTCGGCCTTGGCGAAGACGATATGGGCGGCATCATGAAGAAGCCGGACGAAATGCCGATGTCGGCCTGGGGCTACTATATCGCTGTCGATGGCCTCAACGCCGCAATCGAGCGCGTCAAGGCGGGCGGCGGGCAACTGCTCAACGGACCGATGGATGTCCCCGGTGGCGCCGTGGTCGCGCAGTGCCTCGATCCGCAGGGCGCGTTTTTCTGCCTCGTTTCGAACACGCCCTGAACCAACACCCCTTCGAAAAAATTGATGAAACGCAGGTTGCGCCGGGGACCACCCCGGCGCAAATTCCGTTTTCTGCCTCAACGGGCCACCTTCCGGAGAAGACCGCATGACTGACGCCGCGCCCGCACGGGCAACCCGCCGCGAATGGATCGGCCTTGTGGTCCTGTCTGTCGCCTGTCTGGTCTATTCCATGGACCTCTCGGTGATGTTCCTCGCCATTCCATCGATCGTGCGCGAGCTGGAACCGTCGGCGACCGAGCTTCTGGGGATGAACGATATCTATGGCTTCATGGTCGCCGGCCTGCTGATCACCATGGGCAGTCTTGGCGACCGTTATGGCCGGCGCAGGGTGCTGCTCATCGGCAGCGCCGCCTTTGCGCTCGCCTCGCTGTTTGCGGCGCTGGCGCCGAGCGCCGGCATGCTGGTTCTCGCCCGCGCCCTTCTCGGCATTGCAGGCGCGACCGTCGCACCGTCGACGCTGTCGCTGATCATGAACATGTTCCGCGACGAAAACGAGCGCAACCGGGCGATCGGCGTCTGGGGCACGGCCTTCGCCGTCGGCGGCGTGGTCGGCCCGGTGACAGGCGGGGTGCTGCTGCATTTCTTCCACTGGGGCTCGGTTTTCCTGATCAATATCCCAGTCATGCTGGCCCTCCTGGCCAGCGCCCCGTTTCTGCTCCCCGAATACCGTTCCGGCGACAGCGACCCGATCGATCTGCCGAGCGTGGTGCTATCGCTCGCAACCGTTCTGCCGATCATCTACGGGTTCAAGCATCTGGCGGCCTATGGGTTCGAACCGCTGCACCTCGCACCGATCGCGATCGGCATCGTCTTCGGCATGCTGTTCGTCCGCCGCCAGGGCCGGCTCCATCATCCCCTTGTCGACCTCGCGCTGTTCCGCCGCCCGGCCTTTACCGTCTCCATGCTGGTCAACATGGCAGCACTGTTCTTCCTGTTTGCCCTGTTTTTGTTCCAGACACAGTTCTTCCAGCTCGTGCTCGGTCTCTCGCCCCTTGATGCCGCGCTCTGGGCGGCGTTGCCGGGCGTCTTCTTCGCGGTGATGTCGCTGCAGGCCTGGCGGGTCACGGACCGGTTCGGCCCGGTGACTACGGTGCTCGGCGGCCTCTCGATCAATGCCGTCGGCGCGCTGTCGATGGCGGCGGCCGCCCATTACCAGAGCCTCGCCGGCATGCTGCTCGCAACCGCAGTGCTCGGCCTCGGCTTCGTGCCGGTGGTGCTGACCACAACGGCGCTGATCGTCGGCTCGGCACCACCGGAGCGCGCCGGCGTCGCCTCGGCGATGTCGGAAACCTGCGCCGAGTTCGGCGGCGCGCTCGGCATTGCCGTGCTTGGCAGTCTTGCCACGGTCGTCTACCGTCTGGCGATGCGCCCCGTCGACCTCTCGGACCTGCCGCCTGCGATGGCCGAAGCGACCCGACAAACACTGGCCGGCGCCGTCGACAGCGCATCCATGCTGGGCGGCACACCCGCCTGGCTCGCACAGGCCCGCGATGCTTTTTGCGCGAGTTTTACAATCTGTGCCGTCGTCGCTGCGGTAAGCCTGCTCATGCTTGCACTGACAGCCCGCCGCATCTTTGCAGCAACAATGCCGCGTGTGGTGGCCGACATCCACTGAAAAGCCGGCATCGTGGAACCAAACCCGGCGGCGGACGTTCGCCCGAAGAAAGGGGACACCATGCAGACTTTTCTTTCCGATATCGGCCAGGCGCTGCTGATGGCCTTCGGCATGGCCTGGAAAACCGGCTGGACGCTCGTGCTCGGCTTCTCCATTTCGGCCGTCCTGCAGGCTCTGGTTTCCGCCGACAGCATTTCCGCCCGGCTCGGAAAGGGCACGGCGAAGGAAATTGCCTTTGCCTCGGCGGCCGGTGCGGCCAGTTCCTCCTGCTCCTATGCCTCAGCCGCGATCATGCGCACCCTGTTCAAGAAGGGTGCAGCGCTGGTCACCTCGCTTGCCTTCCTGTTTGCCTCCACCAATCTCGTCATCGAACTCGGCATCATCCTGCTGCTCATCCTCGGCTGGCAGTTCATGGCTGCGGAATGGATCGGCGGACTGGTGCTGATTGCGATCATGAGCCTCGTCGTCAAGCTTACCTATCCGAAGAAGATCGCCGAAGAGGCGCGCACGCACGAGGAAGAAGGCGGTGGCCACCAGCATCACAGCATGCCGCTTGAGGGCGATACCTGGCGCGATCGACTGAAGGATCCGGCCGCTCCGGGCCGTATCGCCCAGAATTTCGTCATGGAGTGGTCGATGCTTTGGAAGGACCTGCTCGCCGGGTTTCTGATCGGCGGCATTCTCTCGGTGTTCGTGCCCGACGCGGTCTGGCAGGCGCTTTTCCTCGTCGATGCGCCGGCGTGGCTGCGCGTGCCGCTGAACGCGGTCATCGGCCCGATCATCGCAATCTTCACCTTCGTCTGCTCGATCGGCAACGTGCCACTCGCGGCCGTCCTGTTTTCGAGCGGCGCTTCGTTCGGCGGCGTGCTGGCCTTCCTTTATGCCGACCTGATCATCCTGCCGCTGCTTGATGCCTATCGCCGCTATTTCGGCTGGAAGCTTGCAGCGTATATTGGCGGCGTGCTGTTCGTCACCATGGTGATCTCGGGGATCATCATGGAGCTTCTGTTCTCGGCGCTCTCCCTCATTCCCGAGGAGGCACCCGACATCCAGCGCGATCTCACCCAGTTCAGTCTCGACTATACCTTCTGGCTGAACCTGGTGTTTGCCGTTCCGGCCGCATGGCTTTTCTGGAAGGCGCTGAAAGGTGGCGGACATCAAGGCGACCACGAGCACGCCGGCCATCACGACCACGATCACGGCGCCCACGGCTAACGCCGTGGCAAAAGGCCGCCGGTCGATTTGTCTGGAAATCGGCGCGCCTGTTCTGCTATAAAAGCATCAGTCGTATGAAACTGGTTCCGGGGTCACGCTTCGGAACCTGTTTCTTTTTGTGTGGCAAAACCGGAGCCGGGTTCCTATCTGCAGGCTTCGGTTGCTCCGCACAGAAGAATTTGAGGGTGCACGGCGCATCCGAAGGCTCGCTCGAGGGCGGGTCGGGTTTGCCGTGCCCGGAAGGACCAGAGGAATAGAATATGGTCGAAAAAGTACCGATGACGAAGACCGGCGCCGACCAGCTCCGGGAGGAACTGCGCTGGCGCCAGCAGGAGGAGCGTCCGCGCATCATCCAGGCGATCGCCGAAGCGCGCGCCCACGGTGATCTTTCCGAAAACGCAGAATACCACGCCGCCAAGGAAGCCCAGAGCTATAACGAGGGCCGCATCGGCGAACTGGAAGACGTGACCACACGCGCCGAGATCGTCGACCCGGCACAGATGAAGGGCCCGAAGATCAAGTTCGGCGCGACCGTCAAGCTCGTCGACGAGGATACGGAAGAAGAGAAGACCTACCAGATCGTCGGCGATCTCGAGGCCGATGTTAAGGCTGGCAAGATCTCGATCTCCTCGCCCATCGCCCGCGCGCTGATCGGCAAGGAAGTCGGCGATGGCATCGAGGTGAACGCGCCCGGCGGCGCCCGCGCCTACGAAATCCTCGAAATCAACTGGCGCTAGGGCAGCCCGCCGCAACCGGCATGACGCGATGACCTTTCAAGACCAAGCCGCCGACGCATCGGCGGCCCCATTGCCGCCGCTGTCGCTTTCGGTGCTGACATGGAAAGCGCCGAAGACGCTTGAGAACACGCTCGCGGCGCTCACGCCGATCGCGCACCTGTTCAGCGAACGCTATGTGATCTGCCAGGAAGGCGCCCCGGACGAGATGCGCATCGCGACCGGATTCGGCTTCGAGCCGGTCGCGACGACGGAAAATCTCGGCATCCAGGAAGGTCTGGCCCGCTGCGGCGAGGTACCGACAGCCGAGCACATCATGGTGGTCGAAGGCGACAACATGCTGACGCAGGACCCGGACGCGCCTCTGCTGCTCGCGGAAGCCGTGCGGCAGATGGACAGGCACGCGATCGCGGCCTTCCAGCTCCAGGAACGCCTGACGCCCCCCTCCTCCCGCTTCCGCCGCTACTGGAAGGCCGGACTACCGCTGCGGCCGACACTTATTGGCCGGATGCGGCCAGGCCCGGCGCTCGCCCGCATGAACGAGGCGCTCGCCTTTCCGGAGATCGCTGCAAACGGCAATGCGCAAATCGAAAAGCTCGCCGACCGCCTCTACTGCACCCATTCGGATTGCCTGAACTGGTCCAACAGGCCGTTTCTGACGACCAAATCCTTCTTTCTCGGCGAGCTGGTGGCTTTTGCCCGGAAGAACCCTGGGACGAAGCGCGTCAACGGCATGCCCGATCTCGAACACCCGGTGAACTGCCCCGCCAACCGCCACTGGTGGCGCGGCAACCGCTTCGCGATGGGCATGATCTATCCCGGCCTGTTCCATCACAACCGCCTGGAACGGCCGCCCGCCGACGAAAAGACCGAACTCTAGCGCCCCGAGGGACGCCCGTAGAAAGGATCGGTCAGCAGACTGAGGCGCTCAGCGCCAGTTTTCGGCGATCCACGGCGTCGGCAGGACGAACTTGTAGAGTTTCTTCCAGAAAATATCGACCGGCCACTCTCCGACCGCCGCCTCGTCCGGATCGGGCTTGCCGGTGAAGGCGACGACGCGGGTATCAGCTGGCAGCTTCGGCACCTTGAAGAAATTCAGCGGCCAGATCGGCATCAGCGAATGCTTGAAGCTCAGGCACCATTCCCGCGGCCAGTACACCATCTCGTCGATCTCACGCGAGATATAGACCTGCTCGATCCCGTATTTCTTCCGAATGGCCTCGCCATTCTCCTCGAAATCGGAAAAGATGTGGGTGTTGCGGCCGACATGCCAGCGGAAGACCGAGGTGTTGCCGATCCCCTGGCCGGGCTGCGTCCAGTTTTCGCAGGCGCAGTATTTTCCGGGCTCGTAGTCGAACATCACATCGATGTTGCCGGTGATGACGACATCGAGATCGAGGAACAAAACGTCGCCGGAAAGATCGGCGAGCGGCGCCTGCCACAGCGACAGCTTGCGCCAGGGCAACCAGGAGAGTTCGGGGAGAATCCGGATCTCCGGCAGGGGATGCGTGACGACGGCCGGATCGACACCGTTCGGATCATCCGTGAAGCAGACGAGACGCGTCGGACGCTCTGTGTTCCGCTGAATGGACGACCAGAGCCGATTGACATAGTCCGCCGGATAGCGCGTGCCCCACTTCATGCATACGACCGTCTGCAAACTTCGGCTCCCATCGGCGAATTCGACTGCCGGCCGTTCATAGCCGATCGGCAGAAGAGCGCAAGGTGCTTTCGAACCCATTTCGCCTTCGCTATGCTTGCGCGGTGCACAACTGCTTGCTACCGATCGCCCGAAACCAAGCCGGAGAAGGCCATGAAGACCGCACGCATCATGCAATTGCTGCCCGCCATGGGCGATGGCGGCGTTGAACGCGGCACGCTCGAAATGGCCGAGTATCTGGCCGCCAAGGGCGTCGAAAACTGGGTCGTGAGCGCCGGAGGGCCGCTGGTCGATGCCCTCATCGGAACCGGAACACATCATATCGAGATGAAGGTCGGTGCCAAATCGCCGGCATCGATCCTCGCCAACGCCGTGAAGCTCGCACGTCTGATAGACGACCACCAGATCGACATCGTCCATGCCCGAAGCCGCGCGCCAGCCTGGGCGGGATATCTCGCCTGCATGCGGGCACGCTGCCATCCGCGCTTTCTGACGACCTTCCATGGCGTCTATGGCCACGGCAATCGCTTCAAGCGCGCCTATAACGGCGTGATGGTGAAGGCGCCGATCATCGTCGCCAACTCCGCCTTCATCCGCGATCACATCATCTCCGTCTATGGTGTCGAGGACGATCGCATCATCGTCGCGCCGCGCGGCGTCGATACCAATCTCTTCAACCCGCAGCTGATCGCGCCGGCCACGCTCGATGCGACCCGGGCGGAGCTTGGCGGCAGTCCGCTCGTCGCCATTGTCGGACGGATCACCGAGTGGAAGGGTCACCGCTATCTGATCGAGGCCATGGCGCTGGCGAAGAACCGCGACTTCCACCTCGCGATCGTCGGCAGCGGCAATGACACGGTGATCGCCGCCCTGCAGACGCAGATCGCCGATAAGGGCCTTGGCGACCGCGTGAGGATCACCGGCAGCCGCCGTGACATCCCGGCGGTGATGGCCGCGGCCGACCTCGCCATCTCTTCCTCGGTGCGCCCTGAGGCCTTCGGCCGGGTCGCGATCGAGGCGCAGGTGATGGGCACGCCGGTGGTCGCGACCGCCCATGGTGGCAGCCTGGAGACGGTCATCGACGGCAAGACCGGCTTTCTGGTGCCTCCTGCAGATCCGCAGGCGATGGCGGATGCCATCGACAGGGCGCTCGCCGAGCCTGTTGCGCTTGCCGAAATCGGCGCCGCCGCCCGACGGCACGTGCTCGAAAACTTCACCGTCGAAACGATGCTGGAAAAGGAATACGCGGCCTATCAGCGACTGATGAAACGCGACTGACCCATTTCAGAGAGACACCAGTCCCGCCTTTTTCACCTGCCGGATGGTGAGCATGGTGCGCACTGTATGGACATGGGTGTTCGTGGTCAGCACCTCGATGACGAAATCCTGGAACTGCATCAGGTTTTCGCAAACGCAATGCAGCAGGAAATCGGTCTCGCCGGAGGTCATCCAGGCCTGACGCACCATCGGCCAGTCTTCCGTCGCTTTCGAAAAAGCCTTCAGTTCGGTCTCCGACTGATGCTTGAGGCCGACCATGCAGAAGGCGACGAGGTCATAACCGAGCTTCGGCGCGTTCAACATTGCGTTATAGCCCTCGATGATCCCGGCCTCTTCCAGCCGGCGCACCCGGCGCAGGCAAGGTGGCGCGGAAATGCCGACGCGCTCTGCAAGCTCGACATTGGTCATGCGGCCATCACGCTGCAGTTCCCGCAAAATCTTGATATCGACGGAATCGAGATCGGCGCGCATTCATGTCTCCTGATCGTGCCCGCGCGAACCGCGTCGCGCGCAATATTATTACAACAGTCCGCAGGATTCTTTCAACAGTATCAAACTGCCCTGTTGGTATGAGGCGCAATGGCCTTGAAACACACGTGCTTCCGTCCATAAATGGGGGCCAGACAGATGAATGCGGTCGGCGCTGCGCCGGCCAGAAGGATTAGACATGGCAGACCACCACACGCAGGTGCTCATCATCGGGTCCGGCCCGGCCGGCTACACCGCCGCAATCTATGCGGCGCGGGCGATGATGAAACCGGTGCTGATCGCCGGCCTGGAACAGGGCGGCCAGCTGACCATCACGACGGATGTCGAGAACTATCCGGGCTTCGCCGATCCTATCCAGGGACCGTGGCTGATGGAGCAGATGCTTGCTCAGGCTGAAAATGTCGGTACCGAAATCGTCAACGACCTCGTCACCAGGCTCGATCTCTCCGCGCGACCCTTTGTCGCGACCACTGATTCGGGCGAGGTCTGGACCGCCGACACGGTGATTCTCGCCACCGGCGCCAAGGCGAAGTGGCTCGGGCTCGACAGCGAACAGGCCTTCAACGGCGGCGGCGTTTCCGCATGCGCCACCTGCGATGGTTTCTTCTATCGCAACAGGGACGTGGTCGTGGTGGGCGGCGGCAATTCGGCCGTCGAGGAAGCCCTCTACCTCGCCAACATCGCCAAGAGCGTGACGATCGTGCATCGGCGCGACTCCTTCCGCGCCGAAAGAATTCTGCAGGAACGGCTTTTCGCCCTCGAAAATGTCAAAGTCATTTGGAATCACGCTGTTGAGGAAATAGTAGGCACCAGTGCCGTGCCGCCGCTTCCTCCGTCTGTGACCGGCGTGCGCCTGAAGAATGTGAAGACCGGCGAAACGCAGACGGTCGACGCCGACGGCGTGTTCATCGCCATCGGCCACACGCCGCAGGTCGACCTCATCCGCGACCAGCTGCGGCTGAAGCCGAACGGCTATCTCTGGACCGAGCCGGGCACGACGAAAACCAGCATTGACGGCGTCTTCGGCGCCGGCGATGTGACAGATGACAATTACAGACAAGCCGTGACGGCAGCCGGGATGGGCTGCATGGCGGCACTTGAAGCGGAACGCTATATCACCGGGCAAAAGACTGGTACGCTGGCCGCCGCGGAGTAGGGACAATGAAAAGTACGAGCATGCCTCTGGACTGGGACAAGCTGCGGATATTCCATGCCGCAGCGGAGGCGGGCTCGTTCACCCACGCGGCCGACAAGCTCCACCTCTCCCAGTCCGCCATCAGTCGCCAGGTCTCGGCGCTGGAACAGGATGTCGGCGTCAAGCTGTTT
The DNA here is from genome assembly GCF_000960975.1 of Martelella endophytica. Lineage (NCBI taxonomy): Bacteria > Pseudomonadati > Pseudomonadota > Alphaproteobacteria > Hyphomicrobiales > Aurantimonadaceae > Martelella > Martelella endophytica. The sequence continues at coordinate 2,336,649 of NZ_CP010803.1, read as the reverse complement.
CACCGCCACGCCCGCGGCCTGATCCTCACCGAGCAGGGCGAACTGCTCTACCGGACGGCGCACGACGTGCTGCTGAAGCTCGAGGGCGTGCGCACCCGGCTGACGGAAACCAAGGAAAAGCCCTCCGGCAAGCTGCGCGTCACCACCACGGTCGGCCTTGGACAGGGCTGGCTGACAGACAAGGTGCAGGAATTCCTGCAGCTTTATCCAGACATGCAGATCCAGCTCATCCTCGACAACGAGGAGCTGGATGTGAACATGCGCCATGCCGATTGCGCCATCCGCCTGCGCCAGCCGCAGCAGCCGGACCTGATCCAGCGCAAGCTGTTCACCGTGCACATGCATGTCTACGCCTCGCCGTCCTATATCAACCGCCATGGCGAGCCGCAGTCGATCGAGGATCTCGACAACCACCGGATCATCTCGTTCGGTGAACCAGCGCCGAACTATCTGCTCGACGTGAACTGGCTCGAGATCGCCGGCCGCTCGCCGGACAATCCGCGTCCAGCCCACCTGCAGATCAACTCGCTGACCTCGATCAAGCGCGCCGCCCTTCTCGGCATCGGCATCGCCATCCTGCCGGATTATATCGTCGGGCGCGATCCGGGCCTGCTGCAGCTCGTCACCCACGCCGACGTGCCGACCTTCGACACCTATTTCTGCTATCCGGACGAGATGAAGAACTCGGCAAAGCTGAAGGTCTTCCGCGACTTCATCGTCGCGAAATCGCGCAACTGGAGCTTCTGAGGAAACGCGCGTCTTCGCGCGGGCGCGGAATGCTTAAAGAAAACGCGTCCAGCACTCGGGGACAGAGTGCCGCTCATCCTGCGCATGGGCGCACCAGACATGCTTTCATGCCAAGGAAAGGTCGTCAGCCGCGCGCTGAGACAGGCGAGCGCGCGCGGCTGGTAACGGTGACGAAAGCGCAGCCTCTCTTGAAAGAGACCTTGCCGCGCCGCTAGCCTTGAGAGCCCCGCCTCCTCTCGGAAGCGATGCGCATATTCAAGGCGCCCGGCGCCAGCGCCCGATGGGCGCGGGACTTTTAGTCCGTGACCTGGAGGTTGACCGCCTTGGGGCCTTTGCCGCGGCGGTCCGGCTCCGTATCAAAGCTGACTTTCTGGTTCTCCGTCAGCCCGGTCAGGCCGGAGGACTGAACGGCGGAAATATGGACGAAAATGTCCGCGCCGCCATTGTCTGGCTTGATGAAGCCATACCCCTTGTCAGTGTTGAAAAATTTTACTGTGCCAGTCTCGGCCATGCTTCAAGGTCCTTTGCTCACCGCCTCTTTTCCAGTGAAGGCGGATATTCCAATGCGTGAGTGCCCCGGAGAGGCAGTGCAGGCGTTTCTCGAATTTGGAGGAAAGGTACCTTTATTAACGCGGTTCGCCTGGGTGCGCACGCAGGCCAGATCATTCAAACCGCCCGGAAAATTAGCGTTCCCGTCGCGCATGGAGATTATATGGTCTTCCCGTGCTCGCAAAATGCCCGAACACGGACAGAATGCGGTGTTTGTGGTGGTTTGGCAAGCGAAACTTTCGTGGTGCTTTCATGATTGATGCAAGCCGCCTTTGTTTCTATCGCGGCCAGCGATTATCGCCCCGCCTTCCAAGAAGAGCGGGATCGGATATACTGATACCACTTGTCGATATGTTTTGACCGAGGGGCGGTGCGAAACTGTGGTTATAGCCCGCGCCGATGCCGCCGCCCCTAGCCTTACTCCGGCAAGCTGGTGTAGGACCGGGCGGAACCACCCCGCAATCGGCGGCGCGCGGTGGTTGCGCGCTTCGGTAAAACAGGCCGGGAGACAATCATGCGGCAGCCATTTCGGTTCATGGCGACGGTCGCCCTTTTCATGGGGGGCGCCGTTCCAGCGGCGTCAGCCTTCGAATACCGCCAGATCGAAGGCTGGGCGGTGAGCTGCAACAATGCCTATGGCTGCACCATCTCCCTCACTCCGTCCGCCGGCGGCGGCGCAAACGGCTCCGAACTCGCGGCAATCCAGTGGCACCGCACCTCCGCCCCCAACGCCCCGCTGACGCTGAGCCTGCCGTTTCCGCCGGGCTTCTTCCAGAAAGGCGACCCCAAGGGTCAGTACCGGATCGTTGTCGACGGCGTCGAAGCCTTCTCGACCGGCATCGCCGGGCTGGCCGAGGATGACGCCCTCGGCGCCTTCGGCATCAGCGATCCCGACACACTGATGGTACTGTTTCGCCGGATGAGCGATGGCCATTCCGCAACGATCAGCTATTCCGGCGGCCTCGGCGCGTTCTCGGCTGACATCGCGCTCACCGGACTTGCAACCAGCGCCCGCTTCGTCGACACGCTGCAGAGCCGCGACGGGCATACCGATGCCCTGGTGGAGACCGGCCTGGTGGAACCGCCGGCCGATCCCGCCGTCTGGGCGATCAGCCGCTACGACCAGCTTCCGGATTCGATCCTGCGCAATCTCTCCGACAAGAACAGCGCCTGCTATACCGACGAGCAGCACCTGCAGCAATCCGATGCCTTCGCATTCAAGGGGAATTGGGGAACGATGGTGCTGCTGCCCTGCGGGCCGAGCGGGGCCTATAACCAGCCCTATCAGATGTATGTCGGCAAGGACGAGGATTTCCACCGCGCCGAGTTTCCGAATGTCAGCGATGCCGGCATCACCGTTCTCGACACGGTCTACAACGTCAACTTCGATCTCAAGAACCTCAAGCTAACCTCAGTCTTTCTCGGCAGGGGTCTCGGCGACTGCGGGCTGGCGCACTACTGGAAGATCGAAAGCCAGTTGTCCGGCAACCCCCTGGTCCTGACGCATGAACGCGCGAAGAATGCCTGCGACGGGACCGATGTCGGCGCGGAGCACTGGCCGATCAGCTGGCGCTCGGAAATCCGGATTAAGGCAGAGGAAGGCAACGACGATGATTGATCCCACACGCGCCTCCTTCGGCCGAGCAGGTTAAGGGTCGATGCGGCCCGCGTTGGGCCGATCTTGCCGCGGCAAGGCCCGGGAAATCCGGGCTTCTCAAGACTTACAGCAGATCGAGCGTCTCGCGCTGCTTCTGGCGCTCGGCGTCGGCGCGCAGGTGGTCGACATTCTCGCGCCAGAGATAGGAGGCGCCGATCACCATGGCGACGCAGATTGCCAGCATCAGCCCGATCAGCAAATCGCGCGAGAGCGCCTCGGTGAAGATGCCCTGCAGCGTCTGCGATGACGGTGCGGTAACGGGAAGCCGCAGATAGTCGCCGAAGATCAGGACCGAGCTGTCCGGCCCGCCGGTGGGAATGGCGGGGATGATCTGCTGCGCCGATGCGGCGCCCGGCAGAAACACAACCATGCCCGCAGCCGCCCAGCGCTTCAGGGAAGGCTTCAAAAACCCTGCCAACATCTGCTTGATTGTCTTCATCTGGCCATTCCTTCTGCAGTTCTTTCTCTGCTGATCTCGATAAGGCCATCAAATTGCGACGTCATTCGGACCGAAGGCGGTCGAAACAGACCCTTTTTGGGGCGACAAAGTGACAATTGCATCCTGTAACGATGCAATCACAGATAGTTGCCATTGTCACGGGTTCCGACGGGTCGCCGGATGGTTTGCGATCCCTGCGCGCCGGAATTGCCCCTGCGGTGACGATAGCGCTTGAAACGATGGGCGAATTGCGCTTAGACCATGCAGTTGAAAAGGCGATGGCCGCCCTTTCATCGATCAATCAAGCTATCAGGACCTACATCATGGCACTCCTTGCTGACGCCCTTTCTCGTGTAAAGCCCTCGGCCACCATCGCGGTGGCACAGAAAGCGCGCGATCTGAAAGCGAAAGGCCGTGATGTCATCAGCCTTGGCGCAGGCGAGCCCGATTTCGACACGCCGGACAATATCAAGGCGGCGGCGATCGAGGCGATCAATCGCGGCGAGACCAAGTACACGCCGGTTCCCGGCATCCAGCCGCTGCGCGAGGCGATTGCCGCCAAGTTCAAGCGCGAGAACAACCTCGACTACAAGGCTTCTCAGACGATCGTCGGCACCGGCGGCAAGCAGATCCTGTTCAACGCCTTCATGGCGACGCTGAACCCCGGCGACGAAGTCGTGATCCCGGCACCCTACTGGGTGTCCTATCCGGAAATGGTGTCGCTGTGCGGCGGCACGCCGGTTTTCGTATCCGCCAGCCAGGAGCATAACTTCAAGCTCCAGCCGGAGGACCTCGAAAAGGCGATCACGCCGAAGACCAAGTGGTTCATCTTCAACTCGCCCTCGAACCCGTCGGGCGCAGCCTATTCGCATGACGAGCTGAAGGCGCTCACCGACGTGCTGATGAAGCACGAGAATGTCTGGGTGCTCACCGACGACATGTACGAGCACCTGACCTATGGTGACTTCAAGTTTGTCACCCCGGTCGAAGTCGAGCCCGGCCTCTACAACCGCACGCTGACGATGAACGGCGTTTCGAAGGCGTATGCGATGACCGGCTGGCGTATCGGCTATGCCGCCGGCCCAGCCGAGCTGATCACCGCGATGACGACCATCCAGAGCCAGCAGACCTCGGGCGCCTGCTCGATCGCGCAGTGGGCCTCGGTCGAGGCGCTGAACGGCACGCAGGATTTCATTCCGGAGCGCAAGAAGGCTTTCGAAAAGCGCCGCGACCTTGTGGTTTCGATGCTGAACCAGGCCACCGGCCTTGATTGCCCGACGCCGGAAGGCGCGTTCTACGTCTATCCGTCCTGCGCCGGCCTGATGGGCAAGACTGCGCCCACCGGCAAGGTGATGGAGACCGACGAGGATTTCGTCACCGAGCTCCTGGAATCGGAAGGCGTTGCCGTCGTCCACGGCTCGGCCTTCGGCCTTGGCCCGAACTTCCGGATTTCCTACGCGACGTCGGAAGAGCAGCTGGAAGAGGCCTGCAACCGCATTCAGCGCTTCTGCGCCGCCTGCCGCTGAGCACGACAGGCACTGCTGCATAAGAGGCGCGCCATCATGGCGCGCTTTTTTTGTCGAGCAACCGGCTCGCGCTTAACAGCCCGCGGCAAAGGGGCTATAGACGACAGGTTGTAACGCTTGGACGCCCTGATGAAGTCGAATTTCCAACGCTCCGGCCCATTGCTGTGGCTGATCGGGCTTTTTGTCGCCGCGCTTTTGTCCGGCCTTTGCCCACCCTCCGTTTCGCATGCCCAGCAGAACGACGAGGATTGGGCGATCGGCGTCAACCCCGTTCCGCCATTCATGATGCAGGACCAGGACGGCAGCTGGTACGGGCTCGGCATCGATCTGATGAAATCTATGACCGACAATCTGGGGATCGGCTACCATATGGTGGAAACCGCGCCCGAGGCGATGGTCGGCGCTGTCCGGGATGGCACGCTCGACGCCGCGATCGGCGCCGTGCCGATCAACGCCGCCGACGAAGCGATCATCGATTTCTCACTGCCCTATTACAGCGGCGATATCGGCGTGGCCTTGAGGCTGGTCGACAGGCTCGGGCCGCAATTCATCTTCCGCATCCTTGCCTCGCCAGCCTTCCTCTACATGCTCGGCCTGCTTACCGGTCCGGTCTTCGTCATCGGCGCGCTGGTCTGGTTCGTCGAGCGCCGCGCCAATCCCGAACAGTTCGAGCCGCGGCCCGCGCGGGGCCTGTTTTCAGGCTTCTGGTGGGCGGCGGTGACGATGACCACGGTCGGCTACGGCGACAAGTCGCCGGTGACCTTCATCGGCCGTCTGCTCGCCATGGGCTGGATGATATCCGCCCTGATCCTGGCGAGCATTACCACGGCCCAGCTCGCCGCCGGGCTCACTTCCTCGCTGAATACCAATTTCATCGACAGCATCGGCGACCTGTCGGGCCTCGACGTCGGTACCATCGGCCAGTCATCTGCCGCGACGGAACTGAAGGTGCTCAACATTCCGGCCACACACTACGACACCATCGCCGATGGCCTGACCGCGCTGGAGCGCCGCGAGATCGACGCCTTCGTTTATGATCGGGCGGCGCTGCAATGGGCGCTGCGGCGCTATCGCGACCTCTATCTTACAAATCTGCAGTTCTCGCAGCAGAGCTACGGCCTGATCATGCCCCAGGACAGCCCCGACCGCGACCGCATCAACATCGCCATTCTCGATACGCTGCAGACGCAACAGTGGCACCTGATCGTCGAGCGCTACCTGCCTTCGGACGGCGATTGATCACCGCTGCAATAGCGCTTCATGCCGCCGACCAAAGCGTCGAAGACGACCCGGCAGCGCGGCGAGTGACGCAGGTCCTCATGCATCGCGACCCAGGTCGGCAGGCTGAAGGGGATCTGGCCGGCGAGCACCTCCACCAGGTTCGCGTCCCGCCGACCGAGCGCCAGTTGGCAGAGGCCGAAGCCGCAGCCGGCACGAATGCCGGCAAGCTGGGCAAGATTGCTGTCGGAACGCAAGTTGAAACGGGGCAGAGGCACATCAGGAAACGCCTTCAGCGTCTCGCGCACATAGGCCAGCGGATTGTCGAAGCCAATGGTGGGGAAGCCCGCAAGGTCGCCGAGCGACTGCGGCGTGCCGTGGCGCTCGATGACGTCCCGCCTTGCAAAGCAGCCAATGGCGATCTGGCCGACAGACCGCGCAATCAGCGCGTCCTGCACCGGCTCGACCATGCGCACCGCAAGGTCGGCCTTGCGATGCAGGAGATCCTCGACCTGGTCGGAGACCGATATCTCGATCTCGAGGCGCGGATGCTCAGCCATCAACGGCGCCAGGATGGAGGGCAGCACTTCGATGGCGATGACATCGCTGGCGCTGATGCGCACCGAGCCGGACACGCTGTCCCCGGTTCCCGATGCCGTACGCCGCAATGCGTCGGCGGTGGCCGCCATGGCCGCAGCAAGCGGCTTCATCGCGACCGCGGTGTCCGTCGGCTCCAGGCCACGTTGAGAACGCGTGAAGAGCTGGCGCCCGGCGCTCGCTTCAAGCGCCTCGATATGCCGCCCGACGGTCGGCTGCGTCAGCCCCAGCTGGCGCGCGGCCGCTGACAGCGAGCCAGTGTCGATCACGGCGAGCAATGTGCGGTAGAGATCCCAGTTCGCGTTCGGTTGAAGCATAATTTATGTATAGCTGAGATACAGATTTATACAATTCCGTTTATTAACCGTCTCCCCCATCTTGCGTGCAGCAAATCCGTCGCAAGGAGACAGTCATGCCAGACCTGACCCGCATCGATAAACCCATCGCACTCGTCCTTGGCGCCACCGGCGGCATCGGTGGCGCTGTTGCCAGCGCGCTTCATGCCCGCGGCTATCGCGTCAGGGCGATGCATCGCAATCCCGCGCCCCACGCCCGCGAGACGCCGCAATTTGAATGGGTGAAGGGCGATGCGATGAACCGCGAAGACATCATCGCCGCCTCTGCCGACGCGAGCCTCATTTTTCATGGCGTCAATCCGCCCGGCTACAGGAACTGGAAGACGCTGGCGATGCCGATGCTGGAAAACACGATCGCCGCCGCCAAACAACGCAATGCCCGCATCCTGTTTCCGGCGACGATCTACAATTTCGGTCGCGACGTGCTGCCGGAGCCGAGCGAGGACAGCCCGCAGAACGCCACCACCCGCAAGGGCCGGATCCGTGTTGCAATGGAAGAACGGCTGCGCGAGGCCGCCTGGGAAGGCATCCAGGTCATCATGGTGCGTGCCGGCGATTTCTTCGGCGGCGCGGCAGCTGGCAACAGCTGGTTCGGACAGGTGGTGAAGCCCGGCCAGCCGCTTCGCGCCATCATCCGCCCAGCCACGCCCGGTGTCGGCCACCAGTGGGCATACCTGCCGGATCTTGCCGAGACCTTCGCACGGCTCAACGAACGGGCCGATGAGCTGCCGACCTTCGCACGCTTCCATTTCGAGGGCTTCTACGATGAGGACGGGATGCAGATGGCCGAGGCGATCCGCCGGGTCGCCGGCAATCCCAACCTGAAAATCCGCCCCTTCCCCTGGTTCATCGTGCCGCTGCTGGCGCCGTTCATGACGCTGATGCGCGAACTCCTCGAAGTCCGCTATCTCTGGCGCGTGCCGCTGCACATGCATAACGACAGGCTCGCCGCCTTCCTCGGCGAAGAGCCGCGCACACCGATCGACGCCGCGATCCGCACCGCCATGGCCGAGATCGGTGTCACGCTACCGGATGTTCAAAACGTGCGGCACATTCCCCATCCGGCTGCCCCGAGCCGTGAATGATCCTTCGCTGGATATAGACGAGACGGATGGCGGCGGCGCCTCTGATTTTCGGGCTGTTTCAAAGGTTAATAAAATGTTAACTTGAGTGTGAAGAGGAATTGGTGCGGATTCTCCTTTTTTTTTACAGAACAAAACTCACACCGGAACTTAAACGCAGTTTAGAAGAAAACTTGCTGCTTAGTATGTATGTTTTGAAAAGGTATCCGATCGACCCTCTTCCGAATTAACGGGGCAAATTCAGGGAGACGGACATGAGTGACGAGATGAATCGTGAGGATGGGGGGACCCCCGCCGCACCGAGGGGATTAACACGGCGAAATCTTCTTCTGAGTTCGAGCGTGCTGGGCGCGCTTTCTGCAATTTCGGTCACAAACGCTCCACGGAACGCAAGAGCACAGACTATGGGCGCGAAGCCGCGGCCGAATATTCTGGTGATCTGGGGGGACGATATAGGTTGGCAGAACGTGTCGGCCTACGGCATGGGCACCATGGGGTACCTGACCCCGAACATCGACCGTATCGGCAAGGAAGGTGTGCGCTTCACTGACCACTACGCCCAGCCGAGTTGCACGGCAGGTCGCGCCGCCTTCATCACAGGCCAGTATCCGATACGCTCGGGCATGACGACCGTCGGCCAGCCCGGTTCGGCGCTTGGACTGCAGGCGGCATCGCCGAGCCTTGCCGAGGTGATGAAGGAAGCGGGTTACCGGACAGCACAGTTCGGCAAGAACCACCTTGGTGACCGCAACGAGCACCTGCCCACCGTTCACGGCTTCGACGAGTTCTTTGGCAATCTCTATCACCTGAACACGCAGGAAGAGGCCGAACAACGCGACTATCAGCGCTTCGGGAAGGCCTTCTCCGGCAGTCTCGAGGACTACGAAGCGAAATTCGGTACCCGCGGCGTGCTTCACACCAAGGCTACGACCGTTGATGATCCGTCCGAGGATCCGCGTTTCGGCAAAGTCGGCATGCAAACGATCGAGGACACTGGCCCTCTGACCCAGGAGCGGATGAAGAATTTCGACGGCGCCGAGATCGTCCCGCGCGCAATCGAGTTCATGGGGGCAGCAGCCGAGGCCAACGAACCCTTTTTCGTCTGGGTCAATCCGAGCCGCATGCATCTCTATACCCGCCTCAACGAGGATTGGCGCTATGCCGCCGAAGCCTACACATCGGAGGCCGACATGCACGGATCGGGCATGCTTCAGCCGACCACGATGTCGGCGTGATCCTCGACTGGCTGGATGAACAGGGCCTCGCCGAAAACACCATCGTCTGGTACTCGACGGACAACGGTCCCGAACATTCCGCCTGGCCGCATGGCGGAACGACGCCATTCCGGGGCGAGAAGATGACCACCTATGAAGGCGGCGTGCGCGTGCTTTCAATGTTGCGCTGGCCGGGCGTCGTCGAGGAAGGCAAGGTGCTGAACGGCATTCAGGCGCATCAGGACATGTTCACGTCGCTCGCGGCAGCCGCCGGTGTTGAGGATGTCCAAGCGCTGGTGATGGAAGAAAAGCAGCAATATATCGACGGGCTCAACAACGTCCCCTACTGGACGGGAGAGAGCGAGTTCTCGGCGCGCGACCACATCTTCCATTACTATGAAAGCAAGTTGACGGCCGTGCGGATGGGGCCCTGGAAATTCCATTTTTCCACCAAGGAGGACTATTACGACAACCTCGTTCCGAGAACGGCGCCGATGGTCTTCAACCTGAGAATGGATCCCTTCGAGAGCTATGATTCGACGGATTCCTACGGCCATCTTATGCAGAAAGTGTCGTGGCTGGTGCAGCCGATGAACGCCCTGATGCAAGAGCATCTGGCAACGCTTGCGGAATATCCGCCTGTCCAGGGCGGCGCCTCGTTCGACATGTCCAATATCGTCGAGCAGTTCATGCAAAACGCGCTTCAGTGATACAGCGCCATAATCTCGAGGCGCCCCGTCCGACCTAGGCCCGGCGCCTCACAATCCCAGCACAGAAAGCATGATGAAGGTCGCGAACAGGACGAAGTGGGTCATGCCCTCGATCGCGTTGGTCTCGCCGTCATTGACGTTGATGGCGGCGGCGATCAGCGTGATCGTCACCATGGTGATCTGCACCGGCGTCATCGCCATGGTGAAGGGCTGACCGGAAAACAGCGCGATCGCCTCGACCACCGGCACGGTCAGGATCACGGTCGAAAGCGACGCGCCGAGCGCGATGTTGACGACAGCCTGCATCCGGTTCTTCAGCGCGGCACGCATGGCGGTAAGGATTTCCGGGCCAGCGGCAATGGCGGCAACCAGGATGGCGGTGAGCGCCGGCGGTGCGCCCGAGCCTTCAAGGCCGTGGTTGAGGAAGGCCGACATGAACTCGGCGAGCAGGCCGATCAGCACAACGCCGACGAGGATGACAACGATCGAGACGGCAACCGAGCCCTCCTCCTCGTCCTCGCCATGGGCTTCAGCCGGCACTTCCGACTTTTTCCGGTTCGGATAGCGATAGGCGAAGAAATAGCTGTGCTGGCCCACCTGCATACGCAGGAACAGCGCATAAAGCGCCAGCATGGCGATGATGGTGAAGCCCGAATAGTAGTGCCAGCTCGCCTCCGGGACGAAATCCGGTACCACCATGGAAATGCCCATGGCCGTCAGGATCATCACCGAATAGGTTCGACCGGAATCGTCATTATAGGGCTGCTCGCCGTGCTTCAGCCCGCCGATCAGCGCGGCAATGCCGAGAATGCCGTTGATGTCGAGCATCACGGCCGAATAGATAGTGTCGCGCACCAGCGTCGGCTGCTCGGCCCCGGTCATCATGATGACCAGTATGAGCACTTCGACGGCGACTGCCGACAGTGTCAGGATCATTGTGCCATAGGGGTCGCCGGCCTTGGCGGCCAGCACTTCGGCATGATGGGCGACCCGCATCGAAGCGCAGGCGATCGAGATGACCAGTGCGGCGGCTGCGATGTTGGCGACAAGCTGGCTGCCTTCGAGCAGGCCGTGCTCAAGCTGCCACGCTACGAGCCCGACCACCGCGGCCTGGATCAGCAGGAGTTCACCCTTGAGAAATTTAAGCATCTGAAATCGCGCCGTCAGCCGCCGAGCACGGGGTAGTCGACATACCCCTCCGCCCCGCCACCGAACAGGGTCCGCTGGTCGACAGGATTGAGTTCCGCATTGATCCGCAGGCGCCGCACGAGATCGGGGTTGGCGATGAAGGAACGGCCGAAGCAGATCAGGTCAGCACGTTCCTTTTCGAGCGCGTCAATCGCCAGTTGCCGATCGTAGCCGTTGTTCACCATCCACGCGCCGGTGCCATCGGTGCGATAATAGGTCTCGCGCATCTGCTCGTAATCGAACGGTACGGGACCCTGCACGTAATTGCGTTCGCCGCCGGTCGCGCCCTCGATGACGTGCACATAGGCGAGATCGTAGGCGGAAAGCTGGCTGGCGACATAGTTGAACAGCGCCTGTGGCTTGTCGCCCTGGATATCGTTGGACGGCGCCACCGGCGACAGTCGGATCGCGGTGCGGCCGGGGCCGATCTCGCGCGAGATCGAGCCGACGATGTCGAACATGAAGCGCGCCCGGTTTTCAAGTGGACCGCCGTAAAGGTCGGTGCGCTGGTTCGGGCCGGAGCGCATGAACTGGTCGATGAGATAGCCATTGGCCGCATGAATTTCGACGCCGTCGAATCCGGCATCCATGGCGCGCGACGCGGCGCGGCGGAAATCGTCGATGATCCCGGAAATCTCGAATGGCTTCAGCGCCCGCGGCATCGAGGTCTCGATGAAATCGCTCGTGCCATCGGGATAGATGACGAAGGTCTTGGCCTTGGCCTGAATGGCGGAGGGGGCAACGGGCGGGTCGCCGAAGGGCTGCAGCGACTTGTGCGAAATGCGGCCGACATGCAGCAGCTGGCAGAAGATCTTGCCGCCCGCCTCGTGCACGGCGGTCGTCACCTGACGCCAGCCCTCGACGCAGGCATCGTTATAGATGCCCGGGGTATGCGAATAACCCTGCCCCTGCTCGGTGATCGCCGTCGCCTCGGAAATGATCAACCCCGCCGTCGCCCGCTGCCGGTAATATTCGACGTTGAGAGCATTCGGCACGGCATCCGGCGTGCGATTGCGCATCAGGGGGCCCATGACAATGCGGTTTTCGAGCGTGACGTCGCCAATGGTAATGGGGTCGAAGAGATTGGCCATAATTCTTTCCCGTGGCGGTCCTGAAAAGACCGCGTTCGTCCCTTACTAGCTCAAGGTAACCCGAGGCGCAATTTGCGCGCAGGCCGGCGGCATCGAAAGTCCCACCGAAACGGCGCGATTCCGCGACTATGAGAGATGAACGCAAAAAGAGAAGAAAAGGTATACGGCCAGGACAAGAAAATTGCCGCAGTGCCCATTTGACGACAGGCAAAAAAAGAAGGGCCTCCAAAAGGGGCCCTTTATAGGTGTGAAGGTAAAACCTCCAGAGGGGAACAGCTGCTGCAGCAGTGAAGAATCACTGCCCAACGCATCAGCTGATTACGATATGGTTCTTTTTTGTGCGCATTGCAATAGTTTTCATCGCCGGCTGCGAAAAAAAACAACAGATATTTGCGGGCAAAAAAAGAGGGCCACCGTGAAACGGGGCCCTTTTGAGTTAGAAGGCTTCTCAAAACCTCCAGAGGGGAACAGCTGTTGCGGTGCACCAGGGAGAAGTTGGGCACCAACTGCATCAGCTGCGTGCGATATGCTCTTTGATTAGGCAGAAGACAATGCATCTTTGTGCATGGCTGCCATGCGGAGAGCGAAATTTGCCGACAATTTTGCCTTTAATTTGATCTAGCGCCGCTATCGCCTATTTTATAGGCAGAAAACAACCCGGAAAACGTGTCCTCACCTCTACTGATTTAACCATTGGAAGAAGATCACTTGCCGCAGAGACCCTTTCGCCCGGACGCTGCCGTTCTGGCATTCGTCATTTGAGAGGAAGTGTCGGGCGCACCGCCCCTCTCTCCCGAATCGTCACGGCTTCAGGACTCAACCACCAGATTCCGTCCTAAAGTCCTCTCAGAAACGGATTGGTGCGGCGCTCCTCGCCGATTCGGCCGCCCGGACCATGCCCGCAGATGAAGCCGACATCGTCACCGAGCGGGAAGAGCTTGTCGTGGATGGAGGCCATCAGAGTGTCGTGGTCGCCGCCCGGCAGATCGGTGCGCCCGACCGACCCGTGGAAGAGCACGTCGCCGACATGGGCGAACTTCTGCAGGCGATTGAAGAATATGACGTGGCCCGGCGAGTGGCCAGGGCAATGGAAGACGTCGAAGTGATGATCACCGAAGCTCAGCGTCTCGCCTTCGGTCAGGAAACGGTCGGGCGTGCAGTTGCGCACCATTCCCGCCATGCCGAACCGCTCGGCGCTGTCTTCGATGCTGTCCAGAATGAACCGGTCGTCCTCGTGCGGGCCGAGAATGTCGATGTTCAGCCGTTCCTTCAGCTCCATCGCCCCGCCAGCATGGTCGAGATGGCCATGGGTCAGCCAGATTGCCTCGAGCGTGATGCCGTTCTCCTCGATCGTCTGGATGATGACGTCGGCATCGCCGCCAGGATCGACCACCACGCCGCGCCGGATCTCGAGATCGAACATCACCGTGCAGTTCTGCTGTAGCGGCGTGACGGGGATAATCCCGGCCTGAAGCTGTCCCATGTTGTGCAAATCACTCCTTGATTGCGTCCGCCGCAGGAGAGCCCGCTGTCCGAACGACTTCCATTTCTAGATGTTTGACCTTAAACCTATGGCAGACATGACCCCGTTTCAAATCCTATCGCGTGGCGGAGACGCATTCGGGTCGAGGCGAGACGGCAGGACAGCGACGGATGGGCGGCAAAGGAACCATGACGGTGGCCAAGAACGAGGCACTGAGGACCGACTTTTTTTCCACGCCCCTGCCCAGGGAGGCGGTGGAGGGATTTGAGATTGTCGAATTGCTGTTCTTCGCCTATCGCGATTTCATTGCGGATCCGGACGCCATTCTCGACAAGATCGGTTTCGGCCGCGCCCATCACCGCGTCGTCCATTTCGTCGGCAGCCGCCCGGGGATGAGCGTCGCCGACCTGCTGGATACGCTCAGGATCACCAAGCAGTCGCTCGCCCGCGTCCTGAAGCAGCTCATCGATGGCGGCTATGTTCGCCAGGCCGCCGGCCCCGAGGACCGGCGCCAGCGGCGGCTTTTCCTCACGCAAAAGGGCGAAACCCTGCGTCAGGAGCTGATTTCGCCGCAGCTTTGCCGCATCAGCAAGGCATTCGATCATCTTTCCGCGGATGAGCGTGCCACGGTGAAGACATTCCTGACCGAGATGTGCGACGGCGACCCGGAAGCGATGAAGGGTGCGCTCTCGGCGACGCGACCGCACGACGGATGATGGAGCATGCAATGAGCGAACGCCCCGGCGACGACGCCCCCCATCTGCTGATCGTCGACGATGATACCCGCATCCGCACCCTGCTGAAGCGCTACCTCGGCGAGCACGGCTATCGTGTCTCGACCGCCGGCGATGCGGCCGAGGCCCGGCGTAAGCTGGAAGGCCTCGACTTCGACCTCCTGGTGCTCGACGTGATGATGCCGGGCGAGGACGGGATCGAACTGACCCGCAGCCTCGCCGACATCCGCCCCGTACCCGTGCTGCTGCTGACGGCGAAGGCGGAGGCCGAATCGCGCATTCTTGGCCTTGAGGCCGGCGCCGACGACTATCTCGCCAAGCCCTTCGAGCCGCGCGAGTTGCTGTTGCGCATCTCCAACATCCTGCGCCGTGCCCAGCAGCCGAAGACGCCGGCCATCGAGCAGGTGATGTTCGGACCCTACACCTTCTCGCTTGCGCGCAAGGAGCTGAAGCGCGGCGCGACCGCAATCCGCCTGACGGAGCGCGAACAGGACATCATGACGATGCTTGCCGAAAACGCCGGCGAGACGGTGGCGCGCTACGACCTCGTTTCCAACGCCGCCGACATCAACGAGCGCACCATCGACGTGCAGATCAACAGGCTCCGCCGCAAGATCGAGACCGACCCCGCCAATCCGATCTACCTGCAGACCGTGCGCGGCATCGGCTACCGGCTGACGCGAGACTAGAGTGCTGAAGACACTGAAGCGAGATACGGCAAGAGTGGTCCGGCGCAGCTGCCGCAGCTTTCGGCGCACGATGCGGATCGTGGCGCGCCTGCCCGGCATCAGTCACACCCTCTTCGTCTACAAGAACATCGCCCGCTGGACGCATCACCGCCTGCCGCGCGGCCTGTTCGCGCGATCACTACTGATCATCATCGTGCCGATGCTGCTGCTGCAGGCCGTCGTTGCGACCGTGTTCATGGAACGGCACTGGCAGATGGTGACACGCAGGCTGGCCGATGCCGTCACCGGCGACATCACCGCCGTCATCGACCTGCTGGACGCGACAGACGACCGCTACCAGCGCGACATCCTCAGGATTGCGGCGCGCGACATGGGCCTGCGCGCTTCGATCGAGCCCGGCGGCCAGTTGCCGCCACCGCTGCCGAAGCCGTTCTTCGGCCTGCTCGACCAGGTGCTCGCCGAGCAGATCTCGCAAAAGATCGGTCGCCCCTTCTGGATCGACACGCTGGGCGACTCGCGTTTCGTCGAAATCCGCATCAAGCTCGACGACGGCGTTCTGCGCATCTATGCGAGGCGCTCGATGACCTATGCGTCGAACACCCATATCTTCATTCTCTGGATGGTCGGCACGTCGCTGGTGCTGATCGGCATCGCCACACTGTTCCTGCGCGGCCAGATCCGGCCGATTCTCAGGCTCACCCAGGCGGCGGAGGACTTTGGCAAGGGCCAGCGCTCGGCCGAGCCGTTCTCGCCGCGCGGCGCAAGCGAGGTCCGGCGCGCCGGCCTTGCCTTCATTCTGATGCGCGAGCGTATCGAGCGCCAGATCGAGCAGCGCACCACCATGCTGAACGGTGTCAGCCACGACCTGCGCACCATCCTCACCCGCTTCAAGCTGCAACTCGCCCTGATCGGTGACGGTCCGGAAACGGATGCGCTTAATGAGGATGTCGAGGAGATGCAGAAGATGCTGCAGGGCTATATCGATTTCGCCCGCGGCGATGCCGAGGAAACGACCGGGACGGCGAGCCTCGCCGCACTGTTCCGCCGCCAGCAGGACGATTTCGAGCTGAGCGGCAAGACGCTGACCTACACGGTCACCGGCCGCGATGCCGTCACCGTGCGACCAAACGCCTTTGGCCGCCTCGTCGCCAATCTCGCCTCGAATGCCAAACGCCATGCCGAACGGCTCGAAATCCGCGCCAACCACGGCGAGAAATGGCTGACGGTCACCTTTGACGACGATGGCCCGGGGATCGCGCCGGAACTGCGGGAGGACGTGTTCAAGCCGTTCCTGCGGCTCGATAACGCCCGCAATCTCGATTCGTCCGGCACCGGCCTGGGGCTCGCCATCGCGCGCGATATCGCGCGCTCGCATGGCGGCAACGTCGAACTTTCCGAAAGCCCGCTCGGTGGCCTCAGGGCGACGATCAAGATTCCCTGCTGAGTGACTACTGCAGCCGTTCGCCGTCCGGCACCTTGCGGTCGAGCGAAGCGAGCACGATCGCGCCGTCGGCATCGGCAAAGCCGAGCGTCAGCACCTCCGAGCGAACGGGCCCGATCTGCCGCGGCGGGAAATTCACCACCGCCATCACCTGGCGGCCGAGCAATGTTTCCGGTGTATAGTGGACGGTGATCTGGGCGGAGGATTTCTTCAGGCCGATCTCGGGACCGAAGTCGATGACCATCTTGATGGCCGGCTTGCGCGCTTCGGGAAAAGGTTCTGCCTCGACGACAGTTCCGACCCGGATATCGACCTTCAGAAAATCGTCGAAATTGATTTCATCCCCGACCATATGACCCTGCCTTTTTTGGCCTGCGACGCCGAATGCTTCCGGCGTGTCAGACGACGTGCTTCATCGGGACATATCATTTCAGGCGGTCAGCCGGCAAGTTCCTGCGAACGCTTGCAGGCCGCCTCCAGGGCACGGTCGAAGACCGGCTGCAGCCCGTCTTCGGCCATCAGATGTTCGAGGGCAGCAGCGGTCGTACCGCCGGGAGAGGTCACGTTCTTGCGCAGCGATGGCGCATCGTCACCGGTTTTGTCGAGAAGCGCGCCGGCGCCGATGACGGTCCCGCGCGCAAGCCGCATGGCAAGATCGGCATCGAGACCGAGCTTGCGCCCCGCCTCCGCCATGCATTCGACGAGATAGAAGGCATAGGCCGGGCCGCTGCCGGAGATCGCGGTCACGGCATCGATATCGGCTTCCTTCTCGACCCACTCAACTTGTCCGACAGCGGAAAGCAACGCGTCGGCCTTGGTGCGCGCGTCCTCGCTGACGCGGCCATTGGCGAAGGCGCCGATGACGCCGCGGCCGACCATGGCCGGTGTATTGGGGATGGTGCGGACCATGGCGAGCGGCCCGAGCCGTTCCTCGAAATAGGACAGCGTCTTTCCGGCCGCAACCGAGATTACCAGCGTGTTCTCGTCGATAATCGGCGCCAGCGTGTCGAGCACGGCATACATGACCTGCGGCTTGACCGCGAGGATGAGGATCCTGGCCTTGACGTTATCCGGCGGCGCCACGGCGTGGCGGATGCCCGAACTGTCGAGCAGGCTCTTCACCCGATTGGAGGGATTGGGATCGATAACGGTCACGTCGTCGCGCTTCAACCCGCCGGAGATCCAGCCGGCGAGCATTGCCCCGCCCATATTGCCGGCGCCGACGAGAACGAGCCCGTCTATCCCGCCGAGGCCTGACCCGCTGATATCCGGCCCGCTGATATCCGGCATGTCACGCCTCCCCGACCGTTTCGAACAGAACGGCCTTCATCGCATCATCTGCCGTCATGCCGGACCAGACGACGAACTGGAAAGCCTGGAAATAATTTTCGCACGCATCGAGCCCGTTGGAAAGCGTGCCCTCGACCTGCTGATTGGTCGGCTCGGCACCGCCGGCAAGCAGCAGCGAATGACGATAGACGATGACGTTTTCCTGCGGCCAGAAATCGAAATGCCCCATCAGCACCTGGCCGTTGACCTTGGACAGCAGCCGAACGATCTCGTTGGCCTTGTGCTCCGGCACGCGCAGATCGAAGGCGCAGGCGAGATGCAGCGCCTCATGATGGCTCATCCATGAAAACGAGACGTGGTAATCGGCCCAGCGGCCACCGACCGTCATCGCGATCTCGTCCTCCCCGGAACGCTCGAACGTCCAGTCGTTCGTGGCGGCCACGAACTCAATCATGTCCACCGGATTGCTCAGCCGTTCAGCTTCCCACTCGATGAGGCTCATAAACCACCTTCTTCAGCCGACACCAGCCGCCCGCACTCCCGCCGGGCCCGTCGAAACGGGAGGCGCCGGCCAGTCACCATTTCGAATCATCTATTAAAATCAGTGTATAATGCGCCGGAGCGAACACCAGCCCCTCCCCGGCCCGTTTCCGTCGCGCACTAGATTTCGCGCTCCTAAAATGATTCAGACCGGTGCCCTAAACGACTCTGCGGATTGAATTTTTTAACCATGTCCACAGGCCGGATTTTTTTTGGTGATAGATGGAAAAACCGGGGCACTCGCTTGCAAGTCATGGCCTGAGCGCCACCCAGGATGACAGCGCCCTCATCCGGCCAACAAAAAAGCGGACCGCCTGTGGGGTCCGCTTCGCAAGTCTCGCCGCTTGAAAGGATCGGCTATTCGCCGGTCTTGCCCCCGAGTTTGGCCTCAAGCGCATCGATCCGGGCCCGCAGGGCATCGTTTTCGTCGCGCGCCTTGATCGCCATATCGCGAACGGCGTCGAACTCCTCGCGCTTGACCACATCCATGCTGTTCAGCCAGCGCTCGACCTGCGCCTTGACGGCCGTCTCCAGGTCCTTGCCGGCACTCTGCATCGAGCCGGCGGCGTCGGTCATCAGCTTGGCGAGATCGTCGAGGATACGCGTGGTGCCGGAACTCATGGTCGATGTCTCCTTCTACGGCCGGTATGAGGGCGTCCAGTGCTTGCCTTTGACGTAGTCATGCTGGCATCGAAAGGCAAGACCATAGCCGAGCTCAGGCGGCTTGACCGGACAGGTTTAAGCCGCCATCTTCGCGCCGACCATAGAGGAAACCGCCCCTTGCTGCCAGACAATATCGTTCTTGCCTCGATGACCTACCCGGCCATCGATCCGATCGCCTTCCGGCTCGGCCCGCTTCAGGTTCACTGGTATGGGCTTGCCTATGTCGCCGGCATCCTGCTCGGCTGGCTCTATGCGCGGCTTCTCCTGAAGCGGGAAAGCCTCTGGCCGGCGAATACGGCACCGATGACCACGGCGAAGCTCGATGACTTCATCACCTGGTCGGTGCTCGGCATCGTCATCGGCGGCCGGCTCGGCTACATGCTGTTCTATGCCTCCGACATGCTGTTCGCCAACCCGCTCTCGATCTTCAAGATCTGGGATGGCGGCATGTCCTTCCATGGCGGCCTCATCGGCATGATCGTGGTGATGCTGCTGTTTTCCCGAAGGAACGGCATTCGCGTCTGGTCGCTGTTCGACCTGATCGCCACCGTGACGCCGATCGGCCTGTTCTTCGGCCGGATCGCCAACTTCATCAACGGCGAGCTCTGGGGCCGGACATCGGACGTGCCATGGGCCATGGTGTTTCCCGGCGCCGGCGACCTGCCGCGCCATCCGAGCCAGCTTTACGAAGCCGGGCTCGAGGGCATCCTGACCCTCGTCATCCTGTTCGTCTGCGTCTTCGTCTTCGGCACGCTGAAGCGCCGCGGTTTCACCGCCAGCCTGTTCGTCTGCCTTTACGCCCTTTCGCGCATCTTCGTCGAATTCTTCCGCGAGCCGGATCCACAACTCGGCTATCTCCTTGGCGGCTGGCTGACCATGGGCATGCTGCTGTCGCTGCCGATGCTTGCGATCGGCCTTTGGGGCATCTGGAACTCCGGCCGCATGGCGCGCCGGGAGGCGCCGTGACCACGCCGCTCGCCGCAAAAATCCGCCGCCTGATCGCGGCGGACGGGCCGATGCCGGTCTCGACCTACTTCCAGCTCTGCCTTGCCGACCCAGAATACGGCTATTATCGAACCCGCGACCCGCTGGGACGCGGGGGCGATTTCACCACCGCGCCGGAGATCTCCCAGCTTTTCGGCGAACTCGTCGGCATCTTCCTCGTGCAGGCCTGGCAGGCTCATGGCGCCCCGGCAAACACGGTGCTGATCGAAGGCGGCCCGGGACGCGGCACGATGATGGCCGATATCCTGAAGGTGATCGAGACGCTGGCGCCGCCGCTTTATGCCACCCTTTCCGTCCGCCTGCTGGAGACGAGCCCGACACTGCGCGCGCGACAGGCTGAAACCCTGAAGCGCCATGCCGAAAGGCTCAGCTGGATCGACGCCCTTGGCGAGGCGCCCGAGGGTCTCTGCCTGTTCGTCGCCAACGAACTGTTCGACGCCATCCCGACGCGCCAGTTCGTCAAAGCGGGAGGCGGCTTCTTCGAGCGAGTGGTGACGCTCGACGACAACGGCAACTTCACCTTTTCGACGGCCCCGGCCCGGCTTGACCCCAAGGCCCTGCCCGACGGCACGGCGCCCGAAGGGGCGATCTTCGAGACGGCGCCGGCTCGCGAAGCGCTGATGGCCGAGCTTTGCGCCCGGCTGAGGGCCGGTGGCGGCACCGCCCTGATCATCGATTACGGCCATCTTGAGAGCGGGTTCGGCGACACGCTGCAAGCCGTGCGCGATCATTCCTTCGATCCGGTGCTGGACCACCCCGGCGAGGCCGACCTCACCAGCCATGTCGATTTTGCCGCCCTTGCGGCGATTGGCCGCGCGGAAGGGCTGCATGTCCACCCGATGATGCCGCAGGGCGCGTTTCTCGCCGACCTCGGCCTCGGGCCCCGCGCCTCGGCGCTTGGACGCGGCAAGGATGCCGCCACGCAAGCCTCTATCGTCACGGCCGCCCGCAGGCTCGCGGGAAACGGCGAAGGCGAGATGGGCGACCTTTTCAAGGTGCTCGCGGTCTCAAGCCGAAAGCTTGCGCTTATTCCCTTCGAGCAGCCGGAAGCAGCAGCCCCCTGACCCGGCCGGATTGACAAGACCGGCTCCCGCGCTCCACCATTCCTGCAATCAATGACGGAAACACCGATGCTAGACGACAGATTCGAGATGGCGGAAAGCGGCGCGATCGCCCCGATGACGAGCGTGTTCATGACCGAACGGCTCGCCCCGGCCGGCATTCGCCACGGCTTCTTCACCCGCCGCGGCGGTGTCTCCACCGGCATCTACGAAAGCCTCAATTGCGGCGCCGGCTCCGCTGACCGGCCGGAGGATGTGGCGGAAAACCGGGCGCGGGTTGCACGCTGGTTCGGCCATGGCGCGGAGCGGCTTGCGAGCCTGCACCAGTGCCACTCCGCCGAAGCGATCCGCATCGATGCCCCATTTGCCGGAAAGAGGCCTGAGGCAGACGGCATGGTGACGCGCACGCCCGGTCTCGTGCTCGGCATCCTGACGGCCGATTGCGGCCCGGTTCTGTTCGCCGATCCGAAGAACGGCGTCATCGGCGCCGCCCATGCCGGCTGGCGCGGCGCCTTCAGCGGCATCCTCGAGGCGACAGCGGAGGCGATGATCGCGGTCGGCGCGGAACGCCAGTCGATCGTGGCCTGCCTTGGCCCCACCATCAGCCGCCGGGCCTATGAGGTCGGGCCGGAATTCGTCGACCGTTTCGTCGAAACGGACCAGGCCTTCGCACGCTTCTTCACACCGTCCTCGGCGGACGGCCACGCGATGTTCGACCTGCCTGCTTTCATCGGCCTCAGGCTTGAGCGCGCCGGCATCGCGCACGACATCATCGATCACTGCACCTATGAGGACGAGGACGGATTGTTTTCCTATCGCCGCACCACCCATCACGGCGAGAAGGATTATGGACGCCAGCTCTCGGCCATCGCATTGTAGGGCGCATCTGCGCCAGGGGAGACGACTATGGCACTTGCCTTTGATAGCGAAGAATATGCAGCACGGCTGGAACGGCTGAAGGCGGCAATGGCCGAGAAAAAGCTCGATGCGCTCCTGCTGTTCGCGCAGGAAAGCCTCTATTGGCTGACGGGTTACGACACGTTCGGCTTTGTCTTCTTCCAGTGCCTCGCCGTCACGGCAGACGGCAAGATGACGCTTCTGACGCGCTCGGCGGATGTGCGCCAGGCCCGCCAGACCTCCAATATCAGCGACATCCGCATCTGGGTCGACCGCGGCCAGACCGACCCCAGCCGAGACCTGAAGGAGATGCTGGCGGATCTTGATCTGCTCGGCTGCCGCATCGGTGTCGAATACGACACCCACGGCATGACCGGCCGCGCGGCGCATCTGCTCGACAGCCAGCTGCAGACCTTCGGCCAGCTCGAGGATGCGTCCTACCTCGTTTCCAATCTTCGCCTGATCAAGAGCCCTGCCGAAATCCGCTACATCGAACGCGCTTCCGAACTCTGCGACGACGCCTTCGATGCCGCGTTGCCGCTGATCGTGCCGGGCGGCGACGAGGCCGAGATCCTTGCGGCCATGCAGGGCGCCGTGCTTTCCGGCGGCGGCGATTATCCGGCCAACGAATTCATCATCGGTTCGGGCGAAAGCGCCCTGCTCTGCCGTTCCAAATCCGGGCGTCGGCGGCTTGATGACAATGACCAGCTCACCCTCGAATGGGCCGGAGTCTGGGCTCGTTATCACGCTGCGGCCATGCGCACGGTCGTTATCGGCGAGCCGACCGACCGGCATGTTGCGCTCCACGGCGCCGCCCGCGCAGCACTCCAGGCGATCGAGGAACTGCTGCGACCCGGCCACACCTTCGGCGAGGTGTTCGACAAGCATGCCGAGATCATGGATGCGCGCGGCCTGTCGCGTCACCGGCTGAATGCGTGCGGCTATTCGCTCGGCGCCCGGTTTGCGCCCTCGTGGATGGAACACCAGATGTTCCATGCGGGCAATCAGAACCCGATCCTGCCATCGATGTCGCTGTTCGTGCACATCATCATCATGGATTCCGACAGCGGCACGGCGATGACTCTCGGCCGGACCTACCTGACCGGCGAGGACGAACCACGACCGCTCTCGCGGCTCGGGCTCGACCTTTACACAAAATAAACGATGATCGTGCCCGTCGATTGACAAGCCATCCCGGCGCTCCGAAAATCGCGAACGATTTCAAAGCAAAGGGCGAAACGACGTGCGACGGGTTACGGCCATCATCCTCTGTGCGACCCTCGTTTCGGGCTGCACGACCAGCGATGTGCTGACGGTGGACAGCAGCGCGACGCCGCCAGAGAGCATCGGCACGCAGGGCGCCACGCTTCAGCCCGCCGAACCGATCGCGGCAGCCCCGCAGGCAAGCGTCTCGCGACAGGCGCTCGCCCCGCCGCAATCGGCACCCGCCACCTACGGCACTGCGCCGACATATAGCGCGCCGACGCCATCGGCGGCGACGGCGCCCGCGACAACCGTCTACGACGATACACCGGGAACGGGACGGGCCCCGAGCACCTTCGGCGCCCAGGCCGCCAGCATGCCTGCGCAGTCGCGGCCGGTGGCCGTTCAGCAACCGCCGGCTGCCGCCGTCGCCGCGCCACCTGCCGCCGTCGCCGCCCCCGCCGCCGTGGCGCCTGCAGCGACCACCACCGCACCTGCGAGTGCGCCGGCTACACAGACAACTGCGCAATCCCTGGCGAGTGCCGATACGATCCGCTTTCTGCCGATCATCGGCGCCCCGTCCGACAAACTCGAAGCGCTCTCCACCCGGCTCGGCGATACCGCCCGTGCCGCCGGCCTCACCATCATGCCGATGGATAACGACAGCGCCGAAATCAGCCTCAAGGGCTATTTCTCGGCCGTCAACCAGGATGGCGTCGTCTCGGTGGTCTATGTCTGGGATGTGCTCGGAACCGATGGCACCCGGCTGCATCGTATCCAGGGCAACGAGGCCGCAGCCAGTGGCGGCTTCACCGGAGCCGACCCGTGGGCCGGCGTTACCGACGAGATGATGGCATCGATCGGACAGAAAACCGTCGGCGAGTTGCTCGCCTGGCTCGACAGTCAGGGATGAGCACCGGATGCGTCCGGGAAGCGAAGGAAGCTTTTCGTGCGAAAGCGGGTATTGTCGCAGTGAAAACCGGCTCGGCGTGCGGCCGACTGGTTTGCGCGCCTGAAAACTCCGTGTAAAACCCCGATAAAACGTGCCTTCGTCAACAATTACCGCCTTGCATTCACCGGCAGGGGTATTAAAAGGCGGGCAGAGCGAGCGAACGGGCGACATCACATGAAAGTTTTCGCAGGCAATTCCAATCGTCAACTTGCCGAAGCGATTTGCAACTACCTCAACGTCCCGATGGGCAAGGCCAGTGTCCGGCGGTTCGCCGACCAGGAAATCTTCGTTGAGATCCAGGAAAACGTCCGCGGCGAAGATATCTTCGTCGTCCAGTCGACGTCCTATCCGACCAACGACCACCTGATGGAACTGCTGATCATGATCGACGCCTTCCGGCGCTCGTCGGCAAGGCGCATCACGGCGGTTCTTCCCTATTTCGGCTACGCCCGGCAGGATCGGCGCGCCTCGGGCCGCACACCGATCTCGGCAAAGCTCGTTGCCAACCTGATCACCCGCGCTGGCGCAGACAGGGTTCTGACCCTCGACCTGCATGCCGGCCAGATCCAGGGCTTTTTCGATATTCCGACCGACAACCTGTTTGCGGCACCGGTCCTTGCACGCGACGTCAAGGCGCGCCGCAACCTTGAAAACGTCATGGTCGTTTCACCTGACGTCGGCGGCGTCGTGCGCGCCCGCGCTCTGGCCAAGCGCCTCGACTGTCTGCTCGCCATCGTCGACAAGCGTCGCGAGCGTCCGGGCGAGTCCGAAGTGATGAACATCATCGGTGACGTCGAGGGCAAGGAATGCATCCTGATTGATGACATCATCGATTCCGGCGGTACGCTCTGCAACGCCGCCGAAGCACTTCTGAACAACGGCGCCATCAATGTCACCGCCTACATTACCCACGGTGTGCTTTCGGGCAATGCGGTGGAACGCATCACCAATTCCAAGCTTCAGGAACTGGTGATCACCGACTCGATCCAGCCGCGCAGCGATATGGTGACCGCGCCGAACATCCGGGTGATCTCCACCGCGCCGCTGATCGGTGAGGCCATCAACCGCACCAGCCACGAAAGCTCGGTTTCGAGCCTCTTCGACTGATCCGACGCCACTTTTTTTCCAGCTTTTGCGCCAGCGTGCGCCGCCGGCTAACCGTTCACCAGGTCCTCGATTTCGGAGCGCGGTTTCGGGCGCCCGAAATAGTAGCCTTGCGCGCGCGGGCATCCCTCGCGCTGCAGGAAGGCAAGCTGTTCCTCGGTTTCGACCCCTTCCGCCAGCACGCGGATGCCGAGGCTCTTGCTGATGATCACGGTCGAGCGGCATATGGCCGCCGATAGTTCGTCATGCGGCAGACCGGCGACAAAGCTTCGGTCGATCTTGATCTTGTCGAACGGAAACTGCTGTAGCGTCGTCAGCGACGAATAACCTGTGCCGAAATCATCCATCGCCACTTTCACCCCGAGCGCCTTGACGGCTTCGATGGAAGCAAGGGCCCTATGGAAGTCATCGACGATGCCGCTTTCGGTGATTTCGAGCTCAAGCCGCTCTGGCGGCAATCCGGTCTCCTTGAGCACGGCGCCGACGATCTGCGCCAGATTCGGGTCGGCGAGCTGCTCGGGCGCGACGTTGACGCCGACCTGGAAGGGGTTCTTCCAGGTCACGGCGTCGGCCGCGGCCTGCCGGAGCACCCATTCGCCAAGGACGTGGATGAAGCCGGTGCGTTCGGCAAGTGGGATGAACTCGTCCGGCGGAATGAAACCGTAATCCCTGTGGAACCACCGCAGCAGAACCTCGAAGCCGAAGATGGATCGGTCACCGGTCAGGTGCTGCTGCTGATAGTAGAGCTGAAACTCGCCGTCCTCGAAGGCGCGCCTGAGGTCAAGCGCAAGCGCATTGAGCCGTCTTTCGCCGTGATCGACGCCGGCGTCATAGAAGGTGACGTCACGTGTTCGCTTGGCGCGCAGCAGCGCGGCGTCTGCTCGGGCTACCAGTTCGTCGCTCACCTGACCGTCATCGGGGAAAACGGCAATTCCCGCATCGAGGCGCACCACGAACTGCTGCCCGCTCCAGCTCGCCGGCCGGGCAACCTCCTGGATCACGCGGCGCAGCAGCCGCTGGACATCGCCGCGATGCTGGAGGTCCGGGATCAGGATCGCGAATTCGTCGTTTCCGGTCCGCGCCGCGAACACACCAGCCGGAAGCGAGCCACGCAGGCGCGCCGCCACCGACGACAGCACGAAGTCACCAGCGGCATGGCCGCGGACATCGTTCAACCCCTTGAAACCGCGGACATCGAGAAAAGCCAGTGCGAACTGTATCCCGCCAGCGCCCTTCTCGCTGATGAGGCGTGCCAGCTCTTCACCCATCGCCGTGCGGTTCGGCAGACCGGTGAGCGCATCATGGACGCTGGCGCGACGCACTTCGGAACGGACGTTTTCGCGGTTCTTGATGTCGAGCAGCAGCAGCGACAGACCGAGCACCACCACCATGCCCGAGCCCTGGATGGTGAAGAACACCATGGTCTGCGTCTGCAGACCGCTGTTCGGCAGGATGATCGAACCATCCGGCACGAAGGTGAGTCCGGCGATCGAGACGAAATGGACGCAGACGATCGAAACGGTCAGCAGCAGCGCCGCTGCCAGGCCGTGATAGCGAAACCGCATCCGGACCAGGGTGGAAAAGGCGAGCATGCCGAACACCATTCCGGAGATCAGGCAGGCGATGATATAGGGCGTCGACCACACCAGATAGCCAGGCACGTCGTAACCCGACATGCCGATGAAATGCATCAGCACCACGCCGAGGCTGACCACAGCGCCACCCGCTTCCACCAGAAGCGAGCGACCTGCATTGCCGATGATGAAGATACCGACCGTCGTCGTGACGATCACCGAACCCAGCGAGAGAAAGGTCAGCAGCGGATCGTAATTGTGCGGCAGGCCGACATCATAGCCGAGCATCGCGATGAAATGCGTGCACCATGCCGTCATGCCGCCGACGAGCCCGGCCAGCAAGAGCCAGAGCCATGACTGGCTACGCGGCGCCTGACGCACGCGCGTCGTCAGGCTGATGGTCAGCGCGCCGCCGATCAGGGAAACGAAGAGTGCGGCGGCTATGGCGCTATGGGAATGTTCGACCGCAAGACACGTGACGAGGTTGTTCAAAAAAAACGGGCTCCGACAGCTAAGGGATGCGATATGGTGCCTTCTTATGAGCATCCTCGCAAGCAAACAGCCGACGCTTCCATAAAGCAAAAGCCGGAAAAGTGAAGTGTGATGCGTGCATTCGCGGGCTTTTGCTTGCGTTTTTTGCCGGTCTACTCTATAGGCACCCAGTCCGTGCAGACACCCTTGGAGGCAGCGCGGATGGGAGAATGCGTTCTCCCGTTCCGAACGGCGCTCGATGTGCCCGCAGGAACACTCCACAACACCTGAAAGGATATGCCATGAGCAAGAATCAGAGCACGCTCACGGCCGAAGCGCGCGAACGGGTCGGTAAGGGGTCCGCCCGAGAACTGCGCCGCACCGGCAAGATTCCCGCCGTCATTTACGGCAACAAAGAAGCCCCGGTTTCGATCGCTATCGATCGCAATGAAATCACCAAGCGCATCTTCGGTGGTGGCTTCATGACGACGACGTTCACCGTCGAGGTCGGCAAGGACAAGTACATGGTCCTGCCGAAGGACTACCAGCTCGATCCGGTCCGTGATTTCGTCATGCACGTCGACTTCCTGCGGATTTCCGAGAAGAGCACCGTCACGGTTGCCATTCCGGTTCACTTCGCCAATGAAGACAAGTGCCCCGGCATCAAGCGCGGCGGCGTCCTCAACATCGTGCGCCATGAAGTCGAGTTCCATTGCCCGGCCAATGCGATCCCGGAGAGCATCACCGTTGACCTGATTTCGGCCAACCTCGGCGACTCGCTCCACATCTCGGCTGTCAAGCTGCCGGAAAACGTCACGCCGGTCATCACCGACCGCGACTTCACCATCGCGACGATCGCCGCTCCTGCTGGCCTGAAGTCCGATGCCGAAGAGACGGAAGAAACCGTCGAAGAAGCCGAAGGCGAAACCGAAGAATAAGATTTTCCGATCTACGGAAATTCGGCCGCCGGCGTTCTGCGCCGGCGGTTTTTTTGTGGCTGCTCTCACCATGAATGCCAGGCAGCCGGCGCATTCCGCAGTCCGATCCGGTGGAACGCGACCTGAAAAAAGCACTGTCCGCCAGCGCTTGACCGCTCTCCACTTGTCATGAATGCTATTGCGCGATCCGCGAAAAAGCTGCATCCTTTTAGAAAGAACCCACTTACATTAGAGTTTACTAATTAATAGATGCCTATTTTCGCCCTTTCGAATGCCGGGATAACCTGAACGCATGGACAGAATGCGAGGCGGCCTCAAGACGATTCCTGCTCTGATATGCCTTGCCGGGCTGAGCGTCGCCCTCGTGCTGATCGCAAGCTATGACTTCGTCACAGCGGAAATTCGTGCCACCGGACGATTGGAACGGCACATCGCGCTGCTTGCGGAATTCGGCGCGCCGGCCATTTCGACGGCGCTGGCCACTGGCGATGACAAGACGATTCTTGCCATTGCGCGCGCCATTGCCGGTGATCCCAATGTCGCCCGCCTTGAGATCGATGACAGGGACGGACGCAGCCGCGTTGCTGTTTCGGAGCCAGCGGGCGGCACCGAAAGCGCATTGAAATCAGTCACCAAGCCGATCGTCTCCGGTGCCGAGACCGGCCTTGCCGAAATCGGCAGGCTGACGCTCTACTTCCAGACGCCGCCGACGCCCATATTGCTGGACCCGGGCAATCTGACCATCCTCTTCACATTGATGATCGTGATCGCCGGCACCCGCAAGGGCGTCGGGCGCTATCAGCCGTCCGCGCCAAGCGTGAGCCAGCGTCGGGCGCGGCTGAGAGCGCGGCGAAAGGCACGGGATAAACGCAAGCGTGCCGCCTTTCGACGCCGCGGCGTTGTCATGCCCCTTGGCTTGCCTGTTCCCGCCGGAGAGCCTTCGGGCGGCCCGCTGGATAGCGTTACCGAAATGGCCTGGCTGATGACCGAAGTCGGCAAGATCATCGACGTCAGCGATGGCTGGCTGAAATATGGCGGCTATGGCCGCGGCAGGGTCATCGGCAAGCCGTTCTCCCGTTTCCTGCAGGAAAGTGACCGGTCGGCCTTCGAGGACAGGCTCAGGCGCATGCAGCAGGATCGTCTGCCACAGAACTGGGTCTTGCAAATGGCGAGAGCCGACGGCCACTTCGCCGATATATGGTTTTCGGCAGCGCCGGTCCCCCTTCCCAATGGCGGCACCGCGACGCTTGCCGTGATGAAGGACATTTCCGAGCTCATCGATCTGGAGACCAAGACCAATGCACCGGCGATCTCCGACTATCTGACAGGTCTCTTGAACCGTGTCGGTTTCGAGAAGGCGCTGGAGCGGCTTATCGACAATGCTCCGCCCGACATGCGCATCACCTGTCTCGTCGTCGATATCGACCGTTTCGAGGCCGTCAACGACAACCATGGCCACAGCGCCGGCGACGAACTGCTCAGGGCTTTCGTGCGACGACTGCGGTCGACGCTTGATAGTGTTGCCCTGGCGGCAAGGCTCGGCGGCGACGAATTCGCCTTCGTCGTCCTCGATGACGGCGATGACCGGCTTGTCCGCAGTCTGGCCGAGAGGCTGCATGCCACCTCGGAACTGAACTTCTTCGTCAACGGCGTCACCGTCGCCACCACGGTCAGCATCGGCATCGCCGCCTATCCGAACGATGCGGTAGGGCCTGAGGAACTGGTGCGATTTGCCAATATCGCGATGTCGCGCCAGAAGCGCATGGGCCGCAACGGTACGCAGTATTTCCGTCAGGAAATGCTGGCGCACACACGCATGCGCGCAGAGACGGAAGCCGATATCATGCGCGGACTGGAAAACGGCTGGTTCGAACCGTTTTTCCAGCCGATCGTCTGCCTGAAAACCGGCGCGATCTCGGGTTTCGAAAGCCTGATGCGGCTGCGCCATCCCGACAAGGGGCTGGTGACCCCGGACGCCTTCATCCCGGTGGCGGAGGAGACCGGGCTTCTCACAAGCATAGGCCGGCAATTCTTCGTCAAGGTGCTGCAAGGGCTGAATGCACTCGATGCGGAAGCGCCCGAATCCAACTTCGAAATCGCCGTCAACCTCTCGCCGGTGCAGATGACACCCGCAATGATCGACTTCATAGCGGAAAAGCTGGCAAAGCATGGTGTCGCCCCGGCCCGCCTCGTCATCGAGATCACCGAGGCCGTATTTCTTGAGGATACGCCGGATATCCGCGAAAGCCTGGCGAAACTGCGACAGATCGGCTGTCAGGTCGCGCTCGACGACTTCGGAACCGGCTTCTCGTCGCTTTCCTATCTCGCCCGCTTTCAGGTCGACAAGATCAAGATCGACCAGAGCTTCACCAAGGGCCTGACCGATTGCGATCCGACCGTCGCAAACCGCGCCCGCCGGCTGATTGAAGGCATTGCCGCGATTTCAAAGAACATGGACTGCGAGATGATTGCCGAGGGCGTCGAGGCAATCGAGCAGGCCCGGCAGGTGCGCGCCATCGGTGCGGACAAGGGCCAGGGCTACCTCTTCGGGCGCCCGCTCGCGCTCGCCGACGCGACCTGCGCGCTCCGCGACCTAGCCGCCGGCGCCCTCATCAATGCGCCCGACATCGTCGAAGGCCTCGACTTCGAACGCTGACGTGCCTTGCCGCGGCGCATCAGGCGCCCTATTGACAGGTGGAGCCCAAAGCGCTGGAACAGGGCCGAACTTCCACGAAGGACTAAGCGTCATGATGATCATCGCCGGCCTCGGCAATCCCGGCAGCCAGTACAGCGGCAACCGCCACAATATCGGCTTCATGGCCGTCGACGCGATTGCCGAGCGCAACGGGTTTTCATCCTGGTCTGCCAAATTCAAGGGGCTGATCGCCGAAGGCAGCCTCGCCGGGGAAAAGGTGCTGCTGATCAAACCGCAGACCTTCATGAACCTTTCAGGCGAAAGCGTTGGCGAGGCGATGCGTTTCTACAAGCTCTCCACCGATGATCTGGTGGTCATCTACGACGAGCTCGACCTCATGCCCGGCAAGGCGCGGATCAAGACCGGCGGCGGCTCCGGCGGCCACAATGGCATCAAGTCGATCGACGCCCATTGCGGCAAGGACTACCGGCGCCTGCGCCTCGGCATTGGCCACCCCGGCACCAAGGAACGGGTCCACAGCCACGTGCTCGGCGATTTCGCCAAGGTGGATGCGGAATGGCTGGAGCCGATGCTTGCGGCGCTTGCAGAAAACGCAGCGCTGCTGGTGCGCGGCGAGGATTCGCAGCTGATGAACAAGCTTGCGCTTTCAACGGGCGGTGGCTCTGCGCCTCAGCCTGCCCCAGCGGCCAAACCGGCGCCCAAGGCCAAGTCCCATATCCACAAGGCGCGCGACCGCGGCCAGAAGAAGATGCCCGAGAGCGGGCCGATGGCCGACATGCTGAAGAAGATGTTCGGCCAGAAGAAGGATTAAGGAAGCGCGCGCTTATTCCTCGGGTTCTGTGGTGAACATCAGCGGGAAGCCAGCCTGCTTGGCAAGATCGACCGCCTCCTTCGCCTTGGTCTCGGCGATATCGCGGCTATAGACCGCGACGAGACAGGTGCCCTTCTGATGGGCGGTGATCATCACCTTGTAACCGGCATCCTCGCCCATGCGGAAAACCGCCTGCAGCACCATCAGCACGAATTCGCGCGGCGTGTAGTCGTCATTGACCAGAATGACCTTGTAGAGGCGCGGCTTTTCGACCTTCACCCGCGTTTTGGTCTTGCGCCTTGTATCGGAGCCCGTGTCGCTCATGACCGACCCGCTCGCTTTCCCGTAAGATTGAAGAGAATTGCGGCCATCACCGTGGCCCGCCACCATGCCGTAAATTGACATTCAGCAATGGCGGCATTCTAGCCTCTCAGGTCCCGCTTTCGCAAGTGCAGAAGCCAGAAAAGCGCGGTTTCGGCGATCAAGCCTTGACCCGGGCCACCTACATCGCCCATAGCCAACGGCCAGTAACGCCATTTAAAAACGCAGGATATCCCCATGGGCTTCAAATGCGGAATTGTCGGCCTGCCCAACGTCGGCAAGTCGACCCTTTTCAACGCGCTGACCAAGACCGCCGCAGCGCAGGCCGCAAATTATCCCTTCTGCACGATCGAGCCCAATACCGGCGAGGTCGCCGTTCCCGATGCGCGCATGGATGCACTCGCCGCGATCGCCGGCTCGAAGGAAATCATCCCGACCCGCATCTCCTTCGTCGACATCGCCGGCCTCGTGCGCGGCGCTTCGAAGGGCGAAGGCCTCGGCAACCAGTTCCTCGCCAACATCCGCGAGGTCGACGCCGTGGTGCATGTGCTGCGCTGCTTCGAGGACGACGACATCACCCATGTCGAGGGCCGCATCAACCCGGTTGCCGATGCCGAGACGATCGAGACCGAGCTGATGCTCGCCGACCTCGAAAGCCTCGAACGCCGCGTCGACCAGACGCGCAAGCGTGCCACCGGCAAGGACAAGGAATCGCTTGCGATGCTCCCCGTGATGGAAGCCTCGCTCGCGCTACTGCAGGACGGCAAGCCGGTGCGTGGGCTGAATGCCACGCTCGACGTCGAAGAGCAGAAGATCCTGAAGGGCCTCAACCTGCTGACCTCGAAACCGGTTCTCTATGTCTGCAATGTCGCCGAAAGCGATGCCGCAGAGGGCAATGCCCACACCAAGGCCGTTGCCGAAATGGCTGCCCAGCAATCCGCCGAAACCGTCATCATCTCGGCCGCGATTGAAGCCGAGGTCGCCCAGCTCGAGGCCGAAGAGGCTGAAATGTTCCTCTCCGAAATGGGCCTCGAGGAGCCCGGCCTCGACCGCCTGATCCGCGCCGGCTACAAGCTGCTCGACCTGATCACCTATTTCACGGTCGGTCCGAAGGAAACCCGCGCATGGACCATCCGCCGCGGCACCAAGGCACCGCAGGCCGCCGGCGTGATCCATACCGATTTCGAACGCGGTTTCATCCGCGCCCACACCATCGCCTATGACGACTTCATCGCTTTCAAGGGCGAGACCGGAGCCAAGGAAGCGGGCAAGGCCCGCGACGAAGGCAAGGAATATGTCGTCGCCGACGGCGACGTGATCCATTTCCGGTTCAATACGTGATCGGGAGGATGCCCACCGGCCTCAGCGCCGATGGGCATCCGCATAGGCTTTCAGCACCGCCTGCATCTGCGTCAGATGGCCTTTGCCCTGCGCCTGTTCATAGAAGAATTCGAACACCTCCGGGTCGAGCTTCAGGTGAACCGAACGCTTTGGTGCCGGCGGCTTGAGTTCGGCCTTTGCCCAGAATGCCGGACCGAGGCTCTCTCCGGCCGCGGCGTCGCGACCGTCGACAAGCTTACCGTCATCCTTCATCTTTCTGAGCTGCGCCAGCGACCCGTGCTTCGTAGATCCTTCGCTCATCACGGCCTCCTTTCCAGGCTGTAATCAATCGGCGTATGCCGCCCCGGTCGGTGTGGACAACGACGAAACACTCGTCGTCGACCATGCCGAGTGAAATCTCCCGCCGCTCGCCATAGTCCCGACGGTCATCTTCGCGCGTCAGCACTACCCCTTCGAAGATCAGAGCGGCGTAGAGGATATCGACCCCGCGTTCTGCGAGAATCCGCTGTCGTTTGACTTCGTCCCACTGAAATTCCAAACCGCTCTCCCCTGCAGCTTGAAGGTTATGTATACACGAATAGTGTACAATTTTCAAGTTTTGCTTGAATGGCACCCTTTCTCGGCACACAGTCCGGCCACGAGGCAATGTGAGGAATGACATGACCATCTACCAGTTCTCAGTCAGAGGTATCACCGGCGAGGAGATCAGCCTCGACAGGTATCGCGGCCAAGTGCTGCTCATCGTCAACACGGCGAGCGGTTGCGGGTTCACGCCGCAATATGAAGGGCTGGAAGCGCTTTATCGGCGCTATCGCGACAAGGGGTTTGTCGTGCTCGGCTTTCCCTGCAACCAGTTCGGCGGGCAGGAGCCGGGGGCCGAAGCGGAGATTGCCACTTTCTGCAAGACGCAGTTCGACGTCGACTTTCCAATGTTCTCGAAAATCGACGTCAACGGCGAGCATGCGCACCCGCTGTTCAGATATCTGAAGAAGGAAAAGGCCGGTATCCTCGGTTCCGGCATCATCAAGTGGAACTTCACCAAGTTCCTGATCGGGCGCGATGGCGAACCCGTGGCACGCTTCGCGCCGACCACCAAGCCCGAGGAAATCACCGACGACATAGAAAAGGCGCTTGCGGCCTGAAATGCTCAGTGGCCCTCGAATTCGACCAGCGAGCGCACCTCGACGTCCATGGCTTCGAGCTTCTTGCGGCCGGGCAGGTCCTTGAGGTCGATGATGAAGCAGGCGGAGACGATCTCGGCACCCATCTGGCGCAGAAGCTTGACGGCGCCCTCGGCGGTGCCACCGGTAGCGATCAGGTCGTCGACGAGGATGACCTTCTCGCCGGGCTTGATCGCATCGACATGCATCTCCATCGTGTCTTCGCCGTATTCGAGCTGATAGGCCATTGAAACGGTCTTGTTCGGCAGCTTGCCCTTCTTGCGGATCGGCACGAAACCGGCGGAAAGCTGGTGTGCCAGCGCGCCACCGAGAATGAAGCCGCGCGCCTCGATACCGGCGATCTTGTCGATCTTCATGCCGACATAGGGCTGGACGAGCTCATCAACGGCGCGGCGGAAGGCGCGCGCATCGCCAAGCAGCGTGGTGATGTCACGAAAGATGATGCCAGGCTTCGGGTAATCCGGTATCGAACGAATGGCAGCGACAAGGTCTGTCGTCATCTTCTAGCATCCTCATTTCGGCAGCCCCACCGGGGCGGCAAATTCATCAAGACATCAAAAGGGCGGCCGGAGCCGCCCCTTTGTTCAACGTCACGTTCGAAAAATCAATCGTGCTTGCGCGCGTACAGTGATTTTTTCGTCAGATAGACAAGCACCGTCAGCACCACCAGGAAAACCATGACGACAAGTCCGGTCTGCTTGCGGTCCTCGAGCTTCGGCTCTGCCGTCCACATCAGGAAGGCCGCAACATCGGTCGCGTACTGGTCGACGGTCTCAGGCGCACCGTCATCATAGGAAACAATGCCATCCGACAGCGGCGGCGCCATTGCCAACGAGGCGGCATTGGCGAAATACGGATTGTAGTGCGTACCCGTCGGGATTTCGACGCCTTCCGGCGGTTCCTGATAGCCCGTCAGCAGCGAGTGGATATAATCCGGCCCACCCTCCTGATACTGGGTGAACATGTCGAAGATGAAGTAGGGGAAGCCGCGGGTGATGCCGCGTGCCTTGGCCATCAGCGACAGGTCCGGCGGCGCCGCACCGTTATTGGATGCTGCCGCCTGTTCGGCATTGGCAAACGGCGCCGGGAAATAGTCCGACGGGATGCCCGGCCGGTCGTACATGTTGCCGTCATTATCCGGCCCGGCCTCGATATCGTATTCGGCGGCGAGCGTCTTCACCTGGTCTTCCGAATAGCCAAGATCGGTCAGCGTGCGGAAGGCGACCAGGTCCAGCGAGTGACAGGCGGAACAGACTTCCTTGTAGACCTTCAGCCCGCGCTGGAGCTGGCCGCGATCATAGGTGCCGAACGGCCCGTGAAAGCTCCAGTCGGTGTGGTGCGGGTGCTCGATCGGATAGTGCGGCGTGCCGCCCTCGTGGGCTTCTTCATCCGCCGCCAGGGCCGCGCCGGCCGGCAACAGAAGTGCCGCGAACAGGAGATGTGCGATAAGTTTTTTCATGAGAATTTCCCCTCCTCGCCCGCCGTCATTCGCCGGCCGCGGCCGGCTGACGCCGGGCGGCCTCTTTCTCGAGCACCGCTTCGGTTATCGAATTCGGTATCCGCAGCGGTTTTTCGATGAGCCCAAGGACGGGCATGATGACGAGGAAAAATCCGAAATAATATAGCGTTCCGAGCTGCGACAGCACAACGAACACGCCTTCCGCCGGCTGCGATCCCAGCCAGCCGAGCATCAGGGCGTTGGCCACGAACAGCCAGAAGAACATCTTGTACCACGGCCGATAAACGGCGGAGCGGACCTTCGACGTATCGAGCCAGGGCAGGAAGAACAGGATCAGGATCGAGCCGAACATCACCAGCACGCCACCGAGCTTGGAGTCGATCGGGCCGATGTTGAAGGTGATGGCGCGCAGCATCGCGTAGAACGGCAGGTAGTACCATTCCGGAACGATGTGCGACGGCGTCTTCATCGAATCAGCCGGGATGTAGTTGTCCGGATGGCCGAGATAGTTCGGCAGGTAGAAGATGAACCAGGCATAGACGATGAGGAAGACGGTAACGCCGAGCGCATCCTTGATGGTCGCATAGGGCGTGAAGGCGACGGTGTCGCTCTTCTGCTTGACCTCGACACCGGTCGGATTGGTCTGCCCGGTCACGTGCAGCGCCCAGATATGCAGGATCACCACGCCGGCAATCATGAAGGGCAACAGATAGTGCAACGCGAAGAAGCGCTGCAGCGTCGGCTCGCCGACGGCAAAGCCGCCAAGGAGGAGCTGCTGCACCCAGTCGCCGATTAGCGGGAATGCCGTGAAGAAGCCGGTGATGACGGTGGCGCCCCAGAACGACATCTGCCCCCAGGGCAGCACATAGCCCATGAAGCCGGTTGCCATCATCAGGAGATAGATCACAACGCCAAGCATCCAGAGGATCTCGCGCGGCGCCTTGTAGGAGCCGTAGTAAAGGCCTCGGGCGATGTGCAGATAGACGGCGATGAAGAAGAACGAGGCGCCGTTGGCATGCATGTAGCGCAGCAGCCAGCCATGATTGACGTCGCGCATGATCTTCTCGACCGACAGAAAGGCTGCCCCGGTCGAGGCCGTGTAGTGCATGGCCAGCACGACGCCCGTCGCGATCTGCACCAGCAACATTACCGAAAGCATGGCGCCGAAGGTGTAGGCATAATTCAGATTGCGCGGCACCGGATAGGAAACGAAGCTGTCGTAGAGCATCCGCGGCAAGGGCAGGCGCGCATCCACCCATTTCGACACGCCATTGCTCGGCTCATAAGTCGAGTGTCCACTCATGATTCAGTCTCTCCCCCTCAACCGATCCTGATCACAGTGTCGGACGTAAATGCGTATAGCGGAATGGCAAGGTTCTGCGGCGCAGGGCCTTTGCGGATACGGCCCGCCGTATCGTAGTGCGAGCCATGACAGGGACAGAACCATCCGCCGAAATCGCCGGACTGGCCGAGCGGAATGCAACCGAGATGAGTGCAGGAGCCGATCATCACGATCCAGTTCTCCTTGGCCTCGCCTGCCGAGCGATCAACGTCGGTCGCCTGGGCGTCGGCCGGGAGATTCTCATTGCGGGCGATCGGATCCTTGAGATCGGAGAGCGGCACTTCCTTCGCCTCATCGATCTCCGCCTCGGTGCGGTTGCGGATGAACACGGGCTTGCCGCGCCACTTGACGGTCAGCGACATGCCCGGCTCGAGGCTCGAGACGTCGACTTCGACGGTCGAAAGCGCCAGCGTCGAGGCATCCGGCCGCATCTGGTCAATGAACGGCCAAGCCACTGCTGCCGCTCCCACGGCGGCCGCCATGCCGGTTGACAGATACAGAAAATCACGCCGGGTCGGTTCGCCGGAATGGTCCGTCGAAACAGTCTCGTCTTGCACCGCTATCCCTCCATCAGCTGATGCCGCTGCCGCCGATACCCTACCTCCCTCGCCTCTCGTCGCGAAAGTACCATGACAGCGTCTTATGATCGCCAAGTTTTATGCGCGATCACTTACGATGTCCAGTGTCTGAGAAATTTCAGCCACAGTAGATCGCTTGCGGCAGTGCAGCATTGGCCGATCCCGTTGCTGGGGATTGCGGCGAGTGCTAGCCTGACGCCGGCTATTGCCTTTTAACAATTTTCATTTCCGGAATTCTATTGTGAGCCATGTGAAGACCATCGCCGGTACCTTTGCCATTCTTGCCATTTTGCTTTGCCTGCTGCCTTCGCTTTCGCGAGACTGGTTTTCCGCCTTCATCGGCGGCATGCGATTGCACATCGCGATCGCGGCATTTCTGTTTTCCCTGGCTTTTATCTGCATCGGCAGGACCGCCTGGCATGCCCCTCCCCTGTTCATTGCCGCAGCGCTGCTGCTCTATGTCGGATATCTGCATGAAACCGTGGTCCAGCGCGCTGCAGCAGGCACGCCCGGTGCCTCCTTCAGGCTTATCGAGTTCAACATGCTCGGCGACAATGATCGCGGCGGCGATATCGCCGCATGGCTGATCGCCGAAAAGGCGGATGTGATCTATGCGCTGGAATCGGGACCGCTCCGGGCGCATCTGCCCGAGCTTGAGAAGGTCTATCCCTATCGCATTGGCTGCGGCGAGATGACGACGAGATGCGACCTGATGATGCTGTCGCGCCATCCCCTGGAGGACGGCAAGCTCCTGTCAATGGGATCTCTCCGCTCAGAGCGCTTCATCAGGGCCTCGATCGAGCTTGACGGCAGACAGGTCAATCTCGTCGCCGCCCACTTCACCAAACCCTTCTTCGACGCGATCCAGCAGGATGAACTCAGGGTCGCGCAACGAAGGTTGCGGCGGATCGAGGGACCGGTCGTACTCGGCGGCGATTTCAATTCGTCTCTGCTGTCGCCGGATATCATCGCCTTCATGAAAGCCTCGGGCCTCAGGGCCCATGCCCACGAACCGCGCACATGGCCGGTCAATATACCCGCGATCGGCCTGCCCATCGACCATATCCTGGTGCGCGCGCCGGCGCATATCGACAGCCTGAAGCGGATGCCGGATGCGCTCGGGTCCAATCACTTCGGCCTGATCGCCGATATTTCCCTGAGAGAGACGGCCCGTTAGGCCTCGGTTTCAGCGCCATCCACCGGCAGGAAACCGCCGGACTGGCGGGCCCAGAGTGCGGCATAGATACCGCCCTGCTCCAGCAGTTCCTGATGCGTGCCCGACTCGACGATGCGGCCCTTGTCCATGACGATCAGCCGGTCGAGGGCGGCGATGGTGGAGAGGCGATGGGCAATGGCGAGCACGGTCTTGCCCTCCATCAACTTCATCAGGTTGGCCTGGATTGCCGCTTCGACTTCCGAATCCAGCGCCGAAGTCGCTTCGTCCAGCACCAGGATCGGCGCGTCCTTCAGCATCACCCGCGAGATCGCGATGCGCTGGCGCTGGCCGCCGGAAAGCTTCACGCCGCGCTCGCCGACATGGGCATCAAGCCCCTTGCGGCCGCGCATGTCGGAGAGATCGGCAATAAAGCTATCGGCCTCGGCGCGCTCGACGGCTTCCCAGAGCATGTCGTCGCCGGCGCCCTCCTTGCCGAAACGGATATTGTCACGAATGGCGCGGTGCAGCAGGCCGGTATCCTGCGTTACCATGCCGATCTGCGCCCTGAGGCTTTCCTGGGTGACATCGGCGATGTTCTGGCCGTCGATCAGGATCCGGCCGTCGCTGACATCGTAAAACCGCAGCAGCAGATTGACGAGCGTCGACTTGCCGGCGCCCGAGCGGCCGACAATGCCGACCTTTTCGCCGGCGCCGATGACAAGCGAGAGATCACGAATTACCGGCCCGCCGCCCTCGTAACCGAAATCGACATGCTCGAAGCGAACCTCGGGGCGGCGGATCGCAAGCTCTGTCGCATCCGGCTTGTCGACGAGGCCGATGGGCTCGGCGATCAGTTCGGCCGAGTTCTGGATTGTGCCGATCGCGCGCATGATGCCGTTCAGCTGCATCATCAACCGGCCGAGCATCATCGAAAGCCGAAGCGCCAACCCGAGGGTGAACGCGACATCGCCGGAAGAAATGTTGCTCGAAAACCAGAGGTCGATCGACACGGCCGCGATCGCCGTGATCATCACGCCCGAAAGCAGGTTGAGCGCCGCGCGCACGCCGGTGATCAGCCGGGTGAAGCGCTGCACGCGCTCGATCAGCCGCTCGAAGCCCTGGCGCATGTAGCCGTCATTGCCCACGTCATTGCCGAAGAGCTTGAGCGTGAGGATGTTGGAAAAGGAATCGACCATGCGGCCGGACATCATCGAATTGGCCTCGGCCAGTTCGCGGGCGTTCTCGCGGATGCGCGGCACGAAATAGCGTGCCAGCAGCAGAAAGATCGCGATCCAGAGCGCGATCATCGCCGCAAGCCGCCAGTCGAGCGCGGCCACCAGCGCCATGGTCGAGATCGCGTAGATCGCCATGAACCAGACGACTTGCAGTAGCGAAGACATCAGATCGCCGATCGACTGTCCCGCCGCACTCACCTTGGTGACGATACGGCCAGCGAAATCGTTCTGGAAGAAATTCAGCGATTGGCGCGCGACATAGCGATAGGACTGCCAGCGGACCAGATTGGTGAAGCCGGGCGTGATCGTCTGCTCTTCGACCAGCATGGACAGCGAAAGCAGCAAAACGCGTACGACGACCATGACGAAGGCCATGGCGAGGAGCACGCTTCCATGGCTTGCGATCAAGCCCGACCAACCGGCCTCGCGCGGGGTGGCGTCGAGAATATCGATCAGCACGCCCATGAACCAGAACGACGCCGTCTCCATGAGCGCGCCGCCACCACCGAGCACGAGCATGGCAAAGAAGGGTAGCTTTGCCTGCCTGAGGTAAAACCAGCAGAACGCCATGAGCGAGCGCGGCGGCTGTTCCGGCGCGCGATCGGCAAGCGGATCGATCCAGTTTTCGAAGATGCGGGCAATCGAGCGAAAGATCATGGAGGAGCCATACAGGGATTCGCGGCTAGCAGGAATGTGCCCTTGTCAAATAGATGGACAGCGGCTGTTTTCTGGCTATGGCGGAAACGGTCGCAAAAACCGGGCCCGCATCAAACGGGCCCGCTACAGACTGCTGACCGAGCAGCAAGCTTTGACCATCATGTGTCATCGCCTTTTGTTCTTGTGTCATGCTCGGACTCGATCCGAGCATCCAGGCGATTGAAGTCTCCGAATTTGCAAAGATATATAAAGAACCTTTGCCGGGCGGCCTGGATCCTCGGGTCAAGCCCGAGGATGACCCGGAATGGGGAGACGTTTGTCAGCAAACTGAACCGGGCCCGCAAAAAGCGGGCCCGGTCAGCTTAACGTCTTACTCGGCGGCCTCGCCGGCTGCCGTATGATCATCCGCGAGGAAACCGCCGGACTGGCGGCGCCAGAGATCGGCATAGATGCCCTCGCCACTGGCGAGCTCCGAATGAGTTCCCACCTCGACGATCTCGCCCTTGTCGAGGACGACGAGCCGGTCCATCTCGGTCAGCGTCGAAAGGCGGTGGGCGATCGCGATCACCGTCTTGCCTTCCATCAGGCCGAACAGGCTTTCCTGAATGGCCGCCTCGACTTCGGAATCGAGCGCCGAGGTCGCCTCGTCCAGCACCAGGATCGGCGCGTCCTTCAGGAACACACGGGCGATCGCGATGCGCTGGCGCTGACCGCCGGAGAGCTTCACCCCACGCTCGCCGACATGAGCCTCAAGGCCAGTACGCCCCTGCATGTCGGAAAGCCCCTGGATGAACTCCCAGGCATTGGCGCGCTTGGCGGCCGAAATCACCTCCTCGTCGGTCGCTTCCGGGCGGCTATAGGCAATGTTGTCGCGGATCGAGCGGTGCAACAGGGAGGTATCCTGCGTCACCACGCCGATGTTTTCGCGCAGGCTGTCCTGCGTGACCTTCGACACATCCTGTCCGTCGATGAGAATACGGCCGCTCTCCAGATCGAAGAAGCGCAGCAGCAGGTTCATCATCGTGGTCTTGCCGGCACCCGAGCGTCCGACAAGGCCGACCTTCTCGCCGGGCTTGATCGTGAGCGACAGGTGCTCGATGATGCCGTCCTTCTTGCCGTAGTGGAACGAGATGTCGTCATAAACGATCTCGCCCCTGGTCACGGTCAGCGCCTTCGCGTCCTCCGCGTCGACCAGGTCGTGCTTGCGTGCCATCATCGCCATGCCGTCATAGACCGTGCCGATGTTTTCGAACAGCGCCGTCACTTCCCACATGATCCACTGCGACATGCCGCCGATCCGCATGACGAGGCCGAGGGTCAGCGCGATCGTTCCGACGCTGATCGAATCCAGCAACCAGAAATGGATCGCCAGCGCGCCAACGGAAAAGAGAGCGATGGCGTTGTTGAGGTAGACCAGGATCTGGAACTCGGTCACCCGGCGCATCTGCCGGTAGACCGTATGCAGGAACCCGTCCATGCCCTCTTTCGAGAACTGCTCCTCACGGCCCGCGTGCGAGAACAGCTTCACCGTGCCGATATTGGTGTAGCTGTCGACCACGCGCCCGGTCATCAGCGAACGGGCATCGGCCTGATCGGCCGAAATTTTCCTCAGACGCGGGATGAAGTACCAAAGCAGCGCACCATAGACCACGAGCCAGACGATCAGTGGAATCACCAGCCGCCAGTCGGCCGCGGCGACGATGAAGATCATCGAGGCGAAATAGGTCGCCACATAGACGAACATGTCGAGCGTCTTCATCACCGTTTCGCGCACGGCAAGCGACGTCTGCATCACCTTCTGCGACACGCGGCCCGCGAACTCGTTGGCGAAGAAGGTCATCGAGTGGCG
Source organism: Martelella endophytica (assembly GCF_000960975.1). Taxonomy (NCBI): domain Bacteria; kingdom Pseudomonadati; phylum Pseudomonadota; class Alphaproteobacteria; order Hyphomicrobiales; family Aurantimonadaceae; genus Martelella; species Martelella endophytica. Next base: position 2,293,644 of record NZ_CP010803.1, on the reverse strand, counting down.
CAGCACATAACGGTGCATCTGCCAGCGACCGATCATCGGCAGGTTGCCAAGCAGCACCTGATGGATCAGCAGCGAGCCGAAGGTCGTGAGCAGCGGCAGACCGACCAGCACCAGTCCGCCCATGAGCGCAAGGTGCCAGCCTTCATCGGCAAGAAAGGTCTCGCGGTCGGCCGTGGACAGCCAGTTGACGATATCGCCGAGGAACTGGAACAGGTAGACTTCCGCAAACGCGATCGTTCCCGCAACCAGCGACATCAGCACCAGCCACGGTGCTGCCGGCTTCGAGTAGTGCCACAGGAACGGCAACAACCCCTTGGGCGGCGTGGTCGGCTCCTCACGGGGATAGGGATTCACGCGGTTTTCAAACCAGCTAAACATGATCAGGCTCCAGACCGTCCCCGTCTTGTGACGACGATGCCAGATCGGCACGTATCCCGGCGCGACCTGAAATCAGGGACTGAGGGCGGCATAAGTCTGCCGCAGTACAATTTGACTAAGAGGAAAACAGAGAATTCGTGTGAATGGTCACACGAGGCGAGGCGCGGCCGGGCGGGTTGCCTGGGCTGGTGCTGCGCAGAGCATTACAATGTCAGTGATATCCATCATGCATGCTCCTTTCGCCGGCTAGAGAAACGCGGCCCTTATACCCGCACCACGCGTGTTTGACCAGTAGTGAATTGCGGTTCATTGCGTTTGGCCCGAACTGTTGCCGCCGCGCCACTATCGCGACCCCGGCTTGCCGAGCCCCCGCGGGAACGGGTAAAAGGCGCACGTCAGGCGTGGCAGAAAAGCGCGACAAGGTGGAGACGGCATGAATCCGGCAACCCGGTGGTTTCACAATCTGGCGCTGCTCAAGGCCTCGCCCTACAGGCCGTGGCGGCACGCGATCCGCCTCTCGCTCGGCACCGGCCTGCCGCTTCTCATCGGCGAGATGACGGGACACAAGGACGCGATGCTGTTCGTTGCGCTTGGCGCGTTCCTATCTGCCGTGTCCGTGCGCCTCGATCCCTATCCGGAACGCTTTCGCCAGCTTGCCATCTCCGCCACCATTGGCGCGACCGGCACGCTCATCGGCCCGCTCGTGGGTGGCCACGGTGTCGCGACGCTCGCCATGCTGATGGCGGTGGCGCTGGTCTCGGGGCTCATTTCCGGCTATGGCGCCGCCTTCTCGCTCGGCGCCATGCACATGCTGGTGCTGGCGATCGTCACCAGCCACGCGCCTCACGGGCTGCCCGTCTGGCTGGTGTTCACCAATGTTCTGATCGGCGCCGGCTTCGTCGCCGTCATGCTCGGCGTCGGCGCGCTCTTCGACAAGGACAGGCCGGAGCGGCGCATGATCGCCGATCTCATCACCGGGCTTGCCGAACTCGCCCGCGCCTCCGACGCCGTCGGCCGCGACGTGACGCCGGAAACCCGGGCGTTGATGATCGTCGCTCGCCGCAAGGTGACCGACGCGACCAAGGGCGCCTATGCCGCCCTGATCGAGAAGCGCAGCCACGGGCGCGCCCGCACCCGCGCCACGCAGCGCAGCGCCGAGGCGCTCTCGCTCATCAACCAGCTGCAAGTGACGCTGATCTCGCGGCGTGGCGAAGCGCTGGAGGCGGCAGCCGCCCGGCTCGATACCATCGCCGATGCCTATCAGAGGCATGCCCCGCCGCCGCCCGCGCCTGAGGGCGCCGAGGGCGAAGCACTCTACCTCACCGAACGTCTCGTCGCGACGCTCTGGAGAACGGCGCCCGCCGCAACGGCGACGGCGGAGCCACCCGAGGGCCAAGGCATCTTCTCTGCCGGTCTCTTCACCCACCTCGCGCGCAGGCTGACGCTTGGCCGTGCGGTCATCATTGCCGCGCTCAGGCTGTCGCTCAGCGTCGGCATCGGCGTGGCGGTGACACAGTGGGTCACCGGCGATCACAATTACTGGCTGCCCCTGACGGTGGCGCTGGTGCTGAAACCGGATTTCGGCTCGGTGTTCCTGCGCGCGATCCATCGCAGCATCGGAACGGTTGCCGGCGTGCTGGTCGCGATCGCCATTGCCGCGGTGGTGCCGAAGGGGATCGCCTACATTCCGATCATCATGGCGCTGGCCGCCACCCTGCCCTTCCTTGGCCTGCGCAGCTATGCGGCAATGGTGACCCTGCTGACGCCGGTGATCCTGCTGATGATCGATCTCGTGGCGCCGGGCGCGGTCTCTGATTATGGCCTGCAGCGGCTTTACGACACCCTGCTCGGTTCCGGCATCGCGCTCGTCTTCGGCTATCTGATCTGGCCACGATCGCAGGAAGCCGGCATCACCACCGCCTTTACGGCAGCGCTCGAACATGTGGCGACGTTCCTACGGGCGGCGACGGCACCCCTGCCCACCGACAAGGAAGCGCTGATACCACTGCGGAAGAACCTTGCCGAGCGCGAGTTCGCCGCGTTCCGGTCGCTGTCGGACCTAAGGACAACGCTCGAGCGCCTGATCGCCGAGCCGCCGCCGGCGGGTCGCGAGGCGGCATCCTGGTTCCCGGCCGTCGCCAGCGCCGAACGGCTTTGCGGGTCCACTGCCGCCTATGCCGAGGGTCGCCGCCTGGGCGATCCGCCGCCCAACGAGGCGCGCGCCAACCGTGCGATCGCCGCGGTCGCAGCCATTTCCGACTTTGTCAGGAATGGCGGAGCGGCGCCAAAACCCGAGGGCCGCGAAAAGGATGACAGGTTCGGCGAGGTCGAGGCCGAGATCGTCTGGCTTGCCACCTATCTCAATCGTCGTTCGGGCGGTCCACCGCGCTGACACCGTCACGCAGATAAGATTGCGGCGGCATGCCCAATGAG